>NZ_JBIBVH010000001.1:234993-804155 GCF_043080205.1 Leucobacter sp. NPDC015123 | reverse complement strand
AACGCCCGGTCACATTCCGAACCCGGAAGCTAAGGCTGACAGCGCCGATGGTACTGCGAGGGGGACCTCGTGGGAGAGTAGGACACCGCCGAACAACCTTTATTGAAAGGGGTTGTTCAGATGAAGCTGACCAAGATGGTCGCCTCGTCTGAACAGCCCCTTTTTCATTTTGTAGACTGAGAAGCACAGTCTCGTAGAGATAACAATCACACAGGGAGAATCACATGAACGACCGACAGGACCGACCCGAGGAATCCGGGCGTCCGCGCCGTTCAAGTGGTGACCGTCCCCGGAGCTCAGGCTACGATCGAGATCGCACACCGCGCGATGATCGCGGAGGCCGTGACGACCGACGCTCCTCCTACGGTGGGCGCGATGATCGCCGCTCGTACGGCGGCGACCGTGACGGTCGTGGCGACCGTGCACCGTACCGTGGTGAGCGCGAAGGCGGCCAACGTGGTGACCGTGCCCCGTACCGCGGTGATCGTGACGATCGCGGACAGCGCGGTGATCGGCCTGCGTACCGAGGAGACCGCGAGGGGGGCGAGCGTCGCCAGTTCCGTAGCGATCGCGACGATCGCGGCCAGCAGCGTGGCGACCGTGCTCCCTACCGTGGCGACCGTGACGGCGGCCAGCGCGGGGACCGTGCCCCGTACCGCGGTGATCGTGACGATCGCGGACAGCGCGGCGACCGGCCCGCGTACCGAGGAGACAGGGAAGGTGGCGATCGCCGCCAGTTCCGTGGCGATCGCGACGATCGCGGCCAGCAGCGTGGTGACCGTGCTCCCTACCGTGGCGACCGCGACGGCGGCCAGCGCGGGGACCGTGCTCCCTACCGCGGTGACCGTGACGATCGTGCCCAGCGAGGGGAGCGCCCCGCGTACCGTGGCGACCGTGACGGTGGCGAGCGTCGCCAGTTCCGCGGTGATCGTGACGGTGGCCAGCGCGGTGACCGTCCCTCATACCGAGGTGATCGCGACGATCGTGGTCAGCGTGACGGTGGTCAGCGTGGCGACCGTCCCGCGTACCGCGGTGATCGCCCGGCGTACCGTGGTGACCGCGACGATCGTGCTCAGCGTGGGGACCGTGCTCCGTACCGCGGTGATCGCGACGACCGTGGCCAGCGTGGGGATCGCCCCGCGTACCGTGGCGACCGTGACGGTGGCGAGCGTCGCCAGTTCCGGGGCGATCGTGATGATCGCGGCCAGCAGCGCGGAGATCGCGCTCCGTACCGCGGTGACCGCGATGGCGCCCCCCGTGGCGATCGTCCCGTGTACCGCGGGGATCGCGATGATCGCGGGCAGCGGGGCGATCGGCCTGCCTTCCGCGGTGGCCGCGACGATCGGCGCGAGAGCGATTCGAGGGGGCGCGGCGGAACACGCGGTGGCGGCCGCAGCGACCGTGGCGGCCAGGACCGCGAGTTTACCGAGGAGGAGCGGCTCCAGCATTCGCTTCGTCCGGTGCGCAGCGAGCACGACGACCCGATCATTGCAGACCACATTCGGGTCAACGACTTGCACCCGTCTGCCCGTAACGAGCTGAAGACCCTGCAGCCTGAGGTGCAGGAGCGCGTCGCACTACACCTTGCGATGGCTGCGGAGTTGATTGAAGACGATCCTGAGCTTGCTCACCAGCATGCGATCTCTGCGAGCAGGCGTGCAGGGCGCATTCCTGTCACCCGTGAGACCCTGGCGATGACTGCCTACCGAACCGGTGACTTCGCGCTCGCGATCCGTGAACTTCGCACGTTCCGCCGTCTGAGCGGCCGTGACACTCACCTCGCGATCATGGTTGACTCTGAGCGCGGCCTGGGCCGCCCAGAGAAGGCGATTGAGACGGGGCTTGAAGTTGACCCTTCTACCCTTGATACGGCTGATCGTGTTCACCTTGCTATCGCGATGTCTGGTGCTCGTCTCGACCTTGGTCAGACGCAGCAGGCGCTGTTTGAACTCGAAATTCCTGAGCTTGATCCGAAGAAGGGCTTCTCCTGGAGCCCAGAGCTGTTCGGCGCGTACGCGACGGTCCTTGAGGATCTCGGTCGTGTCGACGAGGCAAAGACATGGTTCGCTTACGCGGATCGGGCAGAGGCCGCGCTCGAGGAGCACTTCGGCGGAATGGACGAGATCGAGGTGCTCGAGATCACCGAGTACGAAGACCTCTATCACGACGAAGCTCGCGAGGATGCTGATGACGAAGGTCGTGAGCACGCAGGTGCGGACGGCGTTGAGGCGGCAGCGGTCTCCAGTGACCTCCCGGGCGTCGAGGGCTCAGAAGACTCCGGGGAGTCAGCGGATGCGGCAGATTCAGACGACTCAGAGGAGTCAGACGCCGAGTCGGACGAGTATCTTGACGCGTTCGTAGAGGCAGAGGCAGAGGCAGAAGCAGTGGCAGAGGCCGCTGAGGCGGAGACCGAGGAGCTCGCCGCTGCAACTGAGCGGGACGAAAAGGAGTAACACGATGGCCCTGTTCGGTAGGCGTGAGAGGTTTGATGCTGCACCCGTGGAAGGCCGGGAGGTGTTGCTCACCGACCTCGATGGAGTTATCTATCGTGGGCACGGAGCAGTCGCCGGTGCCGTGGAAGCGCTGAACCTCGCTGCCGAGCAGGCCCGCGTGGGGTACGTTACGAACAATGCTGCGCGCACCGATGCGGCCGTCGCGGCGCACCTTACCGAGCTCGGGCTGCGCGCTACCGCCGCCGATGTGATTACCTCGCCCCAGGCGGCAGTTGCGCTGCTGCGCGAGGTCGTCCCTGCGGGGTCTCGGGTGCTTGTTGTTGGGGGCGAGGGGCTGACCCACGAGCTCGAGAAAGCAGGCTTTCAGTGGACCCGCAGCGCTGACGACAATCCCGTCGCAGTAGTGCAGGGGTTCGCGAAAGACGTCGGGTGGGAACAGCTTGCCGAGGCCGCGTACGCGCTGCAGGAAGAGCCCGGGCGCGAGCCGTTGCCGTGGATCGCGACGAACACTGACTGGACGATTCCCCGCTCGCGCGGCATCGCGCCGGGAAATGGGACGCTCGTGTCTGCGGTGCACACCGCCGTTCAGCGGCTCCCAGATTTCGCGGGCAAGCCTGAGACTCCGATCTATGAGGCGGCGTTTGAGCGGTTCGGCTCGCGCAACGCCCTGATGCTCGGCGACCGCCTCGACACGGATATCAAGGGTGCTGTTGCGGCGGGCATTCCATCGCTGTTCGTGCTCACTGGCGTCGACAGGCCGAAGCAGCTCATCGCCGCGTCTGCGGATATGCGGCCTGACTACATCGTCGCCTCGCTCGACGAACTGCACAAGCCATACATGCGTGCTGAGACGCTGAAAGATGGCACCGTGCGGGTGGGGTCTGCGAAGGTTCGTATGGACGGCCACATCGTGAAGGTGCTTGCAGAGGGCGACTCGCCGATGGAGTTGCTGCGCGCCGGCTGCGGCGCGATCTGGGCCTCGGGCCTCGCGATCTACGGGCTCAAGGTGCCCGAGATTCTTGTGGAGGATCACTGGCGTTAACCTCAGGGGCCACAGACGTCGCTCAGCTACCATGGAGGTGCAGAACGATGATCGGGAGGTTGAGGCCATGCGCCACGTAGCATCTACACTCACAATCGCAGGCGCGTTGGGGGCGGTGCTGCTGTTCTCAGGCTGCGCGCCCACGGTCACGGCGATCCCGCCAGAGACCTCAGAGGCCCCGTCTCCGGCTACCCCCGAGGCTACGCCGGATGCGGGGACGCAGGACCCGTCAGTTGGTGCGACGCCGTTTGATGCCGACCTCACGAAGACCAAGTTCGCCACGAGCTGGCGGGATGCGCTCGCCACCGGCGCCACAGCGTTCGACGGGGAGCCGGTATCGGTGTCGTTCGAATGGAACCGCACTGTCTGGGCGTACACTGTCAAACTGCTTTCGGCCGATGAGGTCTACCTCGCCGCGGTGAACGCTGACACCGGCGAGATCATCGGTGAGTGGACGAAGCCGCGAGGCGGTGGTGGCCGCGCCGGGACGCCAACTGGCGTGTTCCCTGCTGACGGCGTCATCGAGCCGTCAGCTGCGATTGCAGCGGCGCTCACCGCCGCGCAGGGAACGTTCGAGGAGTGGGAGCTCGAGCAAGACAATGGCGTGCTCGCATACGAGGTGCAGATCGATCAGGGGAACGACGACGTCGATGTCAGGATCGATGCGCGCTCTGGCACAGTCCTGGAGATCGACAACTAGCTCGGCTCTCTCGTCGAGGTGTGGCTGTCTCCGCTACGCCCCGAGTACCAGCGTTGAGTAGAGCAGCCAGAGATTGAGTGCGACGATCGCGAGGACGACTGCGAGCGAAACGTAGCGAAGCGCTGCGCCGTTCGTGAACTCGCCCATGAGTTCGCGCTTGCCTGTGAACGCGATAAGTGGGACGAGCGCGAAGGGGATACCGAACGAGAGCACGACCTGGCTCACGACGAGCGCCCACGTCGGATCGATGCCGAACCCAAGCAATATGAGGGCGGGCATGATCGTCACGATCCTGCGCGCGATTAGCGGCACGCGTACGTGCAGCAATCCGGCCATGATCTCGGAGCCGGCGTAGGCGCCAACTGACGTGGATGCGAGGCCAGACACGAGCAGGCCGATGGCGAAGAGGAGCCCAACGGCTGGCCCGACGTGCTCGGTGATCGCGGCTGCCGCGCCCTCAATAGTGTCGGTCCCATCAATACCCGGTAGCGACGCCGCCGCGAGCAGGAGCATCGCGATATTCACGCCGCCGGCGACGACAAGCGCGAGCACGACGTCGAGCTTGGTTGCGCGCAGGAGCCGCTTGATGCGCGTGGCGCGACCCTCCGCGTGGCCCTCGGGAGTGTGGCCGTGTCTGTCACGCGCGAGCGACGAGTGCAGATAGATCGCGTGCGGCATGACAGTCGCGCCGAGCATGCTCGCCGCGAGCAGCACCGACTGCGTGTCAACGAACCGAGGAACGAGGCCCGCGAACATTGCGCCGATGTCGAGCTGGCTGACGAACAGCCCGCCGACGAACCCAACAGTAATGATGAACAGCATCGCCATGATGACGACCTCGAAGCGCCGCTGATGTCGTCCCTGGAGGAGCAGGATGAGCAGCGAGACGATCCCGACGATGACGCCGCCGGCAACGAGCGGAACGCCAAACAGGATGTAGAGGGCGATGGCTCCGCCAATGACCTCTGCGAGATCGGTCGCCGCCGCCACGAGCTCGGCTTGAGCCCAGTACAGCCTGCGTCCAGCTGGGCGAAGGCGCTCCCCGAGCAGCTGGGGCAGGCTCTTGCCGGTGACGAGACCAAGCTTTGCAGAGAGGTACTGGACGATGACAGCCATGACGTTTGCCGCGACAAGTACCCAGAGCAGCGAGTACCCGTACCGTGCGCCAGCCGACAGGTTCGCGGCGACGTTGCCTGGATCGACGTACGCGATCGCCGCCACGAACGCAGGACCCAGGAGGCCAAACAGCCGCCGTTCAGGGCGTCGGTTCGAAGTCGAGGGCAGCATGCCCCCATCGTAGTACGCCTAGTCGGAACCTCAAGTTCGAGGCATCGAACTTCGACTTTCCGGCGGCGCGACAGAGGGGGCGGATAGGCTTGACGCATGCAGCACGACGCACAGGACGAACTCTCTGGGGCAGTTCCGCCCTCGAGCGAGTCGACCGCGGCTGGCGCCGAGAGCGACGGCCTCCTCGGCCGCATCGAGATCATCGAGTCCCAGCCGCTCGATAAGCGCGCGCAGGGGTTCGAACAGCTCCACGATGAACTACTCGCCGAACTGCAGCGCAGCGACAATGAAGGGGCCTGATCCGGTGGCAGCGCAAAGCCGGTGGGACGGCCCACTCGAACGCGTTGATCGCGCCGTCGTCGAGCTCGGCCTCGTCCGCTCGCGCAGTAGGGCTGCAGAGCTGATTGGCGCGGGCGGAATCGCGATCGACGGTGTCCCAGCGGCAAAGCCAGGGGCGCGCGTGCGCGCGGGGTCTCTCGTGTCTGTGCTCGGCGACGACAACTACGTGAGTCGAGGCGCCCACAAGCTTGTGGCAGCGCTCGACGAGTTCGCGATCGACCCCGCGGGCAAGCTCGCGCTCGATCTCGGAGCGTCGACAGGTGGGTTCACCCAGGTGCTGCTCGAACGCGGTGCGCGGGAGGTGCTCGCAATCGACGTCGGCCACGACCAGTTGGCGCCGGAGCTCCGTGCCGACCCGCGCGTTCGCGTCGTTGAGGGCTGCAACGCGCGTGAACTTGATGCCGCGCTGCTCGCTGACTTGACCGGCGTTGCCGAACGGCCGAGCCTTGTTGTCGCAGACCTCTCGTTCATTTCGCTCACCCTGATCCTGCCCGCGATCACGCGTTGCACCGATGCGGGGGCGGAGCTCGCGCTGCTCATTAAGCCCCAATTCGAGGTGGGCCGCGTGCGAGATGGCATCGTGACCGACCCCGCGCTGTGGCGAGAAGCGATCGTGAAGGTCATCGCCTCGGCAGGGGAGAACTCACTCGGTGTCCGGGGACTCGCAGCCTCCCCGATCGCTGGCGGGGAGGGAAATCGCGAGTTCCTCGTGCATCTCGTGCGCGGCGAACCCGCCGATCCGGGAGAATGGAGTTCGCGCATCGATGAGGTGTGCGGGCCCGTGGACGCGCGTGACGAGGGGAGCGGAGAGTGACAGTTTCAACGCAGGACCGGTGCATGCTCATCGTCTCGCACACCTACCGGACTGAGGCGATCGAGGCGACCGCAGCGGTCGTCGAAGCGCTCATCGGCGCGGGTGTCGTGCCGGTTCTTGGCGCGGCCGATCGCGACGAGTTCGCGCCGCACATGGACGTCACCCGAACGGCGGTGCTCGATGACGAGGTGCCGCTCAGCCAGCTCGAGGCGGCGTTCGTGCTTGGCGGCGACGGCACGATCCTGCGCGCGGCAGAAATGCTCCACGGCTCTGCCTGCCCGATCGTCGGCGTGAACCTCGGCCACGTCGGCTTCCTCGCCGAGATGGAGAGCTTTGACCTCGGCTTCACTGTCGAGCAAGTACTCGCCGGCAACTACACGGTTGACGAGCGCCTCACCCTCGACGTCCGCGCCGAGCTGAATGGCGAGGTGCTTGCTGAGACCTGGGCGCTGAACGAGGCGACGGTCGAGAAGCGCAGGCGCATGCTTGAAGTGTCGGTTGGCATCGACGATCACCCAGTCTCGGTGTTCGCGTGCGACGGCGTCGTGCTCGCGACTCCGACTGGCTCCACTGCCTACGCGTTTTCGGCGGGCGGCCCGATCGTGTGGCCCTCGGTGCAGGCGTTGCTGATGGTGCCGATCGCGGCCCATGCGCTCTTCAACAGGCCGCTCGTCGCCGGCCCAGACTCCGAACTCACCGTGCGGATTCTGCCGCAGAATGTCGGACCTGGCGTGATGTGGTGCGACGGCCGCCGACGCACAGAGCTTCCAGCCGGGTCGGTCGTGACTGTCCGCCGGTCACCGGAGACAGTGCGCATTGCTCGCCTGAACGAGGCCCCCTTCTCTGAACGCCTGGTGCGCAAGTTCGACCTCCCGGTTAGCGGGTGGCGGGGCGACCGGAACGGGAACGGGCGCCGTGTCGGAGGCGGCGCGGACCCACAGGCCACGGTTGCTGGCCCCAATGGAGGTGGTGAGGCATGATCGAAGAACTCCGCATCAAAGACCTCGGGGTGATCGCCGACGCGACGCTCCCGCTCGGGCCAGGGTTCACCGCGATCACCGGCGAGACCGGCGCGGGCAAGACGATGGTTGTGAGCGCGCTTGGCCTGTTGATGGGTGAGCGTTCTGACGCTGGCGCGGTGCGCATCGGCGCGACTCAGGCGCGGGTCAGCGGCATCGTCCACACCTCCGACGCCGCTGTCGCAGACATTGTCGACGAGATCGGCGGCGAGGTCGAAGACAGCGAGCTCGTGATGAGCCGCACCGTGTCAGCCGAAGGCAGAAGCCGCGCGGCGGTCGGCGGTGCGAGTGCCCCTGTCGGGGCCCTCGGCAGGCTCGCCGACAGGCTGTTCGCCGTGCATGGTCAGTCCGAGCAACTGCGGTTGAAGTCGCAGTCCGCACAGCGCAACACCCTCGACAGGTTCGGTGGCTCGAAGATCGCAGACGCGGTGCGCGCATATCGCGATGTGCACGCCGAACGTGTCGCCGCAGAGGATCGGTTGCAGACCCTCACCGAGACGCAGGAGTCTCGGGCAGCCGAAGTCGCAAAGCTTCGCGCCGAGCTCGCGGAGATCACCGCCGTCGAGCCCGTCGCAGGCGAAGAGTCAGAGCTTGCCAAGCGCATCGAGCTGCTCGGCAACGTCGAGGGCCTGCGCGCGGCCGCTGTCGGTGCCGGCGAGGCCCTCGCGAGCGAGTCAGACGACCCCATGCAGCGAGACGCCGGTGGGCTCGTTGATCTCGCGGTGCAGGATCTCGAGCGAGTCGCGGACCTTGATCCGCGCATCGCCTCGGTCGCAGAGCAGTTGCGTTCGGTGAGCTTCCAGATCGCCGACGCCGCGAAGGAGCTCGCCGCCTACGCGAGCGACCTCGACGAGGAGGGCCCGGGGGAGCTAGCCCGCGCGAACGACCGCCTGGCACAGCTCACCGCCCTCTTTCGCTACTACGGCGCGACGAGTGAGGAAGTGCTCGCGCACGCGGATGCGACGTCGCGCGCCCTCCTCGAACTCGATAACGACGACGAGGCCCTCGGAGGCCTCGCCGATACGGTCGCAACGCTCACAGCCGAAGAGCGGGCGCTCGCCGAGCAGCTCACGCAGCTGCGCACGAGCGCGGCGGATCAGCTCGGTTCAGCAGTTTCGAAAGAGCTCCGCGCGCTCGCGCTCCCCGATGCCCAGTTCGTGGTGTCTGTCACACCCCTTGACGCGCTCAGCTCGTCGGGGGCCGACGAGGTCCAGTTTCTGCTCGCGCCCCATCCGGGATCGACGCCCCGGCCCATCGCGAAAAGCGCCTCTGGCGGCGAGCTGTCACGGGTGATGCTCGCCCTCGAGGTCGTACTCGCCGGCGCCGACCCAGTGCCCACATTCGTGTTCGACGAGGTCGACGCTGGCGTCGGTGGCGCAGCGGCAATCGAGATCGGGCGGCGATTGAAGCAGCTGTCGCAGACCTCCCAGGTCATCGTTGTCACGCACCTCGCGCAGGTCGCGGCGTTTGCGACCAACCATCTTCGTGTCGTGAAAGACTCGAGCGGCGGATTCACGCAGTCGAGCTGTCAGCGCCTCGAGGGTGACGCGCGGCTTGCTGAGATGGCACGACTGCTCTCGGGCCTCGACACCTCTGAGAGCGCCCTTGACCACGCAGCGGAACTGCTGCAGCTCGGAGCGTAGCGCGCGAGGCGATGCCTCGCTGTGAGCGGCTCTCCTCCGCGGTTCCCGCGTCGGCCGGGCCCGGGGGCGTGCCCGGCGGCGTCGCCGCGCAAGGCGATGCCTCGCTCTGAGCGGCTTGCCGCTGCTACGCTCACTGCATGGGGATATTCAAGTCCATAGGCTTTGGCAAGAAATCCAAGGCTCCGGCGGTCACTGTCGAACCAGCCTCCGAGCCGGCGGAGCCCAAGCTCGTGCTGCACGCAGACACCACGCAGATGGACTCAGAGGTTCGCGAGATGTACCGCGACGCGCGTGACGCAGCCCAAGACGCCGAAGACGAGGCTCGGACAAGCCCCAAGCGTGAGTTCTTCGTCGGGAGGCCGTTCGCGCTTGGCTTCACAGTCACGCTCGGTGTGCTCGTCGCGATCGTCGTCGGCGACATGATCGGTCAGCTCTCGACGATTCTCATGTACGTCGTCGCGGCGCTGTTTATTGCGCTCGGCCTCGATCCAGTGGTGCGCTGGCTCGAACGTCACGGCGTGAGGCGGCCTCTTGGCATTGGGATCGTGTTTGTCGGCTTCATTCTCATCATCGGCGGGATCCTCGCTGTCGTCATTCCGATGATCGGAAACCAGGTCGCGCAGCTCGTGCAGAGCGCACCGGAGATCGTGCGCAATCTCACGAGCGAGCAGTGGTACAAGGACGTGAACGACAGGTTCGGGGAGTTCATCGATTTCAACTCCATCTTGAAGATGGGGCAGGACTTCATCGGCAAGCCCTCGAACTGGGCGTCGGTTGCTGGCGGCGTCTGGCAAGCGGGAATCGGGATCGCGAACGGGCTCACCGCGGGCCTCATCGTGCTCATCCTGTCGTTGTACTTCCTGTCGTCGCTGCGCACGATCAAGCGCGGCTTCTACTCGATCGTGCCGCGTTCGGGCCGCGCGAAGGTCATCGACATCACCGAGCAGGTCACGAAGTCGGTCGGCGGCTACGTGAACGGCATGGTTGTGCTCGCGCTCGTGAACGCGACGCTCGGCTTCATCATGATGACGATCGTTGGGGTCCCGTTCGCTGGCCTTGTCGCGGTCGGCGTCTTCCTGCTCGCGCTCATCCCGCTCATCGGATCGGTGCTCGCGACCGTGCTCGTGACGGCGATCGCGCTGTTCAACTCCCCGATCACCGCGCTCGTTGCGGCAATCTACTACCTCATCTACATGCAGCTTGAGTCTTACCTGCTCACGCCGCGCATCATGAACCGAGTGGTCTCGGTGCCAGGCTCGCTCGTTGTGATCGGTGCGCTCGCGGGCGGTACGTTGCTCGGTCTGCTCGGCGCGCTGATCGCGATCCCCGTCACTGCGGCGGTGCTGATGATCATCAAGCAGGTGTGGGTGCCGCGCCAGAACTCCCGCTAGTCGACAGCTGTTCACAAGACCGAAGAAGTGATAGGATTGAAGCCCGTGGGCACAAACGCGGAACAGAGCAAAACAACCAAGCACATCTTCGTGACCGGTGGGGTTGTTTCCTCACTCGGCAAGGGCCTGACAGCCGCGAGTCTCGGTAATCTTCTTACCGCACGCGGCCTGCATGTTGTCATGCAGAAGCTGGATCCCTACCTGAACGTCGACCCGGGAACGATGAACCCGTTCGAGCACGGCGAGGTCTTCGTGACCGACGACGGCGCTGAGACCGACCTCGACATTGGGCACTACGAGCGTTTCCTCGGCATCAACCTGTCGCAGGCCGCGAACGTGACGACCGGGCAGATCTACTCGGAGGTCATCCAGAAGGAGCGCCGCGGCGACTACCTCGGCGCGACCGTCCAGGTGATCCCGCACATCACGAACGAGATCAAGCGCCGCATGCGCCTGCAGGCTGAGCAGGATCCGCAGCCAGACGTCATCATCACCGAGATCGGTGGCACCGTCGGCGACATCGAGTCGCAGCCGTTCCTCGAGTCGGCGCGCCAGGTACGCCACGAGCTCGGCCGCAAGAACGTTATCTTCGTGCACGTATCGCTCGTCCCGTTCATGGGCGCATCTGGCGAGCAGAAGACCAAGCCGACCCAGCACTCGGTCGCGCAGCTGCGGTCGATCGGCATTCAGCCCGACGCGCTCGTGCTGCGCTCGGACCGCCCGGTGACGGGCGACAACCTTCGCAAGATCGCGCTGATGTGCGACGTCGAAGAGGGCGCGGTCGTGAACGCGATCGACGTGAAGAGCATCTACGACCTGCCGCAGCTCTTGAACACCCAGGGACTCGACCAGACAATCGTCGACCACCTGCAGCTTGCAGACCGCGTCACTGACGTCGACTGGACCGGCTGGCGTCCCGTGCTCGACGCGGTGCACAACCCGAAGGGTGAGGTCACGATCGGCCTGGTCGGCAAGTACATCGACCTCCCCGACGCGTACCTCTCGGTCACCGAGGCGCTCCGAGCCGGCGGCTTCGCGCACTCGACGAAGGTGAACATCGAGTGGATCCCCTCGGATTCGTGCGAGACCCCTGAGGGAGCACGCGAGAAGCTGTCGCACCTGCACGCGATCTGCGTGCCTGGCGGCTTCGGCATTCGCGGCATTGAGGGCAAGCTTGGCGCGCTCCGTTTCGCCCGCGAGAACGGCATCCCGACGCTCGGTATTTGCCTCGGTCTGCAGTGCATGGTCATCGAGTACGCGCGCAACGTCGCTGGGCTCGAGGGTGCGTCGTCGACCGAGTTTGACCCCGAGACCCCGGTCCCTGTCATCGCGACGATGGCCGAGCAGGTTGAGATCATTGACGGTGGCGACCTTGGCGGCACCATGCGCCTCGGGCTGTACGAGGCGAAGCTCGCTGAGGGCTCACTCGCCGCGGAGGTCTACGGGTCTGACACCGCGAGCGAGCGGCACCGCCACCGCTACGAGGTGAACAACGAGTACCGTGACGAGATCGCTGCTGCTGGCCTCTCGTTCTCGGGCCTCAGCCCTGACGGCGGCCTCGTCGAGTACGTTGAGCTGCCCCGCACCGTGCACCCGTACTACATCGCCACTCAGGCGCACCCCGAGCTGCGTTCGCGCCCAGGCGCACCGCATCCGCTGTTCGCGGGCCTCGCGGGTGCCGCGATCGAGCGCCGTGAGGCGGCGAGCCTGTTCGAGGTCGACGAGACCTCGGCGGAGTAACCCAACGTGCCACACGCGGCCGGCCACGAGCATCTGATCGCCGACGAGCCCGCACTCGATGTGCGCGTGCTCGAGAGCACTGAGCTCGTGGCCGGCCACGTGTGGGACATCAGGCGTGACCGCCTCGAGTTCGCTGGCACCGTGCTTGAGCGCGACTACATGGACCATCCCGGTGCAGTCGCCGTGCTCGCGCTCGACGAAGACGATCGCGCGCTCATGTTCAGGCAGTACCGCCACCCGATCGCGCACCGCGACTGGGAGATCCCTGCGGGCCTCATGGACGTCGCGGGTGAGAGCGGCCTCGCCGGCGCGAAGCGCGAGCTCGCCGAAGAAGCCGACCTGCAGGCGACAGATTGGTCGCTGCTGCTCGAGATGTTTCTCAGCCCCGGGGGCTCCAGCGAGGTGATTCGCGTCTTTCTTGCCCGCGGCCTGAGCGAGGCGGTGCACGAGTTCGTTCGCGAGGGCGAGGAAGCCGAGCTCGAGCCCGTGTGGATCCCGCTCGAAGACGCCGTCGCCGCGGCGCTCGACGGCCGCATCGGAAACGCGCTCACTGTCGGAGCCGTGCTCGCCGCGGCCGCATCGAAGGCTGCGGGGTGGTCGACCCTCCGCGATCCTGATCTGCCGTGGACCGCGCGCGATCTCGTGCGCGGCGAACGATCGAGGTAGGCGCATGGAGCCGGGGCAAGCGATCGCGAAGTACCTCAGGCACCTGAGCATCGAGCGCGGGCTGAGCGACAACAGCATGGCCGCGTACCGGCGCGACTTCACGAAGTACGCCGACTGGCTTGGCGAGCGCGGTATCGACGATCTCGCGGGCGTCACCCCTGACACGATCTCTGCCTACGTCGCCGCGCTCGCCGAGGAGCAGCGCGCCCCGCGGGCCGCGGAGCCGGGCGCCGAGGCGGGCGATCAGGATCCGGTACCCGCGTATTCAGCCGCCTCGATCACGCGGATGGTGTCGACGGTGCGCGGGCTTCACAGGTTCCTGTACGACGAGGGCGCGCTCGCCGAGAATGCTGGCCGCGGCGTACGCACCCCGAAGAAGGGCAAACGGCTCCCGAAGGCGCTCGCAATCGAAGATGTCGAGGCACTCCTCGGGGCGGTGAGCGGAGACGACCCGGTCTCGCTTCGAGACCGGGCGCTCCTCGAACTGCTCTACGCGACGGGCGCCCGAGTGAGCGAGATCGCCACGATCGACCTCGACGACCTCTACGCGGGAACCGGCCGCGAGGGCGCAGACGTCTGGGGCGACCCCGAGGGCACGCTCAGCGAGGGCGGCCTGCTGCGCGTCACGGGCAAGGGATCGAAGACAAGGATCGTGCCCTACGGCAGCTACGCCGGCCGCGCGCTCGCCGCCTACCTCGTGCGCGCAAGGCCGCAGTTCGCCGCTCGCGGTACCGGGACTCCAGCGCTGTTTCTCGGCCCGCGCGGCGCGCGACTCTCCCGCCAGAGCGCATGGCTCGTCATCCGGGCCGCCGCAGAGGCGGCGGAGCTCACCCAGGAGGTGTCGCCGCACACGCTCAGGCACTCATTCGCGACCCACCTGCTCGCCGGAGGCGCCGACGTGCGCGCGGTGCAGGAACTCCTCGGCCATTCGTCAGTAACGACGACGCAGATCTACACTCAGGTGACCGCGGACACGCTGCGCGAGCACTACGTGAACGCGCACCCGCGGGCGAAGTAGGGCGGCGCCCGCATTGCTGGTCGAACACTGCCTGGGAGCTTCACGCAGACGGGAACCGAGCTTGAGCACCCCGGGAGCAGCCCCAGGCCCGATAGGATAGGGCGTTAGCGACGGAAGGGAACTGGAGTGGCGAAAAAGCAGGTTGAGCTGGGACCGACGGGACGCCCGGAGCGCGTCATCCCCGCGCCCAAATCGCTCGATCGGCACGGGCCCGCGCGCATCATTGCGATGTGCAACCAGAAGGGCGGCGTCGGGAAGACGACGTCGACAATTAACCTCGCTGCTGCGCTCGCGCGCTACGGCCGCCGGGTGCTCGCCGTTGACTTCGATCCGCAGGGCGCGCTCTCTGCAGGTCTTGGCGTTCCCGCGCACGACGTTCCCACGATTTACGACCTCATGCTCGGCAAGCTCAAGGATCCGCGTGAGGCGATCCAGCACACGAGCACCGAGGGCCTCGACGTCATCCCCGCGAACATCGACCTCTCGGCTGCAGAAGTGCACCTCGTGAGCGAGGTTGCGCGCGAGCAGATCCTCGGCGGAGTGCTGCGCCGCATCACGGACGACTACGACGTGATCCTTATCGACTGCCAGCCCTCGCTTGGGCTGCTGACTGTGAACGCGCTCACCGCGAGCCACGGGGTGCTGATCCCGCTCGCGTGCGAGTACTTCGCGCTTCGCGGCGTCGCCCTGCTTGTCGAGACGATCGACAAGGTGCGCGACAGGCTGAACCCGTCGCTCGAGCTCGACGGCATCCTCGCGACGATGTACGACCCGCGCACCCTGCACGCCCGCGAGGTGCTCGAGCGCGTCGTCGACACGTTTGGTGACTCGGTGTTCGACACCGTCATCGGCCGCACCGTGAAACTGCCAGACGCGCAGATCGCCGCGCAGTCGGTGCTCGAGTACGCGCCGTCAAACCCCGCCTCCGAGGCATACCTGAAGCTCGCTCGCGAGCTCGTGCAGCGCGGCGTGGTTGCCTAACCGAGATGCCATGACAGCGCTCGAGACCGGGGCGGAGCCTGAGTCGCAAGAGCCCGGGTTTCGGGTCTCGCTCGACGGCTTTGACGGGCCGTTCGACCTGTTGCTCACCCTGATCGGTAAGCACGAGCTCGACATCACCGAGGTCTCACTGTCGCTCGTGACCGACGAGTTCATCGCCTACCTCGCGACGCTCGAGGGGGAGGGGCTCACGGCCCTCGACCAGGCCTCAGAGTTTCTCGTCGTCGCCGCGACGCTCCTCGACATGAAGATCGCGAGTCTACTGCCGCAGGGCGAGACCGTTGACCCCGAAGATATCGCCCTGCTTGAAGCCCGCGACCTGCTGTTCGCGCGGCTCCTGCAGTACCGCGCGTTCAAGCAGGCGAGCCAATGGTTTCGCGAGAGGCTCGCTGCCGAAGAGCGGCGTCACCCGCGCCAGGTGCCACTCGAACCGAAGTATCGAGAGCGCGGCCCCGAACTCGTGTGGACGCTGTCACTCGACGACTTCGCGGCTATCGCGCTGCTCGCATTCACCCCGCGCGAACTACCGACGGTCGGACTTGACCATTTGCACGCCCCGCTTGTGTCTATTCGCGAGCAGGCGGCGATCATCGTCTCGATGCTGCGTGGTGGCCCGGCGCGGAGCTTTCGCGAACTCATCGTCGGGGTCACCGAGAAGGGCGTCATCGTTGCGCGCTTTCTTGCGATCCTCGAACTGTACCGGCGCGACGCGGTGCTCTTCGATCAGGCCGAGCCGCTTGGCGAGCTCAGCGTCAAATGGTCTGGCGAGCACTGGAACGATGAAGAACTCTCGACGCTAGGAAATGACTATGACTGACGAGACGCTCGATCCTGAACGGGAGACGCCGCTCAGCGCGGCCCGCGCCGCGCACACCCTGCAGCAGCAGCTCGAAGCGCTGCTCATCGTCGCCGACGAGCCGCTCTCGGCCGTGACCCTCGCGACTGCCTGCGACGCCCCCGTGCGCGAGGTACGCAAGGCGCTGAACGCGCTCATCGCCGACTACGAAGGAACCGCCGCGAGCACCGCGGCCGACGCCCCTGTGCCGCGCGGCTTCGAACTGCGGGAAGTCGCCGGTGGCTACCGGTTCTACGTGCGCGAGAGCCTCGACCCCGTCGTCGAAGACTTCGTGCAGCAGCAGACACCAGCGAAGCTCTCGCAGGCTGCGCTCGAGACGCTCGCTGTTATCGCGTACCGCCAACCAGTCTCGCGCGGCGCGATCGCCTCGATCCGCGCGGTGAACGTCGACTCGGTCGTGCGCACCTTGCTCGCCCGCGGTCTCGTCGAAGAGGTCGCACACGACGCAGAGACAGGCGCGATCCTGTACGGCACGAGCGACCAGCTGCTCGGCCACCTGGGCATCGGCGACATCAGTGAACTTCCGTCGGTAGCGCCGCTACTCGACGATGGATCGGAAGGATTTGACAATGAATCGCTCTAGCAGCGAAGACCGCGGCGGCATGCGCGGCGAAGGCGACGAGGGCGGGGACCTCGGCGGACAGTTCATCGTCGACGGCAAAGCCGTGGAGATCGACATGGCCGAGTGGGGTTGGGACCGGCCGGTCACCCCATCCGCCAACGAAGTCGACCGCAGTGGCGAAGAGGGCACGGTGCGCCTGCAGAAGGCGCTCGCGAACGCAGGCGTCGCCTCCCGCCGTGCATGCGAGACGCTCATCACGAGTGGCCGCGTCACGGTGAACGGTGAGGAACAGCGCGAGCTCGGCTCCCGCGTGCACCCCGAGACCGACGAGGTGCGCGTCGACGGCGTCGTCGTGCAGCTCGACTCGTCGAAGCGGTACTTCGTGCTCAACAAGCCCGTCGGGGTCGTCTCGACAATGAGCGACGAACAGGGGCGCCCCGACCTGAGCGAGTTCGCGAACCAGGTCGAAGACAGGCTCTACAACGTCGGGCGGCTCGACACCGACACGAGCGGCCTGCTCATCCTGACAAACGACGGCGAACTCGCACACAAGCTCGCACACCCCAGCTTCGGGGTCGAAAAGACATACATCGCGAAGGTGCGCGGCAGGGTCACCGCCGCAGTTATCCAGCAGATGCTTGACGGCGTTGAGCTGAAAGACGGGCCGATGCGCGCCGACCGGGCGAAGCTCCTGCCAAACGGCTCAACGAAGACGCACTCGCTCGTTGAACTCACCATCCACTCGGGCAAGAACCGCATCGTGCGACGCTTCCTCGCCGAGCTTGGCCATCCTGTCGAAGAGCTCGTACGGCGCCAGTTCGGCCCGCTGAACCTTGGCACCCTCCGGGCCGGCGAACTGCGCGAGCTGTCTGCGGCTGAGCGCGGTGCACTGCTATCAGCAGGCGAAGGAGGCGACACCCGCGCAGACTCGACGGGTGCCCGCGGCTCGAGCCGCGGCGGTGGCCGCGGTGCCGATGGCAAGCATAAGAACGCGAGCGCGCGGGGCAAGGATCGCCCGATCACGGGCGGGCGGCCCGGCGACGGCAAGGGCGCAAAGGGCATGCGCGGCATCGCGGCGCGAGGCAACCCGAACGCGGGCCGCGGACATGCCGGTGAGGATCGCGCGGGCGCACCCCGCGGCGGCGGCGCTGGCAGCGGTGAGAGGCGTGGCGGTGGCTTGCGCGGTGAAGGTTCCCACGGCGGTGGCGCTTCCAGCCAGGGCGCCTCGTACGGTGGCAGCGACAGGCGCGGCGGTGGTCCACGCGATGCAGGTCGTGCGGGTAGGCGCGGACAGTCGGGCGACGGCTTCGGCAGGTCTGAAGCTGGTCGTGGCCGCTCTGGCGAGAGCCGCGGGTTGGCCAGCGACGGCCGGGGCAGGACTGGTGACCGTCGCGGCCGGAGCGCTGGAAGTGGCGGTCGATCCGGTTCTGGCGGTGGTCGTCCCTTCGAGCGCGGTTGGGTAGACAACCCCTGGGAGGATTCGCGCGGCGATTCTCGTGGTGGCTCGCGCGGCGACTCGCGTGGCGGTTCACGTGGAGGGTCCCGCGGTGACTCCGGCGAGTCTCGAGGTGGCTCTGGTGGTCACTCCGGCGGCCACCCGGGCGGACGCTCCGGTGGTGCTCGCGGCGGTCGCGGGCGCGCCGGGCGCTGACGCCGGGATGGGCGGCTGCCAGCCGGGTCCTTATCCGACGAGCAGCACGCCCACGTAGGCGATCGCAGCGACAAGCGCAGTTGCGAGCGCGGCCAGCACGAAGGGCCTGAACCCGACCTTCAGGAGGCTCTTCACCTTCACGCCGCATCCAAGGCCGAACATCGCGGCCGAGAGCAGCACGGTCTGCAGGAGCTGACCCGTGGCGAGTACCCCGTCTGGGAGCGGCGCGAACGAGCGCAGCAGCACCATCGCAAGGAACCCGATGATGAACGGCGGCACGATGGGTGGCAGCTTGGGCTGGCTGCCTGAGTGAGCCTCGGCCGATGTGGTTGCGGTGTCGGTGTTAGTGCCGACGCCTGTACCGCTGCCAGCGCCCGTGCCTACGCCATTCAGGGCGCGAGCCCGTGTGGCGCCCGCGCTTGCCGCACGCCTGATGCGCAGGCTCAACACTGCCATGATCGGCGCGAGCAGCAGCACGCGGGCAAGCTTTACGACAACCGCGAGGGTGAGCGCGGTCCCGCCGAGGATGCCTCCCACCGCGACGACCTGCGCGATCTCGTGGATCGAGGCGCCAGCCCACATGCCTGTCTGATCGTTCGTGAGCCCGATGAGTGGGCCGAGGAACGGTACAAGCGGAATCATGATCGTCCCGAAGATCACGACAAGCGCGACCGCCGTAACTGTGGCCTGCTCGTTCTCGTCGTCAGGGTCTGTGACTCCGGCCGCGCCGGCGACAGCCGCCGCACCACAGATCGAGAACCCGCACGCGATGAGGAGCGTCAGCTGGGTGGGGACCTTCAGGAGCTTCCCGAGCGCGACGGTGCCGAACAGGCCGCCTGCGACGACGCAGACGATGACGACGAGCATCGGCGCGCCGAGTGCGACGATGTCGCCGAGCACGAGTTGCAGACCGAGAAACACGATGCCAGCGCGGAGCAGCTTCTTCGCAGAAAAGTCGATCCCTGGGGCTGCGACTCCCGGCAAGATCCCGGTGTTCGCGGCGACGATGCCGAGCGCGATCGCGATGATCATCGGGCTCACCCCGGGTAGCGCGGCGCCGACTGCGTAGGACGCGCCGGCGGCGGCGAGGCAGATGAGCAGGCCGGGAGCGATCCTTCGCGTCCATGTCGCGAGCCGCGGGCCGCGGTGTGCGCCTGGCGCGTCTGCCGGGGAGCGGCGGGCTGGCATGTGTGCAGCCGCGTGGGTGGCTGGGGCTACCGATGATTCAGCGGGGACTGTTTGGTCGTTCACGCTCCTCATGTTCCTCCTCAGCACATCGGTGCGGTAGAAGCACTATCCGCGCGGCCTACAAGTTATCCTTGTGACTAAGAGGAGGCCGCATGGATCGCGAACCAGACACAGCCGCGCTGCGTGCGCTTGCGCTCATCGCCGAGCGCGGCAGCATCTCGGCGGCGAGCTCCGAGCTTCGGCTGAGCCAGCAGGCAGTCTCATTGCGGGTGCGCTCGCTCGAACACGAGATCGGTGTGCCGCTGCTTGTGCGGTCTGCGCGGGGGTCGCAGCTGACCGCTGCCGGCGAACTCGTGATCGGGTGGGCCCGCCCGCTGCTCGACGCGGCCACCGAGTTCGGTGCCGCGGTCCAAGATCTCCGGGCCGGACGGGAGGGCAGCCTGCGGATCGCGGCGAGCCTCACGATTGCCGAACACCTCCTGCCCGGCTGGATAGCGCGCTGGCGCGGGCTACAAGGACCGAGTGGTGCGACCGCAACCCTCACCGCGGCCAACAGTTCAGCCGTGATCGCTGCGCTTCGCTCCGGCGAGATCGACCTTGGGTTCGTCGAAACTCCCGAGCTTCCGTCAGGCCTCACCGCGGCGACCGTCGGCCGCGACCGCATCGAGGTCGTCGTCGCCGCAAGCCATCCGTGGGCGGGTCGCACGGTGAGCCCGGCCGAGCTCGCCGCGACCCCGATGGTGCACCGCGAGCGGGGCAGCGGCACCCGACTGGCGTTCGAACAGGCGCTCGCCGCAGCCGGCCACCCACTTGAAGTAGAGCCCGCCGCGGTGCACGACACCACGCTTGGGGCGCGCAGCGCCGTGATGGCAGGCGTGGCTCCTGGCGCGCTCAGCGTGCTCGCCGTGCGGGATGACGTTCGGGGCGGACGTCTGGCGCGCGTTGCAGTGTCTGGGCTCGAAATTACCCGGCCGCTCACGGCGCTGTGGCGTGGCTCTGACCCGACGGCTGCGGCGCAGGCTCTCCTCGACGAAGCCCTGCGGCCTGTGGAGCCAACAGCCTGAGGGATAGCCCGCCGCGGGGTCGTGCGGGCAGCCCTGGTGGCCGGGATGCCCGTGATGGCCGGGATGTGCCTGGCCGCCGGAGAGACTCTTCCCCGCAAGAATGGCAGCTTCCAACGGTCGGAATGGGGGTGACCTGCAGGGAAGGGGCGCTCTCGCGAGGCTGGCTGGGCGGAGAAGCTAGGCGGAGAAGCTGGGCGGAGGGGCTGGGCGGAGCGGCAGCGGCGCCAAGCCAAGCCCCGCCAAGCACCGGCCCGGCCAAGCACCGCCCGGCCAGTTCCTCTAGCGGCTCGCGGGGAGTGTTGCGAGGGTGGCGAGAAGCGAGCCAGGGACGAGGTCGGTGTTCGCGCGGCCATCGCGGACGATGTCGGCGATGCGTGTGCCGAGCTCTGCGGTCGTGGCTCCCATCTCTGCGCCTGCAAGCGCTGGGAGCGTGCCGAGGACCTCGACGGTTGCGGCCTCAACAGCCTGTGCGGCGTCGCCCTCGCCGAGGTGGCCGAGCATGAGGGCGAGGGAGAGGACCGCGCCAGACGGGTTCGCCCAGCCCTTGCCAGCAATGTCGGGGGCGGAGCCGTGGATCGCCTCGAACATGCTCGGTGCGCTGCCGTCGAGGTTGAGGTTCGCGCTCGTTGCGACGCCGAGGCCGCCCTGGATGACTGCGCCGAGGTCGGTGATGATGTCTCCGAAGAGGTTGTCGGTGACTACGACGTCGAAGCGTTCCGGGGTGAGCGGCAGGTGGAAGCACATCGCGTCGACGTGCACGTAGTCGGTCTCGACCTCGGGGTAACGCGCGGCGACGGTGTCGAATACCTCTTTCCAGAGTTGTCCGGCTGCGACGAGGATGTTCGTTTTGTGGCAGAGCGTGACCTTTTTGCGTCGTCCGAGTGCGAGGCGGAAGGAGAAGTCGACGACGCGTTCGATGCCGGCGTAGGTGTTCAGGGATTCCTGCATTGCGACGGCGTTGGTGGTGCCTGCGTGGACGGTTGATCCGCCGCCGACGTATGCGCCCTCGGTGTTTTCGCGGACGATGACCATGTCGCAGCGCTCGGGGGTGAGGCCTGTGATGGGGGTGGGGACGCCCGGGTAGAGGCGGACTGGGCGGACGTTTGCTGCCTGCTGGAAGCGTTGGCGCATTTCGAGGATGAAGCCGCGTTCGAGGATGCCGGGGGTGACGCGTGGGTCGCCCATTGAGCCGAAGAGGATCGCGTCAGCGCTGCGCAGCTCGTCTGTGATCTCGGCGAAGAGTTCGCCCGTTTCGAGGTAGTGGTTGGCTCCTGCGGCGTATTCGGAGCGGTCGGTCGTGAAACCGAAGCGTGCCTCGGCGGCGTCGAGGACTTCGAGTGCGCATGAGATGACTTCGGGGCCGATGCCGTCGCCGGGGAGTACAGCGATGGTGTGGGAGCGCGTCATTGGGATCCTTTCGGGGCCGAAGGGCGCGCGGCGTTGTCGCGGGCCAACTGTTCAACTATATTAACTGGTAAGACCACTCGTTTGAAGGCCCGCCGCCGCGCCCAGGTTGCCGCGGTGCGGCCAGCGGACGACCCTCACCACAGTTCAGCACGACAGTTCCGCACCGACAGCAAGGATCCAGCAATGACCGCCACATCCGCCGCATCGACTGCCCCCGAGCTCCGCGCCCCCGCGGGCTCGCTGCCCATTGGCACGGGCTGGCGCGAGCTCGCCGCGACGTCTGACATCGTTTTCCCGTTCGACGGCTCAGCCTTTGCGCAGGCTCCGGTGAGCTCGGCAGCCGACTCACGCGATGCGCTCGACGCAGCCGAGGCCGCTCGCCCCGAGGTCGCAGCGCTCACGACCGCCGAGCGCAAGGCGATCCTGCAGGGCATCCACGACCGCCTGCGGGCCGACGCGCAGCGCTTCGAGGACCTGCTCGTGCTCGAGACCGGCAAGCCCCGAGCCGACTGCCGGGTCGAGGTGAACCGCACGATTGTGACGCTGCAGGCAACGATCGAGGAGGTCTCGCACGTGACCGGCGAGACCGTGCCGCTCGACGTACAGGAGCTCGGCCGCGGCATGATCGGCTACTACACCCGCAAGCCCGCGGGCGTGATTGTCGCGATTGCGGGCTTCAACTACCCGCTGCTGCTCGCGACCCACAAGCTCGCGCCCGCGATCGCCGCGGGCTGCCCGGTCATCGTGAAGCCCGCGCCGAACACCCCGCTCGCAACGCTCGAGCTGCTCGCCATCACGCGCGATGTGCTCGCCGAGCACGGGGTGACCGGTGCTGCCGTCCAGCTCGTGAACGGCGGCCCGGAGGTCGGCGAGACGCTCGTGCAGGATCCGCGCGCGGCCGTCGTCTCCTTCACCGGATCGGCGAAGATCGGGCACCTCATCGCGAAGCAGGCGGCCCCGCGCAAGGCACTGCTCGAACTCGGCTCGAACACGGGCTTCATTGTCGCTGCCGACGCCGATATCGAGGCCGCGGTCGACGCGGTGTTCCGCGGCGGGTTCTACGCGAACGGCCAGGCGTGCATCTCGGTGCAGCGGGTCGTGCTTGAGCGCCCGATCGCCGAACGATTCACCGCCCGCCTGATCGAACGCATGGGCGAGATTGTTGTCGGGGACCCCCGCGAGATCGAGACGAACGTCGCGCCGGTGATCAACGAGGCGTCGGGGGAGCGGATCCGAGCAATGGTGGATCGCGCCCTCGCCGCTGGCGCCACGCTCCTCACCCCGGCGGAGCTGCCTGACGGGCCTGCCGCAGGCGCGTCCGTGCCGCCGATCGTGCTCGGCGACGTTCCCCGCGAGGTCGACGCCTGGTGCGAGGAGATCTTCGGCCCGGTCGTCTGCCTCACTACTGTCGACTCTGTCGACGCGGCGATCGACCTCGTGAACGACTCGCGCTACGGGCTGCAGGCAGCGGTCTACACTGCCTCGCTTGAATCGGCATTCGCGGCGATCGAGCGGCTCGAGGTCGGTGGTGTCGTCGTGAACGAGATCCCGGGCTTCCGCTCCGACATCATGCCCTACGGTGGCGTGAAGGACTCGGGCATCGGACGCGAGGGCCCGCGCTACGCGATCGAGGAGTACACGGTCACACGCATGGCGATGATTCGCCCGAGGGCACGCTCCTAGCTGGCGGCCTCCACACACCACGCTCTCCCACAACCAAAGGACTCACACATGACCGCCGTTGACTACTCCAAGCTGTTCCGCCTCGATGCGCGCACCGTCGTCGTGATCGGCGGCGGCAGCGGCATCGGCCGCGAGTCTGCTCAGGCGCTCGCCGCGCACGGCGCTCACGTCGTCGTAGCCGACCTCAAACTTGAGGGCGCCGACGAGACTGTGCAGCTCATCGCCGACGCGGGCGGATCCGCCGAGTCGTTCCAGCTCAACGTGCTCGACGACGCGGAGGTCGAGGCAGCGGCTGAGCGCTTCGGCACCGCTCACGCCCTCGTGTTCACTGCGGCGACGAACGTGCGCAAGCGCATGGAGGACTACTCGCTCGACGAGTTTGACCGCGTCGTGAACCTGAACATGCGCTCGTCGTTCCAGCTGATTCGTCACTTCGGCAAGCGCTTCGCGGCGAATGGTGGCGGGTCGATCATCGGCTTCGCCTCGATCCGCGCGCAGGTCGTCGAGTCCGGGCAGGGCGTGTACGCCGCGACGAAGGCGGGCCTCGTGCAGCTCGCGAAGACCGCCGCGGCCGAGTTCGGCCCGCAGGGCGTGCGCGTGAACGTTGTCGCCCCTGGCGTCGTCGAGACCCCGCTCACGGCGCAGATCAAGGCGAACCCCGAGTGGTACGACGCCTACGCGAAGAAGAGCGCGTTCGGCCGCTGGTCGCGCCCCGAGGAGCTCGCGGGCGCCGTCGTGTACCTCGCCAGCGATGCCTCGTCGTTCGTGACTGGCTCGACGCTCATGGTCGACGGCGGCTGGACCGCGATTGACGGCCGCTTCACCCCGCCGGCGTCCTAGCTGATCGGCGGGCCCGCCGTCGCGAAGCGAGGGGCTCGCAGACAGAATCAGCCTGCGCCACAGATTCCGGCGGCCATCCCCAACTTTCCCCAAGTTCGGCCCCGGTTCCCCCGGGAGATGCCGATGAGGCCTCCCAGCACTGCGCCCCCTCCTGGTACAGGGAGGGGGCGCAGCCTTTGGGCGATCGCGGCCTACTTCGCCGATTCGGGCAGGCCGACGAGCTTGTCGAACGCCCACGAGTAGACGTAGGTGAAGACAAGGAAGAACACGAGCAGGCTCGCTTCAATCATGAACGCCTCGATGAGGCTGACCTGCAGCATGAACGCGACGAGCGGGATCGTGAAGACGAGCACGCCGCCCTCGTACCCGAAGGCGTGGCCGAGGCGCACGAGCACGCCGCGGCCGGTCCAGCCGAAGCGCCGCTCAGCGCGCTCGAAGAGCGTGTTCCACACGTAGTTCCAGATGGTCGCCGTCGTCGACAGCAGGATCGCGGTGAGCGTCGCCTGCCCGCCTGAGTGGCCGAGCATGCCGCCGAGCACGAACACTGTGAAGACGACGCTGAGGATCTCGTAGCCGCCGACGTAGATCACGCGGCGCAGGATCGGGTGCATCGCCGCTCGCGGCGCCACGTCAGGCGATGCGGTGGCTGGGAGGTTTGGCGCACCGGCGACCTGAACGGTGCCGGTGGAAGGGATGGACAGGGTAGCGGTAGCTGGCGCTATCGACAGATCGTGGTGGCCTGGGCCGGTCACGGGTATCACTCCAGAAGCGAAAGGTTCGTTGCAGAGGGGTCTTGGCGTGACCGCACCTCTGAATTGCGGATTGCAACGTGGTTCGAGTGTATCTCAACGAATTCCGTCGCGCAAACGCGCAAATGCTATCGAAAGCGGAGGTGTTACCCCGACCGGGCGTAGTCTCCCTCTCCACGACATCTTGGAGCGTCTGCCCGGCACACCCCCGGAGTTGGCAGTTGTTGTCGCTTCAGGGTGCGCGAAACGACAACAACTGCCAACTCTCGGGTGCGGCTGGGCGCGACGGGGCTGGGAGGGCCGGGCCGGGAGAACCGGGGCCGGAAGGGCCGGGAGGGCTGGGCCGGGAGAACCGGGGCCGGAAGGGCCGGGGCCGGAAGGGCCGGGGCCGGAAGGGCCGGGGCCGGGAGGGCAGGCGCAGAGTGAAGAGACGGCGATAATGGAGAGAACAGCCCTCCCTACGGGATCGCGTTCCAGTCGACCTCGGCATCGGCGCCGCGCACAGTCTCGAACCAGTGGGCGACGCGCATGAGGCGGTCGTCGGAGCCGATGGGGCCCGCGATCTGCAGGCCGACCGTGCGGCCGTCGGCCTGGATTCCCGCGCCGATCGACACTGCTGGCTGGCCAGACATGTTGTACGGCACCGTGAACGAGATGTGGCCCATTGTCGCGAGCGGGTCGGTGATCGGCATCGGATCCTCGGCGGCAAACGCTGCGACAGGCGTCACCGGCGAGAGGACGAGGTCGTAGGGCGCTGTCGCGAGGCGCGTGAGTCGCGCCATCTCGTCGGAGCAGTTGCGGTTACGGACAGTCTCGGCCGCGGTGAAACCCTCGCCGGCTGAGCACCAGTCGACGATGAACGGCAGCACGAGCTCACGCTCAGCGGGCGAGAGCAGCTCGAGGTCTGCGTACGAGCGCGAACGCCAGAAGTTCACGAGCCCGTCGAGCACCTCGGCACCGACGAACGGGTCGAGCGGCTCGACGGTCGCGCCAGCGTCGGCGAACAGCGCAGCCGCGCGCTCGATGATTTCAAGAGTCTCGGGTTCGACGTCGAGGCCGGAGCCAGCGTCGAGCTGCACCGCGACCCGGAGGCCTGCGGGGGAGAGCGGCTCGAGCGACCAGTCCATCTCGCGGTACTCGCGCGTGAGATAGTCGCGCGCGTCGGGCTTCGCGATGATCGACATGAGTCTGATCGAGTCAGCGGCGGTGCGCGTGAGCGGGCCAGCGGCGCGGCCGGTGTAGGGAACGTCGAGCGGGATCAGGCCCTCGCTCGGCTTCAACGCCGTGAGCCCCTGCCAGGTGCCAGGCAGCCGGATCGAGCCGCCAATGTCGGTGCCGACGTGCAGCGGGCCGTAGCCCGCCGCGGCCGCGGCCCCGGCGCCGGCGCTGGAGCCGCCCGAGGTGTGGGCGGGGTTGAGCCCGCCGCGCGTGATGCCGTGCAGCGAGGAGACACCGGAGGACAGCATGCCCCAGTCGGGCATGGTCGTTGACCCGACGATGACAACGCCTGCCTCAAGCAACCTGTCGGTCGTCGGCGCGTTCGCTGCGGCGATCGGCGGGTTCGGGAGCGCGGTCCCAGACGGCTTTGGGCGGCCGGCGCGCGCGATGTTCTCCTTCACCGTGCCTGGCACACCGTCGAAGGCGCTGAGCTGCTCACCCGCGGCCCAGCGGGCGGTCGACGCGGCCGCGTCTGCGCGCACCTCGTCTGGCTCGTGCAGGTAGAGCGCGTTCAGTTCGGGTTCACGCTCGGCGACGCGGGCGAGCACATGCTCCGCGACCTCCGAGGGGGTCAGCGATCCCGCGGCGTAGCGCTCGGCGAGCGTCCCTGCGTCGAGGAAGGCGTATTCGGTTGTGGGGTGAGACATCGGTGCCTTTCGCGCGGGGTGAAACGGGGGGACAACGGGTGAAATGAGTGAAACGGAACAGCAGGGACGGCTACGCCTCCGCCGAGAGCAGCTCCTGCCTGAGGGTGAGCGACGAGTCGATGAGTCGCTTCGTGTACGGGTGCTGCGGGTCGCGGTAGACCGTCTCGGTCTCGCCGGCCTCGACGATCTCGCCAGACTGCATCACGATGACCGAGTCGCACAGGTGCCGCACAACGTTCAGGTCGTGCGAGACGAACACGAGCGTCAGCCCGTACTCGTCGACGAGGTCTGCGAGGAGGTTCAGCACCTGCGCACGCACCGACACGTCGAGCGCGCTCACTGGTTCGTCGGCGACGACGACGGCCGGCCGGCAGATGAGAGCGCGCGCGATCGAGATGCGCTGGCGCTGCCCGCCCGAGAACTCATGTGGGTAGCGCTCGGCTGCCGACGCGGGAAGCCCCACGGCCTCGAGCATCTCGGCGACCATCTGCGACCGCTGGGCTGCGGTCTCGTTCCTGCCGCGCACAAGCAGCGGCTCGGAGATGATCTGTTCGACGCTCATGCGCGGATCGAGCGACCCCATCGGATCCTGGAACACGATCTGCAGCTGCTGGCGGAGCTCCCGGAGCTGCGCCTCTTTCGCCCCAGCAACCTCGTTGCCGACGACGACTGCCGAGCCGGATGTCGGCTGGTCGAGGCCGGCGAGGATCCGGAGCAGTGTCGACTTTCCCGATCCTGATTCGCCGACGACGCCGAGGCGCCCGCCGCGCGGTACCTCGAACGAGATGCCCTTGAGCGCGTGCACTTCCGCCGCAGGCTTGAACAGGCTCGTCTTGCCGCGCGTGTACGTGCGCACGAGATCGGTGACCCGCATGACTGGCTCCGCGCCGGGATCCACTGCCGCGCGCTGGGCGATGTGCTCACGCTCGGCGGCTGCCGCGTGGGCCTCAACCTCGCGGTCGGCCGCGGGGTCAACCGTCGGCGGCACATAGTCGCGTGCGCTCGCGACGGTGAACAGGCGACCGTCGGCGTCGGTTGCCTCGAGGTCGGAGGCCGCGAGGAGTCCCCGCGTGTAGGGGTGCTGCGGGCGGGTGAAGATCTCGTCGGTGGGGCCCTCCTCGACGATCCTGCCGTCGTTCATCACGAGCACACGGGTGCACATGTTCGCGACGACGGCGAGGTCGTGGGTGATGAAGAGGAGGCCCGTGCCGCGCTGCTTCACGAGCTCGAGAATGAGGTCGAGCACCTGCCGCTGCACGGTCACGTCGAGCGCCGTCGTCGGCTCGTCGCAGAGCAGCAGCGCCGGGTCGTTCGCGAGCGCCATCGCGAGCATCACGCGCTGGCGCTGCCCGCCCGACAGCTGGTGCGGGTAGGCTCGGGCAGCCTGCGCGGGGTCGGGGAGTTTCACGGCGTCGAGCATTTCGATCGCACGCTGTTTCGCCTCGGCCTTGCCCTTCACGAGCCCGTGCTGGGTCATGATCTCTGCGACCTGGTCGCCCGCGCGCATGAGCGGGTTGAGCGCCGTGAGTGGCTCCTGGAAGACCATCGCTATGTCGCGGCCGCGAATCTGCATGAGCTCGCGCTCCGAAGCCTCAAGCAGGTTGCCGTCGCGGCCGTTCTGCTGGGCGGCGCCGCGCAGCGTCACTGAACCGTCGGCGGTCACGCCGTTCGGCAGGAGGCCGAGGAGCGCGGTCGTCGTCATCGACTTGCCCGAACCGGATTCGCCGATGAGGCCGATCCGCTCGCCCTGCTGCATGTGCAGCGAGAAGTCGTGCACGAGCGTGCGGTGCGCGGTGCGCACATTGAGGTGATCGACAGCGAGCAGCGTGCCGGATTCAGGGTTCACGTTCGTTGCCATCAGCTGCGGCTCCCGTTCAGCTTGGGGTCGAAACGGTCGCGCAGACCGTCGCCGAGGAGGTTGAAGCCCATCACCGCGAGGGCGATTGCGGCGCCGGGGAAGATCGCGAGCAGCGGGTGCGTGCCGAGGAACTGCTGCGACTCCTGCAGCATGCGTCCCCACGACGGGGTTGGCGGTGGGGTGCCGAGGCCGAGGAAGCTGAGCGCCGCCTCGGCGAGCACTGCGAGCGCGAATGCGACCGAGCACTGCACGACCACGATCCCGATGATGTTTGGCAGGACGTGGCGCACGGCGATCCTGAACCGCGACTGGCTCGCCGCCCGCGCGGCGAGCACGTACTCGGTGCTCATCACCTGCAGGGTGCCCGAGCGGGCGACGCGCGCGAAGCCTGGGATCGTCGAGACGCCGATCGCGACCATCGCCGTGAGCGTCGACGCGCCGAAGACTGCCGCAGACATGATGGCGAGCAGGAGCGCGGGGAAGGCGAGCACGATGTCCGAGGAGCGCATGATGAGCTCCTCGGTCCAGCCGCCGCGGATGCCAGCCCAAATACCGAGCGGGGTGCCGATGAGCAGCGCGATGCCGACCGAGACGAGACCAACGAACAGGGTGATCCTCGCGCCGACGAGCATGCCAGAGAACAGGTCGCGACCGTACTTATCGGTGCCGAACCAGTGCTCGGCGCTCGGGCCCTGCAGCCTGTCTGGCGCGTTCACTTGCACGGGGTCGAACGGGGTCCAGAAGAACGACACGATCGCGGTGACGACGACGATGCCGACGAGCACCATGCCGACGATGAGCGTGGGGGAGAGACCGCGGCGCTTCCGCGGCGCCCGGGGTGCCGAGATCGCGCTCGTGCGCGGGCCCTGCGTTGATTTCGAGGTCTGGCTCACGGCTAGGCCCCCTTTCGCATGCGCGGATCGACGATCGTGTAGAGCACGTCGATGAGCAGATTGAGCAGCAGCGTGATCGCGACGAGTACCATCACGACTGACTGCACGGTGAGCAAATCACGGTTCCCGACAGCGTCGAGCAGCATCGAGCCGAGGCCGGGAATCACGAAGACGCGCTCGATAACCACGGCGCCGATGATGAGCGCCGCGAGCTGCACGCCGGTGACGGTGATGACCGGGATCGCGGCGTTTCGCATGCCGTGCTTCAGCAGGGCGCCGGTGGGGCTGAGCCCCTTCGAGCGGGCGGTGCGGAGGTAATCCTCGCTCATGATCTCGAGCACCGCCGAGCGCACGTAGCGGGTCAGGATCGCGCCCTGCACGCTGGCGAGCGCGAGCACCGGAAGAATGAGGCGGCGCACGAAGTCGCCGAAGTTTTCGCCTGGCGGGGTCCAGCCGCCGGCGGGCAGCCAGCCGAGCCCGACAGCGAAGACGAGCACGAGCAGTATGCCTGCGAGGAAGCCTGGAATCGCGACGCCGAGCTGGCTGCCAGCGCCGATCAGGATCCCGGAGGCGTTGCGGTGCCGTACGGCAGCGATCGTGCCGAGCGGGATTGCGATCGCGAGTGCAACGATCATCGCCGTGATGACGAGGATGAGGCTCACCTGGAGCCTGTCGAACACGAGCGGGCTGATGTCCTGCCGCGTGATGTAGGAGGTGCCGAAGTCGCCTGTGAGAAGACCGCCGACCCAGTCGAAGTACTGGACGTAGAGCGGCCTGTCGGTGCCGAACTCGTGCTGCAGCTGCGCGACGAGTTCGGGGCTCGCGTTCGTACCGAGCGCGACCTGCGCCGGGTCGCCGGGGATGAGCCGCATGAAGAGGAACACGACGACTGTCGCGACGAGGAACGTCGCCGCGAAGCGCGCGAGATTGATGAGAATCCGAATGGCCATGCCGTGGTCCTAGGTGTTGAGGGCGTGGGGCGAACCGGGGTGGTGGGCTCGTGCGCCCACCACCCCGCGTAGGGCTACTTCCAGGAGAGCCCGGTGAGGTCGAGCGACTCGACGATTGCGTTCTCGGGAACGCCTGCGAGGTCCGACTTCGTGATGACGATGTTCGGGAAGAGGAACAGCACGCCGCTTGCGGCATCGTCAACGATCTGGCGCTGTACGTCTTGCATGCCCGAGATGTAGCCGGCCTCGTCTGCCTCGTCGGCTGCGGTGACGAGCGGAGCGATCTTCGAGTTGTCGTAGCCGATGTAGTAGTCGGGGTTGTTGAAGACGGTGAGCACGTCGCGCGCCTCGACGGCGAGCACGGTTGTCATCTCGAAGTTGTGGTTCGTGAACACGTCATCGAGCCAGACCGCAGGGAACTCGGAGGACTCGATGGTGACGTCGATTCCGACGTCTGCGAGCTGCGACACGACGATCTCAGACACTGCCTGCGCGTATGGGCGGGTGGGCACCTTGTAGGTGACCTTCAGGTTCTCCTTGCCCGCCTCCTTGAGCAGCGCCTTCGCCTTCTCGGGGTCGTAAGCGTACTGATCGTTGAGGTCGACGTAGTAGGGCTCCTTCGGGGTGACGAAGGTCGCGTCGAGCGAACCGTAGCCGTTCCAAGCGGTGTCGATAATCGCCTGGCGGTCAAGCGCGTACAGCACGGCCTGGCGCACGCGCACGTCGTTGAACGGCTCGGTGCGGTTGTTGAACGACAGCGAGACCTCGCCGGAGGAGGTGCCGCTCGTGACGGTGAACGCATCATCAGACTCGAAGGTGCTGACAAGCTCTGGGGCCTGAAGGTTCACGATCGCGTCGACGTCGCCGGTGCGGAGCGCGTTCGTCGTCGCCGTCGCGTCAGCGAAGTACTTCAGCGTGACGCCCTCGACGCCCGGCTTGTCGCCCCAGTAATCGTCGCGGGTGGCGAGCTCGATCGATTCGTTCTGCTTCCACGAAGCGACAGTGTAGGGGCCTGTGCCGACCGGAGCGTTCGCGAGGTCCGCGACTCCGTTCGGGGAGAAGATCGCGCCGACGGGGGTCGCGATGTCGAACAGCCAGGCGTTCGACGGGCGCGAGAGGTGCACGGCAACCTCGGTGTCAGAGATGACCTCGACGCTCTCGACGACGTCCATCTTCGCCTTGAGCGTGGTGGTCCAGTCGGTCTTCACCCGTTCGAAGCTGAACTTCACGTCGTTCGCGGTGAATGCGTCGCCGTTGGAGAACGTCGCGCCTTCCTGCAGGGTGAACGTGTAGGTCTTGCGGTCGTCCGAGAGCTTCCACTCTTTGGCGAGGAGCGGCACGATCTCGCCCTCCTGGTTTACCTCGACGAGGCCCTCGTAGACGTTCGTCATGAGTGCCTGCGGAATCGCAGAGCCCGCGGTCGTGGTGAAGTCGAGGTTCACCGGCGCGCCGGTGAGGGCGATTGTCGCGGTGGTCTCGGTCGAACCGGCATCGCCGCCGGTGCTGCCGCCCGAGCCTGCCGAGCAGCCGGTGAGCGCGAGCGCGCCAGCCGTGATGATCGCCGCGGCGATGGAGAGAGTTGTCTTACGACGCATGGTGCTTCCTGTCACATGTGGGGTCGGCGGCATCGCCGACGGCTTGTGCTTCGGTATGAAAGTGTGGGCTGGATTTGCTGGGTGTGCAAACCCGGTTTGGCGCGAACGGTTGGATATCACCCCTCGGTGCGAGTCGGCCCTGACCCGCCCCTCGCGCCGCGAGGATTCAAACCAGGATACATGGTAAGGCCACTTGTGGGGCGCTACTATCTGAGAGAGTTTCCCGAATCGGTTCTTCCGCCTTCGGCCGTCGACCTCACAGAGGAGTGCAGTCGTTTGACCACACACAGCTTCACCCCCGCGGTGCCAGTACTCACCTACCAGCGGATCGTCGAACAGGTGGAATCGGCAATCATCTCCGGGGAGATCCCCGTTGGCACGCAGCTCTCGAGCGAGCGCGACCTCATGGTGCAGTTTGGTGTGAGCCGCCCGACCGTGCGCGAAGCGCTCCGCGTGCTGCAGAGCATGGGGCTCATCGAGCCGAAGCCCGGCACCCGCGGTGGCCCGGTGGTGCTCGCGCCCTCACCCGAGACACTCGAAAGATCGTTCAGGGCGATGCTTGGCACCGCGTCGCTCGGGCTCGCCGAACTCGTGCAGTTTCGCATCGTGCTCGACGGGTCAGCTTCCGAGCTCGCGGCCGTGCTGCATACCGACGAGCAACTCGAACGCATGCGCGAAGCCGTGACCCGTATGCGTGAGGCAGCCGAGGGAGTCGGCGGAGCTGGCGGGACCCCGGCGAGCGACGCCGAGTTCGCAGACGCCGACCTCGCATTTCACCGGACTGTGTGGGAGGCAAGCGGCAACCAGGTGTTGCAGCTCAGCGGTCAGGCTGTCGCGGGGGCGCTCAGGGCGCTCGTGCAGCGGGACCTCGAGCGCGGCTCAGGGCAGAGCGCGGTGCGGCTCGACTCCGCGCGCATCGACTCGGGCCTGTTCGAAGCGATCGAGCGCCGAGACTCGGCGGAGGCTGGGCGCATCGCACGCAGCGCAATCGCCGACCGCTTTAGCTCCATGCTGACAGAGCGGGAGCGCCTCGCGCTCGCAGCGATCACCGGGCCCTAGCTTTGGCGCGCGGCCGGCCCGGGCCCCTCGCTCGGCCCCGCCTGGCCGGCTCGCCTCGCCCGGCGCGGGGGCGGCGCGGCCTGCCCGGCTCGCTCAGGCCCGGCCCGCCTCCGCTCGCCCAGGTTCGCCCCGGCTCGGCCCGGCCCGCCCCGCGAATGCACACGGCTTCCGCAGATGTACACGATTTCAACGCGTAGTTTTCGTGTACATCTGCGGAAGCCGTGTGCATTGGGGTGCTGGGGCGTCCGCCGGGGAGTGGGCGGGGGCGTCCGCCGGGGAGTGGGCGGGGCGTCTGACCGGGGGAGCCGGACCGGGCGGGTGCTCGGCTGGCAGCGTGGGGCGGGAGCCCGGCGCCTCAGTCGCCGGTGCGGGCCGACCTGAACGCCACCGCAGCGAGCACCGCACAGGCCACAGCAATCGCTCCCGTGAAGGCGAGCACCGCCGGAGTCAGCCCGAAGGTTGACGCGGCAATGCCGAGGCCGAGCACCGGCAGCGTGCTGCCGAGGTAGGTGACGGCGTAGATCGCGTTCACGGTTGCTCCGTGGCGTGCCGACGGCACCGCTGCAACGGCGGCGCCGAACGCACGCTGGAAGGCGATGCCCTGGCCTGCGCCAGCGATGAGGCATGCGGCGACAGTGAGCGTCGGGCTCGCAAGCGCCGTTGCGAGGCCGAGGAGTAGCGTGCCTGTGGCGAAGGCGACGAGCCCAAGCGGCGCCGCGAGGCGGCCACGCACCGGGAAGAGCTGCACGGCTGCCGACGCGAGGAGCACGAGCGATGCGAGCAGCCCGAGCAGCGGGCGCGAGGTCGCGTGGAAGAGCTCGGCGAAGTGCCCTGGGGCGAGCGAGAGTGCGAACCCGAAGAACGCGAAGCTCACGAAGCCCACGAGCGCCGCCATACGGATCGCTGGCACCGAGGCCGCGACGGCCGCTGGTGTGGAGAGCTGCTGCGTGACCGGTCCGGGGGCTGCGGTGTTTCGGCGCCCCACAGGCTCGCACTCGGGGTGCGGCGCGATGACGAGAATCACTGGGATGAGGGCGACGAGCAGGATCGACCAGGCCACGAACGGCACCTGCGTTGGCTGTTGCCCCGCGAGGGAGAGCACGCCGCCGAGGATCGGACCTGCCGCGACGCCGCCCGATGTTGCGAGGAGCGTGAGCCGCCCGCTCAGGTTGGGCCGTCCAGGCAGGAGCACCCTGAGTGCGCTCGAGCCGGTGCCTGTTGCGGCGGCGATCGCGAGGCCTTGGATGGCGCGTGCGAGGCAGAACCACGCGAGCGTGGGGGCGAGCGCGAGCCCGAGGGTCGCGAGCGAGGTTGCAGCGAGCGCCCAGACGAGGACTGTGCGCCGGTTTGCCCGCTCGCCGAGTGGTCTGAAGAGCACGAGCCCGACGAGCAGGCTCAAGACGTAGCTCGCGAATGCGACGGTGATGCCGAATTCGTCGACGTGCAGCCTGTCACCGATGAGCGGATACAGCGCGGTCGGGAGGTTGACCGCAGTGAGCAGCCCGAAGAGGCTAACGATTGTGAGGGTCGCGCGGATTCGGGGGCGCCGGAGGGAAACTGGCGCGCTGCCTGGGTGCGCGAGGGCATGGGTGCTGCTCAACTTGGTGCTTTCGTACTGGCAACCGGGGTGGTGGTCGCGTGCGGTGCTGCGGGTGCCGGGTGTGGCGTGCAGCGGTGCGGGGAGCGGCTGATTGGCTGAACCCCGAGGAGTATTCAACCTCACGGTGCGGCCGGCATGCAAACCTGCATGGCACAGTGCGAAATGTGGCTCTGATTGGCGCCCCCTACGCCGCGGGACCGCGGCGTACCCACGGCGATTGTGGGTGCACTATGGCAGGGAGTTGCGCTCAATCAGGTGCTAGGTGCGAATGGCCTGGGGTGGTGGTCATCGGCGGTGCGGGTCCCTCCTGGTGGGGCGGGCCGCGGGGCCGGAAGCGGATGGTGCCGCCTCCCGAGAAGTATTCAATCGAGGGGTGCAAGATTCGCGCAACCGGTTAAGCTTTGAGTGCGCAATTTGTATAGCCAAACCCGAAGAACGGAGCGCGAAGTGAGCGAAGTGTATGCCCTCGATGCGACGGATCGTCGAATCCTCGAGCAGCTCGACGTCGACGCGCGTATGCCAGTCGCAATGATCGCCCACAATCTTGGCCTCGCCCGCGGCACCGTGCAGGCGCGTATCGACAAGATGCAGGCGGCTGACGTGTTCAGGCCGCACAGCGCGCGCGTGAAGCCCGCGGCATTCGGCCGCCCCGTTGCCGCGATGGTGCAGGTTGAGCTCGACCAGCACCTCATCAGCGAAGCGATCCGCGCCCTCGCGAGCATTCCCGAGGTGCTCGAGTGCTTCGCTCCGGCGGGCGACACCGACCTGCTGCTGCGCGTCGTCGCGCGCGACCCCGAAGACCTGTACCGGGTGAGCGAGGAGATCAGGCTCTGCCCTGGCATCACGCGGACGTCGACGAGCCTCTTCCTCAGGCAGGTCATTCCCTATCGCGTCACCGGCATGCTCGCTGAGTAGCGCGGGGCGGTAGCCAGGCAAGCCGAGGAGGCCCGGTGCGAGATTTTCCGCGAAAAACCGCTAAAATCGAGGGAGTTTCATCTCCTGGCGCTGGCGTAGCGCCCGCAGCGCCACGAACGGAGAACCCACTCGCGATGAATGAACTTGAATCCCGCGTCCGCGGTACCGTGCACATCGTCGGTGCCGGGCTGCTCGGAGCGAGCGTCGGCCTCGGCCTGCGCGAGCGCGGTGTTGACGTCACGCTTGAGGATCTCTCGCCGACCGCTGTCGCGCTCGCCGCAGACTACGGCGCGGGGAGGATCCGAGACACCGCTGATCCTGAACCGTCAGTCGTGGTTGTCGCGACCCCTCCCGACGTCGTCGCCGATGCCGTCGAGCGGGCGCTCGCAGAGTTCCCGGACGCGGTGGTCACCGACGTCGCGAGCGTGAAGCTCGCCCCGTACCTCGAACTCGTGCGCCGCGGCGCACCGCTGAAGAACTACGTCGGCTCGCACCCGATGGCAGGCCGCGAGCGGGGCGGCGCGATCATGGCGCGCGCCGACCTGTTCACCGCGCGGCCGTGGGTGATCTGCCGCGACCGAGACACCCCAGCGGAGGCGCTCTCGCTCGTCGAGGCGATCGCGCTCGATCTCGGCGGCGTGCTCACCGAGATGACGCCTGAGGAGCACGACCGCTCGGTCGGGCTCGTCTCGCACCTGCCACAGGTCGTGTCGAGCCTGCTTGCCGCACGCCTCGTCTCGGCTGAGGAGCAAGCGATCGCGCTCGCGGGCGCTGGCCTCCGAGATACGACGAGGATCGCGGCGAGCGATCCTGAACTGTGGGTGCAGATCTTGGGTGCGAACCGCGAGCCCGTTGTCGCGCTGCTCGAAGAATTCTCGGCGGACGTCGCCGCGTTCACGGCGGCGCTGCGGGACGTCGACGCGCCTGGCGCGAAGCGGAGCGTCGCAGACCTGCTTGCGGCTGGCGGCCGCGGCGTGGGGCGCATCCCTGGCAAGCACGGGTCGTCCGAGCGGTTCATCACGATTACGGTGCTGATCGACGATACGCCGGGCGAGCTCGGCCGGCTGCTCACCGAACTCGGAGAACTCGGTATTAACATGGAAGACTTGCGCCTTGAGCACTCGCCGGGCGCGCAGATTGGCTTTGCGGAGATCGCCGTGCTGCCAGAAGCCGCCGAACGGGCGGTCGCTGACCTTACCGAGCGCGGATGGAGAACACTGTAATGGGTGCAACACCTGTGGCCACCGAGCCCGTGCTCGTCGCGATCGACGGGCCCGCGGGCAGCGGCAAGTCGAGCGTCTCGCGGGCTGCCGCAGAGCAGATGGGCTTCGGCATCCTCGACACCGGCGCCGCGTACCGCGCCCTCGCGTGGGCGTGCCGTGAGGACGCTGTCGATCTTGACTCCGAAGATGCGGTGCTCGCGATGCTCGAGGGCTGGACGTACGCGATCACGCTGCAGGGCGAGCAGCGCGTGCAGGTGACGCTTCCCGGGGGCACTGAGGCGCTCGACGTCTCTGCGGTGATCCGGACCCCCGAGATCTCGAGCCAGGTGAGCCGCGTCTCCAAGCACGCCGAGGTACGTGTCCGGCTGAACACAATGTTCCGCGACATCGTTGCTGCCTCGGGGCTGCCCGGCGTCGTCATCGAGGGCCGCGACATCACCACAGTCGTCGCGCCTGACGCGCCCGTGCGAATCCTGATGACTGCGTCACCCGAGGTGCGGGCGACGAGGCGCCAGGGCGAGCTGCCCGGCGTGAGCCACGAGCAGGTGCTCGCCGACATCACGGCACGCGATGCGAAGGACGCCGCGGTCGTAGATTTTCTGAACCCCGCCCCCGGGGTCACGCTCATTGACACGAGCGACATGAACTTTGGGCAGTCGATCCAAGCTGTGATCGACACCGTTGAGGAGGCCCGCGGGGCCCGCCCATCGAACGAGAAGGAACGATGATGAGCGAAGAACAAGAATTTGACCTGTCGCAGGTCGACCCGAGCGAGATTATCTCGGGTGGCGGCGACGTAGACCTCGACGGCGAAGAGTTTGACGGCAACGTCACCGACGAGGAGCGCCTGCGCGCGATGCGCTCGTCGCTCGACTCGTTCGAGCTTGAGGACGACGACCGCGACATTCTGACCGCCGACGGCGAGTTCGTCGGGTTCGCTGAGCCGAGCCTCGAGGCGTTCCCTGTCGTCGCGATCGTGGGCCGCCCGAACGTCGGCAAGTCGGCGCTCGTGAACCGTATCCTCGGCCGCCGCGAGGCAGTCGTTGAAGACATCCCGGGCGTGACCCGAGACCGCGTCTCGTACCCAGCGCTCTGGAACGATAGGCGCTTCACGCTCGTCGACACCGGTGGCTGGGAGCCCGACGCCCGCGGCATCGACGCTTCTGTCGCGCTGCAGGCCGAGGTCGCAATCGAACTGTGTGACGCAGTGCTGTTCGTCGTCGACTCGCGCGTCGGCGCGACGGCGACCGATGAGCGCGTCGTGCAGATGCTGCGCCGCACGAACAAGCCCGTCTTCCTCGTTGCGAACAAGGTCGACGACGCGGTGCAGGAGCCCGAGGTCGCCGCGCTCTGGTCGCTCGGCCTCGGCGAGCCTCGCAGTGTCTCTGCGCTGCACGGTCGTGGCGTCGCCGACCTGCTCGACGACGTCATGAAGGTGCTTCCCGAGCAGTCGGCTGTCGCACAGCCGAAGCTCGCAGGCCCCCGCCGCGTCGCCCTGCTCGGTCGCCCGAACGTCGGCAAGTCAAGCCTGCTCAACAAGGCCGCCGGCGAGGAGCGCGTCGTCGTGAACGAGCTCGCCGGCACCACCCGCGACCCTGTCGACGAGCAGGTTGAGATCGCGGGCCGCGTCTGGACGTTTGTCGACACCGCAGGTATTCGCCGCCGCGTGCACCTGCAGAAGGGTGCAGACTTCTACGCGACGCTCCGCACCTCTGCGGCGCTCGAAAAGGCCGAGGTCGCCGTCGTGCTCATCGACGTGACGCAGGAGATCAGCGATCAGGATCTGCGCATCATCGACCTCGTGCTCGAGTCTGGCCGAGCGCTCGTGCTCGCGTTCAACAAGTGGGACATGCTTGACGACGAGCGCCGCAAGTACCTCGAGCGTGAGATTGAACAGGATCTCGCGCACGTTGACTGGGCGCCCCGCGTGAACATTTCGGCGCGCACGGGCCGCCACCTCGAGAAGCTCGTGCCCGCGCTTGAAGCTGCGCTCGAGTCGTGGGACACGCGTATTCCGACCGCGAAGTTCAACGCGTTCCTCGCTGAGCTCGTGCAGGAGCACCCGCACCCGCTGCGCGGCGGAAAGCAGCCGCGTGTGCTGTTTGGCACGCAGGTGCAGAACCGTCCGCCGACGTTCGTACTGTTCGTGTCTGGCTTCCTTGACCCAGGCTACCGTCGCTTCATTCAGCGTCGTCTTCGCGAGACGTACGGCTTCGAGGGCACCCCGATCGTGCTGAACATGCGTATTCGTGAACGGCGTGAGCGACGCTAACTCTGTCGCGTCGCGGCGGCCCATGCTGGTCGCCGAACTGGAGCCGCTCGCGTGACGACTGATGCGGGCGGCTTTCAGTCGCACGAGCTTACGAGGCTCGAGCGCGCGATCGACCGCGCCGCGAATCGGGTGCTTGCAGGCGCCCCTGCGCGCGGTGCCAGGGCGGTGCTCGTCGAGTGCTCAGTGTTCTTGCTCAAACAGGCGTGGGCCTGCATCTTCGGCGCGCTGCTGCTCGTCGTGCTCGTCGCCGCGCGGCTCTGGTACCCAGACGACGCGATCCTCGCCAGGAACGATGCGCTGACGATCGCGGCGGTCGTGATTCAGATCCTGCTGCTTGCCTTCAAGCTTGAAACGGGTCGAGAGCTCTGGGTGATCCTGCTCTTCCACATCACAGGCACGGTGATGGAGCTCTTCAAGACCGATGTCGGCTCGTGGGCGTACGAGGGGGAGGGTATCCTGCGCATCGGCGCCGTGCCACTCTTCAGCGGGTTCATGTATGCAGCTGTCGGCTCATACATGGTGCGCGTCTATCGGCTGCACGATCTACGGTTCGCCCGCTACCCGTCGCGGCTCGTGACGACGGTGATCGCCGCGCTCATCTACGTCAACTTCTTCTCGCACCACTTCATTGTCGACCTGCGGTGGGTGCTGCTCGCCGCGGTCGCCGTGGTGTGGTGGCGCACCTCTATGCACTTCAGGGTATACAGGGCGACGCTGCGTGCCCCGCTGCTTCTCGTGTTCTTTGGCGTCGCGACCTTCATTTGGTTCGCCGAGAACATCGCGACGTGGGCCGGCGCCTGGCTGTACCCGCACCAGGAGGGTGGCTGGGAGCCCGTGTCACCGCAGAAGCTCATCGCCTGGTTCCTGCTCATGATCATCTCTGTCGTGATGGTGACCTGGGTGTACCCGCCCCGCGCTCCGTCCGATCAGCCGAGCCGGGCGCCGCGCGCGTGAGGCGGCTGTTCGGGAGCCCGCTCTTCTGGGCGATCGCCTGCTTCGGGTTCGCGCTGCCATGGGTGCTCGCGGGCAACGCGGCCGACTTCTTCCCGGTCGTGTGCCTCCTCGTCTCAGGCTTCTTCGCTGGCCTCGTCGCTATGCGGCTGCTCGCGCGCATTCCGTCGCGCCGTGCCGGCCTCGCCGCGCACATCGGGCTTGCTGGCGCGCTCGCACTGTACGGGGTACTGTTCGTGCCGCGCATCGGAGAGGCCATGGCCTGGCTTCGCTCGGTGCTACCCGACCCGCTGGTGTCGCTTGCGTGGGCGCTCTGGTTCACGAGCATCACCCTCACCGCGGTCGTCTGGCTGACGCTGCTCGGCCGGGCGGTTGCCGCGCTTCCCGGCGGCCGCGCATCCGACCTCCCCGCCCCGGTCTGGGTGGGGTCGGAAGACGGCGCGCAGACCGAGTTCACCGCCGTCGAGATGTCGCGACACGCATACCTCGTGGCGGTTGCTGCCTGTGCGGCGGCGGTGCTTGGGGCGGCCGTCGCGATCTTCATCGCGGCCGAGCCCGTCGTGAGTCGGCTGTCGCCAAAACTCCTGTTGCTGGCGTTCGGTGTGCTTCTCATGCTGCCCGTGTACCTCGCGGCGCGCGCGTACTTTCGCGCGCGGACTCGCGCCTGGCGGGTCACATTCACCGAGGGCCGGATGCGTATCGCGGAGCTGCAGCCCACCCGGGAGGGTGCCGCTCGCGACTGGCTGCCCGTGGAAACTGACCAAGGGGCGGACCGGGTGGCGGAATGGACTGTCGCCTTCGCCGACATCGACTCTCTCGTATGGTGTGAGGCGGGGGAGGCCGCCCGCATCGAGGTGCGCTCGCGGCGGGGCGACCGTACGCTGCTTGTCGGCGTCGCAAAGCCGCTCGCTGGGAAACGGGCGGCGCTGCCGGGCCTGTCCCGCAGGGTGCGCGCGGAGCTTGGCGACGCGGGGCTCGGCGAGGCAGGGGTCGGCCAGGCGGGGCTCCGTGGACGCTCAGCGAAGGGTCGCCCTGGCCAGTGGCGCTTCGTACGAGCTGGCGCCAGCGACTCCCGGCCCTAGGAACGTGAGAAGCGGGCACTCCCATGTTGGGAGTGCCCGCCTCTCGCGGCCGGTCTGAATTAGAAGCCGTAGCTCACGGCGCTCGAGAAGATGCCGAACGATGCGAGACCGATGAAGAGCACGAGGCCGACGGCCGCGAACGCAAGCATTGCGCCGTTGAGCCAGACGCCCCACAGCGCGAGGGTGCGCTCCTTGGTGTTGCGGCGCAGCGCGAGGATGCCGAGCACGAGGCCGACGATCGGTGCGACGAACGTCCAGGCGCTCAGGATCGATGCGATGCCGATCACGAAGCTCGCGATCGCGAAGCCGTAGCTATTCTTGCCTGGCGTCGGGTCGAGGGGGCCTGGAACTGCGTACTGCGGTGCCTGCGGCGGGACCGGATGCCCGCCCTGCGGTGTAGGCGCGTAGCCGCCCTGCGGGGGCACTCCGTAGCTGCCTGTCGGCGGCACCGCGTAGGTCGGCGCGGCGCCCGGCTCCGCCGCCTGGGGCACCGTCGCCTGGGGCACGGTTACCTGGGGCACGGTTACCTGGGGCACGGTTACCTGCGGGAGCGTGACCTGCGGCACAGTTGCCTGCTGGGCGGACGTCTGCGGGCTGGGCACCTGCTGGGCGGACGTCTGCGGGGCAGCGTATGCCGCCGGAGCCGCCGGAGCCGCCGGAGCCGCGGGGCCAGCCGAGGCCGCGTTCGCAGCAGGAACCTCGGGAGCGGAGTCGGCCGTTGCCGGAGCCGGAGTCGGAACCGCGGTAGTGTCGGGTGTCGAATTCTCGGACTGGATGTCTGAACCTGGAAGCTGAGTGGTGTGTGCGTCGGTGGTCATGATGACATTCCTTTCTGCCGTACGCCGCCTTGATACTTCCAAGACTACGAGCCCAAGCAGCCATCGTCGTCCTGCCCCAGTACCGGGGCCGGTGGTACCCAGGTACCTATCGACCCCGAGACGGCGGGCTCGCACCCCCCTAGTGGGAGTTCGCTCAGACGTTTGTGGGCGACGCGGGTTCGGTCGCCGGGCGCGCCAGCCTCAGCGTAATACTGAGAGGGCCTGTGTGCGCGGATGGAGACGCCGAGCACCGACGATGTGCGCGTAGGCATCACTTGGTGTGTTGTGAGCGAGTGTGTGGCGAATAGCCTCGGTCTACTTCGCGAGGTACCCGCCCTCGACAGGGATCGAGGCTCCGGTGAGATAGGAGGCCTCAGGCGAAGCAAGAAAGCGCACCACCGCGGCGACGTCGGCTGGCTCGGCAATGCGCCCGAGCGGGATCGCTTCCGCGACCCGACGCGCTTCTGCCTCGGGATCGGCAAGCCCGTCGAGCCACTCCTGGTACAGCGGCGTTCGTGTCATGCCTGGGGCGACGGTGTTCACGCGAATGTTGTAGGGGGCAAGATCGATCGCCGCGGCCTTCGTGAATGCCAGCATCGCGCCCTTCGATGCGCTGTAGATGCCCATGGTCGGTACACCGATGCTCGCGAGGCGCGACGTGATGTTGATGATCGATCCGCCGTCACCTTGCGCACGCATCACCCGAGCTGCTGCAATGAGCAGGTTCATCGCCGAGAAGGTGTTCGTCTCGAACGTCGCGCGAATCTCATCCTCCCCGACATCGAGAAGTTCGCCAGTGTGATCGATAGCGGCATTATTGACGAGTATGTCGAGGCGCCCAAAGGTCTCAGTCGCGCGGGAAACGAGCTCGGCGGCGGCGCCGGCCGCTGTGAGGTCGGTGGGCACGAACCGCGCGCGATCGCCAAGCTCGCCGGCAACGGCTGCGCCACGCTGCTCGGATCGTCCTGAGACCACGACGCGGTGCCCAGCTTCGACGAGTTGCTCGGCGATGACTACACCTATCCCAGAGGTTCCTCCTGTGACGAGTGCGACGGGTGATGTTGACATGGTGACGTTCCTTTCGAGTGGACATGGGTGGTGGCCGGCACCCAAACGACGGTGCCGGCCACCGGGGAAGCGGGGTGCCGTGGCTCAGCTAGTCTTCGCGCCGATGAGTTTCTCGCCCCGCGCGAGGCGAGCAGCGTCGTCGCTACCTGGGAGCACGTTGCCGCGCAAGGAGCGGCCGGCTGTCTCGTTGAAGGTCAGCACGGAGATGAAGCCGATGACGCCGGCTGCCGCGAGATACCACCCGGGAATGAGCACATTGCCGGTGCGGTCAATGAGGAACTCGTTCATCATCCCGGCGGTGCCGCCAAAGATCGCCGTTGAGACGTTGTAGCCGATCGCGAATCCGGAATAGCGTACAGAGGTAGGAAAGAGCGCGGGAAGCGTCGCGGAAATATTCGAGATGATCATGACGAGGAATAGTCCGAGGATCCCGATTCCGGCGAGCTGCGACCAAACCGTGCCGACTTGGATGAGCATGACCGCCGGAACCGAAAGAAGCGTGAAACCGATGCTCGCGATGAGGAGCAGCGGCTTGCGTCCGACCCGGTCAGAAAGCGCGCCGAACGGCACAATGACCGCCATCATGATGAGTTGGATGATCACAAGCGAGAAATTCGATTCCGCAGCCCCGTGTCCGAGCGTTGTCGAGAGATAGCTCGGCATGTAGGTGAGTACGAGGTAGAAAGCGACGTTGATGAGAATGACGAAGCCGGCGAGCTTGAGCACCTGCTGTGGGAAGCGGACGATGAGCTCGCGGAGCGATGCCCAGGCGCTCTGCTTGGCTTTCCCTGAGATGTCGATATCCGAGGTGAAGGTTTCGGGTTCCTCGACGTTGCGGCGCATCCATAGGGCGAGCAGTCCGAGCGGGAGTGTCAGGAGGAACGGCAGGCGCCACCAGCCGGCCATCATCGCGTCTTCGCCGAGCACCAGCGTCATTGTGGTGACGAGGATCGCCGCGCCTGAGAACCCTGCAAGCGTGCCGAACTCGAGGAAGGAGCCGTAGAAGCCTCGCCGGTTATCAGGCGCGTGCTCTGCCATGAAAACGGCGGCACCCGCATACTCGCCGCCCGCGGAAAAGCCCTGCACCATGCGAAGCAAGACGAGCAAGAGCGGGGCCCACATTCCGATCGAGTCGTAGGTTGGGAGGAGGCCGATGGCCGCAGTAGACACGCTGATCATGATGATCGTCGCCATCAGCACGGTGCGTCGCCCAATCTTGTCACCGAGTGGACCGAGCACGATCCCGCCGAGCGGCCTGACCAGGAACGAGACAGCGAAGGTGGCGAAGGCGAGAATGCGAGGGAGTGCGGATCCTGGCTCGCCGCCAAAGTCAAAGAACAGGCTCGAAAGGTACACGACGAGGTACCCGTAGACGCCGTAGTCGAACCATTCGATAGCGTTGCCGATTGCGGCGCCGCCGACTGACTTCCGAGTGTTCTTGCGCTGTAGCGGCGTGAGATCGATGTCCCTCGTTATCGTGGGGAGCTCTTGGTGTGCGGTCATGATTTCCTTCCTACGCACTCCCCGATGAGTGCGGCTGGTGTTGTTTGGTGGGCTGCGCTGCCCCTGCGAGTCGAAGCGCGGTGAGCACGTATGCCTGAGCGGCAGTCGCGAGTTGGGAGATCTCCACGTTCTCGTCGGGCTGATGGGCCTGGCCGGTGATGTCGCCGGGGCCGAGAATGATCGTCGAGGTGCCGTGATGCCGCGCGATGAAGCCGCCCTCGCAGGCGGCGGTCCAGCCGGTTTGCCTGCCGGAGGTGCCGAGTTCACGGAGCGCCTGCGACGCGATCTGCACGATGGGGGAGTCGGTGTCGGTGCGGAAGCCGGGCATTTCCATATCAACGGTGCCCGTGACACAGAATCGTTCGGCGTTTGCTATGCCCGATTCAGCCAGATCGATCCTCGCCGCCCCGAGGAGTTCGGCGAGGATCGTCTCCGGATCCTCGCCCGGCATCGTGCGGCGGTCGAGAGTAAGTGTGGTCACTCGCGGCACCATCGAGGTGCCGCTCCCACCTTCGATCGTGCCGACGTTCCATGTCCCGGTGCCGAGGAGCTTATCGCGCTCACCCGCAGCGAGGACGGCGTGGCGGTCACGCACGAGCTCAACGATCCGCGCTGCCGCGTAGATCGAGCTCGCGCCGTCCTCCGGACGTCCGGCATGGGCGGAGGCGCCGGTCACTTCGACAACGAGGTTGCTTGCGCCCCTGCAGCCGATCACCACGTCGAGGTCGGTGGGCTCCGCAACTATGCATGCGAGGTACTCGCGAGGCGTCTCTGCCGCGAGTGCGGCGAGCACACCGAGGGCTCGATCCTCCTCATCGACGGTGCAGAGTAGTTCGAGCCGAAGATCAGGAGCGACCTCTGACACCGCCGCCATGGCCGCCAGCACTGCGGCTAGCCCGCCCTTCATATCGGTCGACCCTCGGCCAATAATGCGGCCGCCAGCGATCCGCGGCTCGAAGGGGTCACCACTCCAGCCCTCTCCGGCTGGCACAACATCGCTGTGGCCGAGGAAGAGGATCGCCGGGCCATCTGCCGGACCGAGTGTCGCCCTGAGGTTCTCGCGCCCCGGCTCGACTTCTTGGAGGGTGACCTCGGCGCCAATCCGCGCGCAGATCGCGGCGAGGCGCAGCACTGTGTCCCGCTCCGTCTCGCCTGGGTTCTCGCCTCGCCCTCGAATGAGATCGCAGGTGTCGGCGGTGATCGCGTCGATATCGAGAAGATTGAGTGCCGCGCGTTCGCGTGGTGAGAAGTTCATGCGCGTGCCGCCTCCCCGGAAGCGATTGCCCGCTTGATCGTGCTGGCGAGCCTACTTACCCCTTCATCAATGCGCTCAGGCGAGGAAGTCGCGAAGCAGAGCCGCAGGGCGTTGCGCATACTTCCGTCGACGGTGAATGCCGGACCTGGGATGTACGCGACACCGTCGCGCAGTGCAGCAGGGAAGAGCGCCTCTGTGTCGAGGGTTGCCGCCTCGCCCTGAAGCGTAAGCCAAAGGAAGAACCCGCCCTCGGGGTCGGTTGTCGTCGCGAGCTCACCGAGGTGACGATCCACTGCGGCGAGCATAGCCGTCTTACGCTCGCGATAGATCGGCTTGAGACGAGCAACGTGCGTCTCGAAGTGACCACTCGTGAGGTAGTTCAGCACTGCGTTCTGTACGGGTACGCTGCTGCACGTGTCCATCGCCTGTTTTGCGTTCACTGCCAAGGCACGCACCGCGGGGTCGACGTCGATCCAGCCGGTTCGGAGGCCAGGGGCGATCATCTTGGAAAGTGTGCGTACTTGGAAGAGGAGCGGGTGCCTCGGGGCGATGCAGCCGAGGTCTGGCACATCTTTGCCCTCGAAGCGCAGCCTGCCGTATGGATCGTCGTCGATGATCATCGCACCCCAGCGCTCTGCGAGCTCGACGAGAAGCTCCCGCCGCCTGAGGCTCAGCGTGACGCCGGTGGGGTTCTGGAAGTTGGGAATGGTGTAGATCGCTTTGGGGGTCTTGCCGGTGCGGGCGACGAGCTCCGGGAGTGCTTCGACGATGAGCCCGTCCTCGTCAACTGGCGCGGGGAGTAGGTCGGCCCCGTAGCTCAGCGCTGTTGCGTTTCCGTTGCTGTAGGTGGGTGCTTCGACTACCACGAGGTCTCCCGGATCAACGAAGAGCTTGAATGCGAGGTCGAGACCTTGCATGCCTCCCGTCGTGACGAGGAGGCGCTCGTCCGTGGTCTCGACGCCACGCGCGGCCGCGAGCTCCATGATCTGCGCGCGCAGGCGTGGTTCCCCCTCGGTCTCACCGTAGTCGTATCGGCCAGTCCGTGAACCGGCGAACGCTTCATCGAGCTGCGCGATCGGCATGAGGTCCTCGCTCGGGGCGCCCATCGCAAACCGCACGATGTCGTGCTGCTGTTCGGCAAGTAGCGCTGTCGAAGCGTCGATGACGGAGCCGATGAGCAGTTCGCTGCGACTCGCGAATGATGGTGCGATCTGGGTGAGCATTAGGCCTCCTGAATGATGAGTCGACGGGGCGCATCGGTGAACACGTCTGCGCCCACTGCGGCCACCCGGGCGGACTCGGAAGCTTCGAAGCCGTATCCGGTCATCCACATGCCCGCGATGAGGTGGAAGGTCATGTTCTCCTCGAGCACGGTGTCGTCGCCTGCGCGAATGCTGACCGTCCGCTCGCCCCAGTCGGGAGGGAACCCCACACCAATCGAGTAGCCGAGCCGAGAATTCTTCTCGAGGCCGTACCGTCGCAGCACGCGATCGAAAGCAGCGTGTACGTCGGCGGATGTGTTGCCTGGTCGGAGCGCGTCGAGCGCCGCATCGAGCCCCTCGACGGTGGCGCCAGCGAGCCTGTCAAGCTCGCGGCTTGGAGCGCCGAGAGACACAGTTCGGGCGAGCGGGGCGTGGTAGCGGCGGTGTACTCCGGTGAGCTCGATCGATACGGCTTCGCCGGCCGACATCCGCTCCGCCGTCCACGTCAGGTGAGGCGTGTCCGCCCCCTCGCCGTACATGAACATCGGCACGATCGCAGGGTAATCGCCGTCAATACCGTCGACACCGCGCGCCTGTGCCGCGAGCACCTCAGCGGCGAGTTCGTTGAGCGGCCTGCCTGTCTCGATGGCGGCTACTGCTTGGCGCATAGCTTCGCTTGCCACGCGGCCGGCTCGACGCATCTGCCCGATCTCAAACTCCGATTTGACGAGCCGCACCCAGTTCACCAGTTCCTGACTTTCGACGAGTTCCCACTCGGGGAGGCCGTCGCGTAGCGCAAGGTACGAGCGGACGGAGAAGTAGTGGGCGTCGCCCTCGAAGCCGACCCTGCGAGTGCGGCCAGCCTCGCCACGGTCCCGCAGTCGCTCAGCGATCCACTCCATCGGGTGCGTGTCCGGCCGGTGCACGTAGGTTTCGGGATAACCGAGCACGGTGTCGGTATAGCGCAGCGCAGTTCGGTGGGCGCCGAGCGCATCCATCTCACGCATTGCGAGCAGCGGCTCGCCATCGAGCGGTACGTAGAAGATCTGCGGAGTGTAGAACGACCATGCGTTGTACCCAGTCAGGTAGAAGATGTTTGCGGGATCGGAGACAACGAGCGCGTCGAACTCACGCCTCCGCATGGCCTCACGAACCGCGGTAAGCCTCCGATCGAGCTCGTCCACGCCCACCTGCGCTGTTGTCATCGTCCACCCCTTCGTGCCGGTACTCCCATACACGCTAGAGGGGCTTGTACTGTTTTGGAAGAGTGTAGGTATATAAACGTACTGTTCACATTTGCTAAAGGATGGGTGTGCTGTGATTGATGTCCGCAAACTCGCGCTCCTGCGTGAGGTGTCGATCTACGGGGGCCTCACTGGGGCGGCTGAAGTGCTTGGAATGAGCGTGTCGTCGATCTCGCAGCAGCTCTCCCGGCTTCAGCACGAACTTGGTGTTTCACTGCTCGAGCCGGCGGGTCGCGGGGTGCGGCTCACGGCCGATGCGGAGCGCCTCGTTGTGCAGACCGAACGGGTGCTTGCCGTGCTTGAGGAAGCCGAGGCCGAGTTGCTGCTTGCGCGCGGCGGGCTATCCGGGGTGGTCCGCGTCGCAGCGTTTCATACCTTTGGTACTCGACTGCTCGTTCCAGCAATGCGGCGTCTCAGGGAGTTCGCTCCAAACCTCTCCCTCGAGTACGCGCAGCTCGATCCAGAAGGAGCAATCCGGGAGCTCGGCGCGCGAAGGGTAGACATCGCAGTTGCAGACGAGTACCCGGGAGCCCCGCTCTCGCCAACGCCGGGACTCGTGCGGGTCGACCTTGGGCACGATCCGATCGCGATGTATCTCCCTGACGGCATGCGAGAGGCCGACCTCTCGGGTAGCAGCTGCGTAGACCGTCTGGCGCGGCTGCCGTGGGTCATGGAACCGCGCCAGACTGATGCGTACCGCTGGGCTCGCGGGATCTGCCGCACCATAGGCTTCGAGCCCCGGGTAGCATTCGAATCGGCGAGCCTCGACTTTCACCGGCAGCTGGTAGCTAGCGGTGAGGCGGCTGCCTTCCTGCCGCGATCGATTGCGGGCGAGTTGCCTGGGCGAGTGACGCGACTACCTGGGCGACGTGGCCTCCCCGGTGGCATGCACCGTACCTTCCTCATGCTCATGCGTCGGGGAGCGGAGCGTACACCCGCCGTTGTTGCCTGCAGGGAAGCGATTGAGGACGCCTACCGTGAGCTCACCACGGAACCTCAGAGTGAGCTTGACACAAAGGTCTCGTAGTCGACGCACGTCACTCGAGCGAGCTGGTTGGTGGTGAGCCTGGTCGCATCGCGTTTGTGCCGCTGTCGCTCAGGTCCAGGCAGCTCCCGAAACGTCTCGACTGCGGCAAACGCCGACGGCCACCCCTAGTGGGAGCTCGCTGAGACGTCTGTGCCCTTCGGCGTGAGGAAGAAGACGATCGCGGCAATCGTCAGCATGCTCAGGCCGCCGACAATTCCGGTGGTCTGCATCGACGAGGTGAACGCCTCGCTCGCGGTCGCGAGCAGGTCAGGGAGCTTCAACTCCTCGGCGATCGCGGCGGCGGCCCCGAGCGAGTCGTTTGCCTGCTTCGCGGCCTCCGCGCCGAGCCCGTCGACGAGCGGGTTACCCGCGAGCCCCACGCGGTAGAGGATCGCGGCGATCGATCCGAGGATCGCGACACCGAGTACGGCGCCGAGCTCGTACGAGGTCTCTTCGATCGCGCCCGCGCTGCCAGCCTTCTCCTCGGGGGTGCCGTGCATGATCATTGCCGACCCGATCGCGAGCGATCCCGTGCCAAAGCCCACGAGGGTGAGCGCGATGAGCACCGTCGTGTAGTTGAGCGTTCCCGGCTGCAGGCCGATCGCGAGCATGCCGGTGCCTGCGAGCGCGATGCCACCCGCGAGGACCGCGCGCGAGCCGACGAGGCGCGCGATCGGGGGAGCGGCGAGCGAGGCCACCGCGCCGGCGATCGCGACGGGTATGAGCCTGACACCCGCTTCGATCGGGGTCGCGCCGTCGATGATCTGCATCCACTGCGCGAGCAGCAGGAGTGCTGCCCCCATCGCGAACGACGAGCCGAGCGCCGCGATGATGCCTGCAGAGAACGGTCGGTTCCTGAAGAGTCCCAGTTCGAGCAGCGGGGCGTCGCTCCGGAGGCAGCGAATGATGAACCAGGCGAGCAGCGCGACGCCCGCGGCGAACGCGGTGAGCGCGCTCGGCACGAGGAAGCTTGACTCGGCGGCGAAGGTCTTGATCGACCAGATCACGAGTGTCATTCCGGCAATCGAGAGGAGTGCGGCGAGGAAGTCCCAGCGGCCGGGGTTCTTCACCTTCGATTCGGGCAGCACAAGCACGCCGGCGATGACTCCAGCGAGCATGAGCGGCACGTTCACGAGGAACGCGGCGTGCCACGAGAAGTGCTCGAGCAACACGCCACCGATGAGCGGGCCGACCGCGGCGCCAAGGCCGGAGACCGCGGCCCAGATGCTGAGCGCGGTGGCGCGCTCGCGCGGGTCGGTGAAGGTGACGCGGATGAGCGAGAGCGTCGTCGGCATGATCATCGCGCCGCCGATGCCAAGGAGCGCGCGGATCGTGATGACGGCCTCGGCGCTTGACGCGATGAGCACGAGCAGTGACGCGAGCCCGAACAGCGTGTAGCCGATCATGAGCATGCGCTTGCGGCCCCAGCGGTCGGCGAGCGCGGCGAACGAGACGAGCAGGCCCGCGAGCACGAGCGAGTAGACGTCGATGATCCACAGCTGCTGCGCCGCCGTCGGGTGGAGCTCAGCGGCCATCTTCGGAAGCGCGATGTTCAGGATCGTCATATCCATCGTGATGACGAGCAGGCTCGCCGTGAGCACGGCGAGGGCGCCCCAACGTCGGGCACGGCTGATGGGCGCGGCGGTGGCCTGCGCCGGATCTGCGTGCGGGGCGTTCAGTGTGGGCGTGTGTTCGTTCGTCATGACTCAGACTTTTCGGATGGGTGGCCAGTCGTGCTGGTGGGTCGAGGTGAAGTTGGTGGGCCCGCGAGCGCGGTCAGCGCGATGGTGAGCGCCTCGCGGGAGAGGGAGTGCTGGCGCAAGCCTGCGTGGACCGTCGCGCCGTCGATGTAGACGGCGATCGCCTCGGCGCGATCCCGATCGAAATGCACCGAGAGCATCTCGATGAGCTTGTCGCTCCATCTGAGGGCGAGCTCCCGGAGGCTCGGGTCTGCCGTGGCGCTCGAGAACAGCGCGATGTCGGCGTTCACGGCGCGAGGATCCTGCAGGTAGCTCAGCAGCTCGGTGACCGCTCCTGACGGGTCGGTCTGGAGCGTGGCGAGGTGCGGCTCGAGCGCGGCGAGCGCCTCGTCGTCCTCTTGGGCGAGTGCGCGCAGTGCCTCCTCGCGCAACTCGTCGATCGACGCGAAGTATTGGGTTGTCGAGCCGAGGGCGACACCCGCGTGGCTCGCGACTGCGCGGTGCGTGAGTGCGGCGGCGCCGCGCGTGACGATGATCTCGGTCGCGGCGAGCAGGATCGCACGCCGTCGCGCCTCTGGATCTCGCTTTCCGGGTGCGAGTGGTTCGGTACTCATCGCTTCTCCCCAAAACGTTCATGTACTTCTGTACATGTACATTTGTACATGATGTGACCGTAGCGTCGCAACTCTGTCGCGCGGTAGCGTGGGATCGGCGGCAGAGTCGCCGCGCGCGGCAGTCGGCCTAGCCAACGATCGCCGCGTTCTCGAACAAGGAATGAGGCCCATCGAGATGGACACCATCAGCACCGCAGATCTCTTCGACGAGCGGGGCGACGAGCTCCAGTCAGTGTCGCTGCAGTTTCAGGACTGCGGCGGTGACACCAGCTTCAGCGGCACCGTGCGCACGGTGAAGTGCTTCCAAGACAACGCGCGCTTGAAGAGCGTGCTCTCGACGCCAGGCGACGGCGCCGTGCTCGTCATCGACGGCGAGGGCTCGCTCGAGACCGCGCTCGTCGGCGACATCATCGCGGGACTCGGCGCAGACAATGGCTGGGCAGGCATCATCGTGCACGGCGCGATCCGCGACCGTGTCGCAATCGGCACGCTGCCGCTCGGCGTGAAGGCGCTTGGCTCGAACCCGGCGAAGTCAACGAAGACCGGAAGCGGCGAGACCGACGTGCCCGTGACGTTTGGCGGCGTGACGTTCACTCCCGGCGCGATGGTGTGGTGCGACGCAGACGGCATCCTCGTCGAGAAGTGACCGACCCGTCGCGCGGCGGGCTGAAAAGCCCCGAGCTGCCTGAGGCGACTGCTGGGCCCACTCAGCTCCTGCTGCCGTTCGTGCCGTACGCCGCGATCTCGATCGTCCACGTCGCATTTGTCTTCATCGGGAACCCGCTCGCGGGCCCGACAAAGCTGTTGCTCATGCCGCTTTTGGCAGTCGCCATCCTGTGGGCATCGGCCGGCGTCCGGCCGTGGCCCGGCAAGGCGCTCTCGCTCTTGCTGCTTGGCGTGCTGTTCTCGTGGCTCGGCGACGGCTCCTCGGCGTTCTTCCCGATGTTCGCGGACGAGGTGCCGATGATGCTCGCCTGCTTCGGTATCGCGCACGTTTTTTACGTGCTGCTCATGTGGCGCGGGCGCGGCCTCGCCCGCGGCGGGTTCCCGAAGTGGGCGCTCGGCTACGTCGCCGCATACGCCCTCCTCGTGTCGCTGCTCGTGCCGCACACGGGCGACCTCACGGTTCCCGTGCTGTTCTACGGTGCGCTCCTCGTCGCGACAGCCGCTTTCGCTGCACGCTGCGGCGGCCTGATCGCGTGGGGCGGCTTCTGGTTTCTCGCGTCTGACGCGATCCTGTCGTTTCGCATCTTCACCCCAGACGCGATGCCCGACTGGACGAGCGGTGCGGTGATGCTCACCTACACGCTCGGCCAGGGGCTCATCGCGTACGGCGTGGTGCGGGCGCTCGCGACGAGAGCGAACTAGGCCCCGAACGACACGAAGTGCGAGCTCGTTGTCGTGTAGAAGTCGAACGCACGAGTTCCCTGCTCTCGCGGGCCGTAACTCGACGCGCCGACCCCGCCGAACGGCGCGTGGAGCTCTGACACCGCGGGTGAGGCGTTGACTGAGACAAGGCCGGCCCGAACCTCGGCCTGAAACCGTTCGCTCGTCGCCAGTCCGGTTGTCACGATGCCGGCGGAGAGGCCGTAGGGCACGTCGTTCGCGATCTCGATTGCATGCTCGATGCCGTCAGCTTCAATAATGCACGCGACCGGGCCGAATATCTCGTCTTGGTTGAGCCGCATCGAGCTCTGCCCGCCCGCGAAGAGTGTCGGCTCGAGATAGTACCCGCGGGTGCTGCGCTCGAGGAGCGCGCCACCAGTCAGCAGCTCTGCGCCCTCGCGCTGTCCGAGGGTGATCGCCGCGAGATCCGTTTCGAGTTGCGCGTGTGTGGCGACAGGCCCCATCGTTGTCGCCGGATCGAGGGCGTGGCCGACGCGGATCGCGGCGGTTGCCGCGGTCATTCGGCGCACGAAGTCGTCGTGGACTGCGCTGTCGACGATGAGGCGGCTGCTTGCGGTGCACCGCTGGCCCGTCGCGCCAAAGCACGAGTCGATCGCGACTCGAACGGCGAGGTCGAGGTCTGCGTCTGCCGCGACGACGAGCGGGTTCTTGCCTCCCATCTCAGCCTGCACACGCTTCGACCCCGTTGCATGCGCGGTCGCGAGGAGATGCCTGCCGACCCGTGTCGAACCCGTGAAGCTCACTGCGGCTACGTCGGGGTGGGTCGCGAACCGCTCGCCGACGATACTGCCGCGACCGGTGACGAGGTTGAACACGCCCGCTGGCGCGCCCGCATCGGCGATGATCTCTGCGAGCGATGCAGCCGATGCAGGCACTGCCTCTGCTGGCTTGAACACCACAGTGTTTCCCGCCGCGAGGGCAGGGGCGATCTTCCAGCTCGGCACGGCGAGCGGGAAGTTCCACGGGGCGATGATGCCGACGACACCGAGCGGTTTGCGGCGTGTGTGGATCGAGGTGTCTTGTCTGCGCGATGCAAGCACCTCGCCCTGGGGCGTGAAGAGGTGGTTCGCGTAGTAGGAGAACGTTTGCGCCGCCCGAGTGACCTCGCCAATGCCCTCGGCGCGCGTCTTGCCCTCCTCGCGCGCGAGCTGCTCGCCGAGTTCGTCGCGGCGCGCGAGCAGCCGCGCAGCGACGCCCTCGAGGAGGGTGGCCCGTTCGGCTGCGGGCGACCTTCCCCACGTCACAGCCGCCGCCGCGGCGGCGGCGATCGCGTCGTCGGTCTGCGCGAGAGAGGCCATGCCGTACTCACCGAGCGGCGCATCGAGGTCGCTCGGGTTCTCGTTGAGGGTCACGTCTGCGCCTGGCACCCAGGCGCCGTCGATGAAGATTGGATGGGTCGACACCTGTCGGTCTCCTTACGTGGTTTCGGCGCCGAGCGCCTCAAGCGTGAATCGTGCGACATCAACTGCCATGCGCTCGAGCGCTTCGGCGGTCATCGCGGCCATGTGCGGGGTGAGCAGCAGGTTTGGCGCGCCAAACAGCGGCGAGGCAACGTCTGGCGGCTCGGGCGAGAAGACGTCGACTGCGGCACCCGCGAGTGTTCCGCCGGTGAGTGCGCGAGCAAGCGCATCCTCGTCGACAAGTCCGCCGCGGGCGGCATTGATAAGCACGGCGTTGGGTCGCAACATTCCGAACTCGCGTTCGCCGATGAGCGGGCCGCGGGCAGGATCGCCGGGAACGTGCAGGCTGAGCGCGTCGACAGTCGGAAGCAGCGAGGCGAGGTCGGCCACTGGGGTGATTCCGGCCCGCTCGAGCGCATCCGGGTCGGCGTAGGGATCGACCGCAGACACGCGCATCCCGAGCGCCAGCGCCCGCCGAGCGACGGACTGACCGATCGCACCGGCGCCAACAAGCCCGAGATGGGCTCCTGAGAGCTCACGGCCAATCAGCCCAAGCCTGTCGACCTGGCCGGGGAGTGAGCCAGCTGCCGCGGTGAACTTGCCGCCGCGGAGCGCCGACTCCACTTCGCTGAATCGCTTGAAGAGGTGCATGAGCGCGGCGATCGTGTACTCGCCGACTGACTCGGTGTTGCTTCGTGGGGTATTCACGATGCGGATGCCGCGCTCGGCAGCGAGCGTGCCATCGATGTTGTCGATGCCAGCACCGTGACGGCCGATGACACGGAGACGCATGCCCTGATTGAGGGTCGCGGCGGTGATCGGGGTGCTGCGAACGATGATCGCATCTGAGTCGGCGAGCGCCTCGGGCAGTCGCGGGTCGTCGGGGCCGGAGAGCTCCCGAACAGTCGCCGACTGTCTGAGGATCTCGACGCCGGCCGGATGGATTGATTCGAGCAGGGTGATGATTGGCACTGTGAGCTCCGGGTTAGAGAACGCTGGGAAGGAACGTGGTGACCGCTGGCACGTAGCTCACAAGCAGCAGCACGATGATGAGTGCGAGGAAGAACGGCATGAACGCGCGGGTGATCTCGCCGATCTTTGCGCCAGTGATCGCGCTCACCGTGAAGAGCGTGCTGCCGACGGGCGGGGTGATCGAGCCGATCGTGACGTTGAGCACAACCATCACGCCAAACTGCACGGGATCAATGCCGAGACCTACGGCGAGCGGCGCGAGCATCGGGGTCATGATGATCATGAGGCTCATCGCGTCGATGACGGCGCCGAGCAGCAGCAGGATGACGTTGACGAGCAGCAGGAACAGGATCGGGTTCTCGCCGACGACGCCGAGCAGGTCTCCGAGCTGCTGCGGAACGCGTTCGTAGGCAACGACGATGCTGAATACCGCCGCTGCGGCGATGATCAGCATGAGCATCGCGCTCGTGAGCGCGGCGTCCTTGAGCACCTTCGGGATGTCGCGCCACGTCATCTGCTTGTAGACGAACATCGAGACGAGCAGCGCGTAGATGACCGCGACCGCGCTGAGCTCGGTCGGCGTGAACACGCCCATGCGCAGCCCGACGAGCAACAGCACAGGCATGAGCAGCGCAGAGAACGACGCGCGGAAGCCCTGCATGACCTCGCGAAATGACGCACGCGTATCGCGGGCGCGGGGGTGGCTGAGTCGTTCTGCGAGGATCCGCACCGCAACGCTCAGTACGACGGCGATGAGCAGCGCGGGAAGCACGCCGCCCATGAAGAGCGCGCCGACTGAGACGTCGGCGAGGACGCCGTAGAGGATCAGACCGATTGAGGGCGGAAGGATCGGGGAGATCGAGCTTGAGGCCGCAGTGAGGGCTGACGCGTACGCGTTGCTGTAGCCCTCGCGCCGCATGATGGGCACGAGCACCTTTGAGTCGATCGCGGCGTCTGCCTGCGCCGAACCGCTCATGCCGCCGATCATGAGGCTGTTGAGCACGTTGACTTGCGCGAGTCCACCCTTGAAGTGGCCGACGAGCGTGCCAGCAAAGCTCATGAGGCGCTCGGCGAGGCCGCCGCCTGCCATGATGCTTCCGGCGAGGACGAAGAGGGGAACCGCAACGAGCGGGAAGGACTCGAGGCCGCTCGTGAGCCGTTGAACGACGAGTGACATTGCCCGGCCATCGACGAACACGTAGATGAGCGAGACGCTGAGCAGCGAGAGGTACACGGGCACGCGAAGCGCGAGCAGCGCGAGCAGTACGACAAAGAGCGCGAGAAGCAGCATGAATCAGCCCTGCTTTCCGGTGAGCTCGTCGCTCACAACGTTGACGAATCGCGTATCAAAGTCATCGAGTTCGACCTCTTCGATGGGAACGTTCACTCGCTCGTAGTCTGGGTTTCGGAGCCCGGCGATGGCGCGCACGGCGTGCCCGCACGAGTGAATGACCATGAGTACCAGCCCGACGAGTGCAGCGACGGTGATGTACTTCTTCGAGAAGCCCAGGCCGGGCATGATGAGAAAGCGCGCCTTCTCAAGGTAGATGACTGTCGCGACGCAGATCGTGCCGAGCACTGCGAGGGTCACGAGTTCGACGAAGAGGTCGACAGTCGCGCGGCCACGGTGCCCGAGTTTGGTTGACAGGAAGTCGAGGCAGATGTGTGCGCCGCGGCGCGAGACCGCCGCTGAGCCGAGGTACACCATCCACACCATGCAGAACATGGAGAGCGGGCCTGCCCAGGCGAGTGGGTGGTTGAACACGTACCGCATGATGACATCGGCGGTGATCGCAACTGCCATGACGCCCATGAGGGCGGCCGGCACCCACTCTTCTACGGTTGCGAGGGTGCCCCTGAGCCAGCGGGGCGCTGATCTTGCGGCTGGTGATTGCACGGATGCTCCTTTGCACTCTGCACGTCGCACCTGTGCGACGCCGATACGTCAGGCATCCAGTCTAGTGATAAAAAATCACTCATGTTGTGACTTTGCGTCACAATTTCACATTGCTATGCGCTTAGAGTGCTCCCCATCCAAAGCGATGAGTGCGAATTGAGTAGTACGGAAAAGTCTCGATTCGCAGTACGCCTGGCACGTTGCGCACCTGGTGGTTGATCGCCTCGAACATCGCAGCCTGGTCTTCCGCGATAACCTCGGCGAGGATGTCGTACTGGCCAGCGGCGATGACCACGTACACGACGTTCTGGAGGTCATTCAGGGCTGCCGCGATCTCCTCGACGTCGCCCTGGGCGACGATGCCGACCATCGCCATGCTGCGATAGCCGAGCTTGAGCGGGTCTGTGACTCCGACGATCTGGATGATTCCGCGCTCCTCGAGGCGCATGACGCGGCGTCTCGCGCCGCCCGCGGTGAGGCCGACGAGCTCGCCGAGCTCGGCGTAACCACACCGGCCATCTTTCTGGAGCGCCGACAGCAGCTTGCGGTCAATGTCATCAATGTCGTTGGGCTCGTGGTTTACGTCGATCACGCTCTATCGCCTTGCTGTGATGAAAAATGACTAATCTGGACAATTTTGTGATGTAGGGTGATTTCTCAGAGGCATTGAGTGTTCCACGCGACATCGAATGGGGTTGTAATGACTGAGAGTATCAGCCGGACTTGGCTTTTTGCGCGCCCAGTGGTGGCCGAAAGCGACGCGGTGAAGGTGGCGAACGAGTGCTTCGGGGTGAGCGGCACGGCCGTCGAGGTCGGCAGCCAGCAAGACCGAAACTTCGCGATCAGGGGCGCCGGTGAGCGGAATATCCTGCTGAAGTTCGATAACGCTGCCACGACAGAAGCCGACCGCGAGTTCCAGGCACTCGTCGGGGGCGCGCTCGCCGCCGCTGGCGTCTCGACCCCGGCGCAGCTTGTGCCGATCCCTGGCGCGGGGATCGCACACGAGACCGTGTCTGAGGTCGGAGAAGCCGAGACCGTCGTCGCTCGGGCGTTCGAGTGGGTTGATGGGGCGCCTATCGCAGATGAGCCTGAGCTTCGCGGTTTCCGTGCCGAACAGCTCGGCGAGCTCGCAGGCCGCTCGGTATCTGGCCTGCGGGGGGTCGCGGATGCGGCGGCCGAGCGCGACATTCAATGGGAGCTAGGCCGCGCGCTCGATGTTGTCGAACAGCTCGCCGACGCATTGCCCCTCGAGCGCCGTGAGCGCTGCCTCGCCGCCGCGCGCCGTGCGGATGCTGCGGTGCGCGCCGCCCAGCACGCGCTGCCTCGCCAGGTGATCCACGGCGACATTACTGCCGATAACGTGCTCTGCGATGCTCGCGGCACGCTGTGGGTCGTCGATCTCGGGGACGCGGCGATGTCGTGGCGAGTCGCTGAGCTCGCAGTGACTGCCGCCGACGTTCTCGGGCGCACGGGCAGCATTGCGCACACCGGGCGAGTGGTTCGCGGCTTTCTTACTGCCGCCACGCTCACTGAGACAGAACTCTCGGTCGTGTGGCCGCTCATCGTGCTCCGCGGGGCGGTACTCGCGGTGAGCGGGTGGAGCCAGCTCGATGTTGACCCTGGAAACGAGTACGCGCGTGAGCGGCTCGAGCACGAGTGGGAGGTATTCGAGCGCGCCTGCGCCATCGACGATGAGACAGCCTACGCGCAGCTGCGACTCGCTGCAGGCATGCCGCATCGCCCTGACATCGAGTACGCGCCGCTCGCCGGGTCGCAGCCCCAGCTGCTTGATTTGGGGGTTGAGAGCGCCGAGCTTGATCGGGGCGCCTGGCTCGAGGCTGGAATCGAAGATCGTCTCGCGCAGCGCGCACTCGAAACGACGCAGGCTGTCGCGGCCCCGTTCGGGCAGGCGCGCCTGAGTCGCGTATCGCTCCGCGCAGACGTGCCCGCAGCGGCGCGGGCTCGCTGCATCGAGCTGTGGACCGCGCCGGGCGCGACGCTCGTCGCACCGTATGCTGGCGAGCTCACTGCCGACGGCGATGTGCTCGAGCTGAGCGACAGTGGCGTCGTGCTTCGCCTTGAGGGCGTGCGGGCGCTTGCGCCTGCTGGGAGCGTGCTTACCGGGGCGCCGATCGCGGTTGCCGAGTCTGGGGCGCCCATCCGAGTGACCAGGCGATTCGCTGGCGTCGAGCCGGCCGACCCGTTCGTTGAGTTCGACGGCGAGTACGAGTGCGATGGGGCGAGTGATCCCTCGCTGCTCGTTGGTGTCGTGCCAACACCTGATCCTGATATCGAGCTTCGAAGCGAACGAGCGCGCCGCGACCTGGCGATGGGAGGGGCGAGCGAGCGCTACTATCTTGAGCCGCCGCGCATCGAGCGTGGCTGGGGCGCGCTGCTCATCGAGACTCGCGGTCGCGCCTACCTCGACATGGTGAATAACGTCACGGCTATTGGGCACTCCCATCCGGCGCTTGCAGATAGCGTGTCGCGACAGCTCAACCTGCTGAACACGAACTCGAGGTTTCTCTACGGCCTCTACGCAGATTTCACCTCCAGGCTGCTCGAGCACTCGCCAGATCCCGCACTCGACGTGGTGATCCCCGTGAGCTCTGGCTCCGAGGCGAATGACCTCGCGCTGCGCCTCGCCCAGGTCGCCACGCAACGCAAGGTCGTTGTGGCGGCGCGCGAGGGGTACCACGGGTGGACGATGGCGTCTGACGCTGTCAGCACGTCTGCGTTTGACAACCCCAACGCGGCGGGATCGCGGCCCGAATGGGTCGACATCGTGAGCGCCCCGAACTCCTACAGAGGCGAATACCGTGGTCCTGAGTCGGGTGAGCAGTACGTTGCGGAGCTGCGTGAGCGGCTTGCGGAGCTTGTCGCCGAGGGGCGGCCCCCGGCAGCGTTTATCTCGGAGCCCGTGCTTGGGAACGCGGGCGGAGTGATTCCGCCCGCCGGCTACCTCGCTGGCGCGTACGACGCGATTCGCGCGGTTGGCGGCGTCGCAATCGCCGATGAGGTGCAGGTGGGGTACGGGAGGCTCGGGACGCACTTCTGGGGCTCCGAGCTCGCCGGGGCAGTGCCCGACATCATCACCGTCGCGAAGGCCGCAGGAAACGCCTTCCCGCTTGGCGCGGTCATCACGAAGCGGGAGATCGTCGACGCGTTGCGGGACGAGGGGATGTTCTTCTCATCATCTGGGGGCGCACCGGCAAGCATGGCAGCCGGGCTTGCCGTGCTCGACGTCATCCGCGACGAGGGGCTCCAGGAAAATGCTCGGGTGATTGGGGAGCATCTCGTCGCCGAGCTTGCGCGCCTTGCCGACAGACACTCGATGATCGGTGCGGTGCATGGGGCGGGGCTCTACCTCGGTGTCGAGTTGGTGCGAGACCGCGAGACCCGCGAGCCAGCGGTCGCTGAAACGCGCGAGGTCTGCGAACTGCTGCTGCGCCACGGGGTCATCATGCAGGCGACGTCTGAGCGGCAGAACGTGTTGAAGGTGAAGCCGCCGATGACGCTCACTCGCGAGCAGGCTGACGTGTTCATTGCTGCGCTGGATCGTGTGCTCGAAGAAGTGAATTCGGAAGAGTTGTGACGAATTGTGATGAATTTACTTCAAAAAGTGTTGTATGGTGATTATGTGCCCGATCGAAAAGATCTTTCGATGATGAAACTGAATTCTCGTGGCACGCATCTGTGAAGGCAGACCGGAGGTATCAAAGATGATCAAACGCAAAATTCTCGCGGCGAGCGTCGCCGCTGTTGTTGGGCTCGCACTCGCCGGTTGCTCGGCAGGTGGCGACGGTGGTGACTCAAGTGAGGCCGGGTCGACGACGACAATTTCGGTGTCGCACGTCGAATCGTCGTCGAGCATCACCCACAAGACCCTTGAAGCTGTCGCAGACCGCGTGAAGGAGCGGTCGGGTGGCTCCCTCGAGCTCGAGATCTACCCAGACGGCCAGCTCGGCACGTCTGCTGACACGTTGCAGCAGTCTGCATCGGGCGAGCCCCTCATCGGGTACACCGATGCGGCCGAGCTCTCGGCGCTGGCGCCGAGCAGCAACCTCGACGTGCTCGCGGGGCCGTTCCTGTTCGAAAACACCGATCAGGCACAGACGTTCCACGAGTCAGACGTGTTCGCGGAGATGAACGACGCGCTTGCCGAAGAGGGCGGAGTTCGCGTGCTCGCGCTGAACTACTTCCTCGGCACCCGCAACATTCTCGGCAAGGCCGCGTACCCCGAGCCTGCAGACCTCGGGGGAGTGAAGCTCCGAGTGCCCCCGATCGATTCGTTCACCCGCACCACCGAGCTGCTCGGCGCCGTGCCGACGACTGTCGACTACACGGAGGTTTACAGCGCGCTGCAGCAGGGCGTCGTCGACGCTGCAGAGAACGACATCAACTCGATGCTCGACCAGAAGTGGGGAGAGGCTGCGAACCAGCTCACCATGACCCACCACTTCCAGCTCTTCCTCGGCTTCGCGATCGGTACCGCAGCGTTCGACGCACTCACCGAAGAGCAGCAGCAGATCCTCGTTGAGGAGTTCGCGCAGGGCGGGGTCGACTCGACAGCCGAGAACGCCTCGATCGAGAGCGACACGCTCCAGGCGCTCGAAGATGCGGGCGTGACAATCACCGAAGCGAACCTCAAGGCGTACCGAGAGACGACGAAGTCGTACTACGACGGCTACCCCGAGGGGCTGCTCGACAGCGTGCGCTCAGCCGCAGGCATGTAATTGGTCGGGTTTGGCGGGCAGTGCCCGCCAAACCTGCCTTCGCGGTGCCCGAATCCGAGATTCGCACCGAACAGAAAGCAGGATTTTGATGAGTGTCACCGCCGAGATCAATGGTGAAGTGTCGTACTGGTTTTCGCAGGTCGCAACCAGGCCCGCGAGAGCTCCACTCGATCGCGACCTCAGCGTCGACGTCGCACTCGTCGGCGCGGGATACACGAACCTCTGGATCGCCTACTACCTGAAGCAGGCTCGGCCGGATCTCGAGATCGCGATCCTCGAGCGTGAGGTCGCAGGGTTTGGGGCGTCGAGCCGCAACGGCGGCTGGATCTCGTACGGGCTCCCCGGGCAGCACAGCCGCTACGCGAAGGCGCACGGAGTGCAGGCGGTTCGAGACTTTCAGCGCGAGCTGTTCGCGACGATCGGTGAGATCGTCGACGTCGCCGCGCGAGAGGGCATCGAGGCCGACATTGCCCACGAGGGTGAAGTCGCAATCGCGCGAAACCCCGCCCAGCTCGCGCGGCTGCGCGAGGAGTACGAGGGCGGCTCGCAGTGGGGGTTTGGCCCCGGCGACCTTGTCATGCTCGACCGTGACGGCGCGAACGAGCACGCGAGGCTCTCGAACGCCGTTGGTGGCCTCTGGTCCCCGCACTGCGCTCGCGTGCAACCGGCGCTGCTCGCCTCGGGCCTCGCCGACACCGTCGAGCGGATGGGCGTGCGCATCTACGAACACACCGCAGTCTCCGAGATTGTGCCGCACACGGCACTCACCGAACGCGGCAACAGGGTGTCTGCCGAGTACGTCGTGCGCGGCACCGAGGGGTACACAAACTCGTTGAAGGGCCACTCGCGTGACTGGCTTCCGAAGCTGTCGAGCATGCTCGTGACCGAACCGCTCACCCCCGAGCAGCATCGCGAGATCGGCTGGGACACGAACGTGATGGTTCGAGACGCGGGGCACTTCTTCAGCTACATTCACCGCACCGCAGACGACAGGATCGCGCTCGGCGGCCCTGGCGTTCCCTACCTGTGGGGCTCTGGCTGGGACGACAGGGGGAGCACGCTGCCAGCCTCTGAGCAGGCGCTCGTCCGTGCACTGCACACGCTCTTCCCGATGCTCAAAGACCACCCGATCGCGCACACATGGACCGGGATTCTCGGGATCCCGCGGAACTGGTCGGCCACAGTCACGCTCGACCGCGCCAGCGGGATGGCTGTCGCTGGCGGCTATGTCGGTGACGGGGTGACGAGCACAAACCTCGCGGGGCGCACAATGCGCGACCTGATTCTAAGGGAGGACACGCAGCTCACGCGCATGCCCTGGGTCGGCGGGCAGATTCGCAAGTGGGAGCCCGAGCCGCTGCGCTGGATTGCGCTTCGCGGCATGTACGGAGTGTACAACCTCGCTGACAGGCTTGAGGATCGGTCGGGGAGTGCGAAGACGTCGATTCTCGCGCGAGCCGCAAACGTCATCGCCGGCCGGAGCTGACTGGGCGAGGATTGCATCATGACTGTTCCACGAAACACGCTGCTCGTTGTCCCTGACGCAGAGAGCAACGCAGACGCTGCAGCCTTTCGAGCGTGCTTTGCGGCGGTCGCGCCGCAGGGCGTCGAGCTCAGGGTGCACGTTGGCCAACCGGCGACCGATGCGGCGTGGCGGGAGCTCGTCGCTGATGCCGACGGCATCGTCTTGAACTGGCGGTTGCCAGACGAGGCGTTGCGGGCAGCGACCAAGCTTCGCGTCGTGTCGTTTCTCGGGACGGGCGCGGCAGATCACCTTGATCTTGGCGCCGCCCAGGCTCGCGGAATCGACGTTCGAACGGTGTCTGGCTATTCGAACGACGCCGTCGCGGAGCACACACTCGGGCTGCTGCTTGCGCTCGCCCGCGGCACGGTTGCGCGAAACCGCGAGCTCCGCGAGGGCGAGTGGCTGCCTGCGACAGGGATGCAGCTGTCTGGCAAACGCCTCGGCCTCGTCGGCTACGGCGGTATTGGGCAGCGGGTCGCTGAGCTCGGCGCGGCGTTTGGGATGGACGTTGTCGCGTGGACGCGCAGCGGCCGCGTCGCCAGCCCCGCGCGGTTCGCCGAGCTCGCTGAGGTGCTGAGTGAGAGCGACGTCGTCAGCCTGCACCTTTCGCTGACGCCGGAGACCACTGCCTGCATCGGCGCCGAGCAGCTCGCAACCATGCGCGAGGGGGCCCTGCTTCTCAACACCGCCCGCGGGGCGCTCGTTGACGAAGCCGCGGTGCTCGACGCCCTCGACTCAGGCAGGCTGGGCGGGTACGCGACTGACGTTTTCGTCGAGGAGCCGGCGCCGCCAGGGTCGCCACTCATCGCTCACCCGCGCGTGCTTGCGACTCCACATATCGGCTACGCCACCGCCGACGCCGAGGCGGCGCTGCTTCGGCGCGGCATCGAAAACGCTATCGCTGGCCTCACCGAGGCCAGCCCAACGACCTAGCCAGACAAGGCCATGCGCTCCAACGAAGGGACACCCATGTCACAGCACGCATCTCGCAGCGGCGGCGAACTTCTCGTCGACACACTTGCCGAGCAGGGGGTGACCCGCGTCAGCTGCGTACCCGGCGAGAGCTACCTGCCGGTGCTCGACGCACTTCGCGAGGCGCCAATCGAGGTTGACGTGTGTCGCCACGAGGCTGGCGCGGGCAACATGGCGGTCGCGACAGGCAAGCTCACTGGCCGAGCGGGAGTCGCGATGGTCACCCGCGGGCCAGGCGCGATGCACGCTGCCATCTCGGTGCACACCGCCGAACAAGACGCGGTACCGATGCTGCTGCTCATCGGACAGGTCGCGCTGCGAGACCGCGAGCGCGGCGGGTTCCAAGAGATGAACTACCACGAGGTCTTCGGATCTGTCGCGAAGTGGGTTGTTTCGCTCGACACCGTCGAACGCATCCCAGAGACGATCGCGCGGGCGTTCCGGATCGCCGAGGGCGGCAGGCCCGGCCCAGTGGTGATCGAGATGCCGGAGGACGTGCTCGCTGAGACCGCAGCAGTCGCGGCAGTGCCCCGCATCGAGCCGCTCACCGCGGCCCCGACCCCCGCCGCGGTCGCGCAGATTCGGGAGCGCCTGCGGCTCGCGAAACGCCCACTCGTGCTGCTCGGCCGCAGCACCTGGTCGCAGGAGACAGCCGACGCAGCCCTCGCGTTCGCCGAGCGCTACGAGCTACCAACGCTCGCAGCCTTCCGCTGCCAGGACTACATCGACAACACGTCTGCCTATTACGGTGGCCACGTCGGGCTCGGCACCGACGCTGCGCTCGCCGCCAGGCTCGAAGAGGCAGACGTGATTCTCGCGGTTGGCGGTCACATCGGTGACGCCGAAACCAAGGGCTACGAGATCTTGGGGCCCAAGCCTGGCCGCACGCTCATACACGTTGCGGCGAGCGAGATGGACGTCGACAGGTACCTGCAGGCGACGATCGCGGTGCAGGCGACCCCTCGGGCGTTCTTCGATGCCATGCTCGGGGCGGCTGGGGAGCCCCCTGTCGCCGCGAGTGGCGCGCGACGCGACTGGGTGAGCACGGTTCGAAGCGAAGAGGTCGCGCGCTCGATCCCGCCGGTGCAGAGCGACGACCTGCTGTCTGCGATCATGACGCAACTCGCCGACGAGCTCCCGGCCGACGCGATCGTCGCGAACGGGGCAGGCAACTACGCGGTGTGGGTGCACCAGTTCGTGAAGTACCGCCGGTACGGCACGCAGCTCGCGCCCGCGAGCGGCGCCATGGGCTTTGGGCTTCCCGCTGGCATCGCCGGGGGCCTCGTCCACCCTGACCGCCAGGTTGTCGTGTTCGCGGGCGACGGCTGCTTCAGCATGGCGATGACCGAGATGGGTGTGCTGCGCAGCTCAGGCGTGCCAGCCGTTGTCGTCATCGTGAATAACGGCATCTACGGCACCATCAGGTTGCATCAGGAGCGCCGCTACCCTGGCCGTGTCAGCGCCACCTCGTTTGAGAACCCAGACTTTGTGATGCTCGCACAGGCGTTTGGGTTCACAGCAGAACGCGTGACCACCGCCGACGACTTCATGCGCGTGTACCGCGCTGCGACCGCAAGCGGTGAGGCCGCGGTGATCGAGGTCGTTGTCGATCCGCTCAGGTCAACCCCGAGCGTGAGGCTCGACGAGCTCGCCTAGCTTGCGCTAGCGCTCAGACCTGTCGAGCAGGTCGAGGAGCCGCTTCGAGCCGTGCGCGGTGGTGACGCCAGCCGCCGCCGCGCGCACTCGAAGCTCTGCGTCGCTCGTGACGACGACGCCGAGGCCGCCCTGCGCTGCGACTGCCGCGGCCTCCTCGACGATCGCGTCGTCACCCGAGGTCGTCGCGTCGACGACGCGCACGTTCTCGGTCGTTGAGATGCCCCGCGCGGTGCTCTCGGTGACGAACACCCACTCGGGGAACACGAGGCCGCCGTGGAGGTCTGCCGGCATCTCGAAGAACGCGGCGCGAACACCCTCGCCCGAGAGCGCGTGCGCCTCGATGCGATCGCGGAGCCGCTCGGTCGATCCCTTGCGGTCCTTCCACCAGCCGTCGGGCACGGTGCCGACGACATTTGCGGCGTCGACGATGATCGTCGGGGTTCGGCGAACGAGCGGCTTCAGCAGCTGCCATGTCGAGGCGAACGCGGGGTGGAGCTCTTTGCGTTCGACATCGTCGACAGGGACCCACTCGAGCGCGTGGCTCTCGGGGTCGGTGATCTCGGGAGTGAACGGGGTCTTCACCTCGGCGACGACTGTCGTGTACGACCAGCCGCCGCGATCGAGCACGTGCGTGTAGCGGGGGAGCACGGCGTCGTCAGGGACGCCGGCCTCTTCCTGCGCCTCGCGGATCGCGCCGGCGATCATCTCCTCGCCCTGATTGATCGCGCCGCCAGGGATGCCCCAGGTGTTGCCGTGGTCGCTCCAGCTCACGCGATGTTGCATGAGGATCGCGTCGAGCCCGCGATCGTACGCGAGCAGGCCGGCTGCCCCGAACTTGCCCCAGTAGCGGTTTCCGTCTGCGGCCGTCACCCACGCGTCGCCGGGATCTCGAAGGTCGCTCATGAACCCAGACTACCTGGCGGTGCTCGCTCGCGGACCGGATCGGTTGAATCTTCGGGCGGGGCGTCGCTGGGGTCGTGTGTCATCCTTGACGGGTGGATATCACGGTCACGCACAAGCTGACCATCCCAGCCGCCGAGCTCGGATGGCGGTTTTCGAGATCCTCCGGGCCGGGCGGGCAGCACGTCAACACTTCCGATAGTCGGGTCGAGCTCTTCTGGGACGTGGCCTCGTCGAAGGCACTCACCGACGAGCAGCGGCTGCGGCTGCTCGCGAAGCTCGGAAACCGGCTCGTGAACGGCACGATCACTGTCACCGCGTCTGAGGAGCGCTCTCAGTTGCGCAACCGCGAGACCGCGCGCGAGAAGCTCGGGCAGCTCGTCGCAGCCGCGCTCGCGCCCGACGGGCCGAAGCGCCGGGCGACGAAGCCGACCCGCGGTTCGCGCGAGCGGCGCCTGCAGACGAAAGGCAAGCGCTCAGAGGTGAAGCGCAACAGGCAGCGGCCGGCCTTCGACTAGGGGCGGGCGGGGACGCTGCGCCGGCGTGGTGGACTGCGCCACGCGGTGCGGCCCGGGCTATGCCGGGGTGGGAAGTGTGCGGAGGATCTTCTCCATCGCCTTCCCCTTCGCAAGCTCGTCGATGAGCTTGTCGAGGTAGCGGATCTCGAGCATCAGCGGATCTTCAATCTCCGCGAGCTTCACGCCGCAGATCGTGCCAGTGATCTGCGAGCGGGCGATGTTCATCTTCGGGGCGTCTCGGAAGAACTCCTCGAGGTTCACGGGGTTGCCAGGCTCGATGAGCTCGTCGAGCTGCGCCTGCGAGTACCCGGTGAGCCAGCAGATGATCTCGTCGACCTCCGCCTTCGTGCGGCCCTTGCGCTCGGCCTTGTGCGTGTAGTTCGGGTACAGATCCGAGAACGCGAGCTTGTAGATACGGTGTGCGGCCATGCGCCAAGGATACGTCGGTTTCGCTGAGTTGTGGCCCTCAGACCACGGCGCAGCTCTCAGGCCTTTCCTCGCCGCGAACGTGCAGTGCTCGCCGAGCGTCGAGAGCGTATGCTGGACGGAGTCCATCTAAGTCGAGCGCGAGGAGTCTCCGGGTGCCGATCACGCAGTCGATACTTGATGTCGCGAGGCGACACCCCGATCGGGTCGCGATCGCTGGCGAAGGCGGCAGGCTCAGCTACGCCGAGCTCGTCGAGGATTCGCGCCGCGTGTTCTCGGTCGTCGACGCCCTGCACCGAGCACAGCACGCTGTGCGCGACACTGCGTTCGGCACCCGGGCCACCGCTGCGCCCGCCACTTTGTCCGACACGGTGTCCGCCGCTGAGCCCGCCGCGGCGCCGGAGCCCGCACCCGAGACGCGCGGCATCCCGATCACCGCGGTGAGCATCGACTCCGCCTTTCACACCTCCCGCATCATCGCGGGCCTCGCCGGGTACCGCGCAGTGTCTGCGACGATCGACCCGCGCTGGCCGCTCGAACACCGGGTCAACGTGATTGTCACGACGGGCATCGGCGTCGTCGTGAGCGACGCCGATGACCTCGCGCCCGCGCTTCGCGAGCGCGGCTGGGGCGGCACGATCATCTCGCTCGCCGAGTTTCGGGCGGCTGAGGAGGGGGTTGGGGATCCTGATCGCCCGCTCGCGCCGCCGCCAACAGTGCGCGACGGTGACGAGGCATTCCTGCTGCTCTTCTCGTCTGGCACGACGAGTGCGCCGAAGGGATTTCTGAAGACGCGCGACCAGTACCGGGCGAACGTCGCGGTGTCGAGCGCGTACCTCGAGCCGCTGCCCGGCGTGCACACGCTCGCACCAGGCCCCGTGTCGTACAGCCTCACGCTCTACGCGCTCATCGAGTGCCTCGCGACGGGCGGGGCCGCGCACATGGCCGACGCGTTCGACGCGATCGAGATGGCCAGGCGCGTGAGCGAGGAGCGGATCACCCGCGTCGTCGCCGTGCCCGCGCTCGTGCAGTCGCTCAGCGACGCCGCCCGCCGCGACCCCAGCAGGTTCGGCTCGCTCGAACTCGTGGTGACCGGGGGAGCGAACCTCTCGGCCTCGCTGCGCGCGGGCCTCGCGTCCGTGCTGCCAGACGTGCGGCTCATCGGCTACTACGGGGCAGCCGAGATCGGGTTTATCGGCGACAGCCGCGGCGGCGACGGCACGCTCATCGAGGTGTACGACGGGATTGGGTTCGAGATCCGTTCCGGCTCGGGGGAGCGGCTGCCCGACGGTGAGTTCGGCACCCTCTGGATCGACGCGGCGGCCTGCTCCGACGGCTACCTCGCGGGCACCACCGACGCCGTGCTGCGCGGGGACGACGGCTGGGCGACAGTACACGACCAGGGGCGCGTCGTCGACGGCAAGCTGCAGCTCGCCGGGCGGGCCGGCGACATCGTCGTGACCGGCGGGCACAAGGTCGCGCTGCCCGAGGTCGAGCGCGCGTTCGAGGGCATGCCCGAGCTTGGTGCTGGTGCTGGTGTTGGTGCTGGTGCTGCGGCTGTGTGTGCGATCGCGCTGCCGCACCCGCGCCTCGGAAGCGTCGTCGCGCTCGTGATTGAGGGCGGCGCTGACGGCCCCGTTCCCGGCAAGGACGCGATGCGCGCGTGGGCACGCGAGCGCCTCGCCCCGCAGTTCGTGCCGCGCCAGTGGTACCGGATCGACGCCCTGCCGCGCACAGTCGGCGGGAAGATTCGCCGGGCCGAGACCGTTGCACTCATCGAATCGGGCGAAGGGGAGCGACTGTGAGCGAGAGACGAGTCGTCATCACCGGGCTCGGGGCCGTCACCCCGAGCGGCATAGGCGTGCCGGAGCTGTGGAACGCGGTTGCCCAAGGGCGGAGCGCGATCACGCGGCTTGAGGGCCCCGAGTTCGACGACCTCGCCGTGCGCATCGGCGGGCAGGTGCGCGGCTTTGACGTGTCGACCGTGCTCGAGCGGAGCCTCGCGAAGCGGCTGAGCCCCGTGCAGCACTGGGCGATCGCCGCGGCCGACGAGGCGCTCGCGCAGGCCGGCGTTGATACTGCGGTTGTGGGTGGCGCGGTCGCTGGTGGCGCTGCGGCTAGCACTGCTGCCAGTGTTGGCAATGGTGCAGGGACTGGCGACGGCGGATCCGCTTCCGCGCTGCCGTGGGACGCGACGCGCGTCGCCGTGATCGCGGCGACGGGATCCGGCCCCATCGACGCGATGCAGTCGGCGACCAGGGTGCTCGATGCGCGGGGCCCGCGTGCGGTCCCGCTCACGCTCTCGATCCACGGCGCCCCCGACTCTGCGGCGGCGCTGCTCAGCCAGCGGTACGGCATCCGCGGGCCGGCGCAGGGCGTCTCCGCGACGTGCGCGAGCGGCGCGGTCGGGCTTGGCGACGGACTCAGGCGCATCCGCCACGGCTACGCCGACGCCGTGCTCGTCGTCGGGTATGAGGACTGCCTGAACGGCGTGAACCTCTCATCGAATGCGAACATGCGGGCGCTCGCCGCCGGCTACGAGGATGCGCCCGAGACCGCGTCGCGGCCGTTTGATCGGGCACGCTCGGGGTTTGTGATGTCGCAGGGGGCTGCGGCGATCCTTATCGAATCGGAGGAGCACGCGCTCGCGCGCGGCGCCGAGATCCTCGCGGTGCTCGCCGGGTTCGGCTCCGCGAGTGACGCGCATCACCCGACCGCGCCACACCCCGAGGGTCGCGGCGCCGCGCAGGCTGTGCGGGGGTGCCTCGCAGACGCTGGCGTCGAGCCTGAGGGCGTCGACCACATCAATGCGCACGGCACCGGCACCCCCGCCGGCGACGCCGCTGAGCTGCTCGCCCTCGAGGCTGCGCTCGGGTCGCACGCGCGGCGCACCCCGATCTCGGCGACGAAGTCGAGCACCGGGCACCTGCTCGGCGCGGGCGGCGTCGTCGAGGCGATCATCTCGGTGATGGCGGTGCGCCAGCGGCTGCTGCCGCCGACACTGAACCTTGAAAACCCAGAGTTCGATGGCTGGGACTTCGTCGTGGGGGAGGGTCGGCCCGTGGTGGTCAATCGCTTGCTGTCGACGTCGTTCGGGTTCGGCGGGCACAACGGCGCCGTGCTCATCGAGCGGCCGTAGGGCCACGAATTTGCTTGAGAACCAACGATCGGAGAGAGAATGAGCGACCGAGAGACGCGGCATCAAGAGCTTGCCGAGCAGTACCTGCCGGAGGACCTGCTTGAGCGGTTCCGCGAGCGGGCGGCGGTGTACGACCGCGACAACAGCTTCTTCCACGAGGACCTCGATGAGCTGGGCGAGCAGGGGTACCTTACGGTGTTCGTTCCCGAGCAGTTTGGTGGGCCAGGGCTGACGCTCAGCGAGGTGTCGCGGCTGCAGCAGCGGCTCGCGACCGCCTCTCCCGGCACCGCCCTCGCCATCAACATGCACCTCATGTGCACGGGCGTGATCCGCGCGATGTACGAGCGCGGCGACCACTCCCTCGACTACGTGTTCGAGGAGGCCGTGGCGGGCGAGATCTTCGCGTTCGGCATCAGCGAGCCCGCGAACGACTGGGTGCTGCAGGGCTCGAAGACCAAAGCCGAGCCGCAGGATGACGGCGGCTACTTGCTCTCTGGCGTGAAGATCTTCACGTCGCTGTCGCCGGTGTGGACCAGGCTTATCGTGCACGGGCTTGACCAGGCGACCGCGGGCACCGACGCCGAGACGCTCGTATACGGGTTCCTTGAGCGTAGCCACGGGGAGGCTGCCGCCGGTGCCGGTTCGGGGATTTCCGTGTCCGACAAGTGGGACGTGCTCGGCATGCGTGCGTCGCAGAGCCGGGCGACGATCCTTGACGGCGCGCGCATGCGGCCCGAGAAGGTCGCGCGCAGGATCCCGGCGGGCCGCCACCCCGACCTGCTCACGTTTGCGATCACCGCGAACTTCCAACTGCTCATCGGCTCCGTCTACGCGGGCGTCGCACGCCGCGGGCTCGAGCTTGCCGCCGCAGGCATGCAGAAGCGGCGCTCCGCGAAGGCTGGCACGTCGCACGCGGAGGTGCCCGAGGCGCGAGTGAGGCTCGCCGACGCGCACATGGAGTTCATGGCGGTGCCCGCGCAGCTCGACGCATACGCGCGCGACTTCGTCGAGCTCGTCGACTACGGCGCTGGCTGGCCGCTGAGGCTCGTCTCGGCGCGGCTGAACGCGTCGAACGCGGCCCGCCGCAACGCAGAGACCGCGCTCATCTGTGCGGGTGGATCGGGCTTCGAAAACGGCAGCGAGATCAGCCGCCTGTACCGCGACGCGACAGCCAGCATCTTCCACCCGCCGGGCATCGACGCGGCACGCCCGATGTACGCGGCGGCCCTCCTCGACGAGAACTGAGGCGCTAGGCGGGCGGCACGCCAAACATTTGCTGCAGAATCTGCGCCACCCGCCCGCACCTGTCATTCGGGCCCCAAAAGTATGGGTAAGATGGAGAGGTTGCTTCGGCAAGATCCGATTTCGATCGGCTCGGCTGAATAACAACGGGCTGTGGCGCAGTTTGGTAGCGCACTTGACTGGGGGTCAAGGGGTCGCAGGTTCAAATCCTGTCAGCCCGACCAATGTGATGTCTCAGGACATCAGGGACACCTGAACCCGCGGAAACGCGGGTTCAGGTGTTTTTCGTTTGGTAGTCCTTTTCGGGGTCGATTGTGTACTCGCCAAGGACGTCTCCCGTGGTTGTGATGACTGTGGCGTGACTGCCGTGGACCAGGCAGATGACCTCGGTGCGGGCGTGCCCTCGACCAATTCCGAGGTGTCTGAGTTTCCCTGCGTGTCGGAGCGTGATCGTGCCCCCACTGTCGACGATGTCGTATCTCACTTGCCATGCGTCTGGGGAATCCGGCTTCGTAGCTGTAGCCTTCGGGATCAGGGCATACGCAAACGCTGGGGTCTGTCTCGCGATCGCGCGGTGCGGCAGGATCGTGTTGTAAAACGTGCGGAACGCGTCGAGGGTGTGTTGGAGTTCGGTGATGCTGCCACTTGGGTGCTCGGCGAGGTATTTCTTGAGGGTGTGCCAGAAGCGTTCGATTTTGCCTTGGGTCGTGGGCTTGTAAGGGCGCCCGTTTTTCTGGGTGATGCCCTCGATGCTGAGGAGCGTCTCGAACCGGTTGAGCCCTGCTTGGCGGCCGCCCCGTGCGAGCCTTGAGGTGTAGACCATGCCGTTGTCGGTGAGTGTTGACGCGGGGTATCCGTGCGTGTGGGCGGCGTGGGTGAAGGTATCGGTCACGATCTTTCCTGTGACCCTTGGGCGGGCGGACAGGTTCATAAGGAAGTATGCACGCCGTTGGGCCCTAGTAAGTCAGGTGCTCTTCGTCCCGATCGATTCTGACTTTTCAAGCTTCTTAGAAAGCTGGCAATTGCGTGAGCTCGGGGCGCCATCGTGAAATGATCGTGCAGAGCCGAAACGCCGAAACGCCGACATGCGGGCTGCGCCTTCACTCAGGATCGGCTAGTATTCGAATACTAGTACTAAACAAATGTTCGATTTTCTGGAAGGGGGTGAAAGGTGACAAAGAAGTCTGTTCATACGGTTCAACGTGGCGACGGGTGGGGTAACCTCAGCGCGGGGAAGTCCCGTGTACCGAAGCTCTATTCGACGAAGGCTGAGGCTCAGGCCGCCGGTCGTGAGACTGCGATTCGCCAGGGCGCCGAGCACGTAATTCATAATCGTGATGGCCGCATTGGTGCTTCTAATTCCTATGGAAGCGACCCGTTCCCACCGCGTGGCTGAGTCCGTAGAGGGGGCATCCGGTTGCTACGCGGATACCATTCGTGTCAGGAATCGGATTTGGAGTGAGTTTCCTCCGAGGGGTGCAACGAAAGTTGCGCCCCTCTTCTCTTCTGTAGCGATGCCATGATCCGCTTCTTGCTGTTAGCGATAATGCTGGTAGTGTCTCAGCGAATTTAGTGCATTGTGCGCCGTGGCTTCGAGCGTTCTTGAGAAGAGGAATGCGGTTCGTGTCGTCGTGACGTCGGCAACTAATGTGGCCTCAGTTCACAAGGTTGAGGCCCGCAACCTGTCCTGTGTCGTCCTTGAATGCGGTGAGCACCAACGCCGTGGCTGCACTCCCCGCGTTGTGAAGCTACTTGGTGGAAAGTCGCCGTGCAGAATGGAAAGTTTGCAGCCGAGGATGAGAGGCTCGCGGGTCCCGCCGCTCAAGAACGTCAGCGCCAGCTCAACGGGGTGAATAGTGAGGTCATCTGTGAAACGTATTGGGCCACGCCCATGAGCATCGGAGCGGAGCAGTGAGCCATGCGGGCGCGTGTTCCGACAGTGAGTCGTGGGACGGGCCACCGGAATCGCAGCCGTTCAAACTAGGCGTCTACAAAGAGTGAAGACGTTGAAGGTCAACTGCCCGGCCTCGCCTGAACCATTAGCCCATGCTGGCCGCTGATGTGCGCCCTCGCCCGTGTAGCGCCCGAACCTCAGCTTCGAGCTGAGCAACGGGCCCAAAGCAACAACCCCGGGTGCGCCCTCGCCAATCGGGAGCGCCGCAACCGGTCCCGGCGTGCCGCCCCACTCGGCGATCCACCTGGCAAGCTGGGCGCTGCTCGCCGCGTAGATGATGCGCCCGAGCCCGACCCAGCCGTGTGCGGCAGCGCACATGGGGCAGCGCTCGCCCGAGGTGTAGACGGTGCATTCGGAGCGCTCTGCCGGGGTGAGGTTTGCCGCGACCCAGCGGTCTATCTCAAACTCGGGGTGGCGGGTCGCGTCGCCGCCTTTCACGCGGTTGCGGTCTGCGAAGAGTACCTCGCCGCTGGCGCTCACGAGCAGCGACCCGAACGGTTCATCACCGTCGTCGAGTGCCTCGCGCGCGACCTCTATGCAGTGTCGGAGGTGGTTGAGCTCGGTGGCTGTCGGCTGGTAGCTCTCAGTCATGCCCTCAACCTACCAAGCGGGCATCCGAGACGACGAGCACGGAACGAAACGGAACGAACCCCCAAGCCCAAAATGCCACAGCGCCCTAAAACTTAGCCCCCAGCGCGTTCGCCGCAGCGATCACCGCAGCCCCTGCCTCCGCGATGCCGTCGCCCTTCAGGCGGTAGCTCGGGCCGACCACGCTGAGCACCGCGATGATCTCGCCGGTTGACGAGTAGACGGGTGCCGCGACGACTGTTGCTTCCGAGGTGACGACCGCGTCCATCACCACGTAGCCGCTCTCTGGGATGCGGCGCTCGAAGACCTCGGCAACCGCCGAGCTCGCCATTGGCACCGTGCGGCCCTGCCAGCCCGAGAAGCCGACGTGCCTAATCGGGTGCGTGGTCTGTTCCTCGCGCAGGTAGACGCAGGTGTTGGCGTCGCCCCGCACCGCGAGGTAGCTTGATTCGCCTGTCGACTGCGTGAGCTCGTGCAAGATCGGCGCGCTGAGGTCGTTGAGCGCCTCCGCAGAGGCCGGCTCGGGTGTGAACCGGCTCTGCGCGAACCTGGCACCAACCACGAAGTGGCCCTGCGGGTCTTTCGCGACGTAGTCCCAGTGCTCGAGCACCCTGAGCATGCGCATGGCCGTCGACGCGGGGAGATCCGCCTCGCGCGCGAGCGCGCTCAGCGAGATTGGCCCCGACTCGACAACGCGAGTGAGCAGCTCGAGCGCTCGGTGAACGGCACGAGGGCCCTGGCTTGGCCCCTGAGCTTCGTCGTGCGATTCGTGCGATTCGTTCATGCTCATCTCTCGCTAGGATACCGATACTCGTAGGTGGTCGAGAACCCCCAGAGTTGCAGCGACCTCTGCGCTGAGGTCTCGGTCGCGCAGCTCGTGCGAGCTGTCTGCGAGCGCCGGGGCACCGGCGACGCCGCCGGGTAGCCTCGCGAGCGCGACGCCGATGCATGCGAGCAGCGTGCGGTACGCGCTGTCGGCGCGCGCGAGCCTGCGCACCGCGTGCGCGGTGAATGGGGCGTGCTCCTCGGCACCCTGGGAGACGTTCACGCCGTACGCGCCGTGTGCGGCGGCGGCCTCCCTGATCTCGGCGACCGCCGCTGCCGCCGCGTATTCGAGCATCATCGCCCCGGTCGCGTCTGCGCTGCCGTCGCTGAGGAAGTCGGCCGCGCCCGTGAAGCGCGCGTCAAGCAGCAGCCCGAGCCGCGCGGCGGCGAGGCTCGCCTCGTGGGCCAGCGCGCGCAGCAGGCCATCGATCGCCAGCGCGAGCTCGACGGTGTAGAAGTTGCCGACGTGCGCCACGTCGCCCTGCGGCAGCGCGACGGGGTTCTCGAACCGCGCGTTGATGCCGATCTCGACGGTGTCGGCCGCCGCGTTCCACGCGCGCAGCACGCTGCCGTGCGAGTGCGGGGCGAGCCGCACCGAGAACGGTTCCTGTACTCGGGAGGCGGGGGAGGTGCCGCGGATCGCGCGCAGCCGCTCGGCGACCTGCCGCACCTCGGCGTGCTGCGGTGCGAGCGCTTCGGCGGAGAAGTGGTCGTGCGTCGAGTGCACTGCCCGGGCGACGAGCCCGGTGAGCTCGATGCCGGCGGCAAACGCGCGCGCGCTCGACTGCAGCGTGAGCGCCGCGTCGGCGTATGTGAGCGCCCCAGAGCTCATGAACGGCAGGCCGTCGCTCGGCAGAAACGCGACCCCGGTCTCGGTGAGGTGGAGGGCGACGGCGGCAAGCGCGCCGATGTCGCCGGTGCCGAGCGATACTCCATAGCGGATCGTCGGTAGCTCAGCGCCCCCGGCAGCAGCAGCGAGGCCTGCCGCGAGCTCGGAGCTCACGCCCGACCCGCCCTGCGCGACCTGGATCGAGCGGATGAGCAGCGTCGCCCGCGTGCGCAGCGGGTCAACGGTCTCGCCGATCTGCAGCGCGTGCGCCTGCCAGAGCCTCACGCATGACTCGAGGTCGCGCTCGACCGCGACAAACCTGCGCGCGCCAACCCCGGTTGAGAGGCCGTACACCTCCTTGTGGGTCGCCGCCGCGAGCAGGTTGCGGTGACCTTCGGCGATGCGGATCGTGTCGTCCGCGGTGAGCTCCGCGCGCAGTTCTTGGCGTGCGAACTGCTCCACCTGGGCGAGGGTCCAGCGCGAACCGAGTGCCTTCGCGGTCATGCCCCGGGCTCGATCCTGCGGCCGCGACGGGCGACCACCTCGCCTGCAATGTAGACCTCGTTAGCGAGGTTTGAGCCGAGGCGGTGCACGATCTGGCCGTGCTCGGCGACGTCCCAGAGCACGAAGTCAGCGGTCTTGCCGACCTCGATGCTGCCGCGCTCGCCGCCGGTGCCGAGCGCGTGCGCGGCGTTGATGGTCGCGAGGTTCCAGACCGCGGCGAATGACATTCGGTACAGGCGCGCGGCGAGCTGCATGGTGAGCTGCATGGAGGTGCACGGTGCGGTGCCGGGGTTGTAGTCGGTCGAGAGCGCGAGCGCCGCACCCGACTCCACGAGGCGATCCGCCCAGGCGACGAGGTCGCGCGGCTGCTTCGCCGATCCACCGACACCGACACCGGCCCCCGCACCGGCCCCGCTGCGGCCCGGAGTGACATCGAGCAGATGCATGTTTGCGGCCGGGAAGATCACCCCGACAGTCTCCGACGCGGCAAGCGCGGCGAGGCTGTCGTCGCCGACGAAGTCGAGGTGGTCGACCGTGAGCGCCCCGGCTTCGGCGGCGATTCCTGTGCCCGACACGTCGCCGGTCTGGTCGGCGTGGACGCGCAGTGTGAACCCGTGTTCCCGCGCCGCGGCGATGAGCCGCTCGCCCTCCGCCGCGGTGAACGAGACCGGGTCGATTGCGATGTCGCAGGTGTCTGAAAGCTTCCGCGCGGCTGGCATCATCGCGATGACCTCGGCGATGTACGCCTCGCGGTCGTCGCGGTGCCGCTCGGGCACCGTGTGGGCACCGAGGAACGTGCTTTCGAGTGCGACGGGGTGGTCGATTGCTGCCGCGAGTTCGAGCAGCCTGAGCTCGGAGCGCTCGCTGAGCCCGTAGCCGCTCTTCGCCTCGACAGCAGTGGTGCCCGAGGCGAGCATGTCGTCGAGAATCGTCTCGGCGTGCGCGAGGAGGGCGGCGTCGCTCGCCTCGGCGGTCGCGTTGATCGTGGATCTGATCCCGCCGTCGATCCCGACAGCCGGCCGCTCGAGCACCTTCGCCTCCCACTCGGCGTGCCGCGATCCACCGTGGATCAGGTGGGTGTGCGGATCGCTGAACGCGGGGGAGACGAGGCAGCCGCCAGCGTTGAGTTGACGCGTGGCGCTGTACCGCCCGAGGAGTTCGTCGGCACTGCCGACGGCGACGATCTTGCCCTCGTTCACCGCGAACGCGCCGCCAGGAATCACCTCGATGTGATTGAGCGCGTCGCCCCGAACCGGGCCCGCGGCAGCGCTGCGCGCGGTGAGCAGTTCGGAGGTGTTGAGAACCAGCAGGTCGATGTTTTCTTGCATTTTCCCTCGATGTAACGGTTTTTGATTGGCGCTTGACAGCTTGCGAAGCGTCTGCGTTAATGAGTAAAGCGTTTCACGTAATGATTCGCAAGTATTTCATACAATGCAAAGGAGCAACAGATGGAGCGGGTGTCACCCGGTACTGGCCGAGAGCTGCGCTGTCGGGGTTGGCGTCAGGAAGGCATCCTGCGGATGCTCGAGAACACGCTCCACAACGCCGAGCGTCCCGAGGATCTGGTGATCTACGGCGGCATCGGCAAGGCTGCCCGCGACCACGAGAGCCTGCGCGGGATCATCGAGTCGCTGAAGGTGCTCGGCGACAATGAGACGCTCGTTGTGCAGTCGGGCCGCGCGGTTGCGATCATGCCAAGCTCCGTCGCTGCGCCCCGCGTGCTCATCGCCAACGCGAACGTTGTGCCGCGCGCCGCCACCCGCGAGGAGTTCTTCGACCTCAGCGACCGCGGCCTCACCATGCACGGCCAGTACACGGCAGGCAGCTGGGCGTACATCGGCGGGCAGGGGATCGTGCAGGGCACCTTCGAGACCTTCGCCGCGGCAGCAGAGCGCGCGTTCGGCGGCGACCTCACCGGCAAGATCGTGCTCACCGCAGGTCTCGGCGGCATGGGTCAGCCCCAGGGGCGCGCGGTGCGGATGAACGGGGGAGTCGCGCTCATCGCCGAGCTCAACCGTCAGCTCATCGCGCAGCGGATCGAGGCCGGCAGCGTCGACGAGGTGTTCGACACACTCGACGCGGCGTGGGAGCGCGCGGAAGCGCTTGCCGCGCAGGGCGAGGCGCGCGTGCTCGCGGTCGTGCAGAACGCGGCAGACGTTGCAGAGCAGCTCGCAGATCAGGATCGCGTCCCCGCGATCACCACCGACCAGACGAGCGCGCACGACCTGCTGCACGGCTACATTCCATCCTGCCTGAGCTTCGACGAGGCGACGCAGCTGCGCGCCGAGGATCCTGACGAGTACCTCCGCCGCAGCGAGGCAACCCTGCTGCGCCACGTCACGGCACTCGTGCGGCTGAAGGAAGCGGGATCGGTGGTGTTCGAGTACGGCAACGACATCCGCCAGGCCGCCCGCCGTCTCGGGCACGACCGCGCGGACGAGATCCCCGGCTTCGTGCCCGAGTACATCCGGCCGTCGTTCGGCGTGGGGCGCGGCCCGTTCCGCTGGGTCTGCCTGAGCGGCGACATCGCCGACCGCGACAGGCTCGACCGCGCGGCACGCGAGCTCTTCCCCGACGACACCCGCCTGAACACCTGGCTCGACCGCGCAGCCTCCGAAACCCCGGTTGAGGGGCTGCCCGCGCGCATCTGCTGGATCGGGCATGGCCAGCGCGCCGCGATGGCGCTTGAGATCAACCGCCTCGTCGCGAACGGCGAGTTGTCGGGACCCGTCGCGATCACCCGCGACCACCTCGACTCCGGCTCGTGCGCGTACCCGACCCGCGAGACCGAGAAGATGCCCGACGGTTCAGACGTCATTGCCGACTGGCCGTACCTCAACGCGATGCTCAACGTCGCGGGCGGCGCAGACCTCGTCGCGATCCACCAGAACGCCGGGATCATCGGCGGCTCGGTCTCCGCTGGCATGACGATGGTGCTCGACGGCACCGAGGTCAGCGCGGCGCGCGCCCGCATCTGCTTCGAGAACGATCCTGCGATTGGCGTGATCCGCCACGCGAGCGCGGGCGTTCCGGAGGCCGTGGCGTACCTGCCGCAGAGCGGGATCCGCGCGGTCGGGGCTGGCGAGGCTGCGGCTCGCGCAGCCGGGGCGAGCACGGCCGACAGCACTACCGCCGGGGTCGGCGCATGAGCGGGCTCACCCCCGTTGCCCACGGACTCCTCGGGGCAGAGGTCAGCGGCCCGGAGGAGATCGCGGCGGGCGACATCGCGGTGTTCGGTGCGCCGTATGGCTCGCCGTACTGGATGAGCGGGGTGCACTCTGACGCGGCAAACGCGCCACGCGTGTTCCGCGAGCGCGCGAACCAGCGCTTCGGTGCGCACCAGAACCGCTACGACTTCTCGCTCGGCGGCACGCTGCTCGGCGACACGGGTGTGCGGCTACATGACCTTGGCGACCTCGGGGGAGACCCGCGCGATCTCCCGGGCAACGCCGCAGCGGTGACCGCGACCGTGCGCGACATCGTGGATCGCGGCGGCGTGCCGATCGTGCTCGGCGGCGACGACTCTGTGCCGATTCTCGCTGCCGCGGGCTTTGCCGGACCCACGGGGTCCGCGGGGTCGGGCGGCGTGCCGGGGGCTGCGGCAGATGCAGACGCGGCCGATGCAGACGCGGTCGACGCAGGTACGGCAGCCGCCCCGCGGATCAACGTGCTGCAGATCGACGCCCACATCGACTTCGCAGACGTCGCGCACGGCCGCACCGACGGGTTCTCGAGCACGATGCGGCGCATCCGCGAGATGGGCTGGGTCGGGCAGATCGTGCAGGTCGGCGCGCGCGGCACCGGAAGCGCGACCCCGGTGGACTACGAAGCTGCGGTCGCCGCGGGCAACGTCATCGTGCCGATGGCGGAGGTGCGCCGCACGGGCATCGAGAGTGTCATCGAACGAATGAACACCGACCTGCCGTGGTTTGTCACCCTCGACGTCGACGGCCTCGACCCGACGATCGCACCCGGCACCAGCTGTCCCGTGCCTGGCGGCCTGAGCTTCGACGAGGCAGAGAGGCTGCTTGCCGCGGTAGGCGGCACGCTCGGGCTTGCAGGCATCGACATCGTCGAGCACTTCCCGTCGCTCGACGTCAGAGACACCACTTCAACTACACTTTCCCGGCTGCTCTCCGTGCTCATCGGAAACGCCGCACGATCGAGGAGACACGCATGATCACATTTGAGAAGGTCGAGAAACGCTACCCAGACGGCACGCTCGCCGTCGAGTCGCTCTCGCTCGAACTGCCTGCCGGGCAGACGACAGTGTTTGTTGGGCCGTCGGGCTGCGGCAAGACCACGAGCCTGCGCATGATCAACCGCATGATCGAGCCGACAAGCGGCAAGATCACCATCGACGGTCAAGACGTGACGACGCTGAAGAAGGCCGAGCTGCGTCGCGGGATCGGCTACGTCATTCAGAACGCCGGCCTCTTCCCGCACCGCACGGTGCTGCAGAACATCATGACGGTGCCGAAGCTCAACGGTGTGCCGACGGCGCAGGCGAAGGCGCGTGCGCACGAGCTCCTCGACACCGTCGGCCTGCCTCGTGAGTTCGCCACACGGTTCCCCACCCAGCTCTCGGGCGGCCAGCAGCAGCGCGTCGGCGTTGCCCGTGCGCTCGCGGCGAGCCCGAAGGTGCTGCTCATGGACGAGCCGTTCTCGGCGCTCGACCCGGTAGTGCGGCACGAACTGCAGGAGGAGTTCGCCAGGCTCGGCCCCGAGCTCGGCACGACGATCGTGTTTGTAACGCACGACATCGACGAGGCCGTACGGCTTGGTGATCGCATCGCGGTGTTCGAGAAGGGCGGCAAGCTCGCGCAGTTTGCGACCCCTGAAGAGCTCTTGAGCTCGCCCGCGAACGAGTTCGTCGCAGAGTTTGTTGGCAAGGATCGCGGGTACCGCGCGCTCTCGTTCAAGCAGGTGGGAACGGTGGTGAACCCCGTGGCGACGATCCAGCTCGGCGATTCGACCGCCGAACTCCCCGTAGCTGGGGCCGCGGTCGTCGACACCTCGCACCGGTTCGTCGGTTGGGCGCGGCGAGGCGTACAGGCCGACCGCGCGAACCAGCTTGAGCAGCGCGCGACGGTGCGCCAGAGCGACTCGATGCGACTCGCAACCGACGCCGTGCTCACGAGCCCCGACGGGCAGGCGATCGTCGTCGACGACGACGGCAGGCTGCTCGGCAGCATCGACCTCGCCCTGCTGGCGCCGCGCCTGCACGCACAGGGATCCCGAGCATGATCGAGTGGATCGCTGACAACCTGCAGCGCGTGCTCGGTCTCGCGGGGCTGCACTCCGTGCTCGCGGCAGCCGCGACGCTCATCGGCCTCGTGCTCGCGCTTGTGCTCGGCATGCTCGTCGCCCGCACCCGGTGGACGGCGGGGGCGATGCTCGCGATCAGCGGCGTGCTCTTCACGATTCCGTCGCTCACGCTGCTCATCTTTATCCCGGTGCTGCTTGGCACCAAGATCCTCGACCCGATCAACATCGTCATCGCGCTCTCGGTGTACTCGTTCGCGCTCCTGTTCGGTGGCGTCGTCGAGGCGCTCCGGGCGGTGCCCGTCGAGACGCGGCAGGCGGCAGAGGCTATGGGGATCGGCAGGCTGCGCCTGCTCTTTACGGTCGAGCTGCCGATTGCGATCCCGGTAATCGCTGCAACGCTGCGGGTCGCAGCTGTGTCGAACGTCAGCCTCGTGTCGGTCGGCGCGCTCATCGGCGTCGGTGGCCTCGGCGACCTCTTCACCGAGGGGTTCCAGCGGAGCTACCTCGTGCCGATCATCTGGGGCATCCTGCTGAGCGTTCTGCTCGCGCTGGTGTTCGACATGATTGTGGTGCTCATCGAACGAGTATCTACCCCCTGGGTGAAGGCAGGTGAGCAGCGATGATTCTGCAACAGATTCTTGAGTTCTTCTCGAACCCGGCGAACTGGTCTGGGCCAGACGGCATCCCCGTGCGGCTGGGCGAGCACCTGCTCTACACCGTGATCGTCGTCGCGATTGGCATCCTCATCGCGATCCCGGTCGGCGCGCTCATCGGGCACACCCGCCGCGGCGCCTGGCTTGTCATCAACATCGCAAACGGCTCGCGCGCGCTCCCGACCCTCGGCCTCCTCACCCTCATGGTGCTGCTGCTTGGGCTCGGGTTCCTGCCAGCCGCCATCGTGCTGGTGGTGCTCGCGATCCCGCCGATGCTCACCGCGACCTACGCGGGCGTGCGCGGTGTCGACCCCGCGGTCGTTGACGCGGCCCGTGGAATCGGGATGCCTGAGTGGCGGATCCTCGTCACTGTCGAGCTGCCGATCGCAGCGCGCGTGATCGTGAGCGGCATCAGATCGTCGGTGCTGCAGGTCATCGCAACCGCGACGGTCGCCGCGTACATCGCGCTCGGCGGTCTCGGCCGCTTCCTGCTCGACGGCCTCGCGCTGCGCGACTACGGCGAGATGGCGGGTGGCGCACTGCTCGTCGCTGGGCTCGCGCTCATCACCGATGGGCTCTTTGCGCTCGGGGGTATTCGCCGCAAGAAGCCGCTCGCGAAGGCCGAGGCGGTCGCGGCGGAGGCGACCGAGACCCGTGCCGTCAGGCTCACTGAACAGCCCTAACCATTCTTTTGAATCTCTCTCACACCCTGTACACCCGGAAGGAATTTCAATGAAGAAAACAGTTCTTGCCGCGGCCGCCGCGGCAGTCGCTCTCGCCCTCGGAGGCTGCGCAAGCAGCAGCTCGCTCGACGGCGGATCGGAGGAGTCGAGCGGCGACACCATTACCATCGGCTCCGCCAACTTCTCGGAGAACGTGCTGCTCGCGCACATCTACGCTGAGGCGCTGGAGGACGCGGGAGTTGCAACGACCGTGAAGCCAAACATCGGCAGCCGCGAGGTGATCATTCCGGCGCTGCAAGACGGCAGCATCGACATCGTGCCCGAGTACAGCGGCGCGCTGCTCGCGTACCTCGGCGGCGACGACACTGCCTTCAGCTCGGAAGACGTGCTCAAAGCACTCGACGCAGTGGTGCCCGAGGGTACGACGCTGCTCGAGGCCGCAGCTGCCGAAGATAAGGACACGCTCGTCGTGACCGCCGAGACCGCAGAGAAGTACAACCTCGTGTCGATCGGCGATCTGCAGCCCGTTGCCGGGGAGCTCGTGCTCGGCGGCCCGCCGGAGACGAAGGACCGCCGCGCGGGCGTGCCCGGTCTGAAGGAGCTCTACGACGTCACGTTTGGCGAGTTCAAGTCGGTCGACCTTGGCGGCCCGCTCACCGTTGCCGGCCTGAATGGCGGCGACATCGATGTGGCCCTCATGTTCACCACGCAGTCTGCGATCGCCGAGAACAACTTTGTGTCGCTTGAAGACCCCGAGTACATGTCGCTCGCTGAGAACATCATTCCGATCGTGCGCAGCGACCGCGCAGACGACACGGTCACGGAGGCGCTGAACGCGGTGTCGGCGAAGCTCACCACCGAGGATCTCATCCGCATGAACCGCGAGATCGAGGTCGAGAAGAAGGATCCGCAGAAGGTCGCGCGAGCCTACGTCGATTCGCTCTAGTCGCGCAGACCCTGAGGGTGAAGCTCGAGAGACCTTCGTGGCCGAATGCGAGTCGGGCAAGAACCCGGCTCGCGGCTACGAAGGTCTCTCTGCTGTCTCACTCGCGAGGCAGATGCCGCTTCAGACCAACTTATGCGGGATCGACTGCAAGCTTGAGAATCTGGACCTCGGGTTGAACGCAGCTCACCTGTATGTGACCCTCATCCTCAGCTGTGACCTTGAATTCTGCGGCAGCGAATAGCGCCTCGCCGCCGTCTCCCGGAACGTTCAAGCTGGAACCCGAGGGCTTGAAAGGCTCAGCTCCTGCGTGGCATTGTGCAGGTTTTATCAGCGAGCGCTGCCCCTTCGGAACGAGGATGTAGAACATGCTCCCTGCCGTGGAGGTGACCTCAACTTCTGTGCCGAGAGCGTCAAGCTCGTGAAACTCGATCTGTGAGAGCTGATCGAGAACTTCCCGGGGCGTGGGCTCTGCGCATGCGACCAGGGGCAAAAGCGCGGTCGTTGTGATGAGCGCACCGAGGGCACGGCGGGTCTTGTGGCTCTTCTTCGAATTCACTTGTGCCTCCTCCGGCGGTTCGGCGTTTCATTGAGCGGACCGAAACGCCGCGTTTACAGCGTGGAACGCTGCTCGAATAGGCGCATTAGGCGTTCAGGTCGCTTCAAGTTCGGCGAGCACCGCTCGGCGCCTGTGCGGTGATGAAGCGGCCTGCTTAAAGGCTACAGACGTTGCAGTTTGTGTCAATGTCCAGGTCGCCCGCGGCGGGAGTGGTTAGCGAAGCGAGGCGGAGAAAACGGTGATACCTGCCGTTGTGTCGTTGTGCTCGAATGTCGAGTGCACCGTACGCAGCGCGGCCTCACGTGGCGCTGCGGGTGCGGCACAGACAGGGTTGGTGTCTCTGTGGCGAAGGTGCCCGCGATGCGCGCCAGCCGTGATCACCTATTGCCGTGGGACGGTTGTGATTGTTCTTGTTCTGGAGTTGGTGACTGGTCCTTCATAACAGTAGAGGTTTCGCTGCCTACATCTTCGGCCGGATCCAGTAGCAGCTGGGCAGCCCGGTCCCTGGCCTGGTTAGTGTGAAAGATGCTGGGCGCGAGACAACCTTGCGTAGACGCGATCATGCGCAGCAAGTTCGGAGTGTGTCCCACTTGCACGTACCCTGCCCGTTTCCAGGAGGAAGATCTTGTCGGCGTTTACTACGGTCGACAATCGGTGCGCGATTATCATCACAGTCGTAGAACCAGCAATTTCGCGAAGCGTTTCCACGAGAGCCTTTTCGTTGCCTGCGTCGAGTTGAGACGTTGCCTCATCCAACAATAAAAGACGAGGCTGGCGTATTAGCGCGCGAGCGACTGCAATCCGTTGACGTTGCCCCCGGAAAGTGTTACCCCACGATGCCCAACTGGTGTATCGATGCCGGCGGGCAAAGTGTCCAACAGATCAGTGAGATTGGTGCGTTGAAGCGCGATCTTTAACATGTCGTCTGGAACTGGTTCAGCGATTGCGTACAGTAAGTTTTCGCGAAGAGTGCCTTCAAATACTGGTGCCTCTTGTTCGACGTATGCGATCTGTGATCTGAGCGAACTGAGCGACAGTGTTGAGATGTCGACACCGTCAAGGCGAATCTGACCTGAAGTTAGGTCGAAGAATCGCTCCATCAGCGAAAACACTGTGGTCTTGCCAGCTCCCGACTCTCCAACCAGTGCGACAGTCTGGCCCGGCTCCGCTTTGAAGGTCAACCCTGCCAACACAGTCTGGCCCTGCCCGTAGTCAAAGCTCACGTTCTCGAAGTCAACTGCTGCCGGAGTGTCTGGTTTGATGCAGAACGCCCCGTCGTATTTTTCGCCGGGCAGGGCCTGAAGTTCTCGAATTCTTCGGACTGCGGCTATTCCGGATTGGAGTTCCGCAATGCCTTGTGAGAGATTTCCAATGGGTGCGGAGAGGCTGAACAAGTACAACAGGAACGCGATCAACGTTGAGATACCTAGGGATCCATCGGCTACTCGGATGCCCCCGATTGCTAGCACCGCGAGGAAAGCAAGTTGAGTCGACAAGCCGCCTGCGATTACGGAAAAGGCTGACCACTTGGCGCTACCGACTGCGTGGTTTCGAGCAGCATCCGCGGCGAAGTCCAATGAGCGTGCTTCGTGCTTCTCGCCGCCGAACGCTTTCATTGTTCGAAAGGCCCCTAGCACGCGCTCGAGTCGTGAACCTAAGTCTCCAACTGAAGCCTGCATCTCTCGCTGGGCACGAGCGATTCGTGGCACTGCAAGAACTCCGATAGCGAAGACCACCGCGAGTACGGAGCCGGAGACGCCGAGAAGAACAAGATCAAGACTGGCCATCAACGCAATGGTGGCCAAAAGCATGAGGACGGCATTCAGGGTATCGACCAACGCTCTACTGATCGCCTTGCTCAAGAGGGTGGTGTCGGCCGTCACGCGCGTGATGATCTTACCCGGCCGTTGGATCGCCCCGACACGAAGTTTGAGAGTGTGCAGGACCATACGTCTACGGGCGTCATGAACCACTTCCGCCGCCATTCGTTCCAGCACGTACGCTCCAGTCGCCGCTAGGACGCTGCCAACGATAACAAGGGCAGTCAATGCAACAACCGGCGAAAACGTGAGGCCCTTCGCGCTGCTAACTGTGTCTATCATCCACTTTGCTGCCAGCGGTTGAAGAAGCGCGGCTCCATTACCCAGCAGCCCCAGTAGCCCAGCGAGCGCGACACGGCGCCAATGCGGCCGAATATGCCCAATCAAGGCAAGGAAGTCCCGCCGCGTTGGCCTTCCTTGTTCCTCATGATTTGATTGCGAGCCTTTAGCTTGACTGCTGGCGTGATCTTCTTGGTGCTCTGATGACTCAGCGCCACCCTGAATGGGATCACCTGTCTCCGAAGAGCTGGGGCGCGATGTATCAGTAGGCCCCATCACGACAACTCCTTTCGTCTTGTGCTTCGCTTACTTGGCAAGAACTCCTCCAAGTACGGATTCTTCACTCCGTCGCATGGGTGGGCACTCTCATTACGACTCGAAATAGCCGTATTTCGCCTGCTTCCTCACCAATAGGCTCGCCCTCGGCTTCCACCCATGCGTGAGCGCTGAAGGGTTCTAAGGAGACTCCGGTACACCACTCGGGCCAGACACCGCGAAGGCGACAGAGCATCGCCGTTGCGAGAGAACGCTCGAGACAGCGTGGGCCTGCGCAACGTGGGCTCGAGCCCACGACTTCAGAACGGGCTCGCGACGTCTCGAGACGCGAGGCCGGATGTGCCCCCTTCCGGAGAAACTCCAATACGGTTCTTAAGCGGAGAGGTTCCAACCGGACTAGGACCCTCGCTGCGTTTGCTGCTGCTCGCGCCATCACCCAGTTCCCAAAAGCGGGACGTGGCTCAGTCTCGAGGGAGATCATTTTAGGGCTCATGTTGAATCAACTCAGCCTTCGTTGCTGCTTCAATTAGGCCATGCACATCACCTGTGATCTGTGCGGCTTGGTCTGGATAGGCTGCGCTGAGGTGCTGAATGGTCTGCGGCACGTCGTTGCCGTTGAGCAAGCTTCGCAGTACCTGCGCTCCTGTGACGTTTACCTGCCAGTAAGTTCCTCGAGCTTCATTCAGCAGGACACCGCCCCTGTCGGCTTCGGTGAATGAGACGTGTTCGGCGAGTCGCCATTTCATTGCCTTGCCTCCCAGATCTGCTTGATTTTTTGTGTCAAGTCCAAGTTCTGTTGTCTGGGTACTGCACTCAATGAGTCTGACCTGGACTTCTTGGCAGCGCGCAACCAGAGCTCCAAGCCGATGGTCGAGTCAAGCGGAGTTAGCGGTCGGACGTCAGGGTGGAGTCCCGTAATGATCCTTCGAAGAGTCAGCGGGTTGACCAGACCTGCCTCGCCAAGCGCGAGATCATCACAGAGTTCGTCGAGCGCTGGCCTCCCGTGTTTGAGCCCGCCGAAGATCTCTGCACTGTAGTCGCCTTTCGTGGTCCTATCGAAGACGTATGGAACACGACCGCGAGTTGCCCGCGCGAGAACTGCTTTGGGGCGACCGTCGGCAAGTCTGGCCTCTAGTCGAACCGATAGAGCCGCCTCGATCACACGATCATCGGCGAAAGGGGCCTCTAGCCTTACTCCATGGCGAGCTGCGATCTTGTTGTTGAACCTCATCGCAGTCCCGTTTACCTGCATCAGTCGAATGATGGAGTGGTCTACCGGAAGAGGGGACAACGGCTCAGGCTGCGCCGACGCGGCATTGATAATTCTCTGACGGACCTCCTCGACTGCCTGTGAGGTCGCCCAGGGAGGCATCCGCGGACCAACTTCCCAGTCTATGTCGGGCGCTGAACTCCAAGTGCGGGGAGACTCCAGCATGTCCGAGGACGAGGCAAGCCAACGATGGAAACGAGGAATCTTGGAGAAGATAGTCCTTGTTTCTCGTAGGTTCCAGCGATATCGATGTCTGAACCTTCGAACGTGGGGGAGAGTCTTCTTGAGATCGGTTTGAGCAAGCGCAACTATGGTCAGAACTGTGGGCTGAAACAGTTCGTCGGCTCCAACGCCGCCGAGGTGATACTTCGCGCCAGCTCGGGCCGTTATCTGGGCAAGATAGTCGTACGTATCCCGGGCTCGGGCAAAAGGCGAGGGGCCGTCGAGGTCGACTCCGTCCACATTCAGATTTGAGTACAGGTGAGGCCCTGACCCCCGGGCGATCTTCACGTGAGTGGCATTTGGTAGCTCGAGAGCGCATCGTTCCGCCCAGGAAGTGTCGTCGTTTGCGTCACCTAGTGGCTCATTGTGTACCGTAACCAACGACGCAGCCTGATCCGCGGCGAAGAACGCCAGCGTTGTGGAGTCCATGCCGCCAGAGAAGTCGGCGCACACGGGACGCTGACTGCCTTCGGTTCGTGCAGAGATGGCAGTCTCGATGGCATGCGCGACACGGGCGGCACCCTGCTCCAGTGAGAACTCGGGGCCTGGCGGATGCCACCACCGATCTATGCTTCTTGAGCCATTCGCCTGAATAGTCAGTGCATAGCCACCGGGCACGCTGACGACCCCCTTCCATAGTGTTTCCTCGCTGAGCGGCCAGGGGGCGCCGTACGGGGAGAGCAACGCCAACGCGAGGTTGGCCTCGTTTATTTCTCCAGTAGAAAGTTGGGACAGGACATGTGCGCGATCTGAGACGACCGCGGTTTTTCCTTCGGTGAGGAAGAAGAACTTGCTTGCGGTAGATACTGGACCTTGGACCCGAAGAGTCCCCCCAATGCTGGACGCCAAGAGGACCGATCCGTCTATCCTTCGGGCAAGTGTGTCGATGTCAGCCGTGGAGGTTACGCTGCGGAACATCCGTTTGAGTTGTTCTTTTGAAGTTGTAGTTGGGCCAAATAGGCAGATTCGGGCGTCGGTCAGCTCTGCCTCGACCAAGTCTTCTGCTGACCAATCGCCAATAATCCATGGCCGTCCCGAAGGATGGAGTTTCACCTGGGCATTGTCGAGTTCTAGACGCGACAATTCGACGCTTCTGGCGTTGTCTGAGTCTGGCAAGATGAGTAGTGTCATTGGTCTTTCCCTGTGAGGGGTTCTCGTGACATGAAGGCTTCGCCCTCCTTGCGGGATGATGTCGGAGTTCCGTCTGCGTCTGCTTTGTCCACTGTCCGTTCAGGGAGCTAGTCGTGGTGCATCCCTGAACGGACAGTGCGTGGGAAGTGTCGCTATCGGCTAGAACCAATAGCCCCAGCCAGGACTATCGACCCAGTTCCCGAGCCTGGTGAGGCGTGTAACCTCTGAGAATTTTCCAACTTCGACAATCGAGGGGGATTCGTAGCGAGGCATGATTTTCTCCTTTCTCACAACCACTATGAAGCGGAGGCAAGTTGCTTCCGACGGTGATTCATTGTGGTGTTGAGAGTCTTCATCCCGCTGATGACTAGTTACTTCCCGCTGTGTTCCCGAGCGCTTCCCAAAAGTACGGGGAGCGAATTATTGGCCCTCAGGCAGGGCCGTCGATGAGTCTTCCGAAGGCTGCTGGAAAACGCAGACAAGGTGGGACAGCGAGCCTCATTCCTTCACGCCTGCATGCGGATCCTTGGGAAGTTTTCCGATCTTGGGGGAACAAACCTAGTTAGTCGCGTGCGGTAGTGCATCAAATGCGACTATTTACAAATTCGAGTATTGATTATTTCCAAAGTGCTATACCCTCGCAAGAAGAGGACAGACTGCCTGGTCGGTCACTGTTGATCTGCGCGTGGGAAGTTTATGGACCTGACCCTCGGAGGGCCACACAACTGCGTGGACAAGGGCGGACTCCATGGGACGACCGTGGCGCGGAAATCAGCTCGCAGAGATAAGTGCGTCTTGCCACAGAGAGCAACCCGGCACAGCTGAGGTCGTGGTTCATGTCCGCTCATCTGCTGCTGACTTATCAAACGACGGGCATGGAACTCGGGCGAATGCACGTCGACTAACAATAGAGAAATGTGGGGCCTGCTGGCCGCGTATTTCGGGAGCGAGTGGACTTTTGGACGGACCGGCCTCAACCTCATTTCGAGTTCGAGCATGAGTACGCACCCGCGAGTATGCTACCGAGTTCTCGGGCCGCTCTCGGTCAGTGTCGGCTCTATGGAGATATCGATCCCCACGCGCAGGGCCCGGGGCGTTCTTAGCTGCCTGTTGCTGGAACCTGGCAGATTCGTCCGTCTTTCAAGCCTCGTTGGAGCGCTGTATGGATTTGAGCCGATCAAGAGTGCGATCAACCAGGTCCATCGAGGCGTCAGCGAGCTCCGAAAGCTCAGTGTCCCTATCTCGTCAGGGCAAAAATCGTTCAGGTTGGATGCCTTGGCAGAGTCCATCGACTGCTATCGGTTTCAGCACCAGATCGAGCTCGCCTCAACTGCAGTAGCCGGCTCCGATCTTGATGCGGGGAAAGCGATGTATCGGCGGGCGCTGGAACTGTGGCGGGGCCCCGCTTTCGAGGGTCTGGCGGGACCCACCTTCGAGAGTGCCGCCCGCTACTGGGGCGAACTGAGAGTGACCGCAGAGCAGGCATATTTTGATGTCGAGCTGAAGCTTGGTTGCTTCAAAGAGATCTTGCCGCGATTGGCAATCTTGAACATGAAACATCCTCGAAACGAGATCTTCCTGGGGCAGCTGATGCTCTCGTTGTATCGATCAGGCCGAGCGACTGAAGCGCTTGAGGCCTATTCGAAGCATGCAAAGGATCTCGCAGAGGAACTTGGTGTTACTCCCGGTCCCGCGCTGTCTTCGCTGCAGGTGCAAATGCTCCAGCAAGACCCGACTCTTTTGCCAGAGTGAATGGCCGCAGATTTGCAGCGCAGAAAGACACATCTTGAAGCGTCACTAGCCGAGCTGCGCAGGTGTTGTCATTGCGTCGGGCACAACGGGTGAGAAGCCACTAGATCCGAAAAGGCCTTGCTGCCTCCGGGGAAGGTGGCGCGGGGCGGCCATCGCTAGGATGGCGTCTCCTTCGTTCCCCGATCCGTGAAGCTCTGGTCAGAGGGGTATGCACTGCGTAGCGATGTCGTATGCCTCGTCGCTCTCTTTTTTGCTGAACCTACCAGTCGAACGGTGTGGCTCCCTGCGGTCGGAGGCTCAACCATTCCGTCCCAATTTGCAATGAGCTGTGATATCGAATCGACTTCTTCGAACGGCAGCAGATGCCCGCGATCAGGAAAAACGTGGAAAGTGCCAGATTGAATTCCTGTGGCCTCGACATTGTAGACGGACGCCGGGGTGAGGGGGTCGCGCCCTGCTCCGCACAACAGCACGGGCCGCTGCAGGTGATCTGCGAAGTCGAGGACAGTTGTCGTTGTGGAAGCAATGAAGCTCTCGATCACGACAGCTCGAGACGAAAACGACCCAGCGTGCCTGCGGTGCTCTTTTCTGATCCATTTTCGTTGTCCAGCGTCACTCGTGCTAGTCATGATCGCTCCGCCGACTCCGGCGATGAGGCGGCTTGCCAGCAACCTCTCGCCGAACCGTAGAGGAAGCCTCCCGGCGAGCGCATAGTATGCGCGGGTTGCGGCCGTGGCTACACGCCTCGGGCCGGTGAGAGGGGGTTTGAGAATTGGGTTCACCAATACAGCGCTGCGGTGATCGGCTCCCTGGGCGATAGCGGAAGCGACGATCACGCTTCCGAAGGAATGGCCAAGGAGGATAGTTGAAACCGGCAGTCTCTCGGTGAGCTCGCCGAGCCAAGCACCGAAGCTCATTGCGTTGTGCGATCCAACCATGGCGCTTGAATCTCCGGCGCCGGGAAGATCCGGGACGAGTACTCGGTATCCGAATCCCGCGAGCGCTTGGGCTAAGGGTTCTAACCCGTGGTGTGTTCCTCTAAACCCATGGATCGCAAGAATCGTCGGCCCCTCCTTGTCGCCGTAGGCGAAAAGTGTGGTGAGCGAACCACTCACGGTGACCTTTGTAGTTTCCACCTGTTCAAGCTGCACGTTGGTTGCCTCCAGACTGTTCTGGAAAAGCTGATTTTTCGTGAATACTCCGGGCCTCCCGGTAGAGGGTTTCGAGGCGGCGCGTTTGGTGACTCTGCGCGAATTGGTTCGAAGGCTTGGGCCGAACTCCTGCCTCGTGCTCAAACTGGACGAACTCTCGGATTGCGGATGCAAACGCGTCGATTGACTCGTTGGCGGCGACTCGGCTGAACTCGGCGGGCAGATCTGGAGCGATGTTTCGGTCACGCAGGATGACAGGTGTGCCAACCGACACGGCCTCATATACTGTCAGGCCCTGAGTTTCGTAGCCTAGAGAACTCTGCACGACAGCATCTGCATTTCGCATTGCCGTGAGCACTCGCTGGTGGGAGACTGCGCCAAAAAAGTAAACGCGGTTCGCGATTCCGAGGTCAGCTGCCCTTCTTTGGGCATTGATGAGATCGACTCCGGAGCCATAGACATGAATGTCTGCGTCAACACTGGCCTGATGGAAGGCTTCGAAGAAGTCGGAGATACGCTTCTCCTGGCTGATTCTGCCGGGCCAAAGCAAGATAGGTCGCTTCCTGGGAGCCCGCGGCTCGCTGACAAGCGCCTGGATCAACTCATCGTCGACACCAGTCGGAACGACCCAGATCTCTTTGTCAATCCCATAACCACGGAGGCGTTGGGCGAAGTGTGTGCTTGGAGCGATGACGATGTCTGCGCGTTCTGCAAAAGCCCGGGTGTAGTCGGCGATTGACCTGACTTTTGAAGCGTTAAGGAACCGCTGTTGCGCAGAGAACAATAACCTGAAAACCGCGCGCGGGAAAGGAAGAATGGCGGGGAGCCCCACCTCGATGTTCGTGTGCATCGTATGCACAAGTGGCAGGTCGTGCCGTGCTGCGAACCTGTAGCCGTTCCACGCACCCCACAAATCACCTTGGACGTGCACGCAGTCAACGGGAGGTTTGCTAGCGAACGCGAGATCGATTGTGTCATCGAAACGCGTGCCGGCGAGTGTAAACGAGTGCTCGCCGACTCGGACGGCGCCGAGAGGCACATCATTTGTCTCTGCAGGGAAGGGCGGAGTTGTGTGCTTGGAGTTTGGGGCGCATACGGTGACCGAGTGTCCGCGGCGCTGAAGATATTTGCGTTGCAGCTCAAGAGAAACTTGCAGCCCGCCAAGGGTTGCGGGATGCTGATCGCTGAAGAATCCGATATGCATATTTACCTCTCACTGTCCAAGTCTCGGGTCGTGGAGGCCTCAGGATTTGATGCCTTCTTGTCGGTGCGGGTGAGCTGACTTACCCCAATCACGCCGATGCAGGCGGTGACGCCGCAGAGGATTAGCCCAGACGCGGGCACGACAGTGAGTGCAGCTTCGCCAATCACAGTGATTCCAATAACAGCCGCGGTAACCGGGTCGATTGTGGTGAGTGCCGCCACAACCACCGGCGCTGGGAACGCGTAATGCGAGCGTTGTAAGAGCACATTTGCGACAACGCCACCAATCGCAATGACTCCGAGCCCGAATAGTGCGTTGGAATCTGTCAGGGCCGCGGCGAAGCCTCGCGCGAGGAGAATCGAGACAAGGACTTTGAAGACTGTCGTAATACTGCCGAATGTCATTGCCCCGATGAAGAGACCAAAGAAACGGAGCCCAACTGATCGCGAATTCCGGCCAAGGATCACGGCGCCAAGTCCAAGAGCCGAAAGCGTGGCGAGGATCGTCGTCGCGATTACTAGCTGCTGGGGTGCCGCAAGCGCCGAGGGCCCATCAGATGGGTGTGCGGCAAGAATCGCTATAAATCCCAAGACGCCGAGAATGCAAACAAGAACGGACAGCAAGTTGGCTCTCGTCATCGAGACCCTACCCATTAGGCCGCTATACGCTGCAGACGCCGCAAGGGCGATTACGCTCATCGCTTGCACCGCGCTTACTGGAGCGAGTGCGAGCGCGACGAAGTTGGTGCTGACTGCGACGCCAAGAAGGAGAAGTCCGATGAGCCAGCGTGGAGACCGAAGAAACGAAAGCCACCGACCGCCGGATTGAAACACAGCCCTTGACTGCATTTCGGATCCGCTCGCGAGGAGCACGGCGCCGAGGAAAGCGACGGCGAGTCCGAGCATGAACGGCGCGTCTATCTCAATCACCTCGCTGCGGAGCGTTGAGGACATGTGTCAATACTGAGTTGGTTGCCGATACGCTCCCTCGGACAAGTAGGAGGCCACACGCGAGAACTGCAATGATCGCGATGCTGAAGAGGGGTGCGACGAGAATGGAAATAACAACGACGAACGCAGTAACGGCTACAGTTGCTACCGCGGCACCAAACACAGCGATCTTGGCCGATAGCGTAACGCGCAGCCGCCGCATGCGATTGATAGTCTGACGCGGCATTCCAATTCGATCGAGCGCCACGTAGAGAGCACGATTCTCCAAGATCGCTGCGGTCTGCACGATAGCCGCTTGGCAGGCCACTATACAAAAAGCGATTGCGGCGACGGTGACGAGCATTGTCCGGGCGTCGGCGAACATCAGGAGCTGGTCTTGACTCATTGCCTCGCGGCTTGAACTGCGGCTGATTGTGTGGAGATAGCCGAGTAGCGAGCCCGCCGGGATCAAGATAAACGTCGCCAGAGATAGGGCAGAGACGCTCCGCCAAGCCGCACCAGGATCGTCTTGGAGACCGCGAGCTGCAACCAGCTTCGCCGGATCGGATGTCCGCGCCGCCAGCCGACGAGATACGAACGCCACCGCGAAGGGGCCGACTGCGCCGAGCACTGCCATTACTGCAAGCAATACCGCGGTCAGCACGCAGAGGACAATGAGCACGCCCCAATCAGCCGACATGAGTTGTGTGACAAGAACCGCAGCACCAAGTACCACGAGTCCAACCACTACTCGGAACCAACTCATCGGTGGGGCATCTGAGCGGGTGCGAACTCCTAGCGGAGAGAGCACGACTTTGCGCAACCCGAGCTGGGCGCTGATCGCAGCAACCACTACCAGCGCGGGTGGGACCGCCAGCCACATCCACCATGGCAGCCAGATATCCGACGCGACAAGACGCTCTCCGTGTACCGAAAACAGAGAAAGTGCGAACGGCCACAGTGCAGATAGGGCGGAGCCGGTGAGAACTCCTACAGCAGCCACGACGGCAACTTCGGCGACCGCAATGCCGCGTACCTGGTTTGCAGTGGCCCCCAACAACCGAAGCGTTGCTAGCTTGTCGTCTCGGGTCCGGGCAGCCAGTCTTGCGCTCGCGGTTCCGAGGGTTATGAGTGGCACAGCCAATAAAGCCACGAGTCCAAACGCAAGAACATCGTAGCCAGGCTCCTCGGTTGGGACTGACCAGAAGGCGAAGATCAGCATGCCGACAGCAAATGTCAGTAGCGCGGTAACAGCCGAAGCAACGAGTTGGAGCGTAGTAATGGCTACTGACGCTTGAAACGGGCGGATCAGGGACCGCAGTGCGCGACCGTTCATACGTTGCTCACGATCTGACCATCGCGGAGGTGAAGGATTCGGTCGCACTGGGACGCAACGTGCGTGTCGTGTGTCACAATTACCAGGGCGCCGTCCAGCCTCGTTCCTTTCTCAAGAAGCGCGTCGAGGACTCCGGCAGCAGAGCGAGAGTCTAGGGAGCCCGTAGGCTCATCGGCGAAAATGACGCTTGGGGAGTTGACGAGTGCACGAGCGATCGCAACACGCTGTGATTGCCCGCCAGAAAGTTGCCCGATGCGCCGTTGGCCAAGACCTTCGAGACCGAGCCGGCGCAACTCCCTTTCCGCTCGTTCTTCAGCCGTTGTCCTGGACACACCCATCAGCAAGAGCGGTAGCGCAATGTTCTCAGCGGCGGTGAGCTCTGGCAGCAGCATCCCCTGCTGGAAGACGAATCCGAATCGTCGTAGTCGAAAGGCGGATCGTGCGTCATCAGAAAGCGTGGCCAGATCATCAAACCCAGTGCCTTCGGAGCGCCTGACTAAGACCGCACCGGAATCAGGCGTGAGAATTCCAGCAAGGACGTATAGAAGGGTCGATTTTCCTGAGCCACTCGGTCCCATTATTGCCACCGACTCGCCAGGCGTAATTGAGACGCTCGCATCCGCCAGCGCAAGCGTCGTGCCGAATGCCTTATTTGCGCCCTTCGCCTGAATCAGCCAGGTTCTGGCTATCGCCATATCTCGGTGCTCGTCGTGTGTAGTGTTGTCCATCGCGTTCTCCTGGGCGTGCATTGGGAAAGCTGCGTCTCCCGTAAATGCTAAGAACACGCTCGAGCGTAAAACACCACCCGTGGATCTAAATTTTGATTCTTGTGCAAATAAAAGATCCACCCGTAGTTGGTGTGCGCGGTATAGGTATTGTGTAATACCGTCCAGTAACTGAATCTCCCTTTCTCACCGAGTCTCGTTGCAGCGGCTCTCTTGCGAGAGGGGGGCGCCTGTGCTCGAGGTGGAAGGAATGGCGAACCACGTGAATACGCTCGGGGTCACCACGCGTCGGAACGCTGTCCTCCAGCGAAGCCGTGTTGTCGGCTGGTTTGTTGAGCACCCAAGAGTTGCCGACATATTCGTGATTCTTGCCTGTGCCATTCCCGCAGTGGCGACTCTCGTGATCGAACCACCCGCACATACGTGGGTGGGCTACCTCTGCACGGGTGGTATCGCACTCGCGTTCTGGTGGCGTCGTTCCCACCCGTTCCGGGTTCTGCTCATCGTCGTCACACTGGCAACCATGAACCCAATTTCGGCAGCTGCCGCGAGCCCAGCATTCCTTGAGAGCTCATTCGCGCTCTTCGCACTGGCCAACGTCTCACGCCTACGCACGACGATCAAGGGCTACCTCATGAGCGAAGGGGCGATCTTCGCAGTTGGAAGCCTCCTGGTCTTCATTGGTGTTCGGGAGACATGGCCTGTGGTGTTGCTGCAGCCGGCATCGCTTGTTGCACTCGCACTCGGTGTCGCGACACAAGCGGGCCGAGCTCGTCGTGAAGCCATTGAGGAGCTAATTGTGGCGCGGGAGGAAAGAGCCGCTGCAGCTGAACGTGCCCGCATCACTGCGGAAATGCATGACGTCGTTGGGCACTCCGTGACAGTCATGGTTGCACTAGCAGGGGGTGCCGCTAGTGGTTGGGAAAAGCATCCTGAACGTGCCCGAGCTGCGCTTGAACAACTCAACAAAGTTGGCGCGCGGACACTCGAAGATATGCAGCGCATCCTTCAGGTAATCCGCGGCCAGGACGATGATCTCAACCGTAGCCTTGAGAAGTCAGGCCATAACTTGCCAACTCTCCAGGAACTTGTAAGTACCTTTCAGGCGGCTGGTCTCCCGCTCACCCTCGCCATCGAAAGTGAACAAACCGCGAGCAGGCTCGGGCAGGCCGACCCTGCTCTCATGACCTCGGTTTACCGGATTGTTCAGGAGTCGCTTACCAACGTCCTCCGTCACGCTTCTGACGCCACTCACGTTGAGGCATCGATCGGCCTTGAAGCGGGTGAAGTTATCGTTGCAGTGACTGATAACGGCCGGGGAGCCAGAACGGGCCCAACGCGGGGAGCCGGGATCGGGCTGCGGGCTATGCGCGAGCGAGCGAACGCGTTCGGAGGTAGGTTCTCCGCGGGCCCAATACCGAGGAGCGAGGATGCTCCCGGAGGTGGGTGGCTGACGCGTGTGACTATTCCGTTGGGAGCTGCTAGCCGATGATTCATGCTCCGGGCGCAGTGATCCGAGTCGTCGTCGTCGACGACCAGCCCCTGGAACGGACGGGCTACGCGCTTATCCTCGACTCCGACGACGAGATCGAAGTCGTCGGTGAAGCTGGGAACGGCTCCGAAGCTCTTCGTGTGGTTGGACAGACCGAGCCGGACGTTCTCCTGATCGATGTGCGGATGCCTGTGATGGGAGGTATCGAAGCGACCCGAATCATCGCTGCAGAGCATCCCGGAACACGCGTGATCGTCCTCACGACCTTCAACCTGGATGAGTACGCTTTCGGTAGTCTCCAAGCGGGTGCGAGTGCATTTCTTCTGAAGAGCACCACTCCAACCGCTTTGGTTGACGCGGTCAAAACGGTCGCTCGCGGTTCAGCAGTTGTCTCACCTGGATTGACAGCGAAACTTATCGAGCACTATTTGCAATCGGTTCCGGCCAGTCGGAGCCTGCCAGAGAATGTCGCCAAGGTCCTAGGCCTGCTTACCTCGCGCGAAGTGGAGGTTCTTATAGCAATTGTGGGAGGGCTCACCAACGCCGAGATCAGCAGCGAACTGCGCATCGCGCAATCAACGGTGAAGTCGTACGTCAACTCAATCTTCGCGAAGCTCGGTCTCCGTGACCGCGTCCATGCAGTGATCCTGGGCTATGAAATCGGCCTGGACCCGGGCCGGCGCGGCTGACGGCTCCAAAGGAAGGCAAACTGCCAGACGGTCGTCGCTGGCTTTCACAAAACCCTGGCAGTGGCTTCACGCACGAGCCAGGTTGTGCTGACGGTTCCCGGCCACCCGCAGGCAACCTTCGCGCTACCTGGCCTGCCTACGCTGACTTGAGCGTCCGGCGGCCATTCAATTATTCCTCTGCTGCCGCACGCGCATTCCAAAACTCAAGAAAGGTCTGCGGCAACTCGTGGCTTGGTTTAGACGAACACCCCTGAAAACAACGCTTGCGGCCGGGCTCTGTCTCGGCATCGCTGTCAGCGGCATCGCCCTCGCACCCCAGTCCACCCTCACGGCCAGTTACGCGTCACCCGACACGGGTGGTCTCGACCTGGGCGGCCGTGATTCGAGCCTGCTTCGCGCTGACACGCGGCAGCTCGCACCGGGTCTGAAGGCGACAAGCTTCGACAGGCTGCAAGGTGAGGGATGGGTGACAGGCGACGTGATCGTCGCGGATCTCTCCACACCCACGCTGTCGATGGATGTCCGTGACTCGGGCAGCCTCACGAAGCCGGCGCCCGTCACTGAGCACACACTTGGCGATCACGCCGTGGCCGCGGTCAACGGCTCGTTCTTCGACATCAACAACTCTGGTGTCGCCCAGGGCACGAACGTCTCCTCGACGGAGGGGGTGAAGACAACGAGCGGATCACCCGTCGAGAGCTTCACAGTTAGCGAGGGCATCGCTGCGATCCAGGCGCTTGCCTCAGCCGCCACCCTCGACGTCGCGGGCACCACTCACCCGGTGAGCACAGTCAACAACATCGGTATTCCCGCCGACGGCATCGGCTACTTCACACCGATGTGGGGTGAGTACCCAATCTCGCGCGCCATCGGCGGGCCATCGAACATCGACCCGAAGTTCCTCCGCGTGGAGATTGCCGACGGGGTCGTGACGCGCACATCTGCCGATCTCGCCGAGATCACCGGGCCCACCGCCATCGCAGCGGGATCGGGAGTCGTGCTCGCGCGCGGGGCAGCGGTCGACCTGTTCGCTGGCGTAAAGCCAGGCGATCCGCTGCCAGTAACAGTCGCTGCCAGTGCCGATGTGGATCTCGCGATCAGCGGCAACCAGCGCCTCGTCGCTGACGGCGCTGTCGTTGCTCCCGCGGACAAGGGCGAGCCCCGCACCGCGGTCGGCGTGAGCGAGGACGGCAGCGAGGTCTACGTGGTCTCACTCGACGGTCGCCAGAGCCACTCCCGCGGCATGGCGCTCGATGAGCTCGGCGAGTTCATGGTCGAGCTCGGCGCGCACAACGCGGTGAACCTCGACGGTGGCGGATCCAGCACCCTGCTCATGCGCGAGCCGGGAACCAGCGAGCTGAGCGTCGGCAACGCCCCGTCAGACGGGCACCTGCGCAGCGTCCCCAATAGCCTCGTGTTCTCGTCGACCGCGCCCGACACCGGGCTCGCCGACGTGATGGTTGCCCCCGAGTCGAAGCTTGACGACGCAGACGCAGTGTTCCCCGGCTTCTCGCGCACAGTCTCAGGCATCGGCCTCGACGCGAATCGCGGCGCGATCGCTACGGCGGGCGAGTTCTCGGTTGCGGGCAAGAACGCGACACTCGCGGCGATCGACGGAGACACCGCAAAGGTGACGGGATCCACACCTGGCACCGCGCCCGTCACGTTTACCGCGGAAGGGAAGTCGGCGACGAGCGAGCTGCGCGTACTCGGCGAGCTCGACAGGCTCCGTGCGAGCCAGAGCGTCATCGCTCTGGTCGACGAGAACGGCAGCGAGACTGTGACAATCACAGGCCTCGACAAAGACGGCTTCGGCGCACCCATTGAGGCTGCTGACCTCACGGTTTCGGCCGGCGCTGACGTCGCTGTCGAATCGCTTGACGGCAACACCTTCACGATCACCCCGCGGGCAGCGTCGGGGGCTGCGACGGTGTCGTTCTCGGCGGGGGATCGCCGCGTTGACGTCGCAGTCACGATTGGCCTGGAAGAGGAGCCTGTCTCTGACCTCGCAAACGCGAAGGACTGGACCTTCCGCTCGGACCGCGCCACCGGCCAGATCGCTGGGGCAACTGGACCGAACGGCGAGGCCGGGCTGAAGCTTACCTACGACTTCGCCTCGTCGACTGGCACGCGCGGTGCGTACGCAGTCGCGCCCGAGCCCATCGAGATCGCGGGTCAGCCGAAGGCAATCAAGATGTGGGTGCACGGCGACGGCAACAGCACCTGGCCACGCCTCCAGATGAAGACCGGCGCTGGCACGACAATGAACATCGACGGTCCGCACACCAGCTGGAAGGGTTGGCAGGAGCTCACGTTCAACGTGCCGGTTGGCACCGCCTACCCGCTGAAGCTCGAGCGCGTGCGCATGATGGAAACCTCGGCAGCGAAGCAGTACCAGGGCGAGACCATGTTCGCTGGGATCCGCGCCGTCGTGGCGCCCGAGGTCGACCAGCCGCAGGCGCCGGTCGTGCACGATCCGCTCGTCGTCACGAACGGCACCGTCGACAAGCGCGCGCAGCGCATCGCGGTGATGAGCGACGCACAGTTCGTCGCTCGCAACCCCGAGGGCCCCAACGTGCACGGCGCACGCCAGACCCTGCGCGAGATCCTCGCCGCGAAGCCCGAGATGTTCGTCATCACGGGTGACTTCGTCGACGAGGCCGCGCCCGAGGACTTCGCGCTCGCGAGGAAGATCCTCGACGAGGAAATCGGCGACAAGCTGCCCTGGATCTACGTGCCTGGCAACCACGAGGTGATGGGAGGGCCGATCGAGAACTTCATTGCTGAGTTCGGTCCGACGAAGACGAAGCAGCAGGTCGGCAGCACGCTCGTCATCACGCTGAATACCGCGAACGGCTCGTTCAATGCCTCTGACAAGCAGCAGATGCGCTTCCTTGAAGACGCACTCGCCGAGGCCGAGAAGGATTCGACGATCACGGGCGTGCTCGTGTTCGCGCACCACCCCGTTGACGACCCGAAGAGCAGTAAGGACAGCCAGATCTCGGACCGCATCGAAGCGAAGCGCTACCAGGATCGGCTCGCGGAGTTCCGCGCCGACACAGGCAAGTCGATCGCCTCGATTAACGGCCACGCCGGTGTCTTCCACGCGACGAGCCACGAGGGCGTTTCGACGTTCCTCAGCGGCAACAGCGGCAAGGGGCCGTCGAGCTCACCAGACAAGGGCGGTTTCACGGGCTGGGCGATGCTCGGTATCAACCCGAACTCGGGCGTCGTCGGGAACGATCCGGCTCCCGTGACGAGCCGCACGAACTGGCTCCAGGCCGAGGTGAAGCCGCGTGTCGACGAGCTCACGCTGGGCGCGACCGCTGCGGTGCCGGCGGCGATGACCGTTGGCGACTCGGTGACCGTCGACGCCACCATCTCGCAGGACGGCGGGCGCATCGTGCCCGTGCACTGGCCGATGAGCGCGGTGTGGGGCGGGGACGGTGTCGTCGTCGACGACGGATCAGTCGAGACCGACAAGCGCGGCCGCGCAGTGAGCGCGAGCGCGAGTGAGGCGACCGATGAGAGTGTGCTCCGGTTTAACCCGTCGACGGGCGCCCTGACCGCGACCGGTGCGGGGGAGGCGACGCTCGCCGTGACCGTGAACGGCGTCACGAGCGAGCACACGATCACTGTTGCGGACGACACAACCGGACCGGTGGATCCGGGCGGTCCCGGCGAGCCGGGCGGCCCAGATAAGCCCGGTGACGGCGGCGGCACCGGGACCGGTGTCGGCGGCAAGCCTGATTCAGGATCAACTGACGGTACAGCCACGGACGCCGAAGGAAAGCATGGTCTTGCGAACACTGGCGGCCCCGAGGTCCAGTGGACGCTGGCGATCGTGCTGACGAGCGCGCTTCTCGCCGCGAGCGGCCTGCTGATCGTCTGGCGTCGCCGTTCAGCGTAACTGTGACGCATAGCCCCGTGCGCGGGCTGAAGTAACTGCCGCTGTGGGCATCAGGAAAGTACTGATGTCCACAGCGGCTCACGCTTTGCGTGCGCGAGGTTGTTCCTGCCCAGACGCGGTCAGCCATTTCGCTCGAGAACTGCACATCCGGCTCAACTGCCCGTCCGGTGACGATTCGGGGGCTACGGTTTGCTGCCTCGAGCGTCTATGCCCCGCCAGCACCATGTCTGTGCGATGCGGACGAGGCTCCACTTCGGCGGGTCCCGAATCGAGCCAACCTGCCGGCACTCCTGAGAATTCCGCTCAACGCCAGCCGCTAGGCGGGCGTATCCAGCCCGAGGCAACAAGGAGAGCCCTGAGGGACAAAACCGCTGATCCCATCGTGATTTTGACTTATCCAGGTCGTGGCTGAGAAGACGATTGTGCCGCGAAGAGGCACGCCGTGCGCCGATACACGCTCAGCCTGAACAAAATCTACTAAGTCGGAGAGCTTACTTGGATGCTACCGTTCTAAGCAGGCACGTTCGGCTCCGACGACGAGTTGCTGATTTCGTGCAGTCTTCACGATGCAAGGAGGACCACAGTGGCAACTCATACCGGGTCGCTCGTTCTTGCCGCGGGTGAAGAGTTCGGTGATTCCGGAGGCTCGGTCGTCGCTTACGGCCATGGTCAGTGGGTATGCCTTCGGGAACTGCGAGGAAACCGCTGTACGCGTAAGCATGGTGAGCGTGGCAACAGGCGATCGACGTACAGTCCGGTCCCTTGGCTCCGCGAAACTGTGGACCTGCTTCTCGAGGCACAGTCTTGAAGAACTCCAGAAGTCGTTTCTGCGTGTCGGCGTTTCTGCCCCGAGACCATTGGCCGGTTTGCAGTCCCTGCTGGGGCGAGTGGAGCAATGGGCATGCCAGCCCCAGGTAGCCGTTCAATGCGCGGTCTCGGGCATCTCATCGCGGTAGACGCGAAGAGCTTGGCCCGAGTGTTACCGACCGGACTGGCGATGTTGTTCATTTTCTTGATCTATCTCGCGGTCATCTTTGCCATCAACTACTCCTTCACCGCAGGATCGCCCGCGCCTGTTGTGGCTACTGAATCGGCAGATCAAGTGTTCCTGCAAAGCGTGACGAGTGAACTGTCAAGTCAAGACGTCCAAGTGGCGAGACGCGAGGAAGCAACGGTTTTGATTGTTGAAAAGTCTGGGCATGTCCAAATCGTCGTAAGCGCCAGTGAACGGCCTGCATGGGACGGGGCTTGGAAGGCTGTTCGGTCTGCCGGAGTACCTGCTGCGAACATCACCACCGTTGATACAGAAGGCGACTGGCAGGTCGACCTAGTTCGTGCCAACCTAGGGCCAGCGCTCGGGGTAGGCCTCATGGCGCTTGCGTTTGTGGGAACGTCAGCTCCCCTGGCGTCGCTCCGCGAACGAGGCATACTGCGCCTATTGGGAGCCACGCCCGTTTCGAACGCTGCACTGGTGCTGTCGTATGTCCCAGTTCGCGTGGTGCTTGCAGCATTCGAGATGGGAGTCGTGGTCGTGATCGCATGTTCCCGCGACTATGTCGAACCTGGCTTCCTTTGGCGGTTGTTTGTGACGTTGATCATGGGGTTGGCCATGTTGCTGCCAGCGGCATTTCTTCTCGCCTCGAAATCAAGGAACGCTACAGATACGCAGCAGATCGGGGTTATCTTGAGCATGCTGCTTGTCGGCGCTGGTGGGGGCATTATCCCGGCTGCACATACTAACGAGGTGCTCCAGACGCTGTTCAATATGTTCCCAACGACGTGGTTGATGCAAGCAGCAGGGAGTGACCTGGCGGGAGTCGTTCCGTTTCTTGAAGTCCACTGGCTGTGGGCACTAATGGGCGTAACCTCCGTGGCCGCGTTCCTATTGGCGCTTCGAGTGTTTTCTTGGGACCGGGAAAGTGATGCCCCGCTCCGGAAGATCCAGAAGCGTGTCCGGGAGGGGGAATGAAGCCATTCGGTAGGCAGTTGTTGCTGCCCTCACCGCCCGCCGGTTTGGATGCGCCTGAGGCTGGGATATGCAATCCGCAGCCCAAGCATGCTTTCCGAATCGCCTTCATGTTTGACCCTACTGTTGCGGCGATGCTCTTTTCAGACAAAACACCATCAAAAATCGGGGAGGGGTGTTGTGACGGAACCAGCAATCATTGAGGTAAATGGCCTCGAAAAGGCCTATGGCGGCCGAACAGTGGTGGGCGGTCTCACTTTTTCAATTCCCCGAGGCGAGATCTTTGGGCTCCTAGGGCCGAATGGGGCTGGGAAGAGCACAATCATTGAATGCTTGGTCGGTCTACGGGAACCCGACAGTGGCAGCATTCGTGTGCTGGGTATGCGGCCCGGAGACGACCGCCGAGCGTTCTCGGAGAGAGTCGCAATTCAGCCGCAGGCGGCCTCGCTCTTTGAATCCCTCACTGTTGATGAAACTTTGTCTCTGTTTCGCTCGTTCTACGAGAATGGCCGAGATCCGCGGTCCGTGCGAAATGAGGTGGGGCTCAAAGAGCAACATCGGACGCGGGTGAAGCATCTCTCCGGAGGGCAACTGCGAAGGCTTCTCCTTGGCGTGGCGCTAGTGGGGGCTCCTCAGGTCGTAGTGTTGGATGAGCCATCAGCTGGCCTTGACCCTGCCGCACGACAACAGCTTTGGAGAACAATCCGCGGGCTGGCCTCAGCCGGAACCACGGTGCTGCTCTCCACCCACCACATGGATGAAGCGACCAGCCTGTGCGACAGAGTTGGCATTCTGGTTGAAGGCCAATTCGTTGCGTTAGACACCCCCGAGAACCTGATCATCGCACGTGACGCCGCCACCACGGTTTCGTTTTCCACATCGCAAGATGTCGACCTTGCTGCTGTGCGCCAGCTAAGGGCTATTACGGAACTCGTCGTCGAGGAGCACGGAACCCGGGTTCGTGTTCGCGTCCAAACCTCCAAGCCTGACGAAGTAATCAGGAAGCTGACGTTCATGCCCGGGTTGCAGGCAAGAGAGTTCGACATTAGGCGCAGCACCTTGGAAGACCTGTTTATCGAGTTGAGTGGCATTGAATGACAGTGAGAGACTTCCCCGCGTTCAAGTCATTTAGGTCAGTTGCCCTTCTCAGTGCGAGAGAGATGTTTCGCTCGCGGTTCACAGCAGGTGTCATACTTTTGACATTCGCTTTAGTGCTCGGTCTGTTTGCAGCATTGGACCTCCTGTTCGGAGCAGGCGGCCCCGGGCCTGGGGCGCTGCTGTACTCCAATTTTGGGGTGATCGCTGCCATGGGGGCGATGTCGATCGCGTTTCCCGGGACGGCCGTGCTGCTCGTGCAGTACAGAGAGCTCGGAACACTTCGCCTGCTTGCGGCGACGCCGGTCACGAGAATTGTCTTCATCATTGGGCAGCTACCAGCGAGAGCTGGTCTTGCTGTGGCAGAACTCCTGATCCTCTTGGGCGTGATGTTCTTTGGTGGGACGTCATCGTTTGTCTCGTACGCTACCGTCTTACTCGCCGGAATCCTTGGCTTTATCATGCTCATGTCACTTGGAATCTTGCTTGGGGCGAGAGGGGCGAACACTGAGCTGACAAGGCAGCTAAGCCTGCTGCTGCCTATCGTGGTCATCTTCACCTCAGGGGCCGGTCTGCCGCTCTCTTCCTTCCCGGGGTGGGTGCAGGATGGGATCCAATTTCTGCCGACTACCTGGTATATGGCTGCTGTGAACAACTGGTTTGTGCCGGATCCGCATTTGATTCCCCACCTTGTCGGACTCGCCGGGGTCGCCGTCGCTGTGACTGCAGTCACCACATCAGTGTTCGACTGGGGAGAAGAACGACGGCACACGAGAAGGGGCCGCAGTTAGCATCCAGTGCCTTCGCTATCGGTGCAGGCCTATGATGGCCTTATGCACGCTTAACCGGGCTGCATCGTTTGGGGGAGAGCATGAGCGACAACAGCGCCGTTGCGGCAAAGCGGCCGCACGGGATCGAAACTCAGCGGAGCATCCTCCTCGCTGCAGGTCGAGTCTTCTCTCGAATGGCTTACTCGGAAGCTCGTCTGAAGGATATCGCCGAGGTCGGCCAGATCAGTCAAGGTTCCATCTATTTCCACTTCGGCAACAAGGACGACGTCGCGAGGGCCGTCCTGAATGCCCAGACGGAGAGGATGAAGCTGGTCATGGATGAAGCTACCTCTGGTGAAGCAACCGGCTTGGACAAGTTGTTGAGCCTCTTCGTATCGATTTCAGAGCTGATCTCCGAAGATGTTCTTGTGCAGGGGGGTATCCAACTTGCTATGCAGGCGGAGACAGGTTTAACCACTGAAAGCAGCGCTCCCTATCGAGAATGGATTGCCCTCGCTGAGGCATTGATCAACGAAGGTATCGGAGACGGTTCCGTGCATCCAATCGCCGATTCAAGGACCACGGCGGAGGCGCTCACGCAACTGTGTATAGGTACTCAGGCAGTCTCCCGGTTGGAGGATGAGTGGAGGAGTCTTCCCGACAGAATGGCGAAGCAATCCGCAATCATCCGGCGGCTACTTACCGGTGGGCAGTAACGGCCGCCGAGTAGGCTCATACGCAGCATCCGCCTGCAATTCCTACGCTGACCGTATTCGCGGGCGAGACTGATGCGGGCGTGTTCACACTACGACCAGGTGAGCGCGAGAAGCGCGACCCCCGCAATCGCGGCGAATGCCCCGACGGCGATGAGGAGCGTCCCGTTCGTGCGCAGTTGGGCTGGCTGAGACGTCGCGGGGTTCTGGGGGTCGTACGCTACGAGGCAGTTGCCCCCGGAGGGCGCTCGCCAGACGACCTTGACTCGTGACGACCCGGTGCGCTCGACCCCGTCTGGGGTGCGGTAGCGGTAGGGGTGTGGCGAGAACTGGAGCGCCGGGCCGATCCATTCGCCCGGCACCGTCGCCCAGTGTTTTGGCACGAGCCTGCGAACGCGGACCCCGGCGAGGATGACGACGCCGGAAACGGCGATGAGCGCAAAGCATGCGATGTACAAGTGGACCTCCCGGCAGTGCGGAAGTCCATCCGCGTCCGACAGCGATTCTATCGAGTGCGCTCTCTTGCGCCGCTAGCTGGTGGTGGCCTCTGCGGCGAACACGGCGTCGATCTCGACGGCAACTCCGCGGGGGAGCGACGCCATGCCGAGCGCCTTGCGCGTCGGGAGATCCTGATCGCCGAAGACCTCGCGCAGGAGGCCGCTCGCGCCCTCCGCGACCTCACCGTGCTGCGTGAAATCTGGGGTGGTGTTCACGCACACATTGAGCTGCGCCAGCCGCAGCCCGTCGAGCGTGCCGTTGTGTTCGAGCACCGAGTGCAGCAAACGCAGCGCGGCCTCACGCGCGGCCTGCGCGCCGTCTGCGACTGTGAGCTCCGCGCCGACCTTGCCGAGCGTCAGGCTCGTGTGGCCCGAGGTGAAGATGAGCTCGTGTGCGCTCGCGCACTGCGCCATCGTTGGCGAGTTTGGGCCGTCGGTCGCGCCGAGCGCGCGGGCGAGTGAGTCTCTGGTGCTAGTCATCGTTCGTTCCTTCTGCAGCGCCGGTGGAGCTTGGCACAGTAACCGGGCTGACGATCCAGTGCACCTCTGCAACGTCGTCACCCACGTTCACCGTGCGGTGCAGCTGTGAGCTGCGGTACTCGATGGTGTCGCCAGCATCGAGGAGGTGCGACCTGCCGTCGATCTGGACGTCGACCGAGCCGCGAATGACGATCAGGAACTCCTGGGAGTCGCCGTGGTTGTATGGCTCGTCGCCGGTCGATTCGCCCGGGTCGAATTCGCCGGCGAAGATCTCGATGTGTGACAGCGGGCGGGGGCTCAGCATGAATTTGCGGGCGCCGCCGTGGATGAGCTGCGGGCGTTCGGCGTGCCTGACGATGCGTGGCCCCGGTGGTTCATCGGCGTTGAAGAGTTCGGCGAGGGTTGTGCCGAGCGCCTCGGTGACGTCTCGAAGCGTTCCGAAGCTCGCGCGGCACGTGCCCCGCTCAAGCTGGCTGAGGAAGCTCGCGCTCACGCCTGACATTTCTCCAAGCTGGGTCAGCGACAGTCGCCTGAGCTTGCGTATCTCACGGATGCGTGCGCCGAGTTGGGCGTCTTCGTCTCCGGATTTGCGTTTTTGAGTACTCATCCCTTCGCATGTTACAGGTTTTCGTGCGCCGTGTCTGCACCCAAGATGTAGCAATGCTAAAAGTAAATTGAAGTGAAATCGGCAGGCCGCGGCCGTCTGGTTTGCCGTGAATTCAAGGAACTGCCTCGATTTCGTGGGGAGCGTTTCGAATTCAATTCAAACAGCTTGTAGAAATACTGAATTTCATTTACAGTGAATCCATCGACCTTGCGAACGCCTGAGGAACCCCTCTGGAAAACGTAGGTGCGTCAACGTAGACGAAGCCCGGGCCGGGCTCGACCGAAAGGTGGCCGAGTGAAAACCACATCCCCTCCCAGTGCTCCAGCGTCAGCTGGAACTACAGCGGAGATCACCCCGCTAGAGATCGTTCCCCTCAAGCGCTACGGTCGCATGGTCATTGCGGCAGTCGCCGCACTGATCGTCGGCGGCCTCATCTTCGCCCTCGTCACGAGCGAGAACCTCGACTGGAGCGTGGTGGGCCAGTACCTGTTCGCGCCCGTCATCATCGAGGGCGTCATCTTGACGGTGCAGCTCACCGTGCTCGCGGTCATCATCGGCATCCTGCTTGGCATCGTCCTCGCGCTCATGAAGCTCTCTGACAATAAAGTGCTCACCGTGCTCGCCGACCTCTACCTCTGGTTCTTCCGCGGCACACCGCAGCTCATCCAGCTGATCTTCTGGTTCAACCTCGCCTTCCTGTTCCCCACGATCAACCTGGGGTTCGCAAGCTGGGACACGAACGCGCTCATCACCCCGTTCATCGCCGCGCTCATCGGGCTGAGCTTGAACGAGGGCGCCTACATGGCCGAGATTATCCGTGGCGGCATCCTCGGTGTGTCAAAGGGACAGCGTGAGGCAGCCGTCGCGCTCGGCTTCACCCCGCTCGAGATGATGACGAAGATCATCCTCCCGCAGACGATGCGCATGGTGATCCCGCCAACAGGCAACCAGGCAATCGCGATGCTCAAGGTCACCTCGCTGGTCTCGGTCATCTCCGCGCGCGACCTCCTCACGAACGCGCAAATGATCTACTCACGGAACTACTACGTGATCGAGCTGCTCATCGTCGCCTGCGCGTGGTACCTCCTGCTGACCACGGTCGCGACGCTGCTACAGAACCAGCTCGAGAAGAAATACGCAGGCCGCAGTGGCAACACCTCGGGCCGCGGTGCCAACCGAGGCATGTTCAAACGCCTCACCCAGACGGGAGCACAGCGATGAACTCGACAGAGCACGCGACGAGCGCGGAACGCCCAATGGTGCAGGCCGTGGAGGTACGCAAGAGTTTCGGCGGCAACGAAGTGCTTCGCGGCGTCAGCATCGAGGTGCAGCGGGGAACGGTGACCGCGCTCATTGGGCCGTCAGGATCGGGCAAGAGCACCTTCCTGCGATGCATCAACGACCTTGAGACGTTCGACTCGGGCGACATCCTCGTCGACGGCGAACGCGTTGCTTACCGGCGCGAGGGCACGAAAGCCTACGAGCTCAAGCCGCGGATCGTCGCGAAGCGGCGCGCCAAGCTCGGCATGGTCTTCCAAGGCTTCAATCTGTTCGGCCACCTCACCGTGCTCGAGAACATCATGATCGCCCCGGTGCAGGTGCTCAAGCAAGACAAGCGCGTGGTGGAGCAGCGCGCGCTCGAACTGCTTCGCAAGGTCGGTCTTGCCGACAAGCGCGACGCCTACCCCGACTCGTTGTCTGGCGGGCAGCAGCAGCGCGTCGCCATCGCGCGTGCCCTCGCGATGGAACCGACGCTGATGCTCTTCGACGAGCCAACTTCTGCCCTCGACCCCGAGACCGTCGGCGAGGTGCTCGAAGTCATGCGAACCCTCGCCCGCGAGGGGATGACGATGATCGTGGTCACCCACGAGATCGGGTTCGCCCGCGAGGTCTGCGATCAGGTCGCCTTCCTCGAAGACGGCGTCATCCAAGAAATCGGCCCGCCAGAGCAGGTCCTCGATAACCCCACACACGAACGAACCCAACGCTTCTTGAGCCGCGTCATCTAGTACGCGGCAGCAGAACACTTCACACTCGATCCGCCCAACGACGGGCCGGATCTCGAATCCCACGAGAAAGAACACACCATGAAACGACGTACCCCCTCCCTGAAAGTCGCCATCCCGGCGCTGATTGTCGCGAGCCTCGCGCTCTCGGCATGTGCGCCAGCCGGCGCCTCCTCAGACAAAGAAGCAGCGCCAGTCAACTCCGCAGCCGTCGTCGACGAGATCCGGCAGCTGCTGCCCGAGAAGATTCTGAGCGCAAACACGATCAAGGTCGTCACCGACCCATCGCAGGCGCCCTACGAGTTCACCGACGATGACGACAACATCGTCGGCATCAACCCAGACCTCGCCGCCGAGGTCGCCGCAGTGCTTGGCGTCGAGCTCGAGTGGTCGCGAGCAGACTTCGGCGGCCTCATCACCGGCGTCGCGACGAAGCGCTACGACATGATGAGCGAGGCGATGTGGGACACGGAGCAGCGTCGCGAACAGATTGACTTTGTCGACAACCTGATCTCTGCGAACAACATCGTTGTCGCCAAGGGAAACCCGCTCGGCATCAAGGACCTGCCTGATCTCTGCGGCAAGAACGTCTCGACGCTCGAGGGAAGCATGATGGTGGAGCTCTTTGAAGAGTTTCAACCCGAGTGCGGCGACAACCCCATCAACGTGCTGATCGCGCCGACGACTGCCGACCAGTTGCTCTGGCTGTCGACAGGCCGGGCGGTCGCGACGATCGCCAACCCGATCGTCACCGAGTTCGGCATCGAGCAGGGCACCGCTCGCGACATCGAGGTCGTTCCGGGCGAGGGCTACCTGAGCAACAACTACGGCTGGGCCTTTCACAAAGACAACGTCGAGCTCCGCGACGCCGTGGCTGCCGCCATTCAGCACCTGATCGATACCGGCGTCTACGACGAAGTGATGGACAAGTGGAACGTCTCTGACAACAGCAGGCTCGCGCAGGTCGAGATCGACAGCGAGATCGTGAAGTGACCCGAGATATGCAAGAACTTGATTCCTACGGCCGAATGTACGAGCTCGCACCTGACGCTCCGATGGCAGGGTCGGTTGTTCCCGGGAGGGAGTTCACGGTGCACACCCTCGACTCCTCTGGTGGGCAGATCCGCACCGACGTCGACTACGGCGAGCTCGACGCGAGCCAGTTCTTCCCTGTCGTCGGCCCCGTCGAGATCGTCGGAGTTGAGCGCGGCGACGTCGTCGAGATCGAGATCCTCGACATGCGCCTCGACCCGCTCGCCCACACGTGGACCCGCCCGGGCCTCGGGCTCCTCGGGCAAGACAGGTTCGCGGTGATGGCAGTCGACACCGAGACGCTTGAGCTCAGGCCTGGCGGGCCTGGAACTCCGGTGCTCGCCGCCGCGCAGCCGAAGACGCACGTCGGTGCGCTCGGCCTGCTCACCGACACGGTCGAGCCAGCGCGAACGCTTGGGCACTACGGCGGAAATATCGACTTCAGTGCCGTAGGCGTCGGGGCAAAGCTGTGGATCACGGCGTCCGTTGCTGGCGGTGGCTTCTTCATCGGCGATGTGCACGCGACCATCGGCGACGGCGAGGTCTGCGGCACTGGCGCGGAAACCGGCGCGTCGGTCTCGCTCAGACTCAACCGGCTCGCAGGCGTCGGCTCGATCCTCCCGACGGTGGAGGACATCGAGGGGCGGCTGTGGGTCATCGGTGTCGGCGCCTCAGTGGAGGAGGCGCTCAAGGAGGCAACTGCGTACTGCGTCACGCGAGTCGCCGAGCACGCCGGAATCAGCAAGGATGAAGCGTACCTCTCGGTCGGGCTGCTCTTGAACGTCAAGGTCTGCCAGGTCGTGAACCCGCGTACGAGCGTCGCGGTGTCGCTCGACGGCGGGCTTGACAGGGTGCTGCGAGTTGCAGCCGCCGCGACGGCGATCGCCGAATAAGAAAGGACGAGGAGTGAATCTCAGAACGGTGCTCGGCGACGTGAGCGTTGAACAGATCGACCGTGTGCTGCCGCACGAGCACCTGCTCTGTGACTTCAGCCCTGTGACGGGGGATCGCAACCACATCTTCAACAACCCAGAGTTGGCGGTGCGCGAGCTCGGCTATATGAACGCCGACGTGCCGCCAGCTCAGGGGATGCAGCACGCGATTGTTGAGGTGACGCTTCGCGATCTCGGGCGTGACCCCGAGGGGATGCGACGGATCTCGCGGGAATCGGGCCTGCACGTGGTGATGGGCACAGGCTGGTATCTCGAGCCCTACTACCCGAAGGAAGTCTACGAGGTATCCGCCGAGAAGCACGCGGCTCAGATGATCCAAGAGATCGAGGAGGGCGTGCTCGCCGCAGACGGGACACGCATTCGGGCAGGCGTCATCGGTGAGATCGGCACACACGGTGGCACGCTCTCGCCGGCTGAGGAACGGGTGCTGCGTGCAGCAGGCCGCGCCTCCAACGCGACGGGCGCCGCCGTGACGACGCACGTTTTCATGTACCCGACTGGCGTCGACCAGCTGAGCATCCTCGAGGAGGAAGGCGTCGACCCTCGGCGTATTGCGATCGGCCACGTCGACACCTTCCTTGACCACACCTACCTCACTGGGCTGCTCAGGCGGGGCGTGTATCTGCAGTTTGACACCTGTGGCCGCGAGCACCTCATGCCAGACAGTCTGCGAGTTGAAATGCTCGTGCGGCTCATCGACGAGGGGTGGAGCGACTCCCTGCTCATCTCGAGCGACCGCTGCCACATGACCGACCTGAAGATTCGTGGCGGGCTTGGTTACTCGTGGGCGGTCGGCGGCTTCTGCGACCTGCTTCGTGCTGCGGGAGTTGCAGAGCCCGTCGTTGATCAGCTCACGAGGGAGAACCCGCTGCGTCTGCTGACGGGCATCGGTTCTGCGCGCGGGTGATCGGGCGCTTGACGCCCTCGCCTATCGCGACTGCCCCCGAATTCGGTAGCTCCCGGACTCCCACACACCTGCTTTCAACTGCCCGGGAGCCCACACTGTGTTGCGCCTATGGTTGCCGCTGTTTGAGGGGGGATCAAAATTCGGGGTCTCAGCGATGTCAGTCATTGACATGCGCCTAGTGATTTCTGTGCCGAACTCGCGCTCCCGTTCTGACATCCGCTTCACGCGCGCCGTCAACATCTCCTTTGGAAGCTCGTGTACTGCCCGGTCAAGGGCGTCGGGGAGCTTGAGCTGCATGCCTACGAGCAGATCGTGAAACTCCCGTCGGTCCATACGCAAGGTGTCCGCAGTGCGGGCAAGGTTGCGTCCCGTGATTTGGCGGTAGGGTCGCTCTTTGCCGTATCGGACAGCGGCGGAGCTGTTGAAGCGCACCCGATCCGTATTCCAGAGGCCATGTGCTGAGATGAGGTCGTAGGCTGGCGCGAGGCGCACCATGTTGCCGCTGAGGATGAGGCTGTGGTTCTTTGCGTGCGCGTCAACTCCGGCAGCGAGTAAGTTGAACACGAACAACCTGGCGAGGGCAAGACGGTCGCTGTCCCGCCAACGTTGAGAACTATGGGTATCGACGACGGCGACCATGTCGGCCATCGTTGGACCACCGTCTTCTTCGTACTTTCGGGAAGGCAAGAATGTGAGTGCCTGGCAGAAGTCTTCCTGGTGCAGGCGAGTGACAGTCCCGTCTGAGGCGGTGCGGCGGTCATAACGCTGGGTGACGAATGCGGGCACACCGTTGAAATCTTCGATTTCGACGAGCGCAGTCGTCAGCCCCAAATGGCGTGAGGCGCGCATCGTGACGAACTCGACTGCCTGGACCTCGGCATTGGTGTGTCCTTGGGCAGTGACCATCCCGGGCTTCACAATGTGTGTGCTCGCTGCTCGCCCATTGGGTTCGAACCAGCGTCCGTTCACTTTCGCGAGCGCAAACTTTCCCTGGTTTCCGCCAAGCGAAAACCGGCTCTGATCCAGGCTGTCATCCACCCAATGGTCGGGGTCTTCGATGATCTCTTGGATCCGCTCGGCAAGGCGCGCGTCACTGATGTGCGACACAGTTCCGAGCTGAGTGGGTAGCTCGCCCCATGGTACGACCTGCACTGACCCTGGCGCATCCTGTCCCATATGTCGCAAGAGAGTGAAGGGATCGTTTCGAGTTTCCCCGAACTTGGCTGCCCACCTGTCCCGAACCTCTACCGCGTCTGGCAGCAGGTTCGACAACCATGGCATCACCTCATCAGGGCCATAGTGTTGCTGGACGAGCGGCATGCTCACGGACAGGGGAGTCGCGCCGCGGCTGCCGAAGTAGTCTGAGTCGTAGGAGAACTCGACGTCACCGGAGCGACCGCGCATGAGCGAGCCAGCCAACCTCCCGTCGAGCCAGAGGTCGAGGATGTCTGGATGTCCACTCATGACAGCTCATCAAATAGGGCATCGAGATGTGATGCGCTCGGCAGTGGCTCTAGATGTAGCTCATAGCCAAACGCCGAAGCCACGGTCAGCGTGGCGTTCAAAGACGGCACAAGCTTGCCCGACTCGAGTTCCTGTACCCACCTTCGGCTCATTCCTGTCTGGGCGCCGAGCTCCTCCTGCGTCATTCCGCTTCGAACGCGGTGCGAGCGCACGAAGTCAGCGAACGCTTTCGACGATTGAATGAACATCGCACCTCCTTGGTGTGCACAGTATCGTGTGCACACGATGGTACGCACATTATTCTGCGCTTTCAATGGTTTGCGCAGAATAATGTGCGTTGCGGTTGATGGGTGGGTGCTCTAAGGATCGAGAGTTGGCCCGACCTCGCGAGTATCGCGCAATCGGTGCCGAGCGGAGTACCCTTGCAAGTCTCGGCACCGACGTCACCGCAGACGCATCGGCCGGGCCGAGCAAACGGAGCGCACCATGAGCGACACCACGTGCCACATGTCAATATCACTCGACGGCTACGTTGCTGGGCCCGAGCAGAGCCTCGCGAACGGGCTCGGCATCCGCGGCCAGGAGCTGCACGCCTGGCACATGGGCGACGCCCGGGCGAACAACGCCGACTCCGTCGCGAACTCGTGGCTCATGCGGCCCCGCGGCGCATACGTGATGGGCCGCAACATGTTTGGCCCGATCAGGGGAGAGTGGGAGCCCGACTGGCACGGGTGGTGGGGCGCCGAGCCGCCATACCACGCGCCAGTCTTCGTGTTGACGCACTACCCCCGCGAGTCAATCGAGCTCGAAGGCGGGACGACATTTCACTTCGTGACCGAGGGCTTCGACGCCGCCTACGCGCAGGCGGTCGCCGCGGCAGAAGGCCGGGGAGTCGATGTGGCAGGCGGCGCTTCCACAGTGCGCCAGGCGCTCGCGGCCGATGTCGTGGACGAGCTCGTGCTCGACGTCGCGCCGGTGCTGCTCGGGGCGGGCGAGCGCCTGTTCGACGGGGTAACGAGCTTTCCGTTCGAGCCCGTCGAGACACTTCATTCCCCGCTCGCCACCCACATTCGCTACCGCAGGGTTGGCCGCTGAGACGAGGCCTGTCGCAGCCGTGTGGGGCCGGAGCCCCGGTCGTTTACGCGGATCGGGGTTCCCGGCGGGTACTCCATGGAGACCTCGCCAAGGAGCGTGAAGCCCGCGCGGCGACACAGGGCGTGTGACGCATCGTGGCCAGTGCGCGGGTAGGGCGTGCGCGGCGCGACTGTCGCCCTGTCGCTGTGCTCTGCCGCTGTGCTCTGTCGCTGTGCTTTGCCGCGTGACGGGGCCTGAGCAGTGGCGCTTCCGTGCGCCACCAGCTGGCGTTGCCGCCGCCCGCGAAATTTATTCCTCTGTGACGAACCGTGTCGAAGTGTGACGGAATCCGACACAATTCGCGCCGTCACCGCGTAACAAGACTTTCGTTTTAGTTATGTCTCCCATTAGATTCTGTCGATATCCGCCGGGCTGAATCACAGCCCGCGAAGCAGCGAGGGGAAGCGAAGTGGGAACACACACGGGGAGCGTCGGCACCGCACACGCAGAGACGGGGAGCAAGGCGCGCGGCGTCACGCAAGGCGAACGTGAGATCGAGCTTGCCGGGCACCGCGTCTCACGCGTCGGGTTCGGCGCAGCACGGCTCACCGCCGGCGACGGTTGGGGCGAGCCGGCTGACCCGGCCGCGGCGAAAGACCTGCTGCTCGCGGCAGTCGAGGCCGGCTTCACCTACGTTGACACCGCAGACGCGCTCGGCCCCGGCGTGAGCGAGCGGCTCATCGGCGAGGCGCTCGGAAACCGCGACGACGTGCTCGTCGCGACGAAGGTCGGCATGCTCCGCCCCGCAGCAGACGCCTGGGGCGTGCTTGGCAGGCCCGACTACCTGCGCCAGCAGATCCACCTGAGCCTGCAGCGGCTGCGCCGCGACCGCATCGACCTGCTCTACCTCCACCGCATCGACCCTGCGGTGCCACTCGCCGACCAGCTCGGCGTGCTGCAGGAGGCGCGCGACCGCGGCGACGTCGGCGCGATCGGCGTGAGCGAACCCTCGGCCGCGCAGCTCGACGAGGTGCTCACCCTCGAGCCGTCGCTTGCGGCTGTGCAGAGCCTGCTGAGCGTCGTCGCCCGTCAGAACGGCGAGCTCGCGGCCCGGCTCGACAGGCTCGGGATCCCGTTTGTCGCGTACTGGCCGCTCGTCGGCCGCGGCCTGAAAAGCGAGCAGAAGGCGCTGCTGTTCGCCGAGCTCGGACGCATCGGCGACACTGTCGGCCTGAGCGCGCACCAGCTCAGCCTCGCCTGGATCTTCTCGGTGTACCCGCACGCCGCGGCGGTCGCGGGCTCGCGCTCGCTCATCCACCTCGTGCAGAACCAGCAGGCGGCGGGCGTACGGCTCGACTCCTGCGTCGTCTCCGAGGTCGAGGCCGCAGTCGCGGCCATCGTCGGCGACACCCCATTTGACCCACGCTTTCCGAAGGAGCACGCATGACCGCCACTACCCAGCTCACAGCTCAGCCGACAACTCAGTCAGCAACTCAGGCCGCAGCCGCAGCCCAGCGCACGGGCACCGACCCGCTGCAGACCTACATCGCCTACGCCGACGCCGAGCCGCAGCAGGCCGCGCGCGAGGCCGGCGTCACGGCGGTGAGCGAGTTCTCGGGCGCCCCCGAGGCCCTGCACGGCAGGATCACCGACCGCGTCGAGGCCGCACGCGACGAGCTGCGCGCGCTCGCGGTCGAGCTGTTCGAGCACCCCGAGGTTGGGTTCCAGGAGCATCGAAGCGTCGCCCGCATCTCTGAGCTGCTTGCCGCGAAGGGCCATCAGGTCGAGGTCGGGTCGTTCGGCCTCCCGACGGCGTTCCGCGCGAGCGTCGGGGCGGGTCAGCCGCACTTCGCAATCGTCGCCGAGTACGACGCGCTGCCAGGTATCGGTCACGCCTGCGGCCACAACATCATTGCGGCGATAGCGGCGGGTGCGTTCACCGCGCTCGCGCCAGAGGTCGGAGAGCTCGGCGGCAGGCTGAGCATCATCGGCACCCCTGCGGAAGAGGGCGGCGGCGGCAAGGAGCACGTGCTGCGCGCGGGCGGCTTTGACGACGTCGACGCTGCAGGCATGGTGCACCCGTCGGTCGGCACCGAGGTGTCGCCGATCTACGGTTCTGGCACGAGCGGGGTGCGGCGCCTCCGGGTGAAGTATCACGGCCGCGCGGGCCACGCGGCGGCGAGCCCGTACCTCGGGCTCAACGCGCTCGACGCTGTCGTCACCGCCTACCAGTCGATCGCGCAGTTGCGACAGCACATCCTGCCGATCGACAGGATCCACGGGATCATCACGAACGGCGGCGCGGCAGCGAACGTGGTGCCCGAGCTCACAGAGGCCGAGTTTCTCGTGCGGTCGAGCGAGATTGACACGCTGAAGGTGCTCACCGAGCGCGTGATCGACGTGCTCGAGGCCGCAGCTCTCGCGACCGGCACGACCGCAGAGATCGACGTCGACTTCGAGCCGCCGTACCTGCCGCTGAAGCCGAACGTGTCGCTCACGAAGCACTGGGCGCGGCGGCTTGAACGCCGTGGCCGCAGCGTGCCAGTCACGCCGAGCCGGGTTCGTCTGGGCGGGCCGTCGACTGACATGGGCAACGTGAGCTGGGCGATCCCTGCGGTGCACCCGGCGCTCGGCCTCGGCGGCCCCGCAGACGTGCTCCCGCACAATGCAGCGTTCGCCGCCTCCACTGTCGAACCACCCGCGATCGACGCGCTCGTTGACGCAGCGATCGCGCTCGCCGGGCTCGCCGCCGACTACCTCGCTGACGGCGGGCTCAGGGCCGCGGTGCGGGCCGAGTTTGACGAGAACGGCGGCGTCAGGCGGTGGACGTCGTGAGTGTCGCCACGCTGACAGGCGAGCGTCGCGGTGGCGGCAGCGAACCGCTCGCTGCCGCCGCGCAGGATCGCCGGGGAGTACCGCGCTGGCTCCGCATCCTCGCGCGCAGCCTGTTCGACCTCGTGCTCGTTGTCTGGCTCGCGGCGACGGTCGCCTTTCTCGCGCTGCGGCTCATTCCGGGCGACCCGCTCGACGTGCTTCTTTCTGGCGTGCAAGACGCGACGCCCGAGATGCGCGCGGAGATCGCCGCGCACTACGGCCTCGACAGGCCAGCGATCGTGCAGTACTTCGGCTACCTCTGGGGCGTCGTGCAGGGAGACCTCGGCACGAGCTATCACCGCGGCTCGCCCGTCACAGAGGTGCTCTTCAGCGAGCTCGGCGCGACGGTCGAGCTGACAGTCGCCGCGATGCTCGTCGCCGTCGTCGCGGCTGTCGCGCTTGCGCTCGCCACGAGCGGCGAGCGGCCAGGCACCAGGCTGATCGCGCAGGGCCTCGAGATCATCGCAGTGTCGGTGCCGTCGTTCTGGGTCGGCATCGTGCTCATGACTGTCTTCTCGTTCGGGCTGCGCTGGGTACCCGCGTTTAGCGGCGATACGCCTGCTGGCTTGATCCTGCCAGTCGTCACGCTCGCCGTGCCGCTCGTCGGCGTCATGACGCAGCTCCTGCGCGAGCGGATCGAGCACCAGCTCCACGAGCCGTTCGTGACGACTGTGCGTGCGCGCGGCGTTGGCGAGGCCGCGCTCCGGTCGCGGCACCTGCTGCGGCACGCGAGCGTGCCCGTCTTGACGCTCAGCAGCATCATCTTCGGGTCGCTACTCACGGGCACCGTCGTCATCGAGACGCTGTTCGCCCGCCCGGGCATCGGCCGCGTGATCGTGCTCGCGCTGCAGGATCGCGACGTGCCAGTCGTGCTCGGCTTCGTGGTGTTCGCCGCTGTCGTCTTCATCGTCATCAACACGATCGTCGATCTGCTGCTCCCGCTCATCGACCCGCGCCTGAAGGAGGCATGATGGCAAGCCGCATCGTTCGCGAGCAGCGCCCAGACGCTGGCGCTGCAGCCAGGCCAGGCGCTCAAGCCGCGGGACGCCAGACGCTGTCGCCGATCGGCAGGGCCGCCCGCCCGGGCCGCCCGCCGTTCGGGGTGATCGTCGCGCTCGCCGTGTTCGCTCTCCTCGTGCTTGCGGCGCTCGCGCCGGGCCTCGTCGCCCAACACGACCCCTACGGGAGCAACCCGGCGAACTCGTTCGCGGGGCCGAGCGCCCAGAACTGGCTCGGCACCGACCAGCTCGGCCGAGACCTGTTCTCGCGTCTCGTGTACGGCGCACGGTACTCGATCCTGCTCGGTGTCGGCGCGACTGTCATCGGCCTCGCCGGCGGCATCCTGCTCGGCGTCATCGCGGGCTATGCGCGCGGCAGCTTGGATCGCGCGATCACGCGCCTGCTCGACGTGCTGCTCGCGTTCCCCGACGTGCTCGTCGCTCTCGTCACAATCACCGTGCTCGGGCCGGGCGAGTGGAGCCTCATCTGGGCGGTTGGCCTCGGCCGCATCCCTGGCTCAGCGCGCCTCGTCCGTGGCGAGGTGCTCAGGGTGCGCGAGACAGGGTTCGTGCGCTCAGGGATCGGCCTCGGCCTCACCCCGACAACGCTCGTGCTGCGGCACGTGCTGCCGAACAGTCTTGGCCCTGTGCTCGTGCACGCGGTGCTCGGGGTCGGCGTGAGCATCATCTTCGGCGCCTCACTGAGCTTCCTCGGGCTCGGGGCAGTACCGCCGACGCCCGAGTGGGGGCTCATGCTCTCTGAGGCCAGGCAGTACCTGAGCATCGCGCCGTGGGTGGCGATCTGGCCGGGCCTCGCGATCACCATCACCGTCGTCTCGATCACTGTCGTCGGCCGCTTTGCGCAGCAGCGCTTCATCACGAAACGGAGTTCACTATGACTGGCACCGCTCACGCGCCGCTCGCCGAAGTGCGCGGACTCACTGTCACGTTCGACGACTTCGTCGCGGTGCGCGACGTCTCGTTCACGCTCACTCCGGGCAAGTGCGTCGCGCTCGTGGGGGAGTCGGGCTCTGGGAAGTCCGTCACCGCCCGCAGCCTGCTCGGCCTCGTCGGCCGCGGCGGAGCAGTGACCGCGGAGCGCCTGCGGCTCGCGGGCCGCGACCTCACCGAGCTCAGCGAACGCGACTGGCGCTCGGTGCGGGGCAGCGAGGTCGGCCTCGTGCTGCAAGACGCGCTCATCTCGCTCGACCCGCTCATGCGCGTCGGCCCGCAGGTCGCGGAAGCGCTCGCGCCGACGTCGGCAGCCCGCCGACAGCTCCGCGGCGGGGACAGGGCGGCGCGCGCCACCGAGCTACTCGAACGCGCCGGGGTCCCAGACGCCGCGGTGCGTGCCCGCCAATACCCGCACGAGCTCTCGGGCGGGTTGCGGCAGCGCGCACTCATCGCGAGCGCGGTCGCGGGGGCTCCCGGCGTGCTCATCGCCGACGAGCCGACAACCGCGCTCGACGTGACCGTGCAGGCGCAGATCTTGGCGCTGCTCGGCGAACTGCGCGCGGAGGGCACCGGGCTGCTGCTCGTGAGCCACGACCTCGCCGTCGTCTCGCAGCTCGCAGACGAGATCCTCGTGCTGCACCGCGGCGAGGTCGTCGAGCAGGGCCCTGCCGCCGAGGTACTTGGCGCCCCGCGCACCGACTACACGAAGATGCTGCTCGCCGCGATTCCCGCCGAGCGAGACAGGCGGCGCCAGGCGGGTCAGACGCTTCCTGGTGATCAGGATCGCGCCGATGCGCCGGCAGACGATGCGCCGGTGCTTGGTGAGCCGGTGCCTGGCGCCCCGGTTTCCGATGCGCCGTCGCACAGTGCGCCCGGGGCCGACGCGGCCCCGGCCAGCAACACGTCGACGCACCCGGTGCCAGTGCTGCAGGCACTCAACCTGCGCAAACGCTACGCGCGGCCCGGCGGCGGGCACACGCTCGCCCTCGACGACGTCTCGTTCGCGCTGAACCGCGGCACGACGCTCGGCATCGTCGGCGAGTCAGGCTCAGGCAAGTCAACCGCCGCGAACGCTGTGCTCGGCTTCACCTCGCTCGACGCGGGCGAGGTGCTGCTCGACGGCGATGTCTGGTCAGCGGCACGCGAGCGCGGCAGGCGCTTGCGACGGCACAGGATCCAGGCGATCTCGCAGGATCCGCTCGGCTCGTTCGATCCGCGGGCCGACGTGCGCGGGATCCTGACCGAGGCGCTCCACGCGGTCGGCGTACCCCGACCGGAGCACACCGAGCGTGCAGTGCGCCTGCTCGAACAGGTGGGGCTCGGGTCCGAGCACCTCGCGCGCACCCCGCTCGAACTCTCGGGTGGGCAACGACAGCGCGTCGCCATCGCCCGCGCGCTCGCGACCGACCCCGAGGTCATCGTCTGCGACGAGGCGGTCTCGGCGCTCGACGTGTCCGTGCAGGCGCAGGTGCTCGACCTGCTCACCGAGCTGCAGTCGCGGCTCGGCGTCTCGCTGCTGTTCATCTCGCATGACCTCGGCGTGATCCGCAGCATCGCTGACGAGGTCATCGTGATGCGCGGCGGCCGCATCGTCGAAGCCGGGCGCACCGAGCAGGTCTTCACCGCACCCAAGCACTCCTATACCCGCGAGCTTCTCGCGGCGATCCCGCGCCTCAGGGTCGCCGACGAGCCCGCAGCAGAACCCACCCCAACATTCACCGACACCACCGAAAGAACCCCAACATCATGAATCGAAGACTCCTCACCATCCCAGCGCTCGCCGCGACCGCGCTCCTCGCGCTGTCAGGCTGCACGACAGCGGGTGCGAACGCTGGCGACGGCGCTGCGGCCTCGGCAGAACCGACCGCTGGCGGCACCCTCACCTACTTCGCGAACACCGAACCGCCGGTGTGGGACGGCCAGCGCATTCCGAGCCTCAACGCGAACTCGATCAACAGCTCCATCTTTGACACCGTCGTCGCGCAGGCAGACGACGGCACCTACAAGCCTGGGCTCGCGACGAAGTGGGAGATCAGTGACGACGGCCTCACCTACACGTTCACCCTGCGCGACGACGTCACGTTCCACGACGGCACCCCGTTCAACGCAGATGCGCTGAAGCTGAACCTCGACCGCCCGCTCGCCGAGCCCGATCTCGCGACGGTGTCGACTGGGATCGCGTCGACGAAGGTCATCGACGAGCACACGCTCGAGGTGGTGCTCAGCAGGCAGAACGCGGCGTTCATCCACGCACTGTCGACGCCGCACTGGCCCATCTACTCGGGCAAGGTGCTCAGCGAGCACACCTCGGCAGAGCTCGCGGCGTCGCCCGAACTCTCAATCGGCACCGGCGCGTTCAAAGTGAAGGAGTACTCGAAGGGGTCGCAGCTCGTGCTCGAACGCAACGACGACTACGACTGGGCGCCCGAAACGTGGGAGCACGAGGGGCCGGCGTACCTCGACGAGGTCGTCATCCAGTTCGTGCCCGAGACGCAGGCCCGCATCGGCGCGCTCACATCGGGGCAGGCCGACGCGATCGACCAGATCCCGCCGCTGAACATCCCAGAGGTTGAGAGCGCAGGGCTCACCGTGCTCGAGAAAGACAACACAGGCACCCCCTACTACGTTGCGCTGAACCCGAACCTCGCGCCGTTTGACGACAAGAACGTGCGGCTCGCGTTCAGGGAGTCTGTCGACATCGACGGCCTGCTCGAGGGCGTCTACGCCGGCGTCTACGAGAAGGCGTGGAGCACGACGCTGCCAGGCACCCCGCCCGAGGGATCGTTCGACGAGTCGCTCGTCGACAGCTGGGGCTACGACCCTGAGAACGCCGCGAAGCTGCTCGACGAGGCAGGCTACACCGAGGTCGACTCAGACGGCTACCGCGTGAAAGACGGCAAGCGGCTCACGCTGAACTGGAGCGTTGACAGCCTGTACCAGCAGACTGATCAGCGCCAGCAGCTCGGCGAGGCCATCGCGTCGTCGCTGAAAGACGCAGGCTTTGAGGTGATTCGCACCCCGTACGACACCGCCGCGTACACCGCGCAGCTCGCGAAGGGCGAGCACCACCTCGCCGACTCGTCGCGCGGCTTCGCCGACGTTGGTACCTCCGTCTACCCGTTCACCACGGGCGGCATTCCGAGCTCGAACGGCGGCTCAGGCATCAACTACGGCCTACTCAGCGACCCGGCAATCGACGACGCCTACAAAATCATCACAAGCTCGCTCGACCCTGCGGAGCGCATCGACGCGGCACACGAGGTGCAGCATCGCATTCTCGACGAGGGCTACGTTGTGCCGATCTACGTGCCGAAGAAGATCGTCGGCACGACTGACAGCGTCAGCGGCTGGAAGTTTGACGCCGTCGGTTACACCGATTCGTTCTACGACGTCTGGCTCGCACAGTAGCCCGCGGGCTGCCGCAGCCACTGAGAAAGGACCACAGCAATGCCACGGATTGACCTGTTCTACTACGGCGACACCTCGCCTGGCCAGTCACCAGCACAGCTCTACCGCGAGATCGAGGAGCAGATCGTGCTCGGCGACACGCTCGGATACCATGGCGCATGGGTGACCGAGCATCACTTCCAGGCGCGCGGTGAGGTGCCCGACCCGCTGACGCTGTTCGCGCGGCTCAGCGGCAGCACCACGCGCATCAGGCTCGGCACATCGATCGCCTGCGCCCCCTACTACCACCCGATCAGGCTCGCCGAGCAGGCCGCGCTCGTCGACGCGCTCTCTGGCGGCAGGCTCGACCTCGGCGTCGGCACTGGAATGACGACGCCCGAACTCGCGGCGGTGTGGGGGTTTCAGCCAGACGACGCGGCACGGCGGGCGAAAGAGGTCCACGAGATCCTCACCCAGGCCTTCGACGACGGCGTGGTGAACTACGCGGGGGAGTTCTACAACTTCTCTGACGTGCGCATCTCGCCGCCGGCCGGGCGGCCCGCGAAAGACATCATCTGGACTGCCGCAGGCCGAAACGCGATCCCGCTCGCGACGAAGCACGGCTTCAGGCTCATGATCCCGCGGCCGCTGCCGCTCGCGCAGCGGCTGCAGATCAACGACGAGTACCGGGAAGCGGTGCCTGGCGGCGAGGTCATCCACCTGCGCTCGGGCCTCGTCGGCCCGACGGCTGAGATCGCCCGCGAGCGCGCGGTCGAGTTTCTACGGGAGTACGCTGCCGTCTACCTCCGCACCGACTGGCGCGGCGGGCCGGACAGCCAGGCGTTCGATGACATCGCAGAGAAACTGTCGTTCGCCGTCGGCACCGCCGAGCAGGTCGCCGACAAGATCTGGGAGTGGACCGAGCAGTTCGGCGGCACCGAAGAGACAGCCATTCAGTTCCACGGCCCCCGCGTCGAGCACGCGCACGTTCTCGAATCCATCGAGCTGTTTGCCCCGCAGCTCGCCCAGCTGCAAGACGACGCCCCGCGCACGAGCGTGCAGTGGGAGGACAGGGGGATCGAGGATCGCCCGGTGCCCCACGAACTCACCCCCTACAGCGACGGCGGCGTGCAAGACCCAGACGTGCGGCGCCTCGTCGGGGCGCAGCAGGCAGCACAGTGACGCCGACAGTGCAGCAGGCAACACAGTGACGCCGGCACAGCGACGGCACTCACACACGACACGACGAGGAGAACTCTCATGACCACACCCCCACTTCACCCGCAGGCTGGCACGCGCAGCCCGCTCGGCACGACCGACATCGGCGAGAAGCTGCGCATTGGGTTCATCACCCACTTCGACCAGAGCGAAGACACCGCGTCGATCTACCGCGAGAACATCCGCCTCGTGCAGGCGCTCGAAGCGCAGGGATACGACAGCGCGTGGATCGCGACCCGCCACTTCGGTAGTGGCTGGGCCGCGGCGCCGAGCCCGTACGGCCTGCTCGGCGCGCTCGCCGCATCGACCGAGCGGATCGGCCTCGGAACAGCCGTGCTTCCCATCATCTTCGACGACGCGGTGCGTGCGGCAGAAGAGCTGTCTGTCATCGACCACCTGTCGGGCGGGCGCCTGCTCGTCGGGCTCGGGAAGGGCGTGCCGAGCGACTCCTACCAGGTGTTCGAGGCGTATTCGCCAGACCGCGACCAGAGCTTCAGCGAGAAGATCGAGACCCTGCACTGGGCGCTCGAGGGCAACCAGGTCGAGGGCGGCTCGCAGTCGATCTACCCTGCGAACACCTCGCTGCAGGGCCGCCTGTTTCACGGCAGCTCGAACGACAAGACGATCAGGTACGCCGCCGAGCGCGGCGACGGCTTCATCCTCGAACGGTTCGGCAACGGCCCTGAGCGCGAGCCGGGGGAGCGCCAGACGTTCCAGCGCAGGCAGCTGCGCACAGTGCTCGACTACCGTCGCGTCTTCCGCGAGACCTGGGGCGACACCCGCACCCCGTACGTCGTCACCTCGCGCAGCGCGTATCCCGGGGCGACGACAAGCGCGGCGCTCGCTGAGGCATCTGCAACCGCCGCAAGGTGGAACGAGTACGCGGGCATCCTCGGCAGGGTGAACCCCGAGTACTCGCCCGCCGGCCAACTGCTCTCGGACAACTTCGTCTGGGGTGACCCAGAGGCGCTCGCCGCAGACCTGCTCGCAGACCCGACGGTGCTCCTCACCGACGAACTCGTGCTAGGTATTCACCCCGCGCTGCACACAATCGACGAGACGATCGCGAAAGCGAGGATTCTGCTCGACGAGGTCGTGCCGCTCGTGCGGGAGGGCTGGGCCACCGGTCGCGCAGAGCTGCTCGCCCGCGAGGAAGCCGGGGTCGCGTCGTGAACCCGGCTCCCGTGAGAAGCGTCGCCGCTGATGACGTCGCGGACGTCTCGCGCGGCGCCGGGCAAGGGGGAGTGCCACCGGATGCCGGTTCCGCCAGGACGGCTGAGTTCGCGCCCGCCCGGGGGCCAGAGGCGAACGCCGATGTGGTCCCCGACACTGCAGCTTTCGAGCCAGACAGGGCTGTGTTCGAGCGGGAGTGGGCCGAGTGGCAGCAGGGGCGCCTCGGCGCCGCGACAGCGCCGACCGGGCCGGCAGCGCTCGTGCTCACACAGTGGGTGACTGGCGAGGAGCCGCGGGCGGTTGCCGGGCTTCCCGGCCTGTGGTCGGCACCGGGCGGGGTGCTCACCGCGACCGCCTTCGCTCCCGGTGACTACACGCTGCCGACTGGCGAGCACGCCGAAGCGCCGCTGCGCCTCGGCGAGCCACGGGGCGACGCCGATGCCGGCGCCCACGCCGAGGTGCGGGCCGGGGCGCTCACGGTGCGGCCGTTTGCGCGCGAGGGAGTGCCCGCGGTGCGGGTGTTCGACCCCGCCGCCCCCGGGCGCACCGGGCTCGAATCGATCGACGCGTTCGCGCCCGATCCTGCCTGGGTGGTCCCCGCGCGCTTCGACCGCCGCCCGCGAGCGGTGCCCATCGAGCTCGCCGACGGGCACCAAACGATCGCCGAAACTTCCGGCGACCTCGTGTTCGAGCTCGCCGGAGTCGAACACAGGCTCGCCGGCACCGTGCGCGGCGGCGCGATCTCGGTCGTGTTCGGCGACGCGACGAACGGCGTCGAGAGCTACGGGTTCAGGTTTCTCACGGTGCCGGCGCCCGACGCGACAGGGCGCACAGCGATCGACTTCAACCGCTCCTACCTGCCGCCGTGCGCGTTCAGCGACCAGTTCGTGTGCCCGCTGCCTGCCGCGGGAAACCGGCTCCCGGCGCGCATCGCGGCTGGCGAACGCGAGGTGCGGCGCCTGGCCGAACCTTCGGCGGAGGAGACACGCACCAGGCGCTACCGTGACGTGATGGGCGCCTTCCCCTCTGGCGTCACCATCGTCACGACGCAGGGGGAGACGGGCCCAGTGGGGTTCACCTGCCAGTCGTTCTACAGCGTGTCGATCACGCCGCCGCTCGTGTCGTTCTCAATCGCACGCACGTCGAAGAGTCTCGCGGCGGTGCGCCAGAGCGGCAGGGTCGTTATCAACTTTCTGAGTGCCGCGCAGCGACACCTGAGCGCGCAGTTCGCGAGGTCGGGCACCGACAAGTGGCAGGGCGTTGCCTGGACGCCAGCGGTCGACAACGGCTCTCCGGTGCTCGACGAGGTGACGGGCTGGGTCGCAGGCGAGATCGACCGCGAGATCGAGGCGGGCGACCACCTCATCTTCCTCGTGCGGGTGGACGCGCTGCACACGGCGCCAGACGTTGAGCCCCTCGTCTTTCACAGGGGGAGTTACCGGGAGCTCGAGTACATGATCTAACCCGGGGGCCCGACCGGGGCCGTGTGTGTGGGCTCGCGACACCGCTTCCGGCGGCGGCCGGAGGCGGTGTCGCAACCTGCCGTTCACCTGCGAATGCTAGGTTGGCTGCATGATGAATCGGGCCGGTGGGGCGGTGTTCGCCCCGAGAATGTGGGTGATGCCCCACCCCGGCACGAACGGCTACGTCTCGTCGTGGGGAGCAATGCTCTCTGGCACCACTCCCAGAGCGGATGCCGCAGTACCCCGGCCACCCGCAGGGCTCTTCGGCGCCTGACCTTCGGCGCAACCACGCTGTCTCCTGCCCTGGCCGGGTGATGTCCTCGCACGCATGCCACCTGGAGACCCCGTGAACTCATCGACACCACGCCACACCTTTCCGCCATACGGCGCATTCGCCGAAGCCCGCCGCATCACCGCGCTCCTGCGCAAAGAAACTGTCGGCGGGATGCTGCTCGTTGCGGCAGCGCTCGCCGCCGTTGTCTTGGCGAACTCGCCTGCCGCGGCGAGCTATTTCGCGCTGCGCGACTTCACGATCGGCTACGAACCCTGGCACCTCAAGCTGTCGCTTGGTGCATGGGCCGCCGACGGGCTGCTCGCCATCTTCTTCTTCCTCGTTGGGCTCGAGCTCAAACGGGAGTTCGTCGCCGGCGACCTGCGAAACCTTCGAACTGCGATCGTGCCTATCGCGGCGGCAGTCGGCGGTGTCGCCGTGCCAGCGCTTGTGTACGCCGCGATTGCCTCGCAGAACGAAGCGCTCAGAGGAGGCTGGGCGATCCCGACCGCCACAGATATCGCGTTCGCCGTCGCAGTGCTCGCGATCATCGGCTCGCACCTGCCGCCCGCCCTGCGCATCTTCCTGCTCACGCTCGCCGTCGTCGATGACCTCCTCGCGATCAGCATCATCGCCGTGTTCTACACCGACAGCATTGAGGTGCTGCCGCTCGTGCTGTCACTCGCGGTCATCGCGCTGTACGGGCTCGTCGCGCAGCGCTACCGCGCCTTCTTCGGCGCGAACGCCCTTGCCGCCTGGCTCGTGCTCCTCCCGATCGGGGGAGCCGCGTGGGCGCTGATGCACGCCTCGGGCATCCACGCGACGATCGCCGGCGTACTGCTCGGGTTCACGATTCCCGTGATGCATCGGCGCGCAGACCGCGACGCCGCGGGCAACACCCCTGGGCTCGCCGAAGTGTTTGAGCACCGCTTCAGGCCGCTCTCGGCTGGGTTCGCGGTGCCCGTGTTCGCCTTCTTCGCAGCGGGGGTCGCTGTCGGCGGGGCAGACGGGATCCGCGCCGCGATAGCCAACCCGCTCGCCATCGCCATCGTTCTCGCCCTCGTGCTCGGCAAACCGATAGGCATCCTCGCGATGACCTGGCTCACCACGACGCTCATGCGCACCAAGCTCGACCCGGGTCTCAGGTGGATCGACATGGCCGGAGTCGGCCTCCTCGCCGGTATTGGGTTTACTGTCTCGCTGCTCATCGCCGAACTGAGTTTTGCGCCGGGATCGGCGGAGGCAGACACGGCGAAGGTCGCGATCCTCGCAGCCTCTGTGATCGCCGCAGCGCTCGCCGCAGCCGTGCTCGCCGCTCGAAACAGGCAGTACAAGCGAATCGCGCTTCGAGACGCGGTAGACGAGAACGCCGACGGCATCCCCGACGTCTACCAGCGCGAGGGGTGAGACGTCGGATAGCACGTTCCTCAGGCGTACCTCAGGCTACGAGTTCGCAGCCAGCCAAACTCAGCAAGGCCTGGATAGAATGAATCTGCTTGACCGCCGGAGTAGCCGGGCAACCGCGCCGGTTGGTGATGCGATCAACCACAGTAATGGCATATCCATTGGGTGCCGTTCAATTGCACGGGAGTGCAGACAGGAAACCGATATCCATGGCGAAGTATCGAGTGCAAAACCCCGCAACGGGTGAGATTATCGAGAGCTTCGAATCCGCGACCGACGCGCAGGTCGAGCAGCAGCTCGCCGCCGCCGATTCCGTCTACCGCGAGTGGCGCGAGCGAAGCGTGCAGGAGCGCGCCGCAGTCGTCAAGCGAGTCGCCGAGATCTTTGCTGAGCGCCGTGAGGAACTCGCTGAGATCATCGCCCTCGAAATGGGCAAATCCATCGCTGAGAGCCTCGACGAGGTCGATTTCGCGACAGACATCATCGAGTACTACGCGGTCTACGGGCCGGGCCTCATCACCGACTACGAGATCCCGAGCACTATCCCCGGCAAGGCCGTGATGGAGCACCTGCCGATCGGTGTGCTGCTCGGTGTCATGCCCTGGAACTTCCCGTACTACCAGGTTGCTCGTTTCGCGGCGCCGAACCTCGTGCTCGGCAACACGATCATGCTGAAGCACGCAGACATCTGCGCGAAGTCGAACCTCGTGATCCAGGAGATCATGGAGCAGGCTGGTGTTCCTGTCGGCGGCTACCAGGCGCTGTTCACCTCGCACGACCAGATCGCGACGATGATCGCTGACCCGCGCGTGCAGGGTGTCTCGCTGACGGGCTCCGAGCGCGCAGGCGCCATCATCGGCGCGCAGGCTGGCACTCACCTGAAGAAGGCTGTCCTTGAGCTCGGCGGCATCGACCCCATGGTCGTGCTCGACAGCGACGACGTCGCTGAGATCGCGAAGACTGCCTGGGAGTTCCGCACGTACAACGGCGGCCAGGTCTGCAACTCGAACAAGCGCATGATCGTGATGGCAGACATCTACGACGAGTTCGTTGCCGAACTGAAGAAGCTCGCCGAGGGGCTGAAGCCGGGAGACCAGCTGAACCTGGGTGAGGGGGAGTACGCTCCGCTCTCGACCCGTGCGGCGGCCGAGACAGTCAACGCACAGGTGCAGCAGGCAATCGCAGAGGGCGCGACCCTCGAGGCCGGTGGCGTGCTCTCGGACGGCCCCGGCGCCTACTACTCGCCGGCAGTGCTCACGGGTGTGCCGCGCGACTCCGCGTCGTACCAGGAAGAGATCTTCGGGCCCGTCGCGACAGTGTACAAGGTGCACAGCGACGAAGAGGCGCTCGAGCTCGCGAACGACTGCGCGCTCGGTCTCGGCGGTTCGGTGTTCTCGACCGACGAGGCGCGTGCTGCGCGCGTCGCCTCGAAGCTCGAGGTCGGCATGGCGCACGTGAACATCATCGCGGCTGAGGCTGCCGAGATCCCGTTCGGTGGCGTCAAGCGCTCTGGCTTCGGCCGCGAGATGGGCCCCGTCGGCATCGGCGAGTTCGCCAACAAGCGGCTCTACTTCGTTTCGGCGTAACGCCTACCGGATAGTGCACAGATGGGGTGCGGGCTTCGGCCCGCGCCCCATCTGTGTTGAGCGGCGTGATCGCGGCACGAAATTCCCGAATCGATATCGATGCAGCTAGCGCCGCGGCCAGCGGAACACGCCGTCGCCGTATGGCGGCGGGCCGAGGCGTACGTGTTCGCCGTCTTGAATTTGGAAGAGGAGGTGCGCGTTGCCGAGCGATGGGTCGCTCGTCTCTTCCGGGTAGGCGACAGTCGACTGTCCGTCCGTGCCGAAGGTGTAGCTCCCGTTCACTCCGCGATATCTCGTCGAACGGAGTGCCGCAAGCGTGCCGGCGACGTCGCTCGGGTCGGCGGTGTGCTGCCACGCAGAAATGAGGATGTGGGCGAGGTCGTAGCCGAGGCCGGCCTGCGAATAGCCGGGCCCCTCGCCGTATGCCGCGGTGAATGCGCGGGAGAAGTCTTCGCCGACAACGTCGCCGTAAGTGCCTGACACCGTCGCCCACACGATGCCCTCCGCCGCATCGCCGAGCGTCGCGGCGAAGTCGGGCATCGACGGGGTGTAGATCGTATAGATGATCGACTTGACGCCCGCGTCGTGAAAGCTGCGCAGGAGCGCGGCGAGCGCGTCTGGTTGAAACTCGGTGACGACGAGCACTGCAGGCGGGTCGACCGAGAGCGATTCGGTGAGTGAGTCGATTGTGGCGCCGAGGTCAGCTGATGTCGGGTCGAACGGATCGACGCCGGTCACTGACCACCCTGCGGCTTCGAGGAGGCCGCGCGTCTCGGGGTCAGCGATTTGTCCGCTGTCGAGCGTCGTTTCAACGAACCGAATTGTGCGCCGCGTGCCAGCCTCGTCGAGCCCCGGGGCGAGGAGTTCGAGGAATCGAGCGACCCCGGGGCCGTAGTTGCTTTCAGGCGGGGCGCACTGGAAGAGCGTGCGGTATTTCGCCGGGTCGGCGGCGAGCAATGCGAGGTGCCTGCTCGACGTCATAGTGTGCAGCACAGGAATCTCGAGTTCGGCTGCAGCGTCGAATGCGGCGCGTTCGTCGAACACGTAGTTCATGAGCACGCCCTGCACGTCGTGCTCGCGAAGCTTGCCGAAGGTCTCACGGATTCCCGCTGCCGAGTAGATGTCGGCGTCGATGGGCACGGGTTCGATCCTGCGCCCGCGCACCCCGCCACGCCTGTTGAGTTCGTCGATCGCGAGCATCGCGCCGCGAGTGGCGAGCAGCCCGTCGCTTCGGCCCGGGCCCGAGAGCGCGTAGGCGAGGCCGACGCGAACTGCGTCGGGCTCGCGAGCGAGTGGTGAATCGTCGGGGGTTGGCGCTGCCGCGGCCCGCGCGAGCTCGCCGATCGCGAGTGGCGCGAACGCCTCCGACGCGACGGGCAGCGGCAGTTTCACGAGGCCGCGTTGCACGGCGAGGACGCCGGCCGCGGTGCGGCTCGTGGCGCCGAGTTTCTTGAGAATCGTCTCTGCCTGCGTGGACACCGTCCGCGGGCTCGTGAATAGCTGCTCAGCGATGGCAGGGTTCGAGAGGCCCGCCGCGATGAGCGTGAGTACTTCGAGCTCGCGGGCGGTCAGCTTGTGGGGGAGGTCGACGATCTCGCCTGCAAGCAGGGTGACCGGGAGCACTGCGGAGTCAGTCGCGGTGAGTTCGACGGCGAGCCACCTGCGGCTGACAGGCAGCTCGAGCACGAAACGGATTGTGCGGTTCGGCGTCTCCCAGATCGCAGTCGCGTAGCTCAGCAGGTCGGTCGATCCGAACGCCTCCCGCAGCGTCTGGTTCGCGCCGGGCGGGAGCGAGAACGAGTCGCGGGTGGCGTCGCGCGGAACAAGGATCCGAACGCGGGGGGAGGCGTGATCGCGCATTCGGGCCTCCTCTGTCGAAGCAACAGTGTACCGTGCTGTCGACTGCCCATCTATGGGGACGCTTACCCCTCGCCGCCTACGAACTCAGCAGCCCTGAATAGTCGTAGCGCACCCAGGGCGTCTCACAGGGATTCCCTTCGGCGACGTGGAGTTCTCGCCTGGCTGGGTTGAGGACCGCGCCGAAGAGCGTCGCCCACTGGGCCGCCCGCGGCGACCGCTCGTCTGGGTGGCAGCAGACCCCCGAGGGTGCGTCGGCGTGGTCCGCGAGCGCGGACTGCAGCTCCTGGATCTCGAGCGGGTCGAGCCTCGACGCGATGAGCCTCGTCATGCGCCCGTACCGCACGAAGCTGTCGGCCATCGCGAGTGGGGCGAGGTCGTAGGCGCCAACGGGCTGGCGCACGAAGTGGTTCGTGTGCACGACGGCGCCGTTCTCTGCGATCACCGGCTGCACAGTGCGAGCGTCGCCTGCTCCCGTCTCGATGTTCAGCACCGCCCCGTCGGCGGTGCCGACGACAAAGTTGCCTGACGAGGCTCGCGGCAGGCTCGCGAGCAGCTCGACAACGTCCGCGGCGTGAGCGCAGTCGATGGCGGCGCGGATCAGAAAGTGGAATGGGACCCCAGGTCCGCCGTCAACTGAGGATGCGAGCGTGTTGATTCCGAGCGCGAGGCCCGCGCCGGTGAGCGCGGTCTTCGCGAGCAGACCAGCCTCGACGATCGTGACGTAGTTCGGCCCATCTGGCCTGTCGACCTCGAGCAGGACGACGCCGTCAGCGAGCACGTCGAGCCAGTCCCAGTTCTGCCCGACGAGCGAGGTACCCGCCGCCGTCCGGTCTGGCTCGAGCGCGAAACTCGAGCACTCAGCGAAGTGGGTCGCCGACGTAATTCCGGCGGCCGACGTCGCGGCCGCCCGCCAGAGGATCTCGGTGCGACAGTTCATCGCGAGGATGTCGTCGACTGGAAGCCCTGACCCTGCGGCGATCCCCTCGATCTCAGTCACAAGTTGGGGGAGGCGCTCTTGCACAACGGGAAGGTACTCGCGAGCGATCTCGGTTGCCCGCGCCCAGGTCACTCCCTTTGCGAGGAACGCCTGTTCGTAGCCCCTGCGAGTGTGATGGATCTCGGCTCGGGCCTCCCTGCCGTATTCAACGGAGCGCTCGCCGACGTCTCCCGAGATCCTGATCCGTCGATACCGCTCAGCCACGGGTGTGCTCCGATCCTGTGTGAGTGCCTGCGTGCGCTCCGAGCGCGCCGGCGTCGAGACCTAGTGGACCGTGCGCGCGCGTGTGCGCCGCGATAGCGTTCGCGGGCGCGACCCAGCCGCCGAGCTCGGTGAGGTGTGTGAGCACGCTGTCGAGGAACGCGAGGCGCGAGGGGCGCCCCGTGAGAAACGGGTGAAACGTGAGCATGACATGCCCGCCAAGGGTCGCGATACCGTCGATCTCGGGGAGCCAGACGTCGAGCACCTCGCGAGGCGAGCGGATCGTCTTCTCCCACGTATCGTTCGCGAACCAGAAGTGGGGCGCGTCGTCGAGGATCCAGGAGACCGGGATCTCAACGAGGTCGTGCGCTGTGTGCGCGTACGGCACGATGTGATCGAGCAGGTTTGAGCTGTACGAGAGACCCGCCTCTTCGAGCATGTCGAGCGTGTGCGGGCTGAAATCCCACGACGGCGAACGGTAGCCAGAGACCTCGGCTCCAAGCCCGCGGAGCGCGGCGAGCCCGTCGGTGAGTTCCGCGCGCTCCTCCTCCGCGGTGAGGCGGGTCGGAGAGGTGTGCGAGTGGCCGTGGTGCGCGACCTCATGGCCGGCGGCGAGAATCGCCCGCACTGCGTCAGGGTGGCGAAGCGCGTCTTTGCCCGGAACGAAGAACGTGGCGGTGATGCCGTGCTTACGGAGCACCTCCAGGATCAGCGGGACTCCGACCCTGGGGCCGTAGGCGCCCTGGGAGAGCACTCCGGGGGAGTCGGCGTTCGCTGGATTCTCTGCGATCCAGAGCTCTTCGGCGTCGAAGTCGAAGCTCACTGTCGCCGCGAAGGATCGACCCCCTGGCCATTGCGTCGGTGCGCTCATCGGGTCACTCCGCCGCGTTGTTGAGCTCGAGCTCGGGCGGTGTGCGACGGAAGCCGCGAGTCAGCCACACGAGGTAGATCACACCGAGTCCGAGCCAGATGAGCCCGACAGTCATGGCGTACGCGTCGAGGCTCGTCCAGAGCCACACCGACAGCGCAAACCCGATGAGTGGCAGCACAAAGAAGCGGACAAAATCGAGGCCGGCGCGACGCTTCTTGTCGACGAAGAAGTGCTTGATGACTGACAGATTCACGAGCGAGAACGCGGTGAGCGCACCGAAGTTGATAAGTGAGGCTGCGGCGTTCATATCGATAAACAGCGAGACCAGGCCGATAAGTGAGATGAACACAGTCGCGCGCACTGGCGTCTTGAACTTCGGGTGCAGCGTGCCAAAGATCGCGCGCGGCAGCACGCCATCGCGGCCCATCGAGAACAAGAGCCTCGACGCCGTCGCCTGCTGCGCCATCACGGCACCAAAGCAGCCAGCCACGAACGCTGCGGTGAAGAACACCTCGAACCACTTGCCGCCAACCGCGAACGTGACGTCGTTCGCTGCGGCGTCGGGGCTCTGGTAGCTCGTCCAATCGGGCACGGCGAGGTTCGAGAGGGCGGAGACGACGATGAAGAGTACGCCGCCGATGAGGGTGACGAGCATGATCGCGCGAGGGATGTTTCGGGTCGCGTTCTTCGTCTCCTCAGCGAGCGAGGAGACCGCATCGAACCCGAGGAAGGAGTAGCAGAGCACCGCTGAACCGGCGAGGATGAGGGCCGTGTCAGTGCTGCCGCCAAACACGACGTCGAACACCGACGGGATGTCGTTACCGGCGGCGGTTGTCGAAGCGAGTACGAGAAAGAGCGCGACGAACACAACCTGCGCCGCGACGATCGCGTTGCTCACGCCCGAGAGCAGCTTCACGCCAAGCGAGTTGAGCACGGTGACGGCGACGATGGCGATCACGATCCAGACCTGCTGCGGAATTGCAGGCACCGCGGCGGCCATGTAGATACCGATCACGAGGTACGCCATCATCGGCAGCAGCACGTAATCGAGCAGGATCGTCCAGCCGCCGAGGAACCCAACGTGGCCGCCGAGTGACCTGCGCGTGTATGTGTACGCGGCACCTGTCTTCGGGAAAGCGCCCGCCATCGAGGCGTAGCTCGAAGCCGTGAACAGCATCGCGATGAGCGTCACGACATAAGAGGTGACGATTGCGCCTTCAGTCATGGTGTTCACCACGCCATAGGTCGTGAACGACGCCATCGGCATCATGTAGGCGAGGCCGAAGCCGACGGCCCCTGTCAGTCCAAGCGTCTTGACGAGTTTCGGGGCGGCGGCGTTCGCCTGCAACCCTGTCTGAGATGAAGTGGACATCATCGGCCTTTCACACTTCGGCGCGCGGCCGAGGAACAATACGAGCGGGCATGCGTCGCCCAACATCTCAATTGTGTGGGGGCTCCCGCGTCGTTTCCATAGGGCGAATGACGTAAGTTCTGCGGCGCGCGTGCAGTCTGATTCCGAGCAACGCGATAGCCGCCCCAATGAGCGCCCCGATCGAGTTCGCGAGCCAGTCGCCAGTCGAACAACTGCGCCCGAGCGCAGGAAGCAGCGCCTGGGTGAGCTCGATGAGCGCCGATGCTGCGACCCCACACGCGGCCGCGAGGAGCGGGCGACCAAGCAGCAGCGCTCCGAGGAAGACTGGTGGCACAAAGAGCGCCACGTTCGCGAACGGCTCAACGGCCTTCGGGTACGGGATCGACCACTCGACCAAGCAGCCTGCGGTGAGATCTCGACCCGTCGGCACGAGCACAAGGGCAAGCACGACCACGGTCGATGCGAGGAAAAGACCGAGCGTGAGCCCGCGGCGAGGCCTAAGCCACCGAGTGAGGATCGGGCTGGCGACAATGAACACCGCCAGCACTGCGGGTGTGAGCCACGGGTACTCAACGAGAAACGTAGCGAGCACGTCGTCTCCTTAGCTGCGGGTCGCGGGCCTTGCGCGCGTGTGCACTCGAGAACACCAGCCTAGCGGGGGCGCGTGGCGGCTCATTGCAGGCTCCGCGTGCACCAGCATACGAGACTATTTTGTGCGCCCATTTGGAACGTTTTGGCAATTGAAGGCGATTCCTTGGGCTACACCAGTTCTGGTGCTGTTCTGCACAGAAGTGAATGGTGGTTCACTCAAATCTGAGGGGTGCCGTACTCAGATATACCTCATCGGTTCCCCTTGGCCTTGAACCTCCATCGCCGGCTGGCCTAGCTTCGGTCGTGGCCATCAGCACGGATCGCACTGGCTTTGCGCCACCGTGCCAGAACACTCGAGGTGCACCGTGCACCGGGAACGGCCGCGTACTGAAAGAGGAGAAGCAATGACCAAGGTAAACCAGAAGTCGGGGAGGAAACGAGTACTCATCGCGGCGGGCTCGCTGCTGGGCGTTGGCGCGCTCGCAGTCGCGGCGGCATTCACCGACTTCGCGAATCTCAACCTGGGCAACGGCACAGGCGGTGGCATCGGCGGCGGTGACAACACGTTCAACATCATGGTTGTCGGCACGGACGCTGACGGCGTGCCAGTTCCAGGAACCTGGCAGGAGGCAGACACCCCCGAGGGCGTCGACATCGCGCTCACAGGCGCCGACACGATCACCCCCGGCGACACGATTTTCGTTGACATTCCGGTGCTGAACGACAGCCCCAAGCTGTCTGCCGATCTTTCGCTCACGCTCGGTGACGTGCCTGGCAAGAGCTCGGACGCAGACTACGCCTCGCAGCTGCGCTACACGATCACCGTAGACGGCACCGACGTAGCGACGAACGCAACGCAGGCGGCAGTGAACGCGCTCAGCCTGGCCACGCTCGCGGCCGCGGACGAGAGCAGCGTGAAGGTCGCAGTGACCTTGCTTGACCAGGGCAGCGCTGCGGCGAACAATGCGCTGCAGGGAAAGAGCGCCTTCGTGCAAGCGCAGTTCGAGGCGGAGTCCTCCAACTAGCCTCCTCTCCTGGCCCGGGCATCCTCCTGCCCGGGCCAGGGCGCACTACGTCCAGTTGAGCGAGAGGCACCCAGATGACCGTGAGAACACTACGCGCCGACAAGGCCAAGCTCGGCGTTGCGAGCGGCGGGCTACTCGGCGTCGCCGCGCTGGTGACGACCGCGTTCTTCACCGACTTTGCCGACCTGCACGCGCAGGTCGACGGATCAGAGAACACGTTCGACATCGTCGTCTCGGGCAGCCTCGAACCCGGGTGGGAGCCCGCGCCGAGCGAGTGGGTGCAGGCAGACGACGAGCCATTTTTGATTGACCTCGGCGACTCTTCTGAGTTGCCGCCGGGCGCGACCAAGCACGTGCGCATCGCAGTGAAGAATGCGAGTCCTCGAGTGCATGGCGGCCTCACTCTTGAGCTGCGCGACCCCGACCCAATGGGCGACGCGGTCGACCCGGTGACCGGGCGTTACCTCGAACTCTTCGACAAACTCGAGTTCGAACTCTCGGACAACGGCGCGACATTCTTCACTGCCGCCGGAGCAGGCACAGCGGCAGAACGAACCTACACGTGGCCCGAGACGCTTGCCCCGGGAGACGTGCACGTGATCGACGTCGCGATCTCGCTGCCGCGGGAGGTCGACGATCGCTGGCAGCAAGCAAGCACACAACTTCAGTTCGGATTCGAGGCGGTGAGTGGCAGTGAAAAGTAGAACACGTGAGCCGCGAACCGGCAAGGTACGCGTGCTGATCGCAGCCGGGGCACTGCTCGGAGTCGGAGCCGCAGTCACGGCGGCCGCATATCTCGACCAAGCGACAGTGAAGTTTTCAGCAAGCGGCGGAACATACGACATCGCCTTCGCTGACGCCGACGGAAACACCCACCAGGGAAACCCGGAGCCCTACGAACTTGATGCGTCGGATCTGCCGCCGATCAATGAAGTGGGGAGCGAGCCGCTGCATCGAACCGAGCTTGTGCTTCGTAACGCCGGAACGACCGATAGCGGAACGCTCTCGCTGACACTCACGTCGATGCTTCCGCAGCCGCCGCCAGACGATGACGGGGTTCGTCGCGACCCGTTCGACATTCTCCTTGTCACCGCATGGAATACGGAAGGGGTGCGTGTGGCAGACGCGATCCCTGTTGCCGACCTTGTCATGACGCTTGATGCCTGGCCGGCGGGAGAAGATCGAACCGTCGCGTTGCAGTTCGCCTACCCATCGGGGCTCGGCACGCCCTACTACTTCGGCAAAGACACACGAATTGGGTTTCACGTAGAAGGGGTCTCGGGATGAGCCGCGCGTTGCTGAAATCTGCCGCAGTGCTGAGCCTCGGTGTTGCAGTCAGCGTGTTGGCGCCAGCCGCAGCGACCGCAACCGCCGGAGACGGCGACCTTCTCGTGATCGACGAGCAGCTCATCACTGTCGAAGCGCCGGCGCCTGGCGATTCCTCGGCGTGGGAGTTCGCCGTGACAAACTCAACACGCGAGTCAACGGAGGTCTTCGTTCGGATCTCACGGGTTGAGGGCGCCCTCTTTGAGGGGCCCGTCCCTGGCGAAGTTGCAGTTGGGGCCGCCGGTCAGCCAGTGTCGTTAGCTGGCGCTCCGGGCGTGCTGCTCGACGCGGAGTTCGCGCAGCTGGCGCCGCTTCCCGCCCGCGGAGAGCTCACCGTTGTTGGCGAGGTGTCGCTGCCACGGTCGGCCGGAAACGAATACCAGGGGGCATCTGGCACGTTCACGGTGCAGCTTGCAGCCACACGCGATGTAGGTGGCGGAGCCGGCGGCGGAGGCATGGCTGACACCGGCGCTGCGGGCCCGTGGCTGTGGGTGGCTGTCGGCGCGGCAGCGGTTGCCGCAGGCGGCCTCCTCGTCAGCAGACGGCGTGTGAATTCGACTGAAGATCGGAAGGGAAACTCATGAGTCGCCGCACGGTGAAGCTTTGGCGGACAGCCGGTGCTGTCGCGCTCGTTGGCATCACAGCGATCGCAACCGGCGGTGTGCTGCTGTCAGCCCCGACGAGTGCCGCCTACACTGATTCGGCAACTGCGGTGGAAGACACGTATACGGCTCCTGCGACGTACCTTGCGGTCTCGAGCCAGTTCACCGCGACCTCGGCCGCGCTCTCGGGCGGCTACGTGTGGATCTGGGGGTACAAGGGCTACGGAATGAGCGGGAACGGCCAAGAAAACGTCAGCGATGAGAGCCCAAAACCAGTCTTCGGGCTCAGCGACGTGACGAAGGTCGTCGGGGCCTCTGACCTGAGCGAGACCTATGGCACGTTCGGGGCGCTCACTGAATCTGGAGAGGTGTACACCTGGGGATCAAACAAGCTCGGGCGGCTCGGCATCGGCTCTACGACAGGCAGCCGCGACTATCGGGCGACCCCGCAGAAGGTTGAGTTCCCAGACAACGAGCGGGTCATCGACCTCGGTTCGATGCGGGCAACCATGGCTGCTCTGACCGAGAGCGGCAAGGTGTACACGTGGGGTTCCGGTCAGTACGGGCAGGCGGGTAACGGATCGACGACCGAGTCACGCGGCCCGCACTCGCCCTACCTGGTGATGGAGAACGCGCACTCGATGCATGTCGGGCAGCGGCTGACGTGGGTCGTGACTCGCGACAACGAGGTCTACTGGTGGGGCCGGAGCTATCAGGGCGAAAACGGTGCGGCAACCGTCGTCAACAACCCGACGCCCGAGTTGGTCACGCAAATGGCCCCGTTTGCCGTGGGCTGCGAGGGGCCTGCGATTGCCGTCGATGACCCCGCCGACACCTGCGGTATTCAGACGATCACGTCGAGCAGGCAGGCGGGGGCACTCATCACCGCCGCCGGCGAGGTCTACACTTTCGGCAACCGGGCCGAGGGGCAGATTGGTCGACCAGCGAGCAACACTGCTGAGGCGCGCGAGATCAAGCAGGTTGAGCTTCCCGCCGCCGTGCACCAGATATCAGCCGGCAACTATCACTTCACGGCGCTCGACGAGACAGGCACAGTGTGGGGCTGGGGCGACAACGCGTCGTGGCAAGCCTCCGGCAATATCCGGCCGAACGGGCAGACGGGGCAGGGGCAGACCGATGCAACAGCGCCGATCCGCTTGCCGCTGCGGGACATCATCGCCGTGGGTGGCTCGCGCGACACGAGTTACGCCACGCGAGCCGACTCCGTGCTTATCGGGTGGGGGTCGACAAGTGAGGGAGCCATTTCTGGCTCGACCGAGCGGCGGGCAACGTTCACTCCGCTCGTGCTTCCGGGCATCCGCGTGACGGAGGTGTACTGATGTGCACGGCCGCATGCTCCCTCCGGGAGCGTCCACGTAATCAAGTTATCGATTCAGGCAAGGGAAGATCATGAAACCGTTCCGTCACGCTGCAACTGAACGCGGTGCGCACATGGCCGGCCGACGCCCCACACGTAAGGGCCTCGTCAGGGTGGCGCTTGCTGGCGGGGTGCTGCTTGGCGGCGGTGCGCTGTTGACCTGGGCGACGTACTCTGACTTCGCGAACGTGAACCTTGGCGGTGGCGGCGAGGGTATCGGCTCGTCATCCAAGTTTGATATCGCCCTCGTCGATGCCGACGGAACCGTCCAACAGGCTGACGATGATGCCGGTATCGACTGGCCGATCCCGAACGCCGAGAGCTTCGTGCCTGGCCGCACCATTTCGGCGGCAGTGCCTGTGTTCAATAATTCCAAGACCTACACTGGTGAACTGAGTCTTGTCGTGGAGGCAATCGGCGACGGCGCGGTCGGAAGCGCGCCAAACATTACGAAGTTCATCCGCTTCTCGGCAGTAGATTCAGACTCGGGCGACGTGATATTCGGCGACCCTGAAGCCCCGCAGAACGGAGTGCCGCTCGCGCAGGCCGCTGCCGCCGTAGGCGAGCTCGCCGCACGCGGAGCCGATGCGCTCGAGCAGGGCGACGCGTACGTGGCTGGCGCTGCCGGTGCTGAACGCACAATCGAGGTGTTCATGCACTACGTCGACGCAGTCGAAACCGCCGACTACAACGGCGGCCAAACTGCGCTTCGTGTTCGATTTGCGGCGCAATCGAAGTAGTCGGGTGCGCCACGCGGCGCACCCACGGGCGCAACGGCCCGAACTGAGGGGAAAGTAGACACACATGATGGTACGGATTCGCTCGGCGATCCTGACGATTGCCGCGCTCGTTGGGGCCTTCTGCATTCTCGTTTTTGGCGCCTCGCTGGCGTTCGGTCTCAAGCCGCAGATCGTTGTGTCTGGTTCGATGGAGCCGACGATTCCGACAGGTGCGCTGCTCATGGCGAAGGAGGTCTCTGCGGCCGAGGTCGCTGTCGGAGACATTGTGACCGTGCAGCGACCGAACGACGCCGGTCTCGTGACGCACCGCGTGACGTCGATCGAGCAGCAGTTCAAGAACTGGGAGATCACCATGCGGGGCGACGCCAACGCGGCCGATGACCCGCAACCGTATACAGTGCGCACGGTCGGGAAGATCGTTGCGACGGTCCCGGGGGCTGGGTATGTCGCTGGCGTCTTCAGAACGCCGTTCGGCATCACCGGAATTGTCGTGTTTGGGCTTGCGGTTGTCGTCGCGTTCCTGTGGAACCCCGAGCGGCGGGCGGGCGCAGGGGAGGCAGACCAGACCAGGGCAGAGGACGGCGCGCTGCCGCAGTGGCAGGGAGCGCACGGCGAGGTGGATCTCGACGGGACCTCCACGCGGGAGGCCGCATCGCGGGCCACGCGCGTGTAGCGCGGTGGGCCGAATGCGAGACCGGCCTCAGTGGGGTCGCCCCTAACGAAGACTTTGGTATACCATCGGTGCATGGATCTCGTACTCACTCAGGTCCGCCCTTGGGGCGGCGCTCCCGTCGATATCGAAATCTCGGGCGACACGATCACTGGCGTGGTTGAGAGCTCGACTGGCAGCGGCGCGCGCATCATCGACGGCCGCGGGCTCCTCGCCCTGCCGGGGTTTGTGAACGCCCACGCGCACATCGACAAGAGCTGGTGGGGCAAACCGTGGGTCCCGTACGGCGGAGAAGCGGGCACCCAGGGTCGAATCGCCCACGAACGCGCAGAGCGCGACAGCCTGGGAATTCCAAGCCTCGACTCAACAGTGCTCGTGCTTCGTGAGTTCCTCAGGCACGGCACAACGCGGGTTCGCACACACGTCGACGTCGACCTCGGCACCGGGCTCCGGGGCATCGAGACCGTGCAGCGAGCGGTCGACGTGCTCGGCGGAGCCGTCGACGTCGAGATCGTCGCGTTCCCGCAGGATGGGGTGCTCCGGCGACCGGGCGTGCGCGACCTGCTCGACCAGGCTGCGGCGAACGGGGTCGCGCACATCGGAGGCCTCGACCCGGCGGCGATCGACCGTGACCCAGCTGGCCAGCTCGACGAGCTCTTTCGCATCGCTGCCGATCGCGACTGCGGCATCGACATCCACCTCCACGATGGCGGCTCGCTCGGCTGGTTCGAATACGAGCTCATCATCGACCGCACGCGAGAGTTCTCCCGCGAAGGGCGAGTCAACGTGTCGCACGGGTTCGCGCTGGGCACCCTGCCTGCAGACAGGGTCGAGCAGACGGTGACGGAACTTGCAGGCGCCGGGATCACCTGGTCGACAGTGGCCCCCGTCGGCTCGGCCCCGCTTCCACTCGCACAGATGCGGGCCGAAAACCTGAGGTTCGGCCTCGGCACAGACGGAATTCGCGACCTGTGGTCGCCCTACGGAGACGGCGACATGCTCAGGATCGCGCAAACCTTCGCGAGGCTCCACGGGCTGCGAAGCGACGCCGAACTCAAGTACGCGGTCGAGGTCGCATCGAGCCGAGCGGGTGGGTTTGTCGGTGCGGTCACCCACGACATTTCTGTGGGAGCCCGCGCCGACATCGTGCTGCTTGACGCCGAGAACCCGCAGGACGCGCTCATGCGAAGCCCGCGCCGTGAGCTTGTCGTCGCAGGCGGGGTCGTCGCTGTCGAGGGCGGCGAGGTGCAGATCTAGCCGCAGGTCTGGCCGCGGGGCGATTGACCCGCTGACGAGCACCTCGCCTCCGCGTTAGTTGTCTGCCGGGCTCAGGTCGGGCACCTCGTGGCGTTTCACGTTGGGGAGGCGGCTTGCCGGCACGATCGCGATGGCGCTCACGCCCGCGAGGATGAGCAGACCGAGCTTCAGCGCCTGCAGCCGCGACTGCTCGTTGACCTCGATGAATGCCTCGACCTGAGCATCCGTCGCATCAGTGCCCTCGAGCGCGGCGGCGAGCTGATCGTTCGGCACGAAGGTTCGCGAGTCGATGTCTGCCTGTGCCACGAGCTCGGGGGTGAGCTCGACGTTGCTCGCGATCGCTGCGGTCACGTTCGCGCTCAGTATCCCAACGAGCAGTGCCCCCGCCACGGCCGTGCCCACCGCGCTCGCGAGGTTCTGGGTGGTGCCGCGCACGGAGCCGACGTCGCCCGCGAGCTCCTTCGGCGCCGCGGTGACGAGCACGTTGAAGACGAGCGTCACGAGGGCACCCTGCCCGACGCCGAAGACAAACAAGCCGAGGATCGTGGGGAGGGTCTCCCAGTTGTTCGTGACGACGAGCGCGAGCCAGGCGAGGGCGACCGTGGTGAGCACGAACGAGAACACCCCGATTGTGCGCGGCGAGAACCTCGTGTAGAACCTGACGACGAGGGTCGCTGTGACGAACACCGTGAGGTTGAACGGAAGCATCGCGAGCGAGGTGTCGAACGGGGTGCGACCCTGAACGATCTGGATGTATAGCGGAACCGTGAAGTTCAGGGCCGCTTCGAGGGCAACCACGATAAACATTGCGTAGATCGCAGCGCGCTCACGATGCGACCCAAACACCGCGAGACTCACGAGGGGTTCCCTCCCAAGGCTCGTGCGTCGCCGGGTCCAGACGAAGAACCCCTGCACGAACATGATTCCCGCCACGATGAGCACGGGCGCGGGGGAGAGGCCGAGGATCGACAGCGGTGCGTCGTCAGTTGCGCGGACGAGGCCCCACCGGTTGAGGTTGTTCACGCCGAGAGTGAGCGAGACGATGCCAGCGCCGATGAGTAGCGCGCCGACAACGTCGATTGCGATACGCGCGTCGCCGCGGTCAGACCGCAGCCTGAAACTCAGCGCGAACACCACGACGGCGATGAGGAGCACCACGCCGAATACCGGCCGCCACCCCACGAACGTGGCGAGGGTGCCGCCGAGCAGAAACGCTGTCACTCCGGCGAGCGCGCGTGCCGAGCCGAGGGAGCCAATGGCTGTCGCCTGCTGTGCGCCCCTGTAGTTCTCGGCGATGAGCGCGACAAGGCTTGGCACGATGATCGCGGCGGACGCACCGGCGAGGGCCTGCGCAAGAATCACCCAGCCGACGCTCGGCGCGAGAATCATTGTGAGTGCCGACGCCGCGAAGATCGCAACCACGATCCTGAACATTGTCACCCAACCGACTCGCTGCCCGATCTTCGCGCCGACCATGACGAGCGCGGCGACGACGAGACCGTACGTCACGATGGCGGTGCTCACGTCGGTCGCGGGCACGCCAAAGTCGCTCACCATGCCGCCGAGCGTGACGGGGAGCGCCGCGACGTTGTACGACATGAGGATCTGGGCCAGGAAGAGCCCGATCATGGGCACCCACGAACTCCGCTCGTCGGGTGCGTCCGCCAGCTGCGAGTCGGGGAGCCCCTGGGTGGCGTCGTCGGGGGCAGCGTGGGCGGGGGTGTGTGCTGAGGGTGCTGACATTGTGTTACTCCTTCGGTGTGAAGTGAGAAGCAGACGCGAAGAGGTTGAGCCCAAGCGCGCGAGAGAGGTATGCGGTGGCGATCTGGCCGCGGACGCTGTTGCCTGCGGCGTCGAGCGGTGGCGAGAACGTTGCGATGCCGCCCTTACCCGGTGCGACGCACACGATTCCGCCAGCGACACCAGACTTGCCAGGGAGGCCGATCTCGAAGAGCCATTCACCGGAGTTCTCGTACATCCCTGACGCAGTCATGACCGCGAGCGTGTCGCGGGCGACCTCTGCCGACACGACGCGTTCGCCAGTGACAGGATTGACGCCGCCGTCGGCCAGGGTTGCACCCATCACCGCGAGGTCGTGCGCACTCACCAGGATCGAGCATTGTCTCGTGTAGACATCGACAACCTCGGAGGGGTCTTGCCTGATACGACCGTAGCTCTCGAGGAGCTGCGCGATGGCCGCGTTTCGCTGATTCGCCGCCATCTCAGACTGGTAGACGGCCTCGTCGAGCTCGAGCCGCCTGCCCGCGAACCGGGACAGGCCGTGCTGAATCGTGAGCCACCGTGCTTCTGCGTCGGCACCCGGAATGAGGGCGGTTGTGGCGAGCGCTCCGGCATTCACCATCGGGTTTCGCGGGTGCCCATCGTTGAGCTCAATGGCAACGACCGAGTTGAACGGCAATCCTGTGTTATTGACTCCGACTGTCGCGAGCGCTTCTTCATGGCCGACTTCGTCGCACAACAGGGCGTACACGAACGCCTTCGAGATCGACTGTATTGAGAACTCGACCCCCGAGTCGCCGGCCTCGTGAGCCTCACCATGCACGTCAACGAGGCTCAGGCCGAACAGGGTCGGGTCGGCGCTCGCGAGGGCAGGGATGTAGTCCGCGACAGCACCCTCGGAATGGGTCGCCGCGTGTGCAAACGCGTCGGCGATGAGCGCGTCAACCCGTGAGTCTTCAGGCAGGAGCCCGGTTGCTGCGCGCTGCGCGACGTGTGCAATGTCGAGCTTCATCGCTCTCCCTCGAGTCAGGGCGCTGCACGCTCAGTGTCTTGACTGTGCACTCGCGCCGTGAAGCTAAATGTAGACCCAATGCGCTCATTGTGTCATCGAAATTCTTCCCCGTGGCGATGATTGCGTGCGGCGCCCACCACGTGCAGTGGTCTCAGGAAACTGCCAGAACTATAGATTCAAAAGTAACTATACTTTCGATAGTAAAAACGATGAAAGGGAAGCAATGTCAAGAGTTGTAGTGTTTGGGTATTCAGGGTACGCAGGCGGAGCCATCACGCGCGAGCTTGCCGAGCGCGGGCATGACGTGCTCGGAGTCTCGCGAGGCGCCGACGGTGAGGCGGCTGCGGTCGCTGTCCGAGCGGGGTCGATCTTCGATGCGCAGCTCGTCGAGGAAGTCGCAGCAGGCGCCGATCACCTCGTTGTTGCGCTGCACGCTCAGGGCGAGCCCCCGCTGGCGACCGCCCTTCCGCATCTGATCGCGAGCGCGGTCGCGCACGGGGCAACACTGAGCTTTGTTGGAGGCGCCGGCTCACTTCGAGTTGCCGAGAACGGCCCGAGGGTGTTCGATACTCCTGATTTCCCAGAGGCGTACCTGCCCGAGGCGCAGGCACACGGTGCGATCCTCGATTCGCTCCGCGAAGCCCCCGCCGAGCTCGACTGGTTCTACGTCAGCCCCGCCGCAGAGTTTGGGTCGTGGAACCCGGGTGAGCGCACAGGTGAGTTCCGCATTGGCGGCGACGTGCTCCTCACCGCACCCGACGGGTCGTCGACAATCTCGGGTGCCGACTACGCTATTGCCTACGTCGACGAGATCGAACGCGGCGAGCATCGCCGCGAGCGCTTCGGCGTCGCATACTAGATTCACCGGAGAGGGCGCCAAGATGAACGAGCCCCAGTTCGACCCATACGACCCGAATTGCCCGAGCAGGCAACTCGTGGATCGGATCGGCGATCGCTGGACTGTGCTGATCATTGGCGCCCTCGCCGACGGGCCCGCACGCTACGGGGAGCTCTCGCAGAGTGTCGCCGGCATCTCCCCGCGCATGCTCTCGCAAACGCTGAAGGCGCTCGAGCGCGACGGGCTCGTGCAGCGGCAGGCCTTCGCCGAAATCCCGCCGCGTGTCGTCTACAGTCTGACCGGTGCGGGGGAGAGCCTTCGCCCAGTCGCCCTCGCGGTCGAGTCCTGGGCGCGCCAGCATGCGTCGGACGTGCTGGCTGCGCGGGAACGCTTTGACGCGACGTAAGCCCTAGCTGCTCGGGTGCACGGGCTCCCTACGGAGTGTGCGCGTGCTGCCCGGCTGCGGAGATGCCTGAAAGCCAGATCGTTGCGAGTGTCTTGCTCGCCTCGTCGAGAGGCCGGCCGGCGACGCTTGGATCGCGCAACACGAATCGCTGAAAGGCGTAGAACTCAGTCATGCTGCCGAGCATCTCTGCCGCGAGGCCGAGGTCGAGGTCGGTTCTGATGTGCGCCGAAAGCGATGCCCTCGAGAGTGCGCCGCTGATTCTGTCGTAGAACGCTCGCCTCGACGACGTCCAGATCTCGGCGATCTCGGGGTCTGTCTGTGACAGCTCGACGATGACGCCGAAGAGCGCGCGGTGGCGTTCGTAGAACTCGAAGTACTTCTGCGTCGACTCGGTGACCGAGGCGACGAGGTTTGCCGCATCGAGCGGTATCCGAATGAACTCGAAGACCTCGACCGTGAGGTCGCGCAACAGCTCGAGCGTGAGCTCGTGCTTGTCGGTGAAGTAGCGGTAGAACGCGCCAGTCGTGAGACCCGCCCGCGCGGTAATGTCTGCGATGCGCACGTTCGCGTAGCCGCGCTCGTCGAACAGCGCCTCGGCAGCGGCCGTGATTCGGGCCCGCGTATCGCGCCCCTTCGGTGTCGCTGGAAGCGGCGTTGGCGTCGCGGCCTGATCGGCCTGGCTGTCGCCCGGGTGCTGCGCCATGTGTTGCCCGCTCTCACTCGTTGAGGGTGTGCCGCGACTTACGGCACGAGACAGCGTACCCGGCGTGCACACACGTCACGTGTCACCATTCCGCATAAATAAAAGTGACGTCAACTTTACTTTTGTGTAGGGTGGGTGCGTAACGCAGTGGTTGCAGTGGACGGAGCGCGGCATGGAGCATAAGAAATCGCTGATTCTTGATCAGGCCGAAATCGACTTTTGCCTCTACGACTGGCTCGATGTCGAGTCGCTGAGCCGCTTCGAGCGCTACGCGGAGCACAGTCGCGAGACGTTCGAGGGCCTTACCGGCCTCGCCCGAGAGCTCGCCGAGGAGTACTTCGCGCCCCACAACCGGAAGGCTGATCTCAACGAGCCAGCGCTCGTGGACGGCAAGGTGCAGCTCATCCCCGAGGTTGAGGCCGCACTGGGTGCCTTCGCCGAGGCCGGGTTTCTCGGCGCGACGATGGACGCCTCACACGGTGGCTTTCAGGTGCCGGCCGTCGTCTACCGGGCAGCGTTCATGTGGTTCCAGGCGGCGAACGTTGGAACAGTCTCCTACGCACTGCTCACGACGGCGGCAGCGAACCTGATTCGCGAGCACGCCTCAGAGGAACTCGCGTCAAAGTTTCTGCCGCCCATGCTCGAGGGGAGCTGGTTTGGCACGATGAACCTGTCCGAGCCTGGCATCGGCTCCGCGCTTGGCGACCTCACTACGGGCGCGACTCGATCGGCCGACGGCAGTTACAGGGTGCGTGGCGACAAGATGTGGATCTCGGCGGGCGACCACGAGCTCTCGGAGAACATCGTGCACCTGGTACTCGCCCGGACGGGTGGCCCGGGCGTGAAGGGCCTCTCGCTCTTCATCGTGCCGCGCTGGCTCGGTAAGTCAGGCGCGCTCACCGAGCGCAACGATGTGGCGCTCGTCGGCGTGAATCACAAGATGGGCTACCGCGGCACGGTGAACACCGCGCTCGCTTACGGCTCGGGCGCGTTTCCGGTCGGCGACGAACCGGGGGCCGTCGGGTACCTCATCGGGAAAGAGGGGCGCGGCCTGCACTACATGTTCCTCATGATGAACGAGGCACGCCTCGGCGTCGGCGCCTCCGCGGTTGCACTCGCGACGACGGGTTTCCTACACGCCCGCGACTATGCGCGTGAGCGGATCCAGGGAAAAGAGATTGGCGCGAAGGACGCCGCAGCCCCAGCAGTGCCGATCATCAGGCACCCTGACGTCAGGCGCATGCTTATGCTCGCGAAGGCATATGCGCAGGGCGGCACGGCCCTGATCCTCTACGCAGGCAAACTCCTCGACGAGAGCGAGGCCGAGACCGATCCGCACAGGAGCGCCGCGCTCGCGCTCCTACTCGATGTGCTCACGCCCATCGCGAAGAGCTGGTCGTCGCAGTGGGGCCTCGCGGCGAACGACATCGCGATTCAGGTGCTTGGAGGCAGCGGCTACGTGCGCGACTTTCCCGTCGAGCAGTTCTATCGCGACAACAGGCTGAACCCGATTCACGAGGGAACCCACGGGATCCAGGCGCTTGACCTGCTCGGACGCAAGGTGCTGCTTCACGGCGGGTCGGGGTTTGCCGATCTCCTCGGCCGGATGCGCGAGACGTGCGAAAGGCTAGCGGCGACTGAACCTGAACTTGCGGCGCCCGTCGCAGCCAGAGTCGATCGGGTGGAGGGTGTCACCCGCGAGCTCTGGGCCGACGGCGACCCGACGACAGCGCTCGCGAACGCCGCCAACTATCTGGAGGCGGTGGGCGACATCGTCGTCGCCTGGTTGTTCCTCGATCAGCTCGGGGCGCTCGGTGACGCCACCCCGGCGTTCGCCGCGGAAAAGCGGGCGACGGCGCGGTTCTTCATCACGCACGTGCTGCCTCGGGTTGACGCAGACCTCGATCTGCTCGCATCCAAAGACAGGCAGCTCGTCGACCTCGACGAGGCACTGATCTAGCTGTCGGCTGCGGGGAGCTCGTCAGCGGGTTCCACCGCGCGGCCCGGCCGCAGGATGAAGAACCCGAGAACGATTGCACCGAGCGTGAGCACGGTGCCGCCAAAGAGCACAGATCCGCGGAGGCCGAACAGGGAGCCGAGCACCGCGACGCTGAGACCGCTGAACGTCATCATGCCTGGACCGAACATTGTGTAGGCGCCGATCACGCGCCCGCGCTCGTCGTCGGGGGCTCGTAGCTGCACGATGCTCATCTCCGTCGCATCCGCGGTGATGCGGGCGACACCCCCGACGAGGAGCGCGGCGACAGAGAGCGCGTAGATCGAGCTCGCCGCGAACACCACGGTTGTGATGCCGAGAATGGCAGCGGCAACCACCGCGGTGCGAGCGGTTGTTGGGACGCGGCCGGTGGCCTCGAGCAGGAACCCGCCAAGCACTCCGCCGGCTCCGTTCGCGAACAGCAGGACGCCGTAGGCGAGGCCCGCGGAGCCTGCGCCGAGCCCCTCTGCGAACTCTGGCATTGCGTTCTGGATCACGGCGCCGATCGTCGCAGCGCTGAGTGCCGAGAGCAGGATCATGCCGAGCAGTTCGCGGTCACGCCGAATTGTGCCGAGGACGCTGAACGCTGAGAAGAACGTCATCGGCTTCTCGGTCGCGCGGGGTGCTTCGGCTTCGGAAGCCGCCGCCTCGGGGTCTCGCCTGTCAATCTTCACGAACCACAGGAAGAGTGTGAGCGGCAGATAGAACAGGATGTTCACGAACATGCCGGCGGCCGGACCGATGCTCAGCAGGAGCGCCGAGCCGACGACCGGGCCGGCGAGGAACGCAAGCGACCTGAACGTCGCATTCATGCGGATTGCGCCGGGCAGCTCCTTGGGGCCGGCGAACCTGTAGAGCAACAGTTGCTCGGCAGGCATCCACAGGCAGCCGGCAATGCCGTGCAGCACGAGCAGCACGCATGCGTGCCAGAGCTCGAGGCTGCCTGTGAAAAAGAGGACGCCCCAGGCTGCAGAGACCGCCATGAACAGCCCTTGGCCCACCTGGATGACGCGCCTGGGGTCGAAACGCTCAGCGAGCGCTCCGGCCGCAACTGAGAAGAGCAGGTATGGCAGCCAGTGGCTGACGATCTGGAACCCGACGAGCCAGGGGGAGTGGAATGTTTGCCAGAGCACCCAGTAGGCGAGCACGTGCTCGACGTTGTCGGCCATCATCGAGAGGGCTCCGCCGCCGATGTACGGCCCCGTCCGACGATCGAGGAGGGCCCCGAACTTCCGTGGCTTGTCTTCAGGCACCTCGACGCTATTCATCAGACCACACTGTATCAATGCGCCAGCTATGCCCAAGGGGGCGTGGGCAGGCGCCCTTCCTTGGAGAATTCTTGGCGCGCACGGGGGAACCTGGATCAGTGGCGGGGACGAAACCTCCGGAGGGCGGCCCCGCCACGTGATTTCTGCTCCGAGTACCGAACGGATCCACATGCACAACTCACCCCTGCTTGAGACACCCGCCCGCTCGGGCAGACCTCGCATGAGCCGGCGTCGGCGCAAGCGCCTGACGATCGTGATCGCGGCAACCGTCGCGGGAGCGCTCGTCGCGACGGGCGGTGCGATCGTCTTCGCCTATCACCAAGCAACCGACAGCATCGTTCGCTCTGACTTCGTACTGCCGCAGGTCGAAGAGGTCGCACCAGAGCCGGGCGAACAGAACATCCTCATCATGGGTATGGACAGTCGCGTTGACCAGAATGGCAACCCGCTCCCCGACGGCGTCTACGAGGCGCTGCACGCTGGCGGCGCAGACGACGGCGGCTACAACGCCAACGTGCTCATGCTGCTGCACATCCCCGAAGACCGATCGAAGACAGTTGGTATCTCGATCCCCCGCGACGACTACGTCGAGATTGCTGGCGCGCCGCTCGGCGTGACCCACTCGAAGATCAAGGAGGCCTACGGCCTCGCCATGCAAGAGAAGATGAACGAGCTGTCGTGGGGCGAGGAGCCGCTCTCGGACGACGAGCTGTATCAGCAGGCGCGCGCTGCAGGCCGCCAAGCCCAGATCGAGACAGTCTCACACTTTCTCGGTGACGTGCGCATCGATCACTTCGTCGAGATGACAATGGGTGGCTTCTACCACGTCGCTGAGGCCGTCGCACCTGTCTCGGTGTGCCTGAACCAGGCGACAGAGGACTCGTTCTCTGGCGCAAACTTCGACGCCGGGGTGCAAGAGATCGACGCCAAGCAGGCGATGAGCTTCGTGCGACAGCGTCGCGACACCGGGTACGACGGCCCGTTTCTCACCGACCTCGACAGGTCGCGCCGCCAGCAGGCGTTCATGATCTCGCTCACTGACAAGCTGCAGCAGAAGAGCACGCTCATGAACCCGAAGACTGTGTGGTCGCTTGTCGACGTGACGCAGAAGCACGTGGCCCTCGACTCCGAGTTCGACGTGCTTGGCTTTCTGAAGATCGCCCACCAGGTGTCGCAGACGGGAGCCGAGTTCGTGACACTGCCAATCGTCGGGTTCGAGAATATCGGCGGCGCCGACGTCAACATCGTCGACATCGACGAGGTGCAGGCACTCGTCGCCTCGATCCTCGATGGCAGCTACTTCGAGCCAGAGGTGCAAGAGGCAGCAGACGGCACAGCTGAGGCAGTGGGCGAGGTGGCCGACCCAGCGGCCGACGCCGAAGAGACTGACGCACCCGACGACGACGTCACGCAGGAGTCGGCTGACGAACCGCAAGCCCCCGGTACCGCCCGCTACGACTCGTGGGAGGAGCCCATTCGGGCGGGCTCGATCCCCTGTGTGAATTGACTGGGGGCGTCACGTGCGGCAGCAGCGGGTCGTCCTCGACGAGCCTCGTGTCACGAGGCCGGGAATCGTTCCGGCCGGGAGCGGGAGACTGCGCACGCTGACGATCGCGCTCCTCACAATCGTGCTGCTGCTCGTCGCCGTCGGAGTGCTCATGGTGCAGTCGGCGAGCCAGGTCGCCGCGATCTCTTCTGGGAGAAACCCGCTCGGAGGCGTGCTCAGGCAGGGCGCGTACGCGGCGATCGGGATCGGCCTCATGCTTGCGATCAGCAGAGTGCCGACTGCGACGCTGCGCCGATACTCCTGGCTACTACTCGCGATTGGCTTCTTCCTCCAGATCCTCGTCTACACGCCCCTCGGCTACGAAGCCGGCGGCAACCGGAACTGGCTGAGGCTCGGCCCGATATCGATGCAGCCAGCAGAGTTCATGAAATTCGTGCTGCTCGTCTGGGTCTCGGCAGTGCTCGCCGCGAAGCGCCGGCTGCTCGGCGAATGGGTGCACGTCGCGATCCCGATCCTGCCCGTCGTCGCGGCGTCGATGCTCATCAACATCCTCGGCGGCGATCTCGGCACGCTGCTCGTGCTCGCCGCTCTCGTGTTCGGGTCCCTCTACTTCTCGCGCGTGCGGCTCCGAATCCTTGCGGGAATTGCGGCAGTGGCGGCCATCGGCATCGCAGCCATGACGCTCATGAAGCCCAACAGGGTTGTGCGCATCATGCACTTCTTCGAAGTTGACTGCCTGCGCGACGCCGAGCACGCGTACGCGGGGTGCTGGCAGACGCTCAACGGGTTCTGGGCGCTCGCGCAGGGCGGTCTTTTCGGGACCGGCGTTGGCGGCTCGACAGCGAAGTGGCACTGGCTGCCCGAGGCCGAGAACGACTTCGTCTTTGCGATCCTCGGCGAAGAACTCGGGTTTGTCGGCGCCGCGACAGTGATCGCCCTGTTCGTCGCGCTCGCCGCAGTGCTGCTCGCGCTTGGCACCTGCACCGACAGCCCGTTCGCGCGCGCGGTGTTCGGTGGGCTCGCCGTGTGGGTGTCAGCGCAGATGATCGTGAACATCGCCGTCGTGCTTGGATTCGTGCCCGTGCTCGGCGTTCCGCTCCCATTCATCTCGGCAGGTGGCACGTCGCTACTCTCCCTCCTGCTCGCGGTTGGGGTCGCGCTCTCATGCGTGCGCGAGGCTGGCATGCACGCAGCCCCAGCCCAGGGCGTTCGCGCGAAGTGACCGAAACGTGCGAAGGTTGAGACAACACTGGTACGCGGGCCGGATGCATGGCCTCGACGCGGGGAGGGCACAGATGGCGCGAGCGCACACACACCCGCGGCCGCGGCCTGACGAAGAGGCCTACCGCCGGTCCGCCTCACAGATCGGCTGGCAGGTCATGGCGGTGTGCGCGGCGCTCGTGGTGATTGGCGGCGGCGTGATCCTCGCCTTCGTGTTCTGGCAGACGACACCATCCGAAGTAGCGAAGCCAGTCCAGCCCGGGGAAATCGAGGTGCGGCTCGACCCAGGCGAGCTCATCCTCGCGACAGCCCTGCTCGCTACCGGTGCCATCATCTGCGCCGGGCTCGCCGCGCGCCTCATCGCGCGCCGCGCCGTCTACCCGCTGGATGAGGCGTTTCGGCTGCAGCGACGCTTCGTCGCCGACGTGAGCCACGAGCTTCGCACGCCGCTCGCGGTCATCGACGCGCGCGCTCAGCAGCTCTCGGCGCTCACCCCACCCGGGGACTCGCGTCACGCAGTGCTGCTCGAGCTCAGGCAAGACGCCAGGATCATGGCCGAAGTGATCGACGCGATGCTCACGACGACATCTGGCGCTCCACACGAATCGGGAACGGCGCCGCTCGCCGAGACCATAGCCACAGTCGCCCGCGACCTCAGCGAGGTCGCCAAGCCGTACGGCGTGACGCTCGTGGCTGAAAGCGACGACCTCGTCGTCGCTACCCCGGTGCAGGCGGTGCGGCGCTGCCTGGTCGCCCTCGCAGACAACGCGCTCGACCACGCCCCCGCCGGAAGCGTCATCACGATCACAGGCACAGCGCGCGGCGGCGAGGCGGTCGTGACTGTGCAGGACACCGGCGATGGGATACAGGGCATCACCCCCGACCGCGTGTTCGACAGGTTCGCGCAGGGTACCCAGCCGGCAACTGCCCGAGGCGCCGCGCGCACGAGCCGCGGCATCGGACTCGCCCTCGTGCGCGAACTCTGCGAGGCACACGGGGGCACCGTGCGCGTCGCGAACTCGGGGCCAGGTGGCACTACCTTCGAGCTCACCCTCCCGCTCGCTGACACGAATGGCAGGCAGTAGTGCTGCGGCTACTCATCGTCGAAGACGACCCACGCCTCGGCCCGATCATGCGCGACGTGCTCGCCGCGCACTGGGATGTTGAGCTTGTCTCAAACGCCGAGGACGCGGAGCAGCGCGTGGCCGCGACACAGTTCGACGTGGTGATCGTCGACCGCGGTCTTCCAGGAATGGCAGGCGAACAGTGGGTGCGCGAACTGCGGCGCCGGCGGGTGGAGACTCCGGTGCTGCTGCTCACCGCGCTTGGCGAACTGCATGACAGGGTCGAAGGGCTCGACGCAGGCGCCAACGACTACCTCGTGAAACCCTTCGAGTTCGAAGAACTGAACGCGAGGCTTCGCGCGCTCACCCGCCGCTACGACGGCGCGGGCCCGCGCTACGACATCGGCGGGTGGGAATTCTCGCCGGAGGATCAACGCATCGAATCCCCGTACGAGGGGAGCGTGCAGCTCACGAGCACCGAGACAGCCCTGCTCTCGGTGCTCGTCGCCGAACCTGGCCGCACGTTCTCACGCGAGGAGCTGCTCGCGCGCGTATTCGCACACGGGGAGCGCGACACGACCGTCGAAACATACGTGCATTACCTGCGACGCAAGACCGACAAAGACCTCATCGAGACTGTCCGCGGGCGAGGGTACAGGCTCGGCCGGCTCGGTTAGTCGCGCTGCACCACGACTCCCTCGCGCCGGCGGGCGTCGACCTTCAGCTCGAAGACATCGTTGCGAGCCGAGTGCCCGACGACGTCGAGATCGTGGTGAGCGCGATCGATCGCGCTCAAGTCGATGTCGCCAAGCACGATTCCCTGTCGGCCGCGCACTGGCTCGACGACGTAGTTTCCGTCTGGGCCAATGATTGACGACCCGCCGTCGAAGAGGAGGCCGGAGGTGGGAGCCTCCGGGCCCACCCCGATCCGAAACGGCTCACGGAGCGTCTCCGGAAGGTCTTCAACTGCGAGGAACAGTCCAGCCGAGAGCACAAAGCAGCGCCCTTCGAACGCGTAGCTCCGAGCTGCCACCTGGTGAATATCACTTGTTTCCGGCCATGCTGCGATATGGATTTCCTCCCCGGTGGCGTGCAGTGCCTGACGGGCGAGCGGCATCCAGTGTTCCCAGCAGACGAGGCCACCAACCAAGCCAACTGGGGTGTCGACCGCCCGGAGTCCGGCAGCGTCTCCCGCCCCCCAAATGATTCGCTCGGAGTGAGTGGGCACGAGCTTCCGGTGGAGGTTGAGCGTTGAGCCGTCTGGGCCGATCGTGAGAATGCTGTTGTAGAGGGTGCCTCCGCTGCCAGATCTCTCGTTCAAGCCGATGACGATAGTCACCTGCCGGTTCGCGGCAACTGCCCGGAGGTCTGCAAGTTCGTCTTCGGAGTCAGCTCGCCTGCCGATGACCGGGCTCTCCGCAAGCAGCCGGGCATGCCAGTGGCGGGCTTCGGCATCGTCCCATCCGGCCATGCCGAACGCCCACGCTGGGTAACACGTCAGCCAGGTTTCGGGGAACACGACGAGGCGTGCGCCGGCATCAGCTGCCTCTAAGACATGGTCGACCGCGCGCGCAATCGACGCTTTCAGGTCGAGCACAACTGGCGGATACTGGACGATGGCGACGGTGTGATGCGTCATTGATGCTCCTTGGTATGCGGTGGCACGTGGCCGGTGAGGGAACTGGGCTCTGGCGTCAGCGAGGTCCTTCGAGCGTGCGTTCACTTTGCAGGATCGCTGCCGCTTCGGCGGTGCGGTCTTGCCCGCGCGTCAGGAGGAAGTACAGGCCGCCGGAGACGATGATTGCTGGCACGAACGATAGATCAGCGCCTCCGAGGGCGTGTGCGACAGGGCCTGTATAAATCGGGAGCGAGAAGAACGGGATCGCGACAACGAAACCCGCAAGGTACGACACAAGTCCGCGCCACGCCCAACGGCCATAGATTCCGTTGGGGTTGAAGATCTCGGTGATGGCATAGCGGCCGTGGCGCACGAAGTAGAAGTCGACGAGATTCACCGCGGTCCACGGCACCAAGAAGTAGAGCATGAGTGTCACGAATGAGTTGAAGCTGTCGAGGTAGTCGTCTGGGATTGAGAGCGCGACGACGAGGGCGAGGGCCCCAACAAGTGCGAGGCTCACAACCCTGAGCGTGACGGTTGGCCGCATGCGCTTGAACCCATCGACTGCGCTAATGCCGGTGAGCATGGCTCCGTACGCGTTCACGCCCATGATCGTGATGAGCGCTACCGACCCCACGAGAACGACAATGGTGCCGAAGCCCGGGAACAGCAGGTCACCAGTTTGCATGAGGGCGGGAATGCCATCGACGTTCGGGATCTTGCTGCTGAGTACCGCTCCGAGGGACATCAGCCATATTGCGGAGCCGGCCGCGCCGGCGTACGTCCAGCCGATGAGCTTGCCCGCCGGAGCGTCTTCTGGAAGGTACCGGGAATAGTCCGAGACATAGACCGAGTAGCTGAGGTTAAAGCCCGCAGCGAGCGAGAACTGAACAAAGAACGCTGCGGTGTTCCAGCCTGCGCTGAGGCCCGGCGCTCCTGCGGCGGTGGGCAGCACGAAGATCGCGAGAACTGTCACGATGCCGAAGGTGACGATGAGAATGTAGGTGAGCCAGCGTTGCACGACATGCAGGAGGTCGTGGCCCACGATGGCGATCACAATCGAGACGACGATAAGCACGGGGTACCAGAAGAAGTCGCCGCCAGGCGCGACGGTCTGGATGCCTTGAGTGCCGATGATGGTGTCAAACACCATGAACCCCACGTAGACGAAGACCGTCGCGATGAAGGGAATGATTGCGCCACGTGAGCCGAACTGGGCGCGAGACTGGATCATCTGGGGGAGCCCCATTCGAGGGCCCTGGTTCGCGTGAAAGGCCATGAAGAAAGTGCCAGACCCGGCGCCGAGCACGATCGCGAGCACGGTCCACGGGACGCTAAGGCCCATTGTCGGCCCGGTGAACCCAACGAGCATGGTGAGGATCACGAAGTTTCCGGTGAACCAGAAGGGGCCCTGGTGCCAGACCTTGCCTCGGCGTTCGGCTCGAGGGACGTAATCGATCGATCTCGTTTCGATCGTCGGTGGAGTGGAGTGCGTCGACATCGTTGTCCTTTCAGCGTCGGCTGTGTCGCCCGCACGAATAGTCGCACAGTTGTGCGAATTGAGATAGTAGCACAACTGTGCGAGAATCTCTGTATGGCAAGACAGCTCGACCACGAAGCGCGAGATCGAGCTGTTGTTGAGGCGGCATGGCGCGTCATCGCCCGCGAAGGGATGACGGCGCTCACCGTGCGAAGCGTGGCAAAAGAAGCGGACCTGGCGCCAAGCTCGCTCCGGTACTCCTTCCCCACACAAAGCAGTGTCCGTGAGCGCGCAATATCTGCCGTGCTCGAACGGCTGCAAGAGCGAGTCGAGGAGCTTCCGCGAGACAGCGACTGGGGCAAGAACGCGCTCCTGGAACTCATGCCTGTCGATGGCGAGAAGCACACCGAGGCGGTCGTGTGGCTTGCGCTTGAGATGGCTGCGGTCGCCGACGCGGAACTGCAGCCTGTCAGGGCGCGAGCGAACGCCTACATTCGAAGTGTGTGCCACGATGTCGCCGAGTGGCTTGGGTCGACTTCGGAGGACCTTGTCGACCAATTGCACGCATTCGTCGACGGGCTGACTTTGCATGTTGTTGTCCGTGACGAGTGCACTCCAAGCTGGGCGGAGCGCGCGCTCCTGATCTACCTGGCGGAAGTTCGCGCGCGGATCGCATCGACCGCCGCGTAGCCGCGCCCGGCGCCCCGCCGTGGAGTGGCAATGCGGCCAAGTGCGAGATACTGGTGGGTGGCAATTTTTCGCCCGCACGCACCTGGGGAGGGCACACATCATGGATCTGTCGGCAACGAATGAATCACCGCTGAATCGCTACGGATCGCTGGAGGAAGCCCTCGTGCATCGGCGCGCCCCGGTTCCGAACCGAGTGTTTCTGCGCACAATGATGAGCCGAATTCCAGTCGAACGCCTGCTGCGCGCCGACGGCGGCATCACGGTTGTGCGCTCTGACGGGGGCCCCGACATTCAGGTGCGTCAGGGATACTCGGTCGGTTTCATGTCAGAAGAGGACGCGATCGCTGCAGCAGGCAGCGAGGCGCCGCGCTGGCGGAGTAGCCGCCGGCCGGGCATGTGGGCAGTTGACCACCCCCTGCACGGGCGCGGTTCGATCATTGAGGCCGAGGAGCTCGCGGCCGAGCGTGGCCCGGTGAAGGCATCGCGTGCAAAGGGGACCAGGGCCGCGAAGCCGAAGGCTGAACCGAAGGCGAAGCCCGCGGCTCAGCAGGAGCGAGTGCAGCCAGTCTGCCCGAACTGCTTCATGATGATGGCTCTGTCGGGCGTGTGCGGCAATTGCTCGTAGGGGGCGGCGAGGCGACGCTGTTCTGCTGGCGGTAGGCTCGTCTGGTGCCTCCGCGTTCTCCGTTGCCCCAGCGTATGGGGCTTGACGCAGCCTGGCTGAACTCTGCTGCACGCCCGGGGGAGGACCCGCGGGAGTGGGTCTCGATGCGTGATTGGTTGCACTTCAGAGTCGGCGCGCACATCGATGTAGACGCCTTCATCGAAGACGGCAGATTCGTGCTCGAGTCTGGCGAGCCTGTGCTCGCTGCTGACCCGTACCGATCAAACGTCTTCGTGTGGTTCTACCGCGATCTGCCAGACGAGGCGCCGGTGCCCGGCGACATTCCGGTGCTGTTTCGCGACGACCGAATCGTCGTCGTGGACAAACCCGCGTTTCTCTCGACAATTCCGCGCGGCCGACACGTCAGGGAGAGCGTCGTCGTGCGCCTGCGACACGAGCTCGGTTTGCCAGAACTCACCCCGATGCACCGCCTCGACAGGGTGACCTCGGGCGTACTGCTCATGTCTGTCGAGCGCAGATTTCGTGGCGCCTACCAGACGATGTTCCAAGACGGCGAGGTGACGAAGACGTACCGGGCTGTCGCGCCAGTGAGCGACGGACTTGAGCTTCCCACGACGGTGCGAAACCACCTGCACAAGGTGCCTGGAACGATGCAGGCCGAGGTGCTGGCGGGGAGAAAACCGAACTCCGAGTCGCTCGTCGAGTTCGAGCGCACGCTCACTTCGCAGGAAGAGGCCGCGCTCGGCGGCGAGCCTGGCCGCGCCGTCTATCGGCTGACCCCGCGCACGGGCAAGACCCACCAGTTGCGCATCCATTTGTGGAGCCTCGGGATCCCGATCGAGGGCGACCCGCTTTACCCCGCGGCCCGAAACGTCGCCATCGATGACTTCTCGACGCCGCTCCAGTTGCTCGCGAGCGAGCTCCGGTTCACCGACCCCGTTGACGGCAGTGAGCGATCCTTCGTCAGCGGGCGGGCCCTGCCGCTCGTCTCGACGAACTAGCCTGCGCCCCTCCCCGATGGTGCGCAGTCGGTGCAGAAATATCCATCGCGCCGGTGCTACTAGGCCAACACGCGGCGTAAATCTCAGAAATTGATCGTAGTTTCTCGGTTTTTTGTGACGATGTTGTGCCTCCCACCGACCTACCTGCAGAGCGACATGATGCGCTCGCACTGACGGTGTGGCCGTTCGGGCCGCACCCCGATAGGGAGGAAATTCTGATGGCTACTGAAAAGAAGAACACCACCCCAGTAAGCGCGACCCCGGCGGCACCCGCCCCACACGCGGCGTCGCCATCGTCGCGCGTCGACAGGGTTCAGTTCTCCAATGACGCAAACGAGACGAACCACGCAGGCGGACGCACAAGCGTCGCCGAGGGCGTCGTGGCAAAGATCGCGGGAATCGCGGCCCGCGAGGTCGGCGGAGTCTACGCGCTTGGCGGTGGTGGAGCGCGGGCGCTCGGCGCCATTCGCGAAGCGATGAACGCGACCGACCTCACGCAGGGCGTCAAGGTCGAGGTCGGAGAAACTCAGGCGGCCGCCGACATCACCATCGTGGTGGACTACCCGGCACCGATCCAGACGGTCGCCGAGAACGTGCGCACTGCAGTCACCGCAGCGATCACCAAGATGGTCGGACTCGAGGTCGTTGAGGTCAACGTCGATGTGAACGACGTGCACCTGCCGACCGACGATGCTGACGACGACACAGAGTCGCGCGTCTCATGAGCGCCACACTGGCGGGCGCGCTGACCGGCGCGGTGCTCGCGTTTGCGGGGCTTATCTTCGGGTTCTGGGGATTCCTCCTCGTCGCGATCCTCATGGCCGTCGGCGCGCTGGTCGGCAGAGTGGTGTCGGGCGATCTCGACCTCCGGGCGCTCGCCGGCGTCTTCACGGGGAGGCGAACGTCGTCATGAGCCCCACGACCGTTGACGCGCCAGCTCAGCAGACGGTCGGCCCACGCCACGACGTGCGGGGCGCGATTCGCGTTCAGCCGCGCGCACTCGAGAAAGCTGTCCGCGAGTCGATCGCACACCGAGCCGGCGCACCGCGCGAGGCGGTGAACGTCGATCTCGCGGACTGGGGCGGGGCGCTCACCGTGAAGGTGGCGACGAAACTGCCCATTCCCGAGCTGTCTCAGACTGGAGCCATCCAGGCGGAGATGCCGCTCTTGGAGCGCGTGCGCGCGCTGCAGACCGCGCTCGTGAGCGAGCTCGGCCTGCTCACCGGCAGGGAGATCAGGCGTGTGTCGGTCGTGGTCACCGGGGCGATCATTCCAGAGCAGAGGCGGGTGAGGTAAATGTTGAATGGCACACTGACGCGCGTCGTGCGCCGCGAGACTCATTCCCCGCGGACCGTGCTCGCCGTCGGAGCACTCGTGCTTACGGCGGCCGCGGCCACCTATGTGGGGATCGAGCTCGTGCTGCATCTCACGCGCTCAGAACCGCTGCTCGTCACTCCGGGAGACGCAGCCAGGTGGCTCGGAGACGTGCCCGCGCTTGGTAGTGCGGGCGCCGTTGGCGCGCTAGCGATCGTCGTGCTTGGGCTCGTGCTGGTTGGCCTCGCGATAGCGCCTGGCCGGCGATCAAAGCACCAGCTCACCGATGGCCCGTATGCGGTTGTCGCCGACAACGGCGTCATCGCCTCGGCGGTCGCCGAGCGTGTGCGGCGTGAGCTTGATGTCTCGCGCGGCGCCGTTGTCGTCGGCATCGGACACCGAAGCGCCGACGTCACTGTCCGACCCGAGCCCGGTCAGCAGATCGACGCCGGGTACGTCCGTGAGATCGCTGCCGCCGAGCTGTCGAGCTATGGGCTTTCGCCCACGGTTCGTGCCCGAGCCCGGATCCAGCGCCCCACATCGAACGGAGGCCAGGAATGAACGCGACCAACCGCGCGGTGAACCGCGGCATCCTGCTCGTCGTCGGGCTCATCCTGCTCGCGGCAGGTGGAACGGCCTTCGCCGCCATCATCTGGCGTCCAGCGGGCCAGGCGTGGCGGGACGGTGTTGGCCAGCTGCGCGAGTGGCTCATCGCCGCTGACGAAGGCGCTCGGCTGCACCCGAGCACGACGGTCAGTTGGGTGACCCTCGGGTTGCTCCTCGTGCTGCTCGCGCTCGTTGTGTTCGCGGTCGTCACCGTGGCCCGCCTGGGCGGTGGCAAGGTGCATACCGTGACTCGTGTCGAGGGGGACGAGGGAGCGATCGGCCCCGTCACCGTGACACAGGGGTTCGTCGCCGATGCTCTGAACGAGTCGCTGTCGAGGCACGAAGAGATTCTGTCGACGAAGGTCAGCGCGAGCCGCGTGCGCGGCCAGGACGTGCTGCACGTGAGCGTCACGCCCCGTCAGAACGTCTCGCCCGCTCGCACCGCGGCCACTGTTGCCGGCCTCCTCGACAATCTCGGCACGTTGCTGGGGGAACAACCGCCGACATACATCTCGATCCACTCGGGTCTGCGCGCAAAACTTGCCGCCGACCAGCCCCGGGTCCGCTAGCTCAGCCACTAGTCACAATCAGAAAGGGGGGAACACGATGTGGAAGAACCTGTTCATTGTCGCTGTCATCGGCATAGCGGCCTATTGGGTAGGCGTCGAGTCGGCGAAGTCTCGTGGGAAGAACTACGAAGATCTTCGCCACCAGATCGAACGCTTGTGGACAAGCCCTGAAGCGCAAAAGGCTCGCCGCCGACGCGCCAAGGCCACGCGCAAGCTCGTCCAGCAGGCGCAGAAGCGCGTACTGGGCGCATAACCAGAAACCCAACCCACCACCACAGACCCCGAATCCCTCGGGGCACATCAGACAGGAGAACATCATGAGTGCAGAAGACAAGATCAAGGCGGCCGCTGACAAGGTCGCAGGACAGGTCAAGGAGACCGTCGGGAAGCTCACCGACAACGACAAGCTCGTTGCGGAGGGCAAAGCCGACAAGCTCAAGGGCGAGGCGAAGGGAGCCGTCGAGGACGTCAAGGACGCGTTCAAGAAGTAGGCACGGTGCCGGTGAGGTGGCCCAGGCCACCTCATCGGCCGTCGTGGCGAAACTGTCGAATCCTCGCGTTCTGAGCGCCGCAGGGTCGAATGGTTGCCAGAAACCTACAAAGGGTCGTGCGATTGTGAATCCCGTACCGAGGATGGGGATCGTGGTCAGTGGGGAATGGCCGCAATGGGTTTCGGGGGAAGCACACCGTGCGAGGGGAGCGACGGATGGCGGAGCAACACCACCGGGAAGTATTGGAAACAGCGCCCGACTGGATCCTTGTCGGACGGGCAACCGAGGGAGACACCGTCGCCTTCGCGGCGTTGGTGCGGCGATACGCTCCGATGATGCGGGCCTATGCGAGACGGATACTGCCTGGCACCGCCGAGCTCGACGACGTGGTGCAAGAGACATTCATCACGGCGTGGGAGCAGCTGGAGACACTGGAGAACCCCGACCGGGTGAAGAGCTGGATCATGCGCATCACGAGTCGAAAAGCGGTCGACCGTGTGCGTGCCCTGCGCCCGCACACGGATATTACGGCTCTCGAGGTACCCGGGCCGCAGCACTCGGACCCTCCCCGAAGACACGAGGCCAACGCGGGCGTGCAAGCGCTACAGGAAGCACTTGCGGATCTACCGGACACCGAGCGTCAATGCTGGGTATTGCGAGAAATCGGCGAGTATAGCTACGACGAGATCGCTGAGCAGCTCGAGCTCCCGGCCTCGACGGTGCGCGGCAAGCTTGCCCGGGCCCGGAAACACATAATCGTTCGAATGGAGGAGTGGCGATGAGCAAGACCGACCATCGCGCGCTCCTTGGGCTGCGCCCAGAAGACCTCGACGGCGTCTCAATCGAAGAACTTTCCGAGTACCTCGACAACGGTCGCACCCCGCCCAATCCCCGCATCGAGGCGTCCGCAGGGTGTCAGCGCGCCCTCGACGCGCTACAGCGCATCGGCGAGCTCTCACCCCTGCTCCTCGACGCCGATGCGGCCGCCGAACCTCTCGCGGAGGACAGCTGGGTGCAAGGGGTGCTCGCAGGCATCGCGCTCGATGTTCACGCCGGACGACGGATCCCGATCGTCCTCGACAGCCCCGCGACCGACGCCGGAATCACCGAGGGCGCGCTCCGCGGCCTTATCCGGCGGGCGGAGCGTGCGGCCCCCGGTACGCTGGTCGGCAAATGTACGTTCGCCGGCGACATCACCGAGCCGAACGCACCCGTCCGCGTGGCGATCGAACTGAGCGTCCCGTACGGCGCCGAGATTCACGCGGCAGCGGATGCCGTTCGCGCGGAGATCCGATCACTCGTCGCCTCCCACACGACAGTAACGCTGACCGACGTCGACATCGTCGTGCGCGATGTGCAGCCCGTGAACCCGCAGATAGTAGAGAACACATGACCGAACGTGCCGCTGACCGCCTCGAAGCAGCGCTCGAAGTTGCCATCCGATCTGTGCCCGGAGTGACAGGACTCTATCGGACGGGCAGCAGCGTCGCGAAGCTTATCGACGCCAGCGCGGCGCTGCTACGCGGGCAACAGCAGCGGTCATCCCTCGTGCGCGTCGACGACGGCACGTCGGGCGTGACGGTGACGGCAGCGGTCGGCGTCGACTCGGCCGTGAGCAGCGTGCAGGTGCTCGAACTGGCGAGCACCGCTGTCACAGAGGCCGTCACCGCGTCGCAGCTCGCGCTCGAACAGGTGCACCTCACCGTGGTGCACGTCAACGGAGACGGCCTTCGAAGCTAGGGCCGTCGCCGTCGCTCGTCCCGGGGCCCAGCCAGCTCGCGTAACATTGACGCAATGACCGAGACACCCGCAGGCGCAACGCCCCAACCGAGCGACATCGACCCCGCGGACCTCGAAACCGCGCTGCGCGTCATCGCCGCAGCCGCAAAGCTGCCAAGCGAGCACGCGGACGTCGTCACCATCCGCCGTGCGACATCGGCGATGTATAAGGCTGCGAAGAGCGAGCGGCGCCGGGTGCAGCGCGGCGAGATTGCTCAGGCGAACCGCGCCGTAATCGAGGCGACCGCGACGGGAGCGCCCGACAGGATCGACGACGAGACCCGCGGCCTCACCCTCACCGCCACCTCGGAGGCGAAGTACGTTGGGGAGCTGCGCAAGGCGCAGGCATGCTACATCTGCAAGCAGCCGTACACGAAGGTCGAGTCGTTCTACCACCAGCTCTGCCCGAGCTGCGCAGAGTTTAGCCACGGCAAGCGCAACGCGCGCACCGACCTCACGGGCAAGCGGGCGCTGCTCACTGGCGGGCGCGCGAAGATCGGGATGCACATCGCGCTTCGCCTGCTGCGTGACGGCGCACACACGACAATCACGACCCGTTTTCCGCGAGACGCGGCCCGCCGGTTCGCGTCGCTCCCTGACTCGGCCGACTGGATCGACCGCCTGCGCATCGTCGGCATCGACCTGCGCGACCCCTCGCAGGTCGTCGCGCTCGCTGACTCAGTCGCGGCCCGCGGCCCGCTCGACATCCTCATCAACAACGCGGCGCAGACGGTCAGGCGCTCGCCAGGCTCGTACTCGCTGCTTGCCGACGCTGAATCGCAGCCACTCCCTGCCGGCGTGTACCCCGAGACCGAGACGCTGGGACACCCGGCAGAGCTCCACCCGCGCGCGCTGCAGTCCTCGGTCGGCGACGACGGTGCCGTCTCGCTTGATGCGTTCTCACCGGCGCTCCTTTCGGGCACTGTCGCCGCGGGGCTCGAGCAGGCTCGCAGCGCCGACGACCTCACCGCGCTTGCGATGGCTGCCGGATCCTCGTCGCTCGACAAGCACGCTGATGGCTCAGCGATCGACGCCGGCGGTCTCGTGCCTGACGTCGCGCACGTGAACAGTTGGGTGCAGCACGTGCAAGAGGTCGACCCGATCGAGATGCTCGAGGTGCAGCTGTGCAACTCGACGGCACCGTTCATACTTATCAGCCGGCTGCGCGCCTCAATGGCCGCGTCGCCTGCCCGCCGCACCTACGTCGTGAACGTGTCGGCGATGGAGGGGCAGTTCTCGCGCAAGTACAAGGGCCCGGGCCACCCGCACACGAACATGGCGAAAGCCGCCCTGAACATGCTCACCCGCACCAGCGCGGAAGAGATGTTCACGACGGACGGGATCCTCATGACCGCTGTCGACACGGGCTGGATCACTGACGAGCGCCCGCACTTCACGAAGGTGCGCTTGGCCGAAGAGGGGTTCCACGCCCCGCTCGACCTCGTCGATGGCGCCGCCCGCGTGTACGACCCGATCGTGCGCGGCGAGGCCGGCGAGGACCTGTACGGCTGCTTCGTGAAGGACTACGAGCCGAGCGCCTGGTAGCCCGCCGCGTTTTCCCACGTTGCGCGGCTTGCTGTGCGGAATAATGTGAGCATGCAGCCAACAACTCGACTCCCGCACGTCGTGCGGGGTTCGACGGCAGCTGCGATCGCGACGTTCGTCGCCCTGTTCTCGCACGTGCTCGCAGGCGGCGCGATGCCAGAGCCGCTCGGCATCTGCGTGCCGTTTGTGCTCTCGCTCCTCGTCAGCGTATTGCTCGCTGGACGGAAGCTCTCGCTTGCGCGCCTGTCGCTCTCGGTTGTCGCGAGCCAGACGCTCTTCCACACACTCTTCGTACTCGGCGCCCCGAGCGCGGGCGGTGCTGGCCTGGCAGTTTCCGGCGGCCACCAGCACCACGGCCAGCAAGCGGTGACCGTGCTGGCGCCTGGCGCGCAGCTGCCGGCGATGACAGATCATACAGCGATGCTCATCCATGGCGACGCCATCATGTGGCTCTCGCACCTCGCTGGCGCTGCGGTGACGATTCTGTTCCTGTACCGCGGCGAGCAGACGATCCATCTGCTTCGCGAGCTCGCCGAGCGACTCATCGCGTGGGCGCAGCACAGCCTCGCGGAGCCGCTACGGGTGCCCGCTGTGTTCCGCGAGGTGCGCGAGCGCCACGGGCAGGCCATCGCAACCGCCGGCTGGGCGGTGCTCACACAGCTCACGGCCTCAACCCGGAGCCTTCGCGGGCCACCCGCAGTGCCAGGGTTCGCAGAGTAGCACCGGCCGCCCGTCTCGGGCTGGCCGGAGCGACCCAGGCGACCCCTCTCAGCATTTTCAACCTGTGCCGCCCGGCTCACCCGGCGCGGCACTCGGCCTGCGCCGCCGTCGTGCGCGCAGCCGGAAAATTTGCATGCTTGAAAGGCACACAATGTTCAACACTCATATTCGCGCGACCCGTTTTACTGTGGCGTGTGGCATCGCTCTTCTCGCCCTCAGCGGATGCTCGGCTGGCGAGGCCGCGACCGGTTCTGGCGCATACTCCGGGGAGCACCCTGGTGCGGCCGCCGCGCACCCAGCTGCAGACTCGGTGACGATCGAAGAAGCGTGGGTCAAGTCGGCCGAGAAAGGCGAGATGACGGCGGCGTTCGGGCTGCTGAAAAACTCGAGCGACACTGACGCCAACATCGTCTCAGTCACCTCGACAGCGTCACCGATGATGGAACTCCACGAGACTGTCGCGAACGAGTCGGGGCAGATGGTGATGCGTGAGGTCGAGGGCGGCTTCGTGATCCCCGCCGCGGGGCAGTTCAGCCTCGAACCCGCAGGCAATCACATCATGATCATGGGGCTGCCGAGCGCCGTCACCGCTGGCGAGGACATCACGTTCACGCTCGAATTCGCCGACGGCTCCAAGCTCGACTTCACCGCGATCGTGAAGGACTACGCGGGTGCCAACGAAAACTACGAGGGCGACCACGACGATCACGCGGCAGACGGTGCGGCGGCGGGCCACGACGCGCACAGCGGCCACTAAGGATCGCAATGACAACAACGACTGAATCCCTGGGAGCGCACCCCCAGGCCGCACCCGGCCCATCGCGCGAGCAACGGCCGAAGCGCCCGCGAGGCTGGCTAGCCCAGCTGCTACTTCGGTTGCACTTCTATGCCGGCGTTCTCGTCGGTCCGTTCATTCTGATCGCGGCGGTGTCTGGCGGCCTGTACGCGCTGACACCCGTCATCGAAAAGGCAGTCTATGCGCACGAGCTTCGCGTTCCTGCCTCCGACGCCGAGCTGTCGCTCGCGGATCAGATTCGAGCCGCCCAGCAATACGTCGGCGGCGACGTCGCGCTGAGCGCCGTACGACCCGCCCCAGAACCCGGGGCCACAACCCGTGTGCTGTTCGTCGATCCGTCGCTCGGCGGGAGCGAATCGCGGGCGGTGTTCGTCGACCCGGCGACCGCCGAGATCCGCGGCGACCTCACGGTCTACGGCACGAGCGGCGCCCTGCCGCTTCGAACCTGGGTCGATAACCTGCATCGCAACCTGAACCTCGGCGAGCCAGGCCGGTTCTACAGCGAACTGGCCGCATCGTGGCTGGGGATCATTGCGCTCGCTGGCCTCGGGCTCTGGATCGCGCGCATCAGGAAATCGCGCACGAAGAAGGACTTCGTCCGCCCGAACCGGCGGTACACGGGTTACCGGAAGACCCTGAGCTGGCACACATCGCTCGGCATCTGGGCGCTCGTTGGCGCGCTGTTTCTGTCGGCGACGGGCATCACGTGGTCGCAGTACGCTGGCGGCAACGTCGGGGTCGTTCGCGCGGCGCTCGGCGGCGGGACGCCCGCGCTCGCGACGAGCCTTGACGGGGCCGCGCCAGCGGACGACGAACACGCACACCATCACGGGCCCGCGTCGGCTCCGACAGGCGAGGCGAACCCCGACACGTTCGATGCGATGCTCGCGATCGCGCAGCGTATCAATGTGAACACGGGGCTTGTCGAGATCAAGCCGCCCGCCGAGCCAGGCCAGGCGTGGGTGGTGAAAGAGATCAAGGCGGCGTTTCCCACAGAGGTCGACCAGGTCGCGATCAACGGGAGCACGATGGAGGTCGTCGACAGGCTCGACTTCGCCGACTACCCGCCGCTCGCGAAGCTCAGCCGGTGGGGGATCGATCTGCACATGGGGGCAATGTTTGGGCTCATAAACCAGCTCGTCTTGTTGCTACTCGCCGCTGGCATCGCGACCCTTGTCGTGCTCGGCTACCTCATGTGGTGGCGCAGGCGCCCGACGCGCACCTCGCCGCTCGAATTCGCTAGCCCGCCGCGCCGCGGAGCCGTTCGCGGAGCACCGTGGTGGGGGATTGGGATCGTCGCCGTCGCAGCCATCGGGATCGGCATAGTGTTGCCCTTCGTCGGCTGGACGCTGCTCGGGTTCGTCGTGATTGACACTGTTGTTGGGGCAGTGCGGGAACGACGGGTTCGCAGAGCTTAGACGGTAGGGCTTCGCGGGACGACTAGGCATCGCCAGGTCGTCCCGCGAAGCCCCAGCGGCCGAGCGCGCCCTGAGTAGGTCGGCCGATGTCGAAAGACTGCCCGCTCGCACTGGGGAGGAGCCTGCTCGAGACGAGGCCGACAGTGCACCGCGTGCAGTTTGCGCAGGCGCGCGATCAAACCGCGCATACTTCGCCGACGGCGCTCCAGCCGCACGCTGAGCACTACTACGCTTGCGGGATGCTCGACACTTCTCAGGCCCCCTCTCGCGCCATTTCCCGGGAGAGCGCGCTCCTTTTCGCGACGCCCGCACGCGTTCGGTTCTCGGCGCTTCTCGTCGTCATAGCCGGGCTCGTGCTTGCACTCTCTTGGGGCGGCACTGGCACGGCCACGCCCGCAGCTGCGGTAGAACCCCAAGCCGAGGGAGTCGAATCTGCAACGACGCTCAACATGTTCGCCACTCCAACGAAGTATGGCGACCTTGCGATTCTCGGCGCCACCGTCACGCTCGCTGGGCCAGCGAACCTTTCAGGCAAGCCCATTCACTTCGAACTCGATGGTCAGCAGATCGGAAGCACCGTGCTGATCTACGCCGGGGGTGGCAAGTTTTCCTCACTAATTCCCCTCACCTACTTTCCCGCCGCCGGGACGCACACGCTCGTCGCGCATTTCGACGGCACCAACGACGACTCAACTGGCTTCGCGCTGCCCTCGGCCAGCCAGCCGCTCGAGTTTTCTGTCGCCCAAGCTCCGACTGACACCAACGTGACCGAGGCACCCAGTGTGCTCACCGCGGTCGAGCCGGTCGAGGTCTCGGCGGTTGTCACCTCGCCGGTCATCGGCCTGACAGGTGAAGTCTCCCTGTACGCAGATTCGACTCCCATTGCACACGCTGGCCTTCGCCCTGACGGGACGGTGAAGTTCACCGAGGTGACTGTCCCGTGGGGCACGACATCGCTCCACGCCGCCTTCGTTGGCGACGCGGCGGGCAACTTCGCCGCCTCCACCTCGGCAGCACTGCAGGTCACCGTCGCAGCCGTCGACACGACAACGACAGCGAACCTGAGCGTGCCTGCGAGCCGCGCCGACGAGACCACCCGCGTTTCAGCTGTGGTGCGCAACTCAGACCCTGTCCGCCTTGTCGACCCGCGTGGCGACGTGCAACTGCTGATCGACGGCGCAGTCGCTCAAACCGTGACAGTCGGCACGAGTGTCGCCGACGCCGACGGGACGAGCGAAGCATCGTTTGAGATCAACGGAACAGACCTGGAAGTCGGTGAACACTCGGTCGAGGCCCGCTTCGTCCCAGAGCCAGGGTTTGCGCCCTCGGGCAGCGAACAGCTGCAATTGCAGATCTTGGGGCTGGAGACCTCGCTCGTCGCTTCGACAGCAAAGACCGACTTTGCTCCAACGGAAGCGATCCCCGTCTCAGTGACGGCGAGCACCACGGGCGCAAGCGGGGAATCGGGGGAGACTCGCTCGCGAGACGAAAACGGAGACGCGCCGCGACCTGGTGGATCCCCAGTGGACGGCACCGTCCAGGCGTTCGTCAACGACCAGCCGCACGGCGACCCCTTCGCCGTCACCGACGGCGTCGGTCAGGCGGCTCTCCCTGCGCTTCACGCCGGGTCCCACGAGATCGAATTGCGGCTCACGCCAAGCGGACACGGCCAGCTCGTAAGCTCGACGACCTTGCAAATTACTGTCACTGTGCCAGATGAAGACGGCGGTGAGACCGACGGCGGTGAGACCGACGGCGGCGAAACCGATGGCGGCGACAACGGTGAAAGCGGGGAGGGTCAAGGCATCGGTGAACCAGGTACCGGTACCACCCCTGCTCGAGCCATCGAGCAGCCCGCCAACGTGCTTGGCGCGACTGGCAGCGGCACCCCCGCCTCGCTCATCGTTGGAGGCGTAGTGCTGCTGCTCGGAGCTGGAACCCTGGTCGGTGCTCGTCGACTGAATCGGCGGTCCTAGCGCGACGGCCACAGCGCGGCGGCAGCGCTCGCGTGCCGCCGCGCGAACGTATAGTCGAGCTGCGCGAGGCGCTGGCCCGTCGGGAATACACTGTGTTCGAGGCGAAGACGATCACGTTGCCGCTTGAGTAGCTGGTTCGCTGGGGCTGGCCCCTGCGGGTCTTACGAACCCGGAATCTGGAAGGAACAGTATGAGCGTCAACGTCGCCGACTCAATCGATCGCCAGATTATCGATGCGCTGCGCGCGGATGGCCGCCGCCCGTTTCGGCAGATCGCATCGGAACTGGGGGTGAGCGAGTCGACCGTGCGGTCGAGATTCGCTCGCCTCTCCGAGCTTGGGATCTTGCAGGTCGTTGGCCTCGCTGGGTTGCACGGAGTCGGGGCCGTCGAAGGGCATATCGCGATTCAAATCGTCGGCGCGTCAGCGCACTCTGTCGCGCAACGGCTTGCGCAGCTCCCAGAGGTGAAGCTGGTTGCCGAAGCCGTAGGGGCTGCAGACCTGATTCTCGACGTCGTCTTCCAGAACCTCAGTGACTTTCAACGCTTCATCAAGATCGAGCTGCCTGCCTACGAGGGTGTACGGAAGGTTGAATTCTTGCGGACCGGCGAGATCGTCAAAGACTCATACGTCTGGGCGAGTTAACGGGTCTCCGGCGGCGAACGTTACGTGCGGGCTCGCCGCTGCCCGCTGCCGCCGCGCAGGCCACGCCACGAGTGATCCTTCTCAAACCGGGTGAGGATCGAGGTCTGTATTTCCGAGATGCCGTCGATAGCTCGAATAGTGTCGAGCAGCCGCTGCGATTCTGGGAGACTCGCGCACGTCAGCTCAACATAGATTTCCTTTGAACCTGCACCGGCGGCAACTCGGTTCGTGTGGTGGAGTTGCGCGAGCGCTAGGCACACGCTCTCCACCCTGGACGGGTGATCGACGGTGACGAACAGTCGGAGCGCCTGCATGCCGAGCGATATCGGGTTGCAGAGCGCGACAATCACCAGAATTCCGTTGTCGAGCATTCGCTGTACTCGGTTACGAATCGTCGCCTCGCTGAGGTGAAGCGCAGCGGCGATGGAGGTATACGGGGTGCGCCCGTCGCGGCCGAGCATCGCGAGAATCGAAGAGTCGACGTCATCGAGCATGTGTCGCTCCTCCCGGTGGTGGTCGTTGCACGCAGACCACCACCGGCGCCTCAGAACCGGCTAGGCCGTCGTGGCGTGTAGCTCAGCGTAGATCCGCAATGCTTCTGCTACCTGAATACTATTCGATGCGATCGCGCCGTCCTCGCTACTCACGACGTCCTCGATACCCACTCGCACCTCGACACCGTCGGCGATGGCTGCGCGGACCACGGGCCAGGTCGTTCCCTCGAGCCCGTGGTACAGCAGCGGGGCCGTGACCCCTCCCGCGCGGAGCGCCGCGGCCATCTCGCGACAGTCACGCACCGCCTGGTCGGGATCCTCAGCGAGCGGCTCGATGAGTACGCGGACGTTGTCGTGCAGCGTTGGCGACGCGAGGAGCGCGGGCACATCGTCCATTGACCAGACAGCGCTCTCAAGCACCATGCCTCGCGCGAGAACGGCCTGTGCCGCCTCGGCGGCACCCTCTTCGCAGAACGCGACCGATGCGAAGTCAGGCAGCCACTCGGCCTCCCATGCCTCGATCTTTGCCATTCTGTCCGCGTGATCGGCGCAGGTCCAGAGGCCGGTGGTTGTGCCGACGACGATCGTGGGATCCTCCTCCCGCACCGCACGCACCATGGCAGCGATGTGTTCAGGGTCAATCGTTTGACCACCATCAGCGGTGCGCGCGTGCGCGTGGATGACATCCGCCCCAGCTCGAACTGAGGCGGCGGCCTCGGCCGCAATTTCCGCGGGAGTGAGCGGGACGAGCGGGGTTTCGGCCGTCTCCCGGCCGCCATTCACCGCGGCCTTGATGAAGATCTTGGGGCGAACGGTGTAGGCGAGGTCGATTCGGCGGTTGGCGAGGGCCGGGAGTACGCGGCGCACCTGCGCCGTACGGTCGCCGGAGACCTCGGCAGCGCACCAGCCCACCTCGGGCTCTCCCGCGTCTGCGACAACGATGCCCATTGGGTCGATGATCTTGCTTCCCGCCACGCAGTCGGGCGCCGAGTTGCCGCTTGCCACGACCCATGTCGTGCTCTCGATCGCCCGCGCACGGAGCAGGGTCGACCAGTGGTCTTCCTTGTTGCGGCCTGTCATCCATGCGGCGGTGACCGCAATGACCTCTGCTCCCGCATCGACGAGTGAGCGCGTGAGCTCGGGAAAGCGCAGGTCGTAACAGTTCACGAGCCCGACGCGCACGCCGCCAAGCTGCACGACGGGTGGGAGTTCGTCGCCGGGCTGCACGCGGCCCGACTCCTGGTACGAGAACGCGTCATACAGGTGCAGCTTTCGATAGCTGCCGCTGAGCGCGCCGTCGCTGTCGACGGCAAGGATGGTGTTGAACGGGCGAGGGGTGCCGCTTGGTTCGAGGCCCGAGGCGATAAGCGCGATGCGGTGGCGGGCTGCGATGGCTCGTAAGCCGTCACTGAACTCTGCCCAGTGATCGTCCGCGACGGGAGCCAGCGAACCGGTCACGAGACCGGTCTGCACCATCGACTCCTCGGGGAGCACGAGCAGCCCCACCCCGGCGGCCGCTGCGTCTTCTGCGAGCGCCTCGGCGCGCGCAAGGTTGTCACGAACGTCCGCCGTCGGGGCGAACTGAGCGGCTGCAATTTTCATGGGGATCCGATCGTCAAGGGTGGGCCGCTAGCGCTCGGTGCGCGGCGGGAGTGGCACTCATTCTTGCGCCGGCGTGGGAGGCAATTCCGCCGAGATTGCGAAATTCGTGGTTTCAAAAACCGAAATCTCACCACATCGCAAAAGTCGCAACACAACTGCTTTCGCGCCATTGTTGGCGACCCGGGTCGCTCATATGATTGGGGCCTCCACATCTGAATGAATGTGGAGATGCACAACATCACAATGTTCGGCAATCCGGGGCCCAGCCCCGACGCCCGCGGGCCTCACCCGCGAGCGCAGCAGAAAGGTAATGGAGCCTTGACACACAAGAACAGCTCTTCCCGCAAGGCAAGGGCACTCAAGACCGCGGTGGTCGGCATCGCCGCGGCGCTCACGTTTGCGGGATGCACGAGCGCCCCCGCGAGCGAGGAAACGCCGGCCAGCGGCGGAATCGCCGTTGTCGCGTTAACGCAAGAGCCGGGCATGCTGAGCCCCATGTTCAGCACGCAGAGCGGCTCGAACCTCACCTACGCGTTCGTCGTAGAACCTCTCTTCACGACGCTCGACACCGGCGAGCGCGTTCCCAATCTCGCAACCGAGGTCCCCACGAAGGAGAACGGCCTCATCAGCGACGATGGGCTCACCGTGACCTACAAGCTTCACGAGGGCATCACTTGGTCGGACGGCGAACCGTTCACGGCCGAGGACCTCGCGTTCACAATCGACGTCACGAAGCAGCCAGATACCCCCGCCATCCCCGACTCGGAGTACGGCGCGATCGCCTCCTACGAGGTGCTCGATCCGCAGAGCATCGCCGTCGAGTTCACACAGACGCAGCCCAACTACCTGAACCTCTTCAAGCAGGTGCTCCCGAAGCACAAGTTTGAGAGTGCGAGCATCGATTCCGACGACCCCGAGCTGCGTGAACCAACAGGCACCGGCCCGTTCGCAATCAGCGAGTGGAGCTCAGGCGACGAGATCAAGTTCACCCGAAACGAGAACTACTGGCGCGAGGATTCGCAGCCCAAGCTCGACGGTGTGACTGTGAAGATCAACCCTGACCTCACGACCGCAGTCAACGGCTTCACCCGTGGCGAGTTTGATCTCGTGTTCGGCCTCACAGCTGGCGACCTCGACGAGGTCGCGGCGGCCGTCGACTCCGGTGCGCCGATCGAACTGCACGAGAAACCCGAGAACACTGGCTTTGTCGAGTGGCTGTGGATCAACAACTCAGACAAGGGCGCGCTCGGAACCCCGCACCCAGTTCTTGGGGACCCTGCCGTGCGGGAAGCCATCGATTATGCAATTGACCGCGAAGGCGTGCTCGCTGACGTGCTCGGTGGGTTCGGCACCTTGAGTAACTCGCTCGTCTACGCGGGCTTTGGCGGCGAGCTTACTGAGACAGTCCCATTTGACGCCGACAAGGCAAACAGCATCCTTGACGACGCGGGGTGGCAGCTCGGTTCCGATGGCGTGCGCAGTAAGGACGGCGTGCGCGCATCGGTGAAGTTCCAGACGATCAGCGGCGGCGAGGTGCGCGCCCTCTACCAGCAGGTGATCCAGCAGAATCTCAAGGATGTCGGCATCGAGACCGTCATTGAGAACGTCCCATCCAACCTGATGTTTGGTGACGCCAAAGACGGCGGCCTGCTCGCGACAGGCAATTTCGACATCATGATGTCGCGCGCGGGTAAGCTTCCTGATCCGACCGAGTGGATGATGGAATTCGAATCGGGCCAGATTCCCGATAGCCCGGAAGCGTCAGGCTACTCATACGCATGGTGGAGCAGCCCCGAGTACGACGCGCTCTTCGCAACTGTTGCATCGGAGATGGACCCCGAGGTCCGCGAAGACGCAGTCCACGCGGCCAACAAGTTGTTTGCGAGCGAACGCCCGGCGATCCCGATCTACGCGTCGCCGACAGCCTGGGCGTGGTCAAGCGAACTCACCGGCGTGAACGATGACTCATGGAACGGGCCATGGGACACGACAAGCTCAGTGAACTGGGCATTCGCTGGAGCGAGTGAGTAGTACCGATGAGTTCATACCTCCTGCGGCGACTTCTGCAGTCGATCCCGCTGCTTTTCGGAATCAGCGTGCTGGTGTTCCTGCTCATGCAGATGACGCCCGGCGGGCCGATGTCCGTCGGAGAAGGTAACGCATCAGCGGCCACGGCCGCGCAACTCGAGAGGTTGCGCGGCCGGTACGGCCTTGATGATCCACTGATCGTGCAGTACTTCAACTGGCTGCGCGGCGTCGTCACTGGCGACTGGGGCAGCTCCTACCTCACCGGCCGCCCTGTGCTCGAAGTAATCGGGGAGCGCGTACCAACAACGCTGCTGCTCACGCTGACCGCTTTCGTGCTCTCCCTCATCTTCGCGCTCATCATCGGCGTACAGTCTGGCGTGAAGAAGGACGGCTGGTTCGACCACCTCGCCACTGGGCTCACCTACGCTGGACTTGCGGTTCCCGGCTTCTGGCTGGCACTCATGCTCATCTTCATCTTCTCGTACAGCCTCGGCTGGCTACCAAGCTCAGGTCTTCGCGACCTGCGTGCATCGCACGAGGGCTTCACCGCGGCACTCGATCTCGCAAAGCACCTTGTCCTCCCTGTGCTCTCACTGGTGCTCGTATCGATTGCCGGCCTCGCCAGGCACGTGCGTTCATCGGTTATCGAGGTGCTCGACAAGGACTACATTCGGTCTGCCCGTGCGAGCGGACTGCCCGAGCGGATGGTGATTCAGCATCACGTGCTGAAGAACGCCTCCCTCCCCGTCGTCACGATCGCGGTGCTCATGCTGCCAGAGCTCTTTCTTGGCGCCGTTGTCACCGAGACGATATTCGGCCTCCCCGGCATGGGACGACTGTTTGTCGAATCGGCAGACCTCCGCGATTACCCGGTGCTGCTCGGCATCCTCATGATCGCCGCGCTGCTCGTGCTCGTCGCGAACCTCATCGCCGACGTCGTCTACAGCCGCCTCGACCCAAGGATCAGCTATGAATAGGACCGCAGCCCCCAAGACCGAAGTCGTCCGTGTCGCGCGACCCGCGACCGCGGGGTTCTTCGCGCTGTTCTGGCAGAGCAAGCCGGCGCGGTTCGGCCTCATCGCGTTCAGCGCGATCGTCGTGCTCGTTATCGTCGGGCCGTTTGTGCTGCCCTTCTCACCAGAGCAGATCGACCTCGCGGCGAAAGGACAGGCGCCGTCGCTCACCCACCTCATGGGCACCGACGAACTCGGACGTGATGTGCTCGCCCGCGTACTTGACGGCGGCAGGCTCACGATCCTCGTCGCTGTGATCGCCGTCGGCGTCGCAATCACACTCGGAATCATCGTTGGCGCGCTCGCGGGCTACTTTGGCGGCTGGATCGACAACCTGCTCATGCGAATCGCCGATGTGTTCTACTCGATGCCGGCGCTGTTTGTCGTGATCCTGCTCGTGGCCCTCATTGGGCCGGGATTCGGCTCGATCATCCTCGCCATCTCGGCGTTCAGCTGGATGACCACGGCGAGGCTCCTGCGCGCGAGCATTCTCAGTCTCAAGAAGGCCGACTTTGTGCAAGCAGCGCGCGGGCTCGGCGCGACGGACCTACGGCTCATCGTGAACCACATCCTGCCAAACGCGCTCGCGCCGATCTTTGTCGCGGCGACGCTTGGTATCGCCTCGGCTGTGCTCACAGAATCCGCGCTGTCGTTCCTCGGCCTCGGCTTCCAGGCGCCACAGGCCACCTGGGGTGGCCTCCTCGAAGAGGCACAGCGGGCGGTCATTAGCGGTGGTCAATGGTGGCGGGGGCTCTTCCCGGGGATCATGATCTTCCTCGTCATCCTGTCGGTGAACTTCATCGGCGAAGGCCTCAACAAAGCAATTCAGGGCCGAAAGGAGCACAGCTCATGAGCTCGGCACACCTTGAAGTAGAACACCTCACAATCGGGTTCGAGGCGACCGGACGTGTGCTCGTCGACGACGTGTCATTGACCGTCGAGCGCGGAAACGCGACAGCGCTTGTCGGTGAGAGCGGATCGGGAAAGACGCTCAGCATGCTCGCGGTGATGGGGTTGCTCCCCACCGGGATCAGTGTGCTCAGCGGAGACGTGAAGCTCAACGGAACCAGCCTGCTCGCCCTCGATCCGCGTGCCAGACGCCGCATGAACGGGAGCGAGATCGGGCTGGTGCCGCAAGACGCGATGGCGGCGCTGAACCCCACACTCGACATCCAAACCCAGTTCGAGCTCGTCCTGCGCACCCACCTTCGGATGAACCGTGCCGCGGCAAAGCGGCGAACCGTCGAACTGCTCGATCAGGTCGGCATCCCCGAGCCCGAGTCGAAGCTCAGGCGATTCGCCCACGAGTTTTCGGGTGGGCAGCGACAGCGGGTGATGATCGCGCTCGCGCTGAGCTGCGGCCCCAACCTACTTATCGCGGATGAGCCAACGACCGCGCTCGACGTCACCGTGCAGCAGCAGATACTCGACCTCGTCGCTCGTCTGCGCCAAGAACTTGACATGACGGTCATGTGGATCACCCACGACCTCGGAGTGGTGGCTGGGCTCGCAGACGACGTTGCGGTGCTTCGGAACGGTCGTCTCGTCGAGGCAGGTACGGCCGAGCAGGTGTTCTTCACCCCGGCGCACGAGTATACGCGCCAGTTGCTCGCCGCCACCCCAACGCTGTTCGACACGGTGCCAGAGAAGGAAGGCGCGTAATGACCAACCACGAGGTGCTCGTCGACGTCTCCAACCTGACGTACTCATACCCCAAAGCCAAGGGCCTCTTCCGTCGCGCAGCTCTGCTGCCCCCTGCGATCGACGACGTGAGCTTTACAATCGCCACCGGCGAGATCGTCGCACTCGTGGGGGAGAGCGGATCTGGCAAGTCGACGATCGGTCGACTGCTGCTCGGCATGCTTCGCCCGAACTCTGGCAGTGTGATGTTTGACGGCCAGGACGTCCACGCGCTGCGAGGCAGCGAAAGCCGCAGCCACAGGCACAACTACCAGATGGTGTTTCAAGATCCGTACTCTTCGCTGAACCCGCGAATGACAATCGGGGACGCCGTTGTCGAGGCACTCACGATCACTGGCGGCGCATCCGCGAACGAGCGTGAGAGCGTCGCTCGAGAGCTCCTCAGTCGCGTTCGCTTGGGCGACGATATGTTTCACCGACGCCCGGCAGAGCTCTCAGGCGGCCAGCGTCAGCGCGTCGGCATCGCGCGCGCGCTCGCCGGGCGGCCGAGACTGCTCGTCGCAGACGAGGCGCTCGCATCGCTCGACGTGTCGATCGGCGCTCAGGTGGCGCAGGTGCTCAAGGAGCTCAACGAGCAGGAGCAGCTGTCGATGCTGTTCATCACACACGATCTTGCGATGGCCAGGCAACTGGCCTCACGAATCATCGTGCTCAACCAGGGACGCATCGTCGAATCTGGACCTGCTGCGGACATTGTCGGCGCCCCGCGCGACCCCTACACGCGCGCACTTATCGACGCCGTGCCGATCGCGAACCCGACAATTGCGCGCGCGAGGCAACGTGCTCGCCTCGATGCCCATGCTCTCGCGGCGACTCGCGCCGTCGAATCCCCCCTTGAAAGGAAAACTCTGTGACCGCTTCGTTCCCATTTCATCACTTCACCGGCTCCCACACCGAAGTCGGGAGGCAGCACGGGGCGGCGCTGAAGGACCAGATCGCGCTTCACCTCGACAGGCTGCGACGGCGGTTTGAGCGGCAGGGTTTCACCCTCTCGCAGGCGGAGGAGGCGGCACTCGAGTATCGTTCGAGCATCCGGGACGTATCCGTCGGGCTCGACGAGGAGATCGCCGGGCTCGCAGAGGGAGCCGGAATCTCGCTCGGCGCCGCGTTCCTGCTCCAGCTGCGGGCGGAGGTGTTCGTGCAGCTCGTCGGCAAGCACGGTGCCGAGCAGGAATGCACGACCTTCGCCATCCTTCCCGAACTCGGAGCATCAGATCGTGGGTTTGTCGGACAGAACGTCGATCTTCCCGCGATGTACCACGACCTCATGGCGGTCGTGCATCTCGCCGTGGACGGCGAGCCCGAGGTGCTGATGGTGATACCAGCCGGACAGATCTCCTACATTGGTCTGAATAACGCGGGCCTCGGCGTGTTCGGCAACTACCTGCACTGTGCGAGCTGGCGGCAGGGGTTCCCGCGGTATCTCTACACGAGGGTCGCGCTCCGTGAGCGGTCGGTGGCCGCCGCGGAGGCGGCACTCCGGCAGCTCGATCGAGCGTCCTCTCGCAACGTGATCATGCTCGACGCTGCGGGTTCGGCTGTCGACCTTGAGAACACGGCGGAGACGATTGTCGCCCTCCACCCCGTGAATGGATTCCTTGCTCACGCGAACCACTACCTCGAGTCGACGCTGCAGCACAATGAGTCGAATCCGTGGCTAGAGAACTCGGAGATTCGCTACGCGCGCCTTGCGAGCTCGATCGCCGGCGGCGGCACGCACATCGCGCCAGCCGACATCGCCGCAATGCTGCGCGACCGGAGCGATACCGGCAACGAACTCTCAATCTACCCGGAGGATGATGACCGCGACATCGCTGAGGAAGACCGAAACATGACTGTCACATCGGTGATCGCTGAGCCTGGGCGCGGTCAGTTCTGGGTCGCGAGTGGCCCGCCGTCGCGATACGAGTACCACCGCTTCACTTTCGCCCCCATTTCGCCCGACAGCGAGCTCGCGCCCGCGGACGAGGCAGTGCTGTAGCACTTGAGAACGGATATAGGAGAAACACATGAAACCCACCACGCACGGCGACAGGCTCTCGTTCTACCAGTTCGGGGCGACGACGATGTTCGCAAGCCGCTTCGATCAACGATTTTCGTACTGCCTGTACGTTCCAGAGAGCTACGACGAGCACACGCCAGGCGACTACTCGCTCATCGTCGCAATCCACGGCACCGGACGTGACGCGCCCCGGCTTCGCAACGAGTTCATCGAGTTCGCCGAGGCCGAGCAGTGCTTTGTACTGGTGCCGCTGTTCCCCGCAGGGATCAGCACCCCTGGCGAGCTCAACGCGTATAAGTATCTTGCGGGCGATGACGCGCGCTACGACCTGGTGCTGCTCGACATGGTCGCGGAGCTCGAAGAGACCTACCGGCTGAACTTCGACAGGTTCTTCCTGACGGGGTTCTCTGGTGGTGGCCACTTCACACACCGCTTCCTCTACGTCCACCCCGAACGCCTCTCCGGGGTCTCCATCGTGTCCCCGGGTGTCGTGACCCTCTGCGACCCTGACCTGCCGTGGCCCGCGGGTGTCGGCGGTCTCGAAGACGAGTTCGGCCGCTCGTTTAACGCGGCAGCGGTTGCGGCTGTGCCAGCCAACCTCGTCGTCGGAGACGACGACACGGAAACGTGGGAGATCTCCGTTGCCCCTGACAGCACTGCTTATATCCCCGACGTCAACGCAGCAGGGGTCACCCGGATCACCAGGCTGCGTGCGCTTGCGGCCTCCCTTGAACACAACGGGAACACCGTGAGCGTCGACCTTGTGCCGGGGGTTGCCCACGAGGGATACCACTTGCTGAAGCCCACGTTCCGAGCCATCAGGCAGGTGCTCCACAGCGACGAGCCGCGCAGCGAAGGGACAACGCAGGTGCTCTCATGACTGTGGCCGATGATGACCAGCAGCTCGACAACCCGGGAGACGTGCTCACTCGGATCGGTGAGCGGCTGCCGACGCTGACCGCGGCCGAATCGAAAGTTGCCCAATACATCTCGGAGCAGCCCGAACAAGCGCTGTTGATGAGCGCTGTCCAGCTGGGGGAGGTGCTCGGTGCAAGCGACATGACCGTCGTGCGCACCGCGCGCTCCCTCGGCTTCACCGGGTGGCCAGAACTCCGCCGAGCGCTGGGATCACAGCTCGCGCTCACTGTGCACCCGGCGAAGCGGCTCTCAACCCGGCTCACCGTGACGAAGCGGGAGTCGCACAGTAGCCTGCTCGACATCGTGTTCGAGGAAGCGAGGGAGCGCCTCGCGACGTCGCGCAGCTACCTCGACTCAGATGAATTCTCGCGGGCAGTGCGGCTCGTGAGTGCGGCGGGTACCGTGCACTCCTTCGGCGTTGGTGTCTCGGCGGTGTCAGCCGAATACCTGACGACGAAGCTGTTGCGACGCGGCATTGTGGCCCGAAACGCTGGCGGCATGGGCTTCGCGTTCGCCGACTCCCTGCTCGGTCTGCGCGAAGGCGACCTCCTGGTTGCGTTCGCGCCTGGCCGTGAGTTCAGTGAACTTGACGTCGCGTTCGCCGAGGCGAGGCGGGTCGGGGCGACGACGATCCTATTCACCGATAAATACCGCGACGCGTACGTCGACCGCGTCGACTGCCTGCTTCGTACGGCGAGCTCAGCTGGCGGGCTCACAGGCGAGAACTTCCCGCCAATGGTGGCAATTGACGCCCTCGTTCTGGCCGTCGGGCACGTCAACCCGGAGGCTGCACTCGCTACCTCACGTCGGCTCAACAAGATGCGCCGGGCGCTGCGCCGCCAACCCGGCGCAGCGAAGGCACAGCCGAACGCCACGGCCACGACGGAACCACCTGAAGGAGACCCGCAGAAATGAAGATGATGGTGAATGAATTCACGCCCCCACTCGCGGCCCAGCGGGCCGCCGAACTGCAATCTCTCAGCCTTCCCACCCTTGGCCACTACCTTGAGGACGGGTTCGTAGACCCTGAGATTCGCATGCTCGTCGGCACCGGGAGCAACATCGTCGGAACTGCGGCCACGGTCCGAACGACCGCGACTGATTCGACAGCGCTCCACCACGCTGCCGGACTCATTCAACCCGGTCATATCCTCGTGATCGATACCGGGGGCGACAGGTTCCACGCTCCGCTCGGTGAGGTCGTTGCAACGCAGCTGCAGGTTCGAGGGGCGGCGGGCGTCATCGTCGACGGCGTCGTCACCGATATTGAACAACTGCGCCGCATCGGCGTGCCCGTCTACGCGCGCGGTACGAGCCTGCTCACAACGAAACTGCATGGTGCAGGCGGCGGTGGGATCGGGGCCACCGTTGCGTGCGGCGGGGTGGCGGTCGCAGCCGGCGACATCGTCCTTGCCGACGCGAACGGCGTGCTCGCGCTGCCCGGAGCTGCGCTCGACGCGGTGTTTGCGGAAGCCGCCGCAGACGATGCAAGCGAACCCGAGCTGTTGCGCGCCATCGCCGGGGGCGAGCGGCTTGGAGATCTCACCGGGGCGAGTGCGCTCGTTGCCGGGCTTCTCAGCTCCTGAGCCGCTGCGGCAACTGCGGCGTGGCGTTGTGTGTGGGGGCTGGGGCTTTGCCCCAGCCCCCACACACCGTTAGAGCGGGTTTGCGCTGAGGCTCTCGGTGTTGAAGAGCACGACTGTGCTTGCCTCGGTGAGCGAGAGCTCTGCGGCAGCGGCACTGGCGAGGCGCCGCGCCCCTGCGAGCGTCGCCGCACCGCACGGCCCCGCGTCGACGCCCGCCGACTGCAGCGTCGCGACCGCGGCGCGTGCGTCATCGTCGCTCACCAAGACTGCGGCGTCGGCGCCTGCGCGCAGCACGGGCCAGGCAAGCTCAGAGACCGTTCCGCAGTTCAGCCCGAGCATCACCGTGTCTGCAGTAGTGACGGGTTCGGGTACTCCCGTGGTGAGCGCAGCGAAGACGGCCGGGGCTGTTGCCGGCTCAACGATCGCGACCGCAGGCGTGCCGGCGCCACTCTTGAAGTGGGTCACAATCGCCTGCGCCAGCGAACCCACGCCAGCGGGCGCGAGAGCGAGGTCGACCGCTGTGATTCCCTGCTCGGCGAGCTGCTCATCGAGCTCGCTAAGCATCGTGCTGTAGCCGTCGACGATCCAGCTGGGAATCTCGTCGTACCCGGCCCACGCGGTGTCCTGGATGATCAACGCGGACTCCCCGTGCCGAGAGGCCTCGGCGCGCATCTCCGCGACGACGTCGTCATACGGCAGTTCGACGCGACGGGTGTCGGCGCCCTCGTCTGCGATTGCGGCCATCGCAGCCGTCGTGAGGGTTGCCGGATAGAAGATGCGGCACTCGATGCCGAGGAGGCGGGCGGTGCGGGCGACGGCCCGTCCGTGGTTGCCGTCGGTTGCGGCGAATAGGGTCACTGCGGGCTGCTCGGGGGCGAGCGACTGCAGATCGGCGAGTGACAGCGTGCGGTCGCTACCCCAGCGATGCGAGAGCGCACGCGCAATGGCGTAGGAGGCGCCGAGGATCTTGAATGCCGGGAGCCCGAGCCGTGCCGATTCGTCTTTCATGAGGACTCGCCCGACGCCGAGCTCCGCGGCGAGGGACGGAAGATCGATGAGCGGCGTCGGCTCGTAGCCGGGGAGTCCCGAGTGAAACTGCCGCACCTCTTCTGTGGGGCGCTTCAGGCGGGCTGTTCGTGCGAGTGGGTTCAGGTAGAGCGAGTGAGTTGTCTGCATCTCAGTAGTGTGGCAACCGATTTAATCCAAGAAAAGCGGATAATAGTGGTGCATATGTTCCGCAATAGATGGAGGGTTCATGTCTGAGATACGTCGGCTACAGACGTTTCTTGGCTTCGTGCGCCTCGGAACGATCGCGGCCGTGGCGGAGGTCACTCAGTACAGTACGTCTGCGGTCTCCCAGCAGCTTGAGAAGCTTGCGTCTGAGGTAGGCGTTCAGCTCGTGCAGCAGCACGGCCGCACACTGCGACTCACCGCAGCCGGCGAGGTGGTCGCCGAGCGCGGCCCTGCGCTGCTCGACGCATGGGAGCAGCTCCGCTCAGAAGCTGCTGCGACGACAGGTGTCGTCAGTGGTGCTGTGACTGCAGCGGCCTTCCAGTCGGCCTGTCTGGCGCTGTTTCCGCCCCTGCTCCAGGCGCTGCGGCATTCGGCACCCGGGGTGCGGTTGCGCTGTGTGCAGGCCGAGCCAGAACGAGCGCTCGCGGCCCTCCGTGCCCGCGACATCGACGTCGCAATCATCGAACGATTCGCGACGCGGCCAGCTGAGCCGCACGCCGACCTTACTGAACGCCAGCTATGTACTGATGACATGTTGCTTGCGGTGCCCCAATCGTGGGGGCCAGTGACAGACCTTGCGCAGCTCGCGAACCGGCCGTGGGTATTTGAGGAGCGAGGCGGCCCCGAGCGGGCCTGGGCTGAGAGCCTCTGCCATGCGGCCGGGTTCACCCCGCACATCGCTCACGAAACCTCGGACGTGGTGCTGCGATGCTCGCTTGTGGCCGCAGGTGAGGCCGCCGCATTCGTGCCCGCGCTCACGCCAGCCGCCCTCCGTCATGGGATTGAGTGCGTGCAGCTTCCCGGTTTGCAGTCACGTACACTCATCGCGGTGACCCGGGGGAGCTCGCACGCCGACGCAGCCGTCCAGGCCGTGGTTGAGCACGTCGCGAGCATCACCGCGGGCTCCGAATAGTGCCGTGCGAGGCCACCCGTGTCTTGCACGGCCGGACTCGGCACCGACAAGCCCTAGGCGGCGCCCCCGGCTTTTCGCAGTACGAGCACGGAGCGGTAGCGCGGCTCTCCCCACCAGGCCATTGCGTCGAGCTCCTCAAGGTTCACCGGCACGTCCACCGCGCTCACCCATGTTTCGCCTTCTTCCGCGTCCACCCACGGGTCGTTGAGCAGCACCACACCATCCCGGTGCGAGTGGGCGACGACCCAGTGCGGCATGGGTTCGCCGTGGAAGCGGAGCTCGTCAATGAGTACGAGCACGCGAGACCCGCGCTCGAGCTCTGCGACGATTTCGCTCACCTCACACACGCGCTCGTTCACCTGAATTCCCGCGGCCTCCGCAAGCCTGTTGTCTTCCTCGTTTGCGAACGCGCGGGCGTCACGAGGTTCCATCGGAGTGACCTGTGGCTCGAGGTACTCGGTGTCAAACACGGAGATGTCGAAGTCGTTTCGATCGATCTGCAGGCTGAGCGCCCGCACCCCGCATCCCGTGAATCGTGTTGCTCGCCGCCAGATCTGCCGTTCTTTGTCGCGGGTTATGGACTCCGAGCCGTGCCAGTGCGCCTGTGCCATGAGCAACGAGACTGGTCCGCAGGTGAAATCAGTCGTCTGGCGGTAGTACGGAGCGTCGTCGTGCGGCCACGGTGCGGCGTAGCGAACCCACGCCGTGTGTGGGGCAGTCGTGCCCGGCCCTGAGGGTACGGGCTGCGCGAGCTTGGTGAAGCCAAGTCGCTCTGCCATCTCGGCGTGCTCCGCCTCCGCGTCCTCCAACTTGACGCTGACGAGCCCATCGGCATCCCATGTCGAAACGATGGCGGTCAAGAGCTGCTCGGCGTCGCCAGAGGACTCTGCCCAGAGACGGGAGACAGTGCGGGAGAGGGTGCCAGGTCGGGCCGACGAGACGAGCCAGGCAGTGACGTTGCCCGCTTCGCCGACGAGCGAGTGTAGCCTCGGCGAGTAGTGGCCGCCCGGCACGCGTGCCGCTGACCCGATTCGCTCGCGTATCTCCTCGGTTGACTCGGTAACGTGAACCGTCGGTTGTGTGTCGTGCACTACTGCTCCTTTGCGAGATGCTGATCAGCGGTCGACGCGGGGCGACGAAGTTCCCGGCGCAGTCCGTTCAGGTGTTGCGATGCTGTCTTCGAGGCGGCGGCGGTCTGCTGAGAGATCGCCAGCGTGAGGGCGTCTGCGGCAACGAGCGCGCTCAGTGTCTCGCCAGTGAGCCCACCCGCCGACCCCGCGCAGCGGATGACAATGTCGGCGCGAGAGTCGTACTCATGCCGATGTCGACCGGTGAACAATACTGAACAGACCCCAAGGCGCCGGGCCTCCGCCAATGCCAGATCGAGTTCGGTGAAAGGTCTCCCTGGCGCGAATAAGACCAGGGCGTCTCCGGTGCGGAGCAGCATCAGGTCGTCAGCGAAAGTGAACCCCATGCCCGAAGCCTGGCGTGCACGGAGGCCGATGCGGGCAAGCTTCGTGGAGAGATAACTCGCGCAGGCCGCAGATGCGCCGACACCGAATGTGTGGATCATACTGGCATCGCGTAGCGCCTCGACAGCCCGCTCGAACTCAGTGTCGACGATGTCGTCCTGCGAGATCTCGAGGCGCTCGCGAGCTTCCTCGAACACGGTGGCGATCAGGCTGCGGGTCGAGCCGCGCTTGGTGACGTTCAGGCGCGTACTGAGCCGTGCCGCCGGGTGGGTGATCTGCGTGATCTCCGCACCGATAGCGCGCCGAAGGTCTGTCCACCCGGTGAACCCGAGCGATCGTGACGCCCGCACTACTGTCGTATCGCTCGTGCCGGTGAGCTCGGCGACCTGTGCGGCGCTGAGGAGGAGTGCCTGCTCAGCGTGCTCGAGGATGAACCTGGCGACGCGCGTCTCGCTCGCACTGAGCTCGCTGGCGGCAGCGTCAATCCGGGCTCGCGCCGACCCTTGCTGATACTTGCTCATCGCTCGATCTTCCTGCTTCCTTGCAACTTTGTCGCGGCAACTCAGTCGCGCCGCCTACGGCGGTGGCGCGCGCCCACGGCTGTGCACACGCAGCGTGATATTTGTATCACATTTGCATGAATGTCGTAAACACCACATTGCTGCGAGGTCTTGCCGAGCGACCGGAGCGAGGGTGACCTACCTGAAGAGCACCGAGACGCCGAGCGTAGCGAGCACCGCGAAGATGGCGCCCCACATGATGATCGAGATGATCTGCCACAGAATGACCTGATTCTTCGGGGCCCCGAACGACACCATGGCCGCCGAAGTGATCTGGCTCGGCAAGAAGACTTGGCCGAGCAGGCTCACGCCAGGCACCCCGTAGCGGTCGAAGCGCTCCTTGAGCTTTGCGCGGCGAGGCGTCAGCTCCTTCGCGGCCTTGCCCTGCGTCGCCTTCGACCGCACCCCGTGTGCGGCCAGGACGAAAATGAGCATCGAGATGACGTTGCCTGCGACAGCCGCAGCGACCGCGACAAGGGGGTTGATGCCGCCGAGCACGCCGATCGCCGAACCGAAGTAGGACTCGACGAACGGGATAGCCGCGATCAAAAACACGCCAAACCACTGGAGAAACTCGGGGAGAGAAGCGGTGAAATCTTGGAGAGAGTCGAGCATGACTGCCTTTCGTAGCGAGAGCGGCGAGCGCCGCGATAACCCAATCGTTTCGCAGGCTCCCATTCGCCAGTAGTGCCGCAGTGTCACGTGTCGAAAAGCCGATCCTCACGGCTTTCCCGTGACATTTGTCACACGAGATAGGATTGCGCGCGAAACCCACCGGGCGCCGCAGTCGTGGCCGTATGCTGAGACCGATGACTGCTCAGCCTGACGCCCGGGCCCCGTTCGCTGGGGTGAACGCGACGTGGAATTACACGCTCGGCTCGATCGTGTTCCTGTTCCTCCTGCTCGATCTGCTTGTCATCACTGATCTGCTCGTGCGCTACCTGAACAGCGAATCGGGCCTGCTTCTCGCGCTTATCGTGGCGTGCATTGCCGCATCCGCCACCCGAATTCGATACTGCTGGTTCTTGCGAGGTGAAGGTGAAGACGGCATGCCGCGCCTCGCCTGGACAGTAGCTCTCTTCCTGCCGGCGCTCGCCGCATGGGTGCTCGCGTTCGTGCTCCCAGAGGCGGCGGTGTTCGCTGCAGCGCAGCTCTGGTTCTCAGGCGTGCTGTTCAGCATCGTCGTGCAGCGAAAGCTGCGGTGGCAGGTCATGTCTGCAGTGCTTGTGGTGACCCTCATCCCGATCGCGACTCGGCTTCTTTCGGGCCGCGAGGCACTCGACCTCGCTGAGCGAAACGCCGCCCCCTTCGTTGTGATTTATAGCGTACTCCTGCCGCTCATGGTGATTTCAAGCCTGTGGCTGTGGCGAATCGTTCGACGGCTCGATGAGGCGCGGCACCTCGCAGCCGAGCTCGCCGTGACGCAAGAGCGACTGCGCTTCGCGGCAGATCTCCATGACGTTCAGGGTCACCATCTGCAGGTCATCGCGCTCAAGGCTGAGCTCGTAGAACGCACCCTCGCAGCGAAGCCCGACTACGCCGCAGAACAGGTTGGCGAGATCCGGGTGATCGCGAAAGAGGCCCTCGAGGAGACGCGATCCCTCGTTGCGGGCCTGCGCGAAGTTGAGCTCGGAGACGAACTCGAAAACGCCCGCGAAGTGCTGACGCTCTCAGGTGCCGAGTGCGCCCTCGAGGTCTCCGAGACCCCGGCAAGCGTCGAAGCGCGGCGGGTCCTCGGCTTCGCGGTGCGCGAGGCGACAACAAATATTCTGCGCCACAGCGAGGCGACCTCGGCCACGATCTCGCTCGGCCCGGCCCGCGGCGGCTTCGAACTCGTCGTCGTCAACGACGGCATTGCCACCGATCCCGGCGGTGCCCCCGACGCCAGCCCCGATGGTCGGAGTGGGAGCGGCCTCGCTGGTTTGCGGGCGCGTGTCTCGGTCTTGGGCGGGACGCTCTCAGCGATGCCCGTGCGCACAAGCTTTGAACTACGACTCTGGCTGCCCGAAGGGGGATCACAATGACCGGAGAATTCCGACAAGAGGCGGTGACGGCGGGCGGCGCCAAGATCCGGCTGCTCATCGCCGACGACGAACATCTGATTCGTGGGGCGCTCGAGGCGCTTCTCGGGCTCGAGCCAGACATCGAGGTTGTCGCCGGAACTGACAACGGTGCGACGGCGGCCGAGCTCGCAGCCGAATTGCAGCCCGATATTTGTCTCCTCGACCTCGAAATGCCGCGGGCTGACGGCATCGAAGCTGCCGAACGCATCGCCGTGGGCGCTCCCTCAGCGCGTGTGATCATCGTGACGAGGCACGCACGCCCAGGCGTACTGCGGCGGGCGCTTGCCGCGAAGATTGCGGGTTTCGTGCCCAAATCGACCCCGGCCGGTGAGCTCGCGAATGTGATTCGCGACGTGGCAGCGGGGAAACGCTACATCGATCCTGAGATTGCTGCCGCAGCGCTCACCGCTGAGCGCTGCCCGCTCACTGATCGCGAACTCGACGTGCTGCGCGCGACGCGTACATCGTCGAGCGTGCAAGAGATCGCGGAGGCGCTGTTTCTCTCGCCCGGGACCGTGCGCAATTACCTGTCTTCCGCTATGACGAAGCTCGGCGCGGGCAACAGACACGACGCGGCTGCACATGCCTGGCAACAGGGGTGGATCTAGCAGCCCGGCCCTCGGGTGCCCGGTTTCTCGACAGGGTGCCAAGCTCCCGGGGAATGTGGCGGGGAAGGGAAGCGCCGGGTTGAGTAAGACGCCGGCGGAAAGCTACACCCCGCCAGCCGCCTGGATGAGATCGGCCAGGGCCCACATGCCGCGCGCCTGGGCATTGGCGAGAGGCGTGTTGCCCTGCCCGTCGCGCAGGTTCGGGTCTGCACCGCCAGCGAGCAGGAGTCGCACTGTCTCCTGATGGTCGGGCCCATCGGTGCCGAGCAGCACTGCCTCTTGTGGGGCAGTCCAGCCGAGGTCGTTGATGTGGTCTGGGTCGATTCCAGCGGCGAGCAACATGCGCGTCACCTCGACGTGCCCGTGTTCGCCCGCGGGAATCAGCGCCGTGCCGCCAAACCGGTTCGTGCTCGTGAGGTCAGCGCCGTTCGCAAGCGTGAGCTTCAAGATCTCATCGAACCCTTCGGCCCCCGCATACAGGTAGGCGCTGTCTTGGATGTCGTCCTTCGCATTGACGTCGGCGCCGGCCTCGATGAGGGCCGTCGCCGCCGCGATGGCGTTCGCCTTGGTCGCAGCGACGAGCGGGGTGCGTCCGCCCTCACCTCGCAGCTCGAGATCGGCCCCGCGTTCGATTGCCGAGGTGACAGCCGCGCCGTCGTTCGCCGCCACGGCCGCCGCGAGGTCGGCGTTCGCTTGCGGGTCTGGGGTGACGGGCTCAGGCTGAGGGGTCGGAGCGGGGGTCTTCGTTGCCGCCGGGGTTGGCTTCGCCGGTGCCGGCTCGGCCGCGCACCCAGCAAGGAGGGCGAGGCCCGCAACGATCATCACGGGGGCAAGGATGCGTCGGATGCTTCGGCGCGTGCCTGCTGGAATGGTGGTGTCCATGAGTCACTCTCCTCTGAAATGGGGGAACGCCGTGAATGGTATACCACTCGGGTGGGAGGAGTCGCTGTGTGGTCGCCGCGAGCTGCCCCCGTGTGACCCTATGCAAAGTGCACACTGTGGCGGACGAGCTGGGCCAACAACGGCCTGAAAACCCGTGAAATTGGCTCGTAGCATTGCGAATGCAACCGGACAGTAGGTCAACGCGGACCACTCGGGAAAGGACGGCAATGAGGCTGAAACACCTGCTCTGGGAATCTCCTGCTGCTGGCACAGGGCGCGACTGCATCGGCGATGAGCGCGGCATGCTCAGCTATGCGGAGAGCGACGCACGAGCCCGTGTGCTCGCGTGTCAGCTCGCCGAGCGAGGCGTCGGGGAAGGCGACGTGGTCGCGCTCATGCTCGAGAACAGCGTCGAACTGCTCCTCGGGATCCTCGCGACCTGGCTGCTCGGCGCGGCCGCAACACCGATCAACCCGACGTTCACCGAGCGTGAGCTCAATTACCAACTCGCAGATTCACACGCGAAGCTCCTCATTGTCGACGCTCACGCTTCACTCGCGGCAGCGCGGCTCACGATCGCGCGGCTCGACGTCGCCGACGTTCGCGACCCAAGACATGGCGCGGCACCTGGAGCCACAGTTCCGACCCCAGCGACGCCGGCGGACCAGCTCGCGCTGCTCATCTACACGAGCGGGTCCACTGGGCAGCCGAAGGGTGTGATGCTCGACCACGGGAACCTCCATGCCATGGCGGAAGGGCTCGCCGCGCACACCGAAATCACGGCGGCTGATCGAGCCCTCGTCGTACTCCCGATGTTTCACGTCAACGCGATCTGCGTGAGCTGGTTGGCACCGATGCTCGTGGGCGGCTCTACCGTCGTAATGCCGCGGTTCACGGCGATGGCCCTGCTGGACGCCGTCGAACGCTTCCGGCCCACCTACTTTTCGGTGGTGCCCGCGATTCTCACGAAACTCGTTGAGCTGCCTGCGCAGACGGTCGTCGACCTTAGCTCCGTCCGGTTCGTGATCTGCGGCGCTGCCCCGGTCTCGGCTGAGTTGCTGCAGCTCAGCGCCGAGCGCTTCGGCTTGCACATCATCGAAGGCTATGGCCTGACCGAATCGACGTGCGCGTCGGCGTGCATTCCGCTCGCGGGCCCGCACAAGCTTGGAACCGTCGGGCCGGCGCTCGCAGGCCAGCGGATCGTCGTCACCGACGCGGCAGGGAACCCGATGCCGGCGGGCGAGCGCGGCGAAGTGCGGATCAGCGGGCCAACCGTGATGCGGGGCTATTTGGGGCGGCCCGAGGCCACCGCCGAGACCATCGTGGACGGCTGGCTGCGCACGGGGGACGTCGGCGTACTCGACGACGACGGGTATCTCAGGATCGTCGACCGTATCAAGGACATGATCATTCGCGGCGGCGAGAACCTTTACCCCAAGGAAATCGAGACACACCTCGCGGCGCACCCGGCAGTGCTCGAATCGGCGGTCGTCGGCGCCGCGCACGCGCGGCTCGGCGAGGTTCCCGTCGCGTACGTCGTGCTGCTGCCTGGGGCAGCGGCGACACCCGCCGAGCTGCTTGACCACTGCGCGGCCGGCCTCATGAAGGTGAAAGTGCCCGTGCGGCTCGAAATCGTCGACGACCTGCCCCGCAACCCGGTGGGCAAAGTCGATAAGCCCGAGCTGCGCAGGCGAACGGCGCCCGCGCTCGAACACACGAATCAGCCGGTGAGCGCGTGACGGCCGTCCCCGGCTAGCGGCGAACCGCACGATCCCCGGTTGTCGGCCCGAGGCCGACGGCCTCCTTGCGGTACCCAAAACCGATACCGCGTTCCGTCCAGAAGACCTGTCACCAAAGGAGTTGTCATGGGTTTTACCGAAACGAGGTTCCCGAACGTGGAACCCGAAGCATTCATCCAGCGCCCGCTGCAGGAGCGGTTGCGCGTGCTCACCACGCAGTGGGCCGAGTGGGGCTTTGGCGCCGCTCGTAATATCTCCGTGCTCTACCTCGCGAAGGTCTTCGGCGCGTGGCTCATTGGCGGCGTGCTGCTCGTCACGCTCACGTCGCACCTGAACCCGCTAGATCCGGCGTCGTGGTGGATGAACCCGATCATCTACCAGAAGCTGCTCGTCATGACGATGCTGCTCGACGCGATTGGAGTCGCCGGCTCGTGGGGTCCGCTCGCCGGCAAATTTGGCCCGCTCACTGGGGGGATCCTGTTTTGGTCGCGCCCGGGCACGATCAAGCTCAGTCCCTACAAATGGATCCCGTTCACCGGCGGGAACCGGCGGACAGTGTTCGACGTGTTCCTGTATTACGGGTTCCTGTTCGCCATGGGCACGGCGCTCCTCCTGCCAGGCCAGACCGCGGCCGAGCTGCCAGCGCTCGGCAGGTTTCAGGCCTACCTCACGGATCCCTTGAACGGCGTCCCGGCCTGGCTCACGCAGCACGCCGCGAGCTTCCTACTCATTCAGACGACGCCGCTCGTGCTCGCGGTCGCACTGCTCCTCATCATTGGGCTGCGGGACAAGACGATCTTCCTCGCGGCCCGCGCCGAGCAGTACCTGCTGCCGATCGTTTTCTTCATCGTGTTCCCTCACTTCTTCGAGGTCACGGACATGATCATCGCACTGAAGATCTTCCTCGTCACCGTCTGGGTCGGAGCCGGCTTCTCGAAGCTCAACCGGCACTTCAGCCTGGTGATCCCGCCGATGCTCAGCAACACCCCGTTCTGGCCGCCGCGCTGGCTGAAGAAGTCGATGTACAAGGACTTCGCCGGTAGCGACCTGCGGCCGAGCCGGCCGGCACACCTCATCGCCCACGTGCTCGGCACGATCGTCGAGATCGGTGCTCCGCTCGTGATGCTGTTCGTCGCTGGCAGTGCACTCGGCGGCCAGCTCACCGTGACACTCGCGACGCTGCTCATGGTCGGGTTCTGCCTGTTCATCATCTCGACCTTTCCACTCGCCGTGCCGCTCGAGTGGAACATGCTGTTCGCGATCTGCGCCGTCGTCTTCTTCATCGGGTACCCGAACGGTGTGGGGTTCAGCGTGTTCGACATGTCGCAGCCGTGGCTGCCGTTCGCGGTCATCGCGATCCCGGTGTTCTTCGTCATCTTCGGCAGCATCCGCCCCGATAAGGTGTCGTTCCTCGCATCGCTCCGCCAGTACGGCGGCAACTGGGCCTCTGCGCTGTGGGCGATCCACCCCGACGCCGAGCACAAACTGCACCGCGTGTACCGGCCGACGACCGATCAGATCGACCAGCTCCAGACGATGGGGCTGCCCTATCCGCTCGCCGAGACCTTCCTGCAGATGACCATCGGCTGGCGCTCACTGCACTCGCAGGGGCGGGGACTGTTCTCCGTGCTTCTCGAAGACGTGCCAGACATCGACCACCGCCGCGTGCGAGAGGCCGAGTTCGGGTGCAACGCGATGATCGGCTTCAACTTCGGGGAGGGGCACTTCCACAACGAGGAACTGATCGCGGCGATCCAAGAGCAGGCACAGTTCGAACCAGGTGAGTTCATCGTCGCCTGGGTCGAGTCGGAAGCGCTGTGGAGCGGCATCCAGGAGTATCGCCTCATCGACGCCGCGCTCGGCGTTGTCGAGCGGGGCCACTGGCGGGTGAAGGACGCGGTTGCGGCACAGCCGTGGCTGCCCGACGGGCCGATCCCGCTCACCGCGACCTGGCGCTCGCCGCAATTCGAGCAGCTCCGGTTCACCGCAACCGATATTGTTGGGCCAGACGTGGCCCCAGAGCCGCTCGACGATGCAGTGACGCTCGGCGCTGACACCGCCGCGCTCACCCAGTTCGTCGCAGAATCCGAGGAACTCGTGGAGGTGCGGAAACCATGACCACAGCGGTCGTAGTGGGAAGCGGGCCCAACGGGCTCGCTGCCGCGACCGTGCTTGCCCGCGCCGGCGTCGACGTCACCGTCGTCGAGGCCGCGAACCACCTCGGAGGGGGAGCTCGCTCAGTCGAGTCCCCCCTCGCCGGGCTCGTGCAGGACCACTGTGCCGCCGTGCACCCGATGGCGCCCGGCTCGCCGTTTTTCAAGACGCTCGACCTGCCCGCGATGGGGGTGGAATGGGCGCACGCGCCGATCGACGCCGCCCACCCGCTCGATCGAGGCGAGCCCGGACTCCTGCACACCTCGATCGCCGACACAGCCGCCGGCCTCGGACGCGACGGCCCCCGTTGGGCAGCCGCGTTCGGGCCCTCGGCTCGCGCGTTCGACAGGCTCTCGGGCGTCATCATGTCGCCTATGCTGCGTGTGCCGAGGCACCCTGTCCTGCTCGCCCGAATGGGGCTCGTCGCCGGCCCGCCGCCCGCACTCATCGGGAGATTCTTCCGCGAGGAGCGCGCCAAAGCGCTGTTCATGGGGGTCGCGGCGCACGCGCTGCAGCCGCTCACGCGACCACTCGTGACGGGCATCGGAGCCGGAATCATCATCGCCGGACACGCCGTCGGGTGGCCTGTCGTGAAAGGCGGCACCGGCGTTTTCACCGACGCGCACATTGCGCTGCTGCGCGGCCTCGGCGTGCGGTTCGAGACCGGTCGCCGCGTGACGCGACTGCACGAGCTTCCCCCGCGCGACATTACGATCCTCGACGTGCATCCGCGGGCCGCCGCGAGCATTCTCACCGCGCAGCAACCCGATCAGGATCGCCGCGCATACCGCAGATTTGCTCCCGGACCGGCGGCCTTCAAAGTTGACTTCGCGGTCTCGGGCGGGGTGCCCTGGCGCGACCCCGAGATCGCGCAGGCGGGCACCGTTCACGTTGCGGGCACCGCGGCGGAGATCATCGCCGCCGAGCGCGACATCGCCGCCGGCCGGATGCCGGAACGGCCGTTCGTGCTCGTCGGGCAGCAGACCGCCGCCGACCCTGCGCGAGCGAACGGCGAGATCCATCCGGTGTACGCCTACGCGCACGTGCCGAACGGCTACCCGGGCGACGCGACCGAGCAGATCATCGCGCAGATCGAGCGGTTCGCGCCGGGCTTTCGAGACCGGATCGTCGGTCTCAGCGCTCGCACGCCGGCCGAGAGCGAGGCCGAGAACGCGAACTTCATCGGCGGCGATATCCTCACCGGCGCCAAGTCGCCGCTCCAGTTTCTCCTCGGCCCACGGTTGGGTGCCCAGCCGTACGACACTGGGACGCCCGGCGTCTACCTCTGCTCGGCTGCGACGCCGCCGGGCCCAGGGATCCATGGCATGGGGGGCTTCAACGCGGCACACCGCGCCCTTGACGTGCTGCAGCGCGGGCCACGCGCGGCGACCCCGGTGCAGACATGACGGGCCGGAAAGAGGATGCTGCGGCCCCCGCCGCTGCCACCGCACCGCGCCCGACCGCCAGGCCGGAGTCAGCCGCTCATGACCTGCAGCTTCGCGAGCTCATAGCGCGCATCGGGTATGCCCTTCAGGAGGAGACCCCGCAAATCGTCGACGAGATGACAGGTCTGCTCTCGGACCGGGTCGCTGGGCTCGACCAAGACGCACAACTGGTGCAGATGCTGCGTGCGAGCGTTGATGGAAACATCTGGACCATCGGGCACATCCTCACGAACGACATTGCCATCGAATCCGTCCAACCGAGCACGGCCGCCGTTGAATACGCCATGCGCCTCGCCCAGCGAGATGTGCAGCTCGGCTCGTTGACACGTGCGTACTACCTGGGGCAGTCGATGGTGGTGCGTCGAGGTATTGACATGGTCGACGCCCTAGGGCTTGACGATCAAGACCTGCAGATGAACCTCGTGCGCCGCATCACCGACGTGATTCACAACTACATCGACTGGATGCTGCAGTACGTGACGGACGTTTTCGTTGCCGAACAGGCCAAATGGTGGACCGCGCGCGCGGTGACGAACGCCGCCGCAGTCCTGAAAACCCTGCGCGGAGAGCCGATCTCATCCGCCGGGTTCGAGGCGCGCACGAGGTACTCGCTCGACCAACACCACGTTGCGCTCATCGCCTGGCTCGAGTTCGACAACTCCACGACCGAAGACCAGCGCCAGGTCGACCAGCTGCTCAGGCGGGTCGCCGCGATCCTGCAGTCAACGAAGCCGCCGCTCATCACCGCCGCCGACCGCACGACGGCGTGGGCGTGGGTCGCCAGCCCGACCCCGGAGCTCGCTGACGACGCCCTCGCACGCGTCGCGAAGCTTGCGGAGTCTGCCGAGGCCAACAACGTCCGTGTCGCAATCGGGGTGCCCGGCAGCGGGGTGGCCGGGTTCAGGCGTAGCCACGAGCAGGCCGCGAAGGCGCGGCTCGTTGCGCTTGGCGCGCAGCGGTTCCGCGAGGCTCAGCTCGTGGCGTTCAGCGACCCGGACGTCGGGTTTCTGTCGCTCCTCATGCACGACACGAAGAGCGCCATCACTTGGACCCGCGAGGTCCTCGGCGACGTGGCCTCTGAGGGAGAGCAGCAGGCCGCGCTCCGTGAGACGCTTGCGACGTTCTACGCGACCGGCGAGAACTCCTCGAAGACGGCCGAGTTGCTCGGGCTGCACCGCAACACCGTGCGTCAGCGTGTCGCGAAGTTTGAAGCGGAACGCGGGGGCAGGCCGGCGGACGGCATGGAGATATCGCTCGCGCTGAAGCTCTTTGACCTGCTCGGAGTGGACGGCTGATGGGGGACCCGATGGGCTCGCCCGTCCTCCGCAACTCTCGATTGGCTGGCGTGGTCCAGCCGTGCAGAACTCCTCAACCTGGAGACACGCCAGGGTTCGCCCGCGCCGCGAGCTCGAGCTGCAGCGAGACGAGCAGCCGATCCTCAGGCCTGCCAAGGTCGAACCCGGTGAGCTCTTGCGCACGCTGCAGCCGATACCTGAGCGTGTTCGGGTGCACCCCGAGCAGTCGTGCTGCCTCCCTGGCGTTGAAGCCAGTATCGACGTATCCGCGAAGGCTGGCGACGAGTTCCGCGCCGTGGCGATCGTCGTAGGCTCGCAGCGTCGCGATACGAGGGTCGAAGAGATCAGCGTGCGCCCCCAGGAGCGTGAAGGCTTCGCGAAGCAGCACCGAGGTTCGCGACTGTGTGAGAGAGGTCACGCGGGTAGAGCTGCCGTCGATCGCGTCGAGCACCCTGTCTGCCTCGGCGCGGGCCTCAGAGATCTGTTCAAAGCCCGCCACCGGTGAGACGATCGCGATTCGCATGGGTGTGGCTGGGGCTGCCGGGGATCTCGCCCCGGAGGCGTCAAACTTGGCGACGAGCATCTCTGCCCACTCGGCGAGTCGATCGCCTGCTGGCAGATTCGGCAGCAGCACGTAGGCCCGATCGCCGAGCAGCACGAACCGGGCCTGTGGCGCAAACGCGCCGACGTGCAGGCGCAGCATCTTGGCGATACTGGCAACCCCAGCACCCCCGGTCGCACCGCGCTCACCTGCAGAAGGCGCGGCGGCCGAGCCCGGCAGCGCGATTCCGAGGAGCGCCGCATCGTCGAGAGTTGGAAGTCCGAGAAAGGCTGAAGCTGTTCCCGCGTCGATCCCGCCACGCTCGCCGAACACCCGCTGCAGCATGAGCTCTGACGCTGACGGCGCTTCGAGTTCCCGTGTCAGCACGCGGGCCGCCGCCGAGGCGCCGCCGCGCACCACTGTCTCGGCGTCTGGGCTGAATCCGTTCGCCCCTTCCTGCACCCAGATCGAGCCGATGAACTGGCCGCTCGGCGAGTGTATTCCTGTGACGAGCCGTGGCCGCATCCCGAGCTCGTCGTGTGCGGGCACCGCCACGACCTTTCGCGTGTTTTGAATCTGCTTGACGACGCCCCATGCTCCGAGCAGCACCATGGAGTCTTCGGGGGCGACGCGGCCGAGGATCGCGCGTTCGCGAAGCCCGTCGGCTGTCCCGTCGGAGGGGGAATAGGCGAGCATGCTCGAGTCTGGGCGCTCGATTGTGACCATGCCGCCGGCCCCGTCGGCGATGACAGAAGCGAGCTCGGCGAGGTCAGTGAAGGCGGCGTTGGCGCCGGATCCTGGTGGCTCGCCGTCATGCGAATGCGCCCGGTCGAGCCTGCGATGGATCGAGGCGAGCAGGAGGTCCCACCTTGCCATTTTGTCGACCACGATGAGCGCGAGACCGGCTGCAGTCGCCGCGAACCGGAGGTCGGCGGCTGCGATGTCCTCCTTCACCATGAGGGCGACCGGGAGTTCTGCCGCCGGCCGCGTTGGGAGCCCGCGGAGCCATGCCGTGACGTCGGTGCTTGTCGCACCGACGGGCAGCACGAGGTCGGCAGGGGGCGACGATGGGAAAGGGGAGGTGAGGTCGGTGGTCTCTGCGAGCGACACTGAGCGGATCGGCGTTGGGGATCCGGATCTCGGCGGGACCACTTCCCGCACCGCCGCGTCGAGCGCCGTCGCAATGTCGGCGAGCGTGATCGCGCCGTCGCGTGGCTGGCCGAGCTCCTCTGCTCGCGCGAACTGTCCGTACATAGTGCTAATAATATCGATTCAGATTGGGCATCTTGCCCGAGGATCACCAGGCTTCACCTGTGGTTGCATTGAGCGGACGCGCGGTGACGCGGGGCGCGAGCCTGCGCCAGCCGCCAGAATTCTTTGCAAGCTCAAGGAGGAGAACGTGCAACCCACGCAATTCGCGCCTGAGGGCCTCTCAGCCGCCCTGACCGCCCAGCCCAGTTCGACCCGAGGAGGCGTGCGATGACGGGCGACCGGAAGCTCTCACCGTTCCAAATGCTCGCCCTTGGCCTGCTGCTCTTCGCCATGTTTCTCGGGGCCGGCAACACGATCTTCGCCCCGATGGTTGGCCAGGCTGCTGGCAGCGAAATGTGGATCCCGATGTCGGGCTTTCTCATCACTGGCGTCGGGCTCGTGCTGCTCGCGATCGTCGCCCTGACGATGGCAGGCGGCACTGTCGAGCAGCTCGCGTCGCGCGTGCACCCCGTGTACTCGTTCGTGTTCTGCATTCTGCTGTTTCTCGCGCTCGGCCCGCTGTACGTGAACCCGCGCACGACCTCTGTCGTCTACGAGATCTCGGTGAAGCCGATCCTCGGCCCGGAACTCACGCAGGGCGCGTGGCCACTCATCATCTTCTCGGTGATCTTCACGCTGCTTGGCGTCTACCTTTCGCTCACCCCGTCGAAGCTTGTCGACCGCGTGGGGAAGGTCATTACGCCGATCTTCTCGGTGCTGCTCATCATCATCGTCGTGAAGTCGCTCATCACCCCGATGGGCGAACTACACCCGGCCGTCGACCCCTACAAGAACGGCGCGTTCATTAAGGGCTTTACCGAGGGCTACCTCACGATGGATGCGCTCGCCGCTCTGGTGTTCGCAGGAGTGTTCATCCAGTCGATTCGCGGGCAGGGCATTACTACTCGCAAGGGCATCTCGTTCACGTTCTTGAAGGCCGGTGTCATCACGGTCGTTGGTCTCGCGCTGCTGCACATCTCGCTCGCGTGGATCGGCGGGTCGAGCGTCGACTCGATCGGCCGCCCGGACAACGGTGGAACTGTCATAGCTGAGGCAGCGCGCACGCTGCTCGGCTACCCGGGGGTGCTGATGATCGGAATCGTCATCTTCCTCACAGGCATCACGACGCTTGTCGCGTGCCTCACCGCCGTTGCCGACTACTTCGCGAAGCAGTTCCCGAAGGTGTCATACAAGGCCTGGGTCTGGATCCACGCCACCGTCGGCTTGGTCATCGCGAACTTTGGGCTGCAGGCTGTGCTCTCCGCCGCGCTCCCGATCCTCTTCCTGCTCTACCCACTCGGCATGACGCTCATCGTCCTCGCGCTCCTCGACCGCTTCTTCGGCGGACGTCGCGCAGTCTACGTCGGGGCGACGATTGGAGCCGGGGCGATCGCGATCCTCGACGCCGTAAAGGCGTCGGGCAACTTCGTCGACGAGCTCAACGAATCCTTCTCGTGGCTGCCAATGTTCGCCGACAACGGCGGGTGGATCATTCCCGCGATACTCGGCGGCGTGATCGGCTACGCCGTTGGCCGTGTCAGGGGCGAGCCGGCGATCGATCGGACCGCGCACATCCCGGTGATCGACGAACCCGTCACCCACAAGTCTGAGGCGCGTGCCTCCTCACGAAAGGCGTAACACCCGCATGACCCGTGTCATCGTGATCGGAGCCGGCGCTGTCGGCCTTGCATCCGCGTACTATCTCCGCAGGGCAGGCCACGAGGTGACAGTTGTTGACCAGGCGCCGCTTGCGGCGAAGGCCTCTGGACACAACGCTGGTTGGCTGATTCCGAGCATGTCGACACCCGTTCCCGCGCCCGGCATGATGCTGCAGGCCATGAAGTGGATGGTGCAGCCAGATAGTCCGCTGTACGTGACGCCGTCGCTCAAGCCGAGCTTCATCGGGTTCATGCTGCGGATGCTGCGCAGTTGCACCGACACGCGCTTCCGTGAGGGGTCGGCGGTGCTCGCCGCGCTCAGCGCGACGGCGCTGTCAGACTTCGACGAGCTCGCGGCTGATGGCGTCGAGTTCGAGCAGCACGAGCAGCCGTTGTCGATGCTCTTCACCGACGGCCACAAGGTCGAGGGGCGAGTCACCGAGCTCGAACTGCTCGACGGCAAGCTTCCCGGGTTCTCGTGGAACCACATGAGCGAGGCTGACCTGAAAGCCCACAAGCCAGTGCTCTCGGATCGAGTCGTCGCAGGCATCGAGTCGAGAGGCGACCGCTCTGTCGACCCGGGCTCGTTCGTGCGCGGCCTCGCGGCTGCGTGCGAGCGAGAGGGCGTCGAGCTGCGCCTCGGAGCGCCCGCGACTCTCGAGTCTGCGCACGGGGGAGCCGTCGCGGTGCGTGTCGGCGCAGAGACCCTCCGCGCCGACAAGGTGGTTGTGGCCGCCGGTGCGTGGACGAACGAGGTGCTCCGTGGCATTGGCGAGCGGGTGCACCTGCAGTCGGGCAAGGGCTACGGCTACGACTTCCCGGTCACGCCAGGTGGTCCAACAAAGCCGATCTACCTCGCTGAGGCGAAGGTGGCGATCACGCCTCTCGACACAAAAGTGCGACTTGCTGGCACGATGGGCTTCACAGGCGTCGACGAGTCGATCAAGCGGCGTCGCGCCGGCGGTATCCTCACCGGTGTGAGCGGATATTTCGAAGGCTGGCCCGACATTGACAGCGCCCCTGAGCCGTGGACCGGCCTGCGCCCGACGACGCCAGACGGCCTCCCGATTATCGGGGCGCTCGCGAAGCACCCGAACGTGCTCGTCGCGACCGGGCACGTGATGCTTGGCATCAGCCTCGCGCCAACGACGGGCAAGCTGATCACCGACCTGGTGGGCGGCGGCCCGGTACCCGAGCTGTTGCGGGGCGTCTCCGCGAGCCGCTTCTAGTCTCGCGGCGCTGCCCCCCCGTCGTTCGTTTCCAGTACCCAGCCAGCAAGGAGAACCTCATGATTGCCCCGACCGGACTGCCGTTCCTCTCAGCCGCGGATGTGCGCGCCCAGATCGATCCAGATACCGCTCGCGGCCTCATCGAGCGGGCGCTCATGGATGGTTTCGACCCCGCAGCCGACCCGGCGAGGCAGTCGGTTGACGCGGGCGCCGGGCACCTACTGCTCATGCCGTCGAGCCTCGGGCAGTCTGTCGGTGTGAAGATCGCGTCGGTCTCGCCGGATAATCCGGCGAAGGGGAAGCCTCGCATCCAGGCGCTCTACCTGCTCATGGACGCAGAAACGCTCACGCCCCAGCTGCTTGTCGACGGGTCGGCGCTCACCGTGCTCCGCACCCCGGCGACAACCGCTGTCGCAGTCGATCGACTGGCGGCGCCCGACGCCGAGCGGCTCGTCGTGTTCGGCAGTGGGCCGCAGGCGATCGACCACGTTGTCGCGTTCTCTCGAATTCGGGATCTCACCGACATTCGACTTGTGGGCCGCAACCCCGAGCGCACGGCCCCAGCGCTTGCGAAGCTCGCCGAGCTCGGGATCGAGGCCAGCCTCGGCGCCGCCGCCGACGTCGCGAACGCAGACATCGTGCTCTGCGCCACCTCCGCGAAGGATCCGGTGTTCGATGGGGCACTCGTACAAGACGGGGCCTGCGTGGCTGCGATGGGCTCGCACGAGCCAGACAGGCGAGAGATCCCGGGGGAGCTCATGGGTCGCGCGCTCGTCGTCGTTGAGGATCAGGCGACCGCGCTCCGTGAGGCCGGCGATGTCATCATGGCAGCTGCCGAGGGGCACCTCGACGTGGACTCGATGCAGCCTCTCGCGGGCCTTGTTCGCGGCGAGGTCGTGCGCGACCCAGGCCGCCCGAACGTGTTCAAGGGTACCGGAATGTCGTGGCAAGACTTGGCCGTGGCGTCGGGCTTGACCCCGCCGGTCTGACAGGTGGCGCTGGCCCGGTCAAGCCGGGGCCAGCGCCCAGTCTCTACGCCCCCACGCGAACGAGCATCTTGCCTGTGTTTGCTCCCTGCATCATCGCGATGAACGCGTCGATGGTGTTCTCGATGCCGTCGACAACCGTCTCGTCGTAGGCGATCTTGCCCTCGCCGAGCCAGGCGGACATGCGCTTGGAGAACTCGGGGAGTTTGTCCCAGTGCGCCCCTACCGTGAAGCCCTGCATGGTGAGTGCCCGCGTGATCATGTTTGCCATGTTCGACGGGCCGGAGGGGCGTTCTGTTGCGTTGTAGGCCGCGATCGCCCCGCACAGCGCCAACCTGCCGCCGTCGTTCATCGCCGCGAGGGCGGCCTCGAGGTGGTCGCCGCCGACGTTGTCGAAGAACACGTCGACCCCGTCGGGTGCCGCAGCTGCAAGCTGCTTGCGAACCGGACCATCCTTGTAGTTGAACGCCGCGTCGTAGCCGTACTTCTCGGTCAAGAGCGCCACCTTTTCGGGGGAGCCGGCTGACCCGATGACCCTGCCGGCGCCGAGTAGTTTCGCGATCTGGCCTGCGGCGGTGCCGACCGCGCCGGCTGCGCCAGAGATGAAGACGGTGTCGCCCTCACGGAGGCCAGCGATGGTTGTGAGCCCGACGTACGCGGTGAGTCCGGTCATGCCGAGCATGTGCAGGTGGACCGAGAGCGGCACCCCGGCGATCTCGGGGAGCGCCCTGAACTTCGCCCCGTCGGCTTGAACGACGTCTGTCCAGCCATGCTGGTGCAGCACGGCTGTGCCGACTGGGAGCTCCTCGTTTGCCGACGCGATGACCCTGCCGACGGCCCCGCCAGCGATCACCGCGCCGAGCTCGTAGGGCGCGACGTAGCTGCGTGCGTCGCTCATGCGGCCGCGCATGTAGGGGTCGACTGATACGAACTCGTTGCGCACCCGCACCTCGCCGGGCGCGGGGTCGCCGTATTCGACTGTCGCGGTCTCGAAGTCTTCGTGGGCCGGCCAGCCGACCGGGCGGCGGGCGAGGCGGATCTGGGTGCTTGTTGCGTTGCTCATGTGTGCTCCTTGTGGGTGGGAAAGCGGGGTTGGACGGGCTAGTTGAGCAGCCCAATCGCGAGCGCGATGATCCCGAGCGCTGGCACGGTGCCCTGCTTCAGCGCGGCGCCGAGCTTGTCGGGCGAGGAGATTGCGAGGACGAGGCTCGCCGCGACCATTGAGCCCGCTCCGGTGAAGACGAGGGTCGCCCCAACGGGCAGGTTCCCGGCGGCGACGAATACGATGCCGAGCGCGACTGCCACCGCGAGAAATAGGTTGTAGAACCCCTGGTTGAACGCGAGGGCATGCTGCGCCTTCGCCTCTTCGACAGTGCCGGTGCCGAAGGTCTTGCGGGCTCGCTCGCTCGTCCAGGCCATGGATTCGAGGTAGAAGATGAACACGTGAATGAGTGCTGCGGCTCCGGTGAGCACAAGGCCGGCGATCACCATGATGTGACTCGTTTCTCTAACTGCGCGTCGGCGGCAGCCGGCGTTCGCGAAATACTGTATCGATCAGTACACTATAACGAGAGGGTCGATCACGCAATCATTCTGAGGAGACGGCATGGGGCGCACGCAGCAGTTCGACACCGCGGAGGTCGTGCGGGCCGCCCGTGAGGTGTTTTGGGTGAACGGCTACGAGGCAAGCTCCCTCCCAGCACTTGAAACGGCGACGGGCTTGAAGCGATCGAGCATCTATCACGCGTTCGGGTCGAAGCATGGCCTGTTCGAGGCAGTGATCGAGAGCTACTTGAACGAGGTGATCCGCCCACGGCTCGCTCCGCTCGTCGCCGCCGAGGTCGAAGCCGACGCGCTCGAGAACTACCTCACGGGGCTCCGCGCGGCGCTCTTGCGAACGGGCACGACCGCAGCGACGAGCGGTTGCCTCCTCGTGAATGCCGCGGGCGCACCGATCTCACAAGACGCGGCCGTCGCGAGCGTCATCGCAGCGTACAGGGCCGAGCTGAGTGCGGCCTTCGCAAACGGCGTCGCAGCGCGGTTCCCATCTCTGGCGAATGCGCAGGCAGATGTGCTGACCGCCGCGTGCACCGGCCTCGTAATCGCAGCCGTTGCGCTCGTGCGAGTGACGCCCGAGGCTGCTGTCGGAAGCGTCGACGCCGCGCTCGCTCTCATCGAAGAACGCGCGGTTCAGGGCTAGCGGCCGCCCGCGACACTCCGGCCTTGACCCGAGGCATACGTTCGTCGCTATGCTGAGGGTTCCAGTACACATCCGCTGGGGGGGCCCGAACGGGCTGAGATCTGCCGAATGAGGCGGACCACCCCAGGAACCTGATCTCGTTAACACGAGCGGAGGGAAGCGGTCACCATGTTGATCCATGTTCACGTGTCGCCCACACCAATGGGAGACGAAAACGGTCGATACAGCTGCGTCGAGGGCGCGATTCGCGTCATCGAGCAGAGCGGTCTCGAGTACGAGGTCGGCGCGCTCGGCACGACAGTTCAGGGTCCTGCGGAGCGCCTCTGGCCGCTCATGCGCGAGCTGCACGATGCGACGCTTCAGGCTGGTGCGGATCGCGTCATGACGCACTTTCGCATCCTCGAGGCAAAAGACGACGTCATCGAGGCATCGATGACCGAGCTCGCCGCCCGCATCACGCACTAGCGCGCAGGCCGCCGTGAGAACTCTCACGCGGCAGATCCTTCCCGCGCTCCTCGCCGTCGTAGGCCTGGTGCTCGCGTGGGGTCTGCTCGTGCGCCTCACCGACGCTCCTGCGTATCTCATTCCGTCGCCCATGAGCGTGTGGGCGGCGGGCTGGGGCGACAGGGAGCTGCTCAGCTCGCACCTGGCGGCGACGCTTAGGATCGCGCTTCTCGGGTTCGCGCTCGGGGCGCTCGGCGGCGTCGCGATCGGGATCCTGCTCGGGCTGTCTGCCACGCTACGGCGGGCGGCGGAACCGCTGCTCATCGCGAGTCAGGCGATTCCTCCGGTGGTGCTCGCGCCGATCCTGATCTCTGCGATGGGGTTCGGGGCGCTCCCGAAGGTCCTTGTCGTGGCGCTTGGGGCGTTCTTCCCGATCGCGATCAGCGCGAGCGCCGCGATGCGCGACGCCGACAGGTACCTCGTCGATCTGCTGCAATCGATGGGGGCGTCACCGCTCACCGTACTGCGTCGCGTACGGCTGCCGGGGGCGGTGCCCGCGATTGTCGCCGGAGCCAAGGTCGCCGCGAGCTACGTCGTGTTTAGCGCAATCATCGCCGAGTGGATGGGTTCGTCCGTCGGGCTCGGCGTCTACCTGCAACGTTCACAAGCGAGCTACAGGATGGACCAGCTGTTCGCCGCTGTCGGCGTCATCGCCGTGCTCGGCGTGCTGCTGTTCTGGCTCGCATCCCTGATCGGAGACACCGTGCTGTCGCGGTTCCGATCCACACTCAACAGAAAGGGCGTCTAGCCATGGCCGCTCCCTCCCAGACCACAGTCACACCTGCGGGCCGTGCCCGCCGTTCGGGCCTCGCCGCCGCCGCGCTCGCCGGCGCAGCTGCTGCCGCGCTCGCCTTGGTCGGATGCTCGGCCGCAGCGCCTGGCACCGGCGCACCCGCAGACGGGGCTCAGTCGCTGGGCTCCGGGACAGAGCTCACGCCCGTCACTCTCATGTTGAACTGGACGCCGAACGCTCACCACGCAGGGTTCTACTACGCCAAGGAACACGGGCTGTACGAGAAGGCAGGGCTCGACGTCGAGATTCTCGAACCCGGCGACGGCATCGGGGCCGCGGCCTCGGTGGCGGAAGGTCGTGCCGAATTTGGAATCTCGCAGGCCGAATCGCTGCTGCCCGCCCGCGCCGCAGGAATGGATCTTGAGGCGGTCGCGACGCTCCTGCCAGTGAACGACTCGGTGCTCATGGGCGTGAAGAGATCCGGCTTCTCCGACGACCCCGGCTCGCTCGCGGGCCTCACCTACGGCGGCTACGGGGGAGCGCTCGAGACCGAGATCATGTCGGCGCTCACGACATGCGGCGGCGGCAACCCCGCCGACGTGGAGTTCATCGAGATCGGCAACGTCGACTACCTCGCGGGGCTCGAACAGGGCAAGTTCGATGTGACGTGGGTGTTCGGGGGCTGGGACGCACTCCGGGCGCAGGCCGAAAATGACGACGTTGTCGTGCTTCCGATGGCCGCGCACGACGATTGTATTCCGAACTGGTACACGCCAGTGATCGTGGGAAACTCGGCGAACATGGCGCAGGAGCCAGAGACTGCGCGGGCGTTTCTTGCAGCAACGAGTCTCGGCTACGACGCGGTTGTAGCGGATCCGGCCGCTGGCGCCAAGGCGCTCCTCGCCGCGGCGCCCGAGCTCGACGCCGCTCTCGTCGAGCGGGCTGTCTCGTACTACGCGCCCCGGTTCACGGCGCAGGGACGCTTCGGCGAAATGGACGAGGCGGTCTGGCAGCGCTTCACCGATTTCCTTGTTGAGGCAGACATGCTTGACGACGCGTCGCCGGTGAACGGTGCATGGACGAACGAGTACCTACCGGCCGCCTGACATGAGCGACAACGTGACGGACGCCGAACGGTCGGGGATGCGGGCCTGCTCGGGACTGAGCCGCGAAACTGACGCAGGCGTCGGCTCACTCCGTGTGGAGGCGATCTCGCACGCGTTCCCGGCGCCCGGCGTGGGCTGGCTCCCGCGCCGGGCAGCCCGGGTACCTGTGCTCGCTGACGTCTCGTTCGACGCGGATCCAGGCACGCTCACGGCGATCCTCGGGCCGAGCGGGTGCGGGAAATCGACCCTGCTGCGGCTGCTCGCCGGCCTCGAAACGCCGACAGCCGGACGCATGCGGCTCGGCGGCGTGGAGCTCGCGGGGGCGCCAGGCGGGGTCGCCTATCACCCGCAACGTGATGCCCTACTCCCGTGGCTTCGCGTGCTCGACAACGCGACGCTCGGGGCCGAGACGTGCGGCGTCGATCGTGCTGAGGCCCGCCGAGCCGCCAGGTCGCTCCTGCACAGGTTCGGCCTCGCCGGGCTCGAACGCGCCTGGCCGGACGAGCTCTCTGGCGGCATGCGGCAGCGGGTCGCACTCATGCGGACATTTCTGATGCCGCAGCCGATCCTCGCCCTCGACGAGCCACTCGGCGCGCTTGATGCGCTCACGCGCAGGCAGCTGCAGCATTGGCTCATCGACATCGTGGCGAGCGACGCGAGGCCGATTCTGCTCGTCACCCACGACATTGACGAGGCGCTGTTGCTTGCCGACAGGATACTCGTGTTGAGTACAAGGCCCGGCCGGATTGTGCACGTGGAGGAGCGGCCCGACGCAGCCGCGAGGCTGCGCGAGCACGAGAACGGCAGCGATCGCGGAGCAGCCCGCAGGTTGCTCGGGTGGCTCGGTGGCAGTGCGTAAGCTTGCAGGATGACAGCAACTCTCGTCGCTCAGGCGATCGCGGGCGGATACGCACACCGTACCCTCTTCGAAGGCCTCGACTTGACTGTCGCCCCCGGTGATGTCGTCGGCGTCGTCGGGGTGAACGGGGCAGGCAAGTCGACGCTGCTTCGCATCCTCGCCGGCGAGCTCGAGCCCCAGGCTGGCACAGTGCAGCTCGCGCCGCAGGACGCCTTCGTTGGCTGGCTTCCGCAGGAACACGACCGCATCGCTGGCGAAACTGTCGCCGCCTACGTCGCGAGGCGCACAGGCTGCGCGCAAGCGACCCGCGACATGGACGAGGCAGCGGAGGCCCTCGGGGGCGCGGGGGAGCAGGCACCGGGGGATCCGGATCCGGCCGACGTGTACTCGACTGCCCTCGACCGCTGGCTCGCGAGCGGCGCGGCTGATCTCGACGAGCGTCTCCCAGGGGTGCTCGCTGAGCTCGGCCTTGGCGCGCCCGCGACTGGCGCCGCGCACTCCGAAAGCGCGGCGACCGCCGTCACCGCAGACTCGCTTATGACGTCGCTGTCGGGCGGCCAGGTAGCCCGGGTCGGCCTCGCCGCCCTGCTGCTGTCGCGATTCGACATCGTGCTGCTCGACGAGCCGACAAACGACCTCGATCTTGACGGGCTCGAACGGCTTGAGAAGTTCGTTCAGGGGCTGCGAGGCGGCGTCGTGCTCGTCAGTCACGACCGCGAGTTCCTCGCACGCTGCGTGACACAGATCCTCGAGCTCGATCTTGCCCAGAGCAGCAACCGAGTCTTCGGCGGCGGCTACGACGCGTACCTCGAAGAGCGCGAGATCGTACGTCAGCACAAGCGCGACGACTACGAGGAGTTCGCCGCCAAGAAGGCCGACCTCGTCGCGCGGGCCCGCACACAGCGTGAGTGGTCGAGCCAGGGCGTCAGAAACGCGATGAAGAAGTCGCCCGACAACGACAAGATTCGCCGCGCGGCCTCGATGGAGTCGAGCGAGAAGCAGGCGCAGAAGGTGCGGCAGATGGAGAGCCGCATTCGTCGGCTTGAGGAAGTCGAGGAGCCGCGCAAGGAGTGGCAGCTCGAATTCACTATCGGGCAGGCACCGCGGTCGAGCTCGGTCGTCGCGACACTCAACGGCGCAGTCGCAAGGCAGGGCGACTTCACGCTCGGGCCGGTCTCGCTGCAGCTGAACGCTGGGGAGCGCGTCGGAATCACGGGGCCCAACGGCGCGGGCAAGTCGACACTTCTCAGGCTACTTCTCGGACGACAGGATCCCGACGACGGGAGCGCCGCACTCGGCACGTCGGTCGCCATCGGCGAGATCGACCAGGCGAGATCGCTCTTTGCGGGCCCAGAACCCCTCGCTGACGCGTTCGAGGCGCTCGTGCCAGAGATGGCCTCGGCCGAGGTACGCACGCTGCTCGCGAAGTTTGGGCTCAAGGCAGACCACGTGCTTCGTCCATCGGGCGAGCTCTCTCCAGGGGAGCGCACCCGTGCAGGGCTCGCGCTGCTGCAGGCGCGCGGGGTGAACGTGCTCGTGCTCGACGAGCCGACGAACCACCTTGACCTGCCCGCAATCGAGCAGCTCGAGCAGGCACTCGAACGCTATGAGGGAGCGCTGCTGCTCGTCACACACGATAGGCGCATGCTGAACACGGTTCGGCTCGACAGAAGGTGGCACGTCGAGGCGGGAACCGTCTCAGAGCTGTAGCACTATCAGCGCAAACGCCAGTGTTTCGTGCACGGACCAGCTGGAAGGGTCCACGCGGTCTTCGCTGCCTGGCTTAAGCCTCCAGACGCGCGATGAGGCTCGCGAGGGCGCAGCGGATCGTCGCGTGGAGCACATCAATCGGGTCCCCGGGGAAGTGCTGCTCGCTGACCTCGGCCGCGAAGTCTGGACCGGCGGTGCAGAGAAACACTGTGCCGGCAGGCTGCCCCTCCTCGCGGCCAGGTCCGCCGACCCCTGTCACGGAGACTGCGATGTCGGCGCCAAGCAGGCGCGCGGCCCCCAGCGCCATCTCGCGCGCGGTTCGCGCGGTCACCACCGGGCCAGGCGTGACCCCGAGCACCGTAAATTTCACCTCTGGATGGTAGGCGACGACTGAGCCGCGAAACCAGGATCCGGACCCCTCGCCGGCCGCGAGCGCGGTCGCGAGCTGCCCGCCGGTGAGCGACTCGGCGACCGCAACCGCCAGCTGCCGCTCCACTGCGCGCTGTGCGACACGCCCAACGAGCACATCTACAGGCCCTTCCGTTGCGTTGGTCGCCATGTCCGGTCCCTATCGCACGCACGCAGGCGCGTGCCAAGGCGACGTACGAGGGCTTGGCTGTGCGGCGTGGCGGCTGCGTTTGTCACGGTGGAGCGCTGGGTGAACCTTCATCGGAGATCCTCCTATCGATGATGCACATATGCCTACGTGATGGGAAGAAGGTGCGCAAGCCCCTCGACATTCGCGGGGATATCGGAGAGGCGACGCGCCGCGTTTCCTGTGAGTATTGAGAATCCATCCAGGTGAATGGCCATGATTGAGGCATGGGGTTCATTTATTACAATGGGGTGACGGAGTACGAATTCGAGGATCGTACGCTCGCACACCTGAAGTCTGCGATCGGGGCGAAGCTTCGTCGGCAGGAATGCTTCTTTCTGAACTGGTCAAATCCTGCTGAGGCGGGAAGCGGCCGGGTCACGCTCTGGATCGCGCCGTCGATCCCGTTGATCTTTCGTTTCTCGGGGAACACTCCGCCGACGCTCAACCCTGAGTGGGTGCAGGTGCTCGTGGAGACGGCCAATACTCCACGAGGAATGACGGTCATTCGGGAGGACAACGTTTCAGCGGCGCTTGAGGCGCTCAGCGTTCCGCACGAGGCACTTGCAGGGGGCATCAATGGGTGAGCTGCACTACGGAATGAACAACAGCGTCTTCGAATTCGAGGATCGGCTGCTGCACCACCTGAAACTCGTCATCGCGAACAAGCTGCGCAAGGGGGAGAGCTTTCTCTTCACCTGGCAGACCTCAGAATGCGGCGCCGGGTCATCGCTGTGGCTCCACCCGTCGATACCGCTGCACTTCACGTTCGCGAATCTCGTCGACGTCGAGATCAACAAGGAGTGGGCGGAGCTGCTTGGCTTCCTCGCGAACCGCCCCGGCGGCCTGACGATCGTAGACGAGCCCACGCCGCAGGCGGCCCCGCAGCCTTAACGGTCCGGCTTGGGCGGCCGAGATAGTACCCGGCTCCGGCGTCCGCGTCGACCCCCTCCCGGCAGCCGCCGCTCCCTCCTAGCATGTCTGCACGCCAGCCACACTGGCAGGCATCTGGGGGAGGGGACACCATGTCGTCATCAGGCAAGCGCCTCATCGGTATCGAGGAAGAATTTGCGCTCGTCGATCCCGCGACGGGGACGCCGGTCGCGGGATCGGCCGCGCGCGTCATCCGGGAAGTATCCGACGAGGCGCCCGTGGAACACGAGTTTCTCGACAGTCAGGTCGAGATCGCGACGCCGCCGTGCGAGACTGCGGACCAGGCCGAGGAGAGTCTGTTCCAGCTGCGTGGACGCACGCTCGCCGCGGCACGAAATCAGGGAGCCCTGCTGGCGGCCACCGCGACACCGCCAGCCGCTCCCGACCCCGCACTTGTGAGCCACGTGACGGGCAATGAGCGCTATCTCGAGATCGCGCAGGGCGCCCGCAAGGTCGCGCAAACCCACTACATTAACGGGCAGCATGTGCACGTCTCGGTTGCCGGGCCCGCTGAGGGCGTGCGGGTCATCAACGGCCTCGCCCGGTGGGCGCCGTTGCTGCTCGCGATGACCGCCAACTCGCCGATCTGGGATGGCGCCGACACGGGCTTTCGGAGCTGGCGGCACGTCATCGGCTGCGCCTGGCCGCTCAACATGTATCCCGCCCACTTCGCCTCGGTCGACGACTACGACAGGCGCGTGGATCGGCTCGTCCGGTCAGGACTGATTCTCGACCGCGGTCTGGTGACGTGGGTCGCGAGGCTCTCGGCCAGATACCCGACGGTCGAGCTGCGGGTTGCCGACGTCCAGCTCAACCCACGCCACGCGGTGGCGTTCGCGCTCATCGTACGGGCGCTAGTGACGACAATCGCAGCTGCGCCCAACGACGACCCGCAGCTCAGCGGCTGTGGTATCGACGCCGACGAGGTCAACGTCTCGCTCTGGTTTGCGGCCAGGGACGGCCTCACCCGAACACTCGTCGACCCGCTCGACTGCCGCGAGGTTGCCGCGACCGACTGGCTCGATGAGCTCGTTGGGGCGATTCTCCCAGCGCTCGACGAGGCCGGCGACACCGAGCGCGTCCGCGAGTATGTCGCCGACCTGAAAGCCAACGGGGTTCCCGCCGACGCGCAGCGGCGGGCGCTCGCCGCGGGCGGCATCGCGCAGCTGCTCGAACTGTTCGCGGCGAGCCACCTGCGCGACATCGGTGCGCCGGCCGGCGGGGCACCCGCGCTTTCAGCCGGAACGGGCGCACCGTAACAGGCCGGGTGGCGCGCGACAACCCCCTCGACCGCTCGGCTTCCGACTGCGAGCGTGGTAGTCACCACAGCCCGTGGTGAATCCACGTAGCACCAATCAGAAAGGAAACGCCTCATGTCACGACTTTCAGACCGTCGAGTTGCATTTCTTGTCACCGATGGCTTCGAGGACAGCGAGCTCACCAGTCCGTGGGACGCGGTCGCCGAGGCCGGAGGGACGCCAGTGCTCATCGCACCGACTCTGGACCCGGTCACGGGAGCGCTCGGGCACCAGCAGACCGTTGACGTCCGCGTCGCCGACGCGAAGGCAACGGACTTTGACGCGCTCGTCCTGCCCGGCGGCGTGCAGAACGCCGACGCACTGCGAATGGACAGTGACGGTGTCGCCTTCACCAAGGACATGTTCGCGCAGCATAAGCCTGCGGCGGCCATCTGCCACGGCGCCTGGCTGCTCGTCGAGGCCGACGTCGTCCGCGGGCGGACGCTGACGAGCTACCCGAGCCTGCGCACAGACCTCGAGAACGCCGGGGCAACCTGGGTGGACGAGGCCGTGAGGGTCGACCAGGGACTCGTGTCGAGTCGCACGCCCGACGACCTGCCGGACTTCAACCGCAAGCTCGTCGAAGAGATCGGCGAGGGCAAGCACTCCGGTCAGCACGCCTGACCGGCCGGCCAGCCACAGCGACTCACCGCAGAAGGGAACACAGCATGCCTACGATTAGCAACGACATCGACATCGAAAGCCCCGTCCGGACCGTGTACAACCAGTGGACGCAGTTCGAGGACTATCCCGCGTTCATGAGCGGCGTCCAACAGGTGCGACAGCTCGCGGACGACAAGCTCTACTGGGACGTCAAGGTCGGCGGTGCGGAGCGCGGGTTCGAAGCGCGGATTACCGAGCAGGTCCCCGACGAACGCATCGCCTGGACGAGCACGAGCGGCCCGACGCACGCCGGGGTCGTCACCTTCCACAGGCTTGACGACGACCGCACCCGCGTACGCCTGCAGCTTGAGTGGGAGCCCGAGGGATTCGTCGAAACCGTCGGCGCGGCCCTGCAGATCGACGATGCGCAGGTCGCCCGTGACCTTCACCAGTTCGCGCATCTCATGGAGACAAACGGCTTCGCAACCGGCGCCTGGCGCGGCGAGATTACCTGAGCTCCGGCCGTCGGGACGGTACCACCGGTGCCGTCCCTGAGACATCGAGGAAAGCGAGTAATCATGACGACAACCGAGACGAACCCCCTGCCGCGCGCCTCCGAGTGCGACGTGTGCGGGAACATGTACGACAAAGCGTTTACTGTGACGCGCGGGGACGAGGTGAAGGTCTTCGACAGTTTCGAGTGCGCGATCGAATCGATGGCTCCGCGCTGCGGTCACTGCGCGTGCCGGGTGCTCGGCCACGGTGTCGAATCGGACGGCCAGGTGTTCTGTTGCGCTCACTGCGCGCGACAGGTCGGCGAGCACGGGCTCGTCGACCGCGACGGCTGAGAGGGCGCGTGTACACAGCAAGCTGAACGATACATCAGACCTGTCGGAGGAAAAGGCTGTTAGTATTTCGCAGAGAAATGGGGCACTTTACCCGCTGCCGAAGCTCAAGCAGGAGAGTCAATGGCTATCGCGAACACCGAAACCGCGCCCGCGGGCGTCGCTGAAACGACCGAGGCAGCGGCCCCAGAAATTCAGCGCTCTGCCGCCGACAGGTTCATGCGTCGCCTGCTGCGAGTTGAGGGCGCAAAGAAGACGCCGTTCATCAACCGCGACGCGCATCGCAACTTCCGCGTCGCGCTCATCATCTCGGGGGTTCGCTGCCTCATCACGTACCTCCTCATCCCTATCCTCGTGCCGATTCTCGGTGTCGCGGGCGTGCTTGCCGCGCCCATCGGCATCGCCCTGTGCGTGGTCGCTGCAGTCAATGGCGTGGTGAGTGTGCGGCGCTTCTGGATCAGTGATCACCGCGGCAAGTGGATGTATACCTGGTTCATCGTGATCGTGTTCGTGATCCTCACGATCGCGATGGTCTCCGATATCGCACGGATTGTGAGCCCCGCATGACCCCGAACGACAGCATTCAGAACGAGGCGGCACACGTCGCCGAGACCGTCGCGGCCGACGCCACGCAGCCCGCCGCCGAACTCGTCGACGACAACCCCGAGCAGGTGCCCGCGAAGGCGTGGGTCACCATGGGGCTCTTCGCGGTGTTTGTGATCGCGTTCGGCACCTGCGCTTCAACGTTCATGTTCAACTAGCCTCAGCTGTTCTGAGCGGTGTCGCCGTGGCCCGACGGGGCCGCGGCTTCGTCGAGGGGTGGCTCCGTTCCCGTGTCCTCCCTGCGATGGGCGGCCCGGAGGCCGAACCCGAACGCGAGCGCGACAAAGAACATCAGCACGCCGTATACCGCGGCTGGCAGCGACAGCTCGACGTTGCCGAGCACGGTCTGTGCGATGACGATCGCGAGGGTCGCATTGTGGATGCCGATCTCGAACGAGCTCGCGATCGCCTGGGTCCGCCCGACTTTGAAGAGCCGCGGCACAAAGAACCCGACGCTCAGGCTGAGCAGGCAGAAGACCACCGTGATGAGCGCGAGCTGGCCGAGATTCTCGAGCAGCATGTCGAGGTTTGAGACGATCGCGCCTGAGATCACCACAACAAGGATCACGACCGAGGCGACCCGAACAGGCTTGTCCATCCTGTCGGCGAAGGCGGTCCACTGCCAGCGCACGAACATGCCAAGCGCCACGGGGAGCAGCACGATCGCGAACACCTCGATCGTCTTCGAGAGTTGCAGCCCGAGTGTGTCACCTCCCGGCATGAAGTAGGCGATCGCCAGGTTTGTGATGAGCGGTAGCGTGAACACTGCGATGACCGAGTTGAGCGCGGTGAGCGAGATATTCAGCGCGACATCGCCGCGGAACAGGTGACTGTAGAGATTCGCGGTTGATCCGCCCGGCGATGCCGCGAGCATCATCATGCCGACGGCGAGCACAGGCGGGAGGTTGAACGCGAGTACGAGGCCAAAACAGAGCGCCGGCAGAATGAGCAGCTGGCACACGAGCGCTATGAACACCGCCCGCGGGTGCTTCGCGATCCGGGTGAAGTCTCCGACCCGAAGGCTCAGGCCAAGGCCGAGCATGATGATGCCGAGAGCGACGGGCAATCCGATGGTGGTCAACGCTGATCCCATGATCACAGTATGGAGGATGGGACGGCAAAAGTCCCGCATCGGCGGAGCACAGCACTTCGGGTGAAGTCGCTGTGCTCCGCACGTGCGTACCGTGGGTCACCCGCAAGGGTGGCTGTTCCGGCTGCGGCCCACCCGTTACGTGGCCGCAGGGCCGAGCTTCAGCTGCGGCCACGCCGCGACGTCGCGCAGCAGTTGCCTGTCGTGCGACGACAGGACTACCGCAGCCTCTGTCGCTCCGAGCGCCTCAGTGAGCTCGTCGACGAGCGCAATCGAGAGGTGGTTCGTCGGCTCGTCGAGCAGCAAGACGTTCGGCCGGGCCGCGATGACGAGCGCGAGGTCGAGGCGCCGCTGTTGCCCCATCGACAGCTCACAGACTCGCTTCCCAGCCTCCGCTGGCCGCAACAGCCCCAACTGTGAGAGTCCGATCGCCTCGTGCTCACGCAGTCTGCCCCTGGCGACGAGCCTGCTCACGACCTCCGCGAACACGTCGGCTGCCCGCCGCTCGCCAGGCGCCTTCGATTCCTGCCTGAGCCACCCGATCCTCGCCTCGCTGTGCACCTGCACACGCCCAGAATCTGGCGAGAGCTCGCCCGCGGCGACGGCGAGCAACGTCGACTTCCCTGCGCCATTCGGCCCGGTCACGACGAGCCTGTCACCCCTGCCAAGCCTGAGCGACACTGGGCCCCTGAGGCGCCCAGCCACCTCGACGCCTGAGACAGCCAACAGTTCGACGCCTGCTGGCGCCGCGAGGTCGGGGAACCCGAGGCGCTGGGGAGGCGGCGGGAGCGTGACCGCGTGCGCCTCGAGCGCCTCTTGTCGTCTGTGCACGCTCTGCACGAGCCCGCCCGCGCGGGTCGCCCGAGCGTGCTTGCCGGTGCCCTTCTCCGGGCGCCAGCCAGATACGAGCCGGTTCTGCGCGCTCGAGAGGCTCTCCTGTAGTCTCGCGGCTTCCGAGCGCTGCAGCTCGTAGGCCTGCTCCCAGCGCGCACGTTCGGCGATCCTGCCCTCGCGATACCCGGCGTAGCCCCCACCATAGACTCGCGGCCGGTTGTCTGGCGTCGGGTCAAGGTCAATGATTGTTTCGGCTGCGTCGGCGAGGAGCGCGCGGTCGTGGCTGACGAACACGACCCCGCCTGCCCGCTGCCTGATCTGGGCGGTCAGAAACTCGAGGCCGCCGCGGTCGAGGTGGTTCGTCGGCTCGTCGAGCATGAGAAAGTCGTGGTCGGCGCCAAGCAGGCAGGCGAGTCGCACGCGGTAGCGCTGCCCGACCGACAGCCGCTCGAGCGGGACGCGCCTGTCGGTCTCGGCGCCGAGCGCCTCGAGGGCGATGGTCACCCGCCGCTCCGCGTCCCAGGCGTCGAGGGCCTGGGCGACCTCGAGCGCTTCAGCGTACGCAGCCTCGGCTGCAGCGGGCGTCCCGGCTGTCTCGCCCGTTCCCGCGAGCGCCGCGGCCGCTGCGTCGAGGGCATCGAGGGCCGTCAGCGATCTTGTGATTGCCTGTGCGACGGCGTCGCCGACGGTGGTTCCCGGTGCAGCCGTCATCTCTTGTTCGGCGATACCAAGCGTTCCGATTCGCCGCACCGCGCCGTCGTCGGGACGGATGGTGCCGGCGAGCGTGTGGAGCAGCGTCGTCTTGCCGCGGCCGTTCTCTCCGACGATCCCGATGCGCGACGCCGGGGAGACGACGAGATCGACGTCGACAAGTACGCGGTTCGCGCCGCGCAGCACGGTGACTCCGGTTGCGGCGATCTGGGCGCGATGGCGCGCCGGAAGAGCGTGTTCAGGGGTGTGCATTGGATTCCTTCTCCAGGGCGCACGGCAGCGCGGCTGCAGGGTGCGCAAATAACGGTGACCCAGCGGGTCAGAGCTGTGCTCGCCGCACTCGGATGGCTCAACGAGGGGCGTGCGCAGCGGCCGTTACATGAAGAAGTGGTGATACATGGCTCCAGGGTACAGGACGGCCCGCGACGCGCAAGTGGCGTGCGGGCCGATCCCGAGCGTCCGGCGTTAGCTCAGCGCGTCGACCACTGCCGCCCGCCGCTGCGGAACGGTCACCGAATCGGTGTTGAAGACGCGGGTTGCCCGCCCGTCATTGAACGCTGGCCAGCCGGGGTCTCCGTCGCGGATGAAGGCCACCCACGCGGCGTGCATCTCGGCTCCGAGCGCGGCTGGGGCACCGTCGCCGTTCAGCCGGATCGCGTCTTCGTCGTCGAGGAGGTCGAAGGCGAACGCGATGTCGAGGGCGTGCGCCGCGCGAAGGTCGCGCACCGGGCTCTCCCAAGCGAACTCGTAGACGAAGGTGGCCGCACTGCGGGCCTTCGCGAGCCGCGTCGCGGGCGCACGGAGCAGCCTGTCGGTCACGATCTGGCCGAGCTGCTCGCCGGGGGACGCGGTCGGATACGCCTCTCGCACCGCGCGCGCGGCAGCCCGCGGGACGCGCATGGCGAGCCGGGCGAGCCACGCCTTTGCCGCGCTGATACCTGAGACTGCATCGGGGGTGAGCCAGAGCCGGTACTCGTCGGTGTTCGTGCCGATGAGAATTGGAATATCGACGTCAGTGAGTGCCTCGTGTGGCGAAGCCGGGAGCGACTCGGGGTCAATCGCAAGCGTGTAGCCGGGTGTGCCGCCAAGTGGGGAACCGCCCGCGGCGATCTCGCTCCGGGCGCGCAGCAACTCCGCCGGGTCGACGGAGGCGAAGCCTGCCCGCGTTGCCGGGATTCCGAGGCGCTTCGCGATGGCGTCTGAGGCGCGGCGTGCCTTCTCGCGGGTGACGGCCTCGAGCGGGCCTGACTGGACGATCGCGCCGGCGACCTGTGCCCGCGCTGCAGGCTGCGCGAGGAGCGCCGCGACGAGAGCCCCGCCTGCGGACTCGCCCATGATGGTGATGCGGGCCGGGTCGCCACCGAACGCGGCCGCCTCACGATGTGCCCAGTCGAGCGCGAGCTGCGCGTCACGCAGCCCGAGGTTCAGCGGCGAGCCGTCGAGTACGCTGAAGCCCTCGGCGCCGAGCCGATAGTTTGCCGAGATGAAGACGATCCCGTCGCGCGCGAAGGTGCTGCCGTCGTACCCGCTTTGGGCCGCGGCTCCGCGCTCGAGCGCGCCGCCGTGGAGCCACAGCACGACGGGCGCGTCCGCCGCACCCTCGGGCGCCCACACGTTGACTGTCAGGATCTCGGTGCCCTCGATGGCGGGCACCTTGATGAGCTCGCCGAGATCGCCCCGGTATGGCGACTGTGGTGCGGTCGGCCCGAACTCGACAGCCGCGAGCGGCTCGCTCCAGGCTTCGGGCGGCTCGGGGTCTTCAAACCGCATGTCGCCGAACGGCGCCTGAGCGTAGGGGATTCCGAGGAACCTGCGGATTCCGTCTTGCGTGCTCCCGCGCACCTCGCCGAGCGTGGTAGCCGCTGCGGTGTGGGCGCTGTGTTGTGCGTGGGCGTCTCCCATGAAGCCTCCTCCGTTGGCTCCAGAGTATTGGGTGCGTGGGCGTTCAAGCTAGCGCCCCGTGCGCGCACAACTGCACAGACTCGAAGTCAGCCCAGCCCAGACCACATATGTTCGCTCTGGCGCCGCCGAGTGAGGTGCGGCAGAGTCGAGGGGGACAACGGGGCAGGCGCCGACGCCTGCCACGGCAGACGAAAGGGCTGAATCGGCATGGAGCGTATTGCAGACAACCGGGTGCTAAACGAACTGCTCGAGCCCGACGGCGGAGCGTTCTGCCAGATCTCGACAGGCGAGCTGAACTATTCACTCACCGGAACGGCGCGGCAGGGAACGGTACTGTTGATCGCCGGGCTATCGATGCATCGAACCGACTGGTCGCCTGAGCTCATTGCGGGGCTGCACGCCGCAGGATACGCGACACTCACAGTCGACAACCGGGATGCCGGTCGGAGCGTCGTCTTAGGCCGTCACACCGGGTTCGGCGCCGGGGACGAGTTTCGCGCGGAGTACGGCCTCGTGGACATGGCTGGTGACCTGCGTGAGCTGATCCTCGCACTCGACGTCGGCCAGGTGCACGTCGTCGGGATGTCGATGGGAGGCATGATCGCCCAGCACCTCGCCCTCATCGCGCCCGAGCTCGTGCACACCCTCACGTCAGTCATGTCGACGACGGGGGAACGCGCCGTCGGCAGACCGCAGCAGGAGAGCAAATGGGTCTTTCTCACCCCGGCGCCAACGGACAGCCGTGAGGCGTTCGTCGCATTCTCGGAGCGCTACCACGCGGCGCTCGCGGGCCCGCACTTCCCAGACTTCGAGAGGGCGCGCGAGACCGCCTCGATGAAATGGGGGCGAGGAATCTCCCTCGATGACACCGCCAGACAGCTGCAGGCGATCCAGGCCGATGGCGATCGCACGAAGCGACTCCGCAGGGTCGCGGTGCCGACGCTCGTGGTGCACGGCGACGCTGATCCGCTCATCGACGTCTCGGGCGGGGCAGCGACAGCGGCCGCTATCCCCGGTGCGCGGCTCCACGTGATCGAGCAGATGGGGCACTCGATTCCCTGGCAGCGCGCTGGAGAGACAACAGACACCCTGGCGGCGCACTTTCAGGCAGCAAGTGCCTAGCCGTTTCGGGTGAGCGCGGCACCGCTTTCTCGCGCGAACACCGCGTGACGCGCGACGGCAGGCCGTGCCCGGCTACTCTGGAAGCACACCCGCACGCCCAACCGTCCGAGAAAGACACCCATGAACATCCTGATCGTAGAAGACGACGCCCGCGTCGCCGAGGCGCTCGGCGCCTACCTGCGGCAGGCCGGGTACACGACAAGCCGCGCCGCGGACGGCGCATCAGGGATCGAAGCAGTCGGACAGGACACGGAAGCAGTGATCCTTGACCTCGGACTGCCAGACATGGACGGGCTCGACGTGTGTAGGCGGATTCGCGGCGTGAGCAGCGTGCCGATCATCATTGCCACCGCCAGAAGCAACGTCGAGTCTCGGATCAAGGGATTGCATGCTGGGGCGGACGACTTCGTCGTCAAGCCATACGATGTGCGCGAACTCATCGCCCGCATCGAGGCTGTGACGCGCCGCGCACGCTCAGCCACGCCCTCACCCGACGAAAGCTCGAACGTCGAACTCGACGGGCTGTACATCGACTTCGCCAACAGGCTCGTGCTCGCCGACGGTGCGCCAGTCGAACTCACTCCCAAAGAGTTCGAGATTCTCGCGGTGCTTGCGCGCTATCCAGGCGTGGTGACTCCACGCGACCGCATCATCAGGGAGGTGTGGGGCACCGACTGGACAGGCTTTAGCCGGTCGCTCGAGGTGCACGTTGCCTCCATCAGGCGCAAGCTCAACAGACCGTCGCTCATTGCGACGGTGCGTGGCGTCGGGTACAGGCTGACGGCAGGCTAACCCGTGCGCAAGCGCCTCTTCATTGTCTTTCTCGTGCCGATGACAATCATCCTGCTTGTGCTCGGAGGCGCGTACGGTTGGAGCGCCGCCCGCGCTATTCAGCAGCAGGCATCGTCGCAGCTCCTCAGCGACGTCGTGTACTTCACGACAGGGTCAAGCCAGGCACTCAGAGCGGGCGACCCGGCAATGATTGAGACCGAGCTGCGACGCTACGGCTCGCTCTACGGCGCGCAGGTCGTCGTCTTCGACCGCTCAGGTTCGGTCTGGGCCGCGAGCGTACGAACCCCGATCCTGACCGAGGAGACGGCGGACGAGGTGAGCCTCGCGCTCTCCGGCAGGCGCGGCGAGCTGCTCGGCGAGAGCCTGCCGTGGGTACAGGGGGAGACAGCCATCGTCGAACCAGTGTTTGACGACGGCAGCGTCATCGGGGCGGTGCGCATCTCAGCGAGCACCGAGGCGCCGCGGCGCGAGATCCTGACCCAGTGGGCTGCGCTGCTCGCCGTCAGCGCACTGATCATCGTTGCGCTCGTGTGGGCAGTGAACAGGCTCGCGCGCTGGGTGCTGCGGCCACTGCACCGGCTCGACAGCGCGATGGCAGCCATCGAGCATGGCGAGATGGGCGCCCGCATTGACGACGAGACTGGCCCGCCCGAGGCGCGACGCATGGTGCGCATGTTCAACCAGATGGCAGACGAGATTGAGCGGGTCATGACGCGGCAGCAGGAGTTCGTGATGAACGCGTCGCACGAGTTGCGCAACCCGCTGGGCGCCCTGCTCATGCGCGTCGAGTACCTCGCGACAGGGCTCGACGAAGGCTGGATCGACGACATCGAGCACGCGCGTGAGGAGGGGAGACGCATGACGCGGATCCTCGACACCCTGCTGAACGTCGCCCGCGACGGAAAGTCTGACTCGGCGTTTGTCGCCGTCGACTTGAGTGCCCTCGCAAACGAGCGGGCGGCGGCCTGGCACGACCGCGCCGCTGACGCGTGGGTCGTGTTTCACACGAACGCCGCACCGAACGTTCTTGCGGTGACCGACCGCATGGCTGTCGAGACTGCGCTCGACGCGATCATCGACAACGCACTGAAATTCGCGCCGCGCGGTAGCGTCATCGACCTCACAGTCACAAGCAGCGATGGCGCACACACTGTCTCGGTTCGGGATCGGGGGCGCGGGCTCGAACCCGATCAGCTCGAGCAGGCGACCGGCAGGTTCTGGCGCAGCCCGCAAGACCAAAACGTGCCAGGCTCCGGGCTCGGACTCGCGATCGCCTCGGACCTCCTCGAGGCGCTCGGGGGCAGCCTCGTGCTCTCCTCACCCGACGGCGGCGGACTCGAGGTCACGCTCCTGCTCCCAGCAACCGACGGCGTGAAACGTGCAGAACAAGAAGCCGAGGGCAGGGATGCGTAGTGGGAAACTGTCGTCGGTGGCGGGACCGAGAGGCGCGGCTCGAGCGCTCGCGCTCGCGGCCGTCGGGGCGCTCGCCGCGGCCGCGCTTGCCGGGTGCGGTTCGGGCGTGGGAGACCCCGGCGCGCAGGTGATCGCGGGCGGCGCATCGACGGGTATCTACTACTCCTACGGCGGCGCGATCGCCGAGAGCCTGCGGGGCGAGGGCTTCGACGTTACGGTCGCCGCAACCGGAGGCTCAGTTGACAATCTGTTGCGCGTCGGGCGAGGTGAGGCAATCCTCGGGTTCGCTCAGGCCGACGCGGCGGCGGACGCAATCTCAGGAGTCGGCGCGTTCGACGCGCCGCTTCGCATCGAGGGCGTGGCGCGCGTGTACGACGAATACGTGCAGGTCGTCGTCCCCGAAGACTCACCGGCCGAGGCGATTCCCGACCTCGCAGGGCTCCGCGTCTCAGTCGGCGAGGTGAACTCTGGCGTGACAGTGATCGCCGATCGAGTGCTCCGCGCCGCAGGCGTCGAACAGGGCGACTTCGAGAGCGCGAAGCTCGGCATCGACGACTCAGTTGAAGCGCTCGCCCGAGGTGAGATCGACGCGTTCTTCTGGGTTGGCGGGGTGCCGACCCCTGGAATTGCTGCGCTGTCTGAGACGACCCCGGTGAAGATCCTGCCGATCCAGCCCGAGACCGTTGAGAAAGTGAACTCGGGGCACGCCGGCGTCTACAGGCTCTCAGACTTCCCGCTCGGCACGTACGGCACCACCGAACCCGTCGAGACGATGACGATTCCGAACTACCTCGTGACCTCGGCAGACGCGCCAGCCGACCTCGTCTTCGAGATGACGCGAACGCTCTTCGAATCGCGCACCGCAATCGCCCGAACGGTGCCCGCAGCGGCGCTTCTTGACCGCAGGCAGGCAATCTTTACGAGCCCGCTGCCGCTGCACGACGGGGCCGCAAAGTTCTACGTCGAAAGCCGCAAGTAGGGCGAGTAACCTCAAGAAAAGCTCAAGGCGAGGCTCAAGATACCCTCAACGCCCGTGACTTTGGAGACCGCCGCTCATTAGCGTGGGGCTGATCGGTTCAACGACGAGCAACAGACTCGCTCTTCGAACCTGGCAACCCAAGCAGTGTGCCGACGCAGCGCAGCCCGCGCTCGCGGTCAGGATCCAAAGGTGGAACATAGATGAGTGCGAGCGAACCGCTGGTCGTCGTCGAAAACGTGCAGAAGCACTACGGTGATTTTCAGGCGCTGACCGACGTAAACCTCACGGTGAACCGTGGCGAGGTTGTCGTGGTGATCGGCCCATCAGGCTCCGGCAAGTCGACGCTCTGCCGGTCAATCAACCGACTTGAGACGATCACGAGCGGGTCGATCCGCATCGACGGCAAAGAGCTCCCCGCAGAGGGCAAGGGGCTCGCACGCCTTCGCGCCGAGGTCGGCATGGTGTTCCAGTCATTCAATCTGTTCGCGCACCTGACGATCCTCGAGAACGTCACGCTCGGGCCCATCAAGGTGCTCGGCAAGTCAAAGGCCGAGGCGAACCGCGAAGCAATGGAACTTCTCACCCGCGTCGGCGTCGACAAGCAGGCGTCGAAGCTGCCCGCGCAGCTCTCAGGCGGACAGCAGCAGCGCGTCGCGATCGCGCGCGCCCTTGCAATGCACCCAAAGGTCATGCTGTTTGACGAGCCGACGAGCGCGCTCGACCCCGAGATGATCAACGAGGTGCTCGACGTCATGGTCGGCCTCGCCAAAGAAGGCATGACAATGGTCGTCGTCACCCACGAGATGGGCTTCGCCCGCAAAGCGGCCGACCGCGTCGTGTTCATGGCCGACGGCAAGATCATCGAGTCTGCGACGCCCGACGAGTTCTTCACGAACCCACAGAGCGACAGGGCCAAAGACTTCCTGTCAAAGCTCATCACGAACTAACCAGGCGGGCCACCCGCATCGAGTGGCCCGAAAACCCCCATCGAAAGGAACGCACATGCGATTCAAGAAAGCTTTTGCAGCAGCTGGTCTCGTCGCGGCGGCAGCGCTGGCGCTGACCGGCTGCAACAGCGGCAGCCCCGCAGCACCCGAAGGCGGCGACACCTCGGCTCCGGCAGAGACGAGCACGCCGTGGACCGTAGCTGAGGGCTTCACGCTCGAGGGCAGCCCGACCTTCGACAAGATCAAGGAGCGTGGCGAGGTCGTCATCGGCGTCAAGGAAGACCAGCCCGGCCTCGGCTACTACGACAACGTCACGCAGGAGCGCACAGGCTTCGACGTCGACATCGCGCGCTGGATCGCAGCGTCGATCGGCATGGACGAAGACCAGATCAGCTACAAGGCGATCGCCTCGGCAAACCGCGAGCAGGCAATCGTCAACGGCGACGTCGACTACTACGTCGGCACCTACTCGATCAACGACAAGCGCAAGCAGGAGATCGACTTCGCTGGCCCGTACTTCATTACCGGCCAGGGGCTGCTCGTCCGCTCAGACGACACCGACTACCAGAAGCTCGAAGACCTGAACGGCAAGACTGTCTGCTCCGCGACAGGATCGACCCCGATCCAGAACATCAAGGAGAACTTCAAGGAGATCAAGCCGCAGGAGTTCGACCTGTACTCGGCGTGTGTTGAGAACCTCGTGAACGGTCAGGTCGACGCGGTCACCACCGACCAGGCGATCCTTATCGGCTACGCTGCGCAGCAGCCCGAGGAACTCAAGGTTACGAGCGGCCCGGTCTTCACCGAGGAGCAGTACGGCGTCGGCCTCACCAAGGGCGACGACGTGTTCCGCGCGCACATCAACGACCTCTTCACCGAGGGCGGCGACATCTGGCAGCAGATCTTCGACCAAAACCTTGGCGAGTCGGGCATCAAGGTCGACCAGCCCAAGGTTGACGCCTACTAAGTAGCGCGCACACCGCACGAATGCCCGGGGGCGGGAGCCACCCCCGCCCCCGGGCGCCATCTTCACAGAAGGAAGACGAATGGACGTCATCTTCGGGAACCTGGATCTCTGGGGGACCGCGATCGGGAACACGCTGCTCGTGTTCTTCGGAGGCGGGGCGATCGCCCTCGTGCTCGGCCTGATCGTTGGGGCCATGCGAGTCTCGCCGGTGCCCATCGCGCGCGGTGTCGGCACCGTCTACGTGAACCTCATCCGCAACACGCCCCTGACGCTCGTGTTCTTCTTCTTCGTGCTCGGCTACCCGGCGCTCGGGCTCGGCAGAATGAATCTCACAGTGCTCGGCATCATCGCGATCGGTGTCTACACGGCCACATACGTGGCAGAGGTGATTCGGGCAGGCATCAACACAGTGCCCGTCGGGCAGGCCGAGGCGGCCCGCGCCATCGGCCTTCCGTTTGGGCAGGTCATGACGAGCGTGATCCTCCCGCAGGCGTTCCGCTCCGTCGTGCCGCCAATGATGAGCGTGTTCATCGCACTCCTGAAAAACACCACGGTCGCGGCAGGGTTCTCGATTGCGGAGCTCGCGCAGCTGCGAGCAGCGATCAACGACTCGGGCGACCGCCCTGGCAGCCCCATGGAAGTGCTCCTCTGGGTCGCCGCAGTCTTCGTCGCGATGGTAATGCTGCTGAGCCTCTTGCAGAACCGGCTTGAGAAGAAATGGAGGATCGCGCGATGACCGCATCAGTGCTGTACGACGTTCCCGGTCCGAAAGCGATTCGCAGAAACCGCATTCTCGCGGTGGTGACGATCGTAGTCGTCGCCGCCATCATCGGCTTCGTGCTCTACCGGTTCTTCCTCACGGGGCAGTTCACCGCCCAAAAGTGGGGCCTCTTCACCTACTCGACGATCTGGGAGCAGATCCTCACCGCACTCGGCAAGACACTCGCGGCCTTCGGCGTCGCCGCTGTCGGTAGCCTCGTGCTCGGCTTTGTGCTCGCGATCGGCAGGCTCTCAGACCATAAGTGGGTGCGAGTTCCTGTCACCGCGGTGACCGAGCTCTTCAGGGCGATGCCCGTGCTCATCATGATGATGCTGCTGTACTACGGTCTGCCGTCGGTCGGCGTGAAGATGGACCCGTACTGGGCTGTCGTCATCGCGCTCATCGTCTACAACGGCTCGGTGCTCGCCGAGGTGATTCGCGCAGGCGTCGAGTCGCTGCCGCGCGGACAGAAAGAGGCGGGCTACGCGATCGGACTGCGCAAGAGCGGAGTGATGCGCCTCATCCTAATGCCGCAGGCAGTGCGCGCGATGCTCCCAGTCATCGTCTCCCAGCTGGTCGTGACAATGAAGGATACGGCGCTCGGATTCATCATCACCTACCCCGAGCTGCTCTACCTTGCGAAGCAGTTCAGCTCGAACGTACAGTTCGGGCGACCGTTGCTCCAGTCCGCGTTCGTCATCGGCGGCATCTACATCGTGATGTGCTTCATCCTCTCAGGGATTGCGCACTACCTCGAACGGCGCCTCCGTAGCGGTGGCCGCGGAACCGGGGAAACCGGCCTTTCGGCCGGTCCGGGGCTCGCGCAGGGCGGACCAGATCCGCGATTGCACGAGGGCGGCACCGTCACCGAGGTACTCTCGGTACAGGGCGGAAGATAGCGACAAACGGGCTCCGCAGTGCGGGGCCCGTTTCGCGCTGCCCGGCGGGCCGTGCGGCGCTCCGCGATACCACCAACTTCACCGCTGAGAGGTCACCCACATGAGTCAGATGGCACTCACGCTCGGGCTCATGCCAGAGGGGCTCGACTGGGGCGGGATTCTGCTGCTGCTCCTCGCCGCCTTCGCAGCGGGGTGGATTGATGCTGTGGTCGGCGGCGGCGGGCTCATTCAGCTGCCTGCGCTGCTGCTCGTGCCAGGCATCGCCCCCGTCCAGGCGCTCGCGACAAACAAGTTGGCGTCTGTATTCGGGACGGCGGCGAGTAGCGTCAGCTACTACCGGTCGGTGCGACCGAGCCTGCAGACCGCCTTGCCGATGGCAGGGATCGCGCTCGTCTCCGCGGTTGGCGGTGCCTCGCTCGCGGCGTTCCTGCCCGCCGAGGTATTCACGCCGATCATTATGATCGCGCTCGTCGTGGTCGCGCTCATTACGATCTTCAAGCCCGCGCTTGGCGCCGTCACAAAGCTCAAGTATTCGGGCGCGAAACACGTGCTGCTTGCGGGCCTCGCCGGGGCGGCGATCGGGTTCTACGACGGGCTCATCGGGCCGGGCACTGGCACGTTTCTCGTGATCGCGCTCGTCGCGCTGCTCGGCTACGACTTTCTCATGGCGAGCGCCCAGGCGAAGATCGTGAACTTCGCGACGAACCTTGGAGCGCTCCTGCTCTTCATCCCGCTGGGGGCCGTGCTGTGGCCGCTCGGCCTCCTGATGGCGGCGGCGAACGTCGCGGGCAGTGTGCTGGGCTCGAAGATGGCGATCGCCCGTGGGGCGCGGTTCGTGCGGATCCTGTTTCTCATCATTGTTGCTGCGCTCGTCGTGAAGCTCGGCCTCGACATCTGGGGATAGGTTTTTCAGTCCCGGCCGCCCAGCCCCCAGCCGCCAGCCGCCCCAGCCGCCAGCTCCCAGCCGCCCCAGCCGCCAGCCGCCGGCGCTGCGTATGTGATCGGCTCAATATATGCCAACCCAGCTGAGGTCGGGCATATATTGAGCCGATCACAGACATACGGTGCGTGATTTGTCGGCAGGTAGCGCTGTTCGCTCGCAGGCTGCTGTGCACTCCCGCCCTAGCCGCTGTGCACTCCCGCCCTACCCGGTGAGCGAGGGCTCTGCTCAGCCAGTGTTACCGCTGGGCGGCGTCCTGCACCTCGCCAATGAGCTCCTCAACAATGTCTTCGAGGAAGAGGATGCCTGTCGGCGACCCACTCTCATCGGTGACCCGGGCGAGGTGGCTGCCGTCTGAGCGCAGCAGACTCAGGGCGTCTTCGAGCTCGGCAGTGGCCGCGACGTCCACCAGGTTGCGGAGGCGATCGGCAGGGATCGGTGCGTCGCGGTGCTCGGCCGAGCTGAGATCCAGCACGTCCTTGATATGCACATACTGAGCCGGAGCGCCGTTGCTGGCAGCAACAACGAACCGTGAGAAGCCGTGCTTCGCGACAGCGAGTTGAACGTCACGCGGGGTCGCCGCGGCGGGGAGAACAACGAGTGACCCAAACGGGAGCACGACGTCGGCGGCAGTCTTCTCGGTGAACTCGAACGCGGCGGTGACGGTGCCTGAGGTATCGACGAGCGTGCCCTCGAGCGTTGACTGTTCGACGATGTTCGCAACCTCGTAGAGCGTGAACGCGCTTGTCGCCTCATCCTTGGGCGTCACCTTGAAGAGCCTGAGGATCCCGTTCGCGACCCAGTTCAAGCCCCTGATCAGCGGACCGACGATGCGAGACACGAATACGAGCGGGGGCGCAAGGATAAGCGCCGCCCTATCGGGAACCGAGAACGCCATGTTCTTCGGGATCATCTCGCCAAACACGACGTGGAGGAACGTGACCAAGGCGAGGGCGACGCCAAATGCGATGCCTGTGACCATCCCTGGAGTGAGGCCCGTCCACGCGAGCGGTACCTCGAGCAGATGCTTGATTGACGGTTCAGAGACGTTCAGAATGAGCAGCGAACACACAGTGATGCCGAGCTGGCTCGTCGCGAGCATGAGGGTCGCATGCTCCATCGCCCACAACGTTGTCTTCGCCGCACGGCTGCCAGCCGCCGCCCTCGGCTCGATCTGCGATCGTCGAGCCGAGATCACTGCGAACTCGGCGCCGACGAAGAATGCGTTGACGGCAAGCAGTACGAAGAGCCAGATCAGGCCGGGAATGTACTCGCTCATCGTGCGTGCTCCGTCGTCATGGCGGTGTGGCCGGTGGGGTCAGTTGCGTCGGGATCAGTGGGCGTCGGGGTGAAGCGCAGACGCTCGATTCGGGCACTTGCGACAGCATCAACCTCGAGCGTGCCGTCGGCGATCTCGACAGTCTCCCCGACCTCGGGGATGCGCTGAAGTCGTGTCAGGAAGAACCCGGCGACCGTGTCGTACTCCTCGTCCTCAGGAACCCGGATCCTTGCCCGGGTCCAGAGCTCGTCTGGGCGGAGCGCCGCGTTGAACAGCACGGATTCGCCGTCAGCGATGATTCCCTCGTTCAGGGTCGAGGGGTCGTCGTGCTCGTCAAGCAGCTCGCCGAGCAGCTCTTCGATCAGGTCTTCGAGCGTCACGACGCCCGCGGTTCCGCCGTGCTCGTCAACGACAACAGCGATCTGATAGCCGCGGTCGCGAAGCGCGCCGAGCAGCGTGTCTGACCCGGCCGACTCGGGCACGCGGAGGATCTTCGAGGTAATCGACGTGACCGGTGCACTCGCGCGACGCTCGTCGTCGATCGCGAATGCAGCTTTGACGTGTGCGATGCCGACGATGTCGTCGATGTCGTCGCCGTACACAGGGAACCGCGAGTGACCGCTCTCGATCGACGCAGCGATGACGTCCTGCACTGACGCTGTGCTTGGCAGAGCGACGACGCGAACGCGGGGTGTCATGACCGCGTCGGCGGTGCGGCTCGAAAAAGTGAGGGTGCGGTGCAGAATGTCGGCATCGTTGGCATCGAGCAGTCCCTCGGTCGCTGAGCGTCGGATGAGGTAGCCGAGCTCCTCGGCGCTTCGTGCAGCCGAGAGTTCTTCCTTCGGCTCGATGCCGAACGAGCGGATCACCCGGTTCGCGGTGCCGTTGAACAACAAGATCACGGGCTTGAGTACGAACGTGAACGCGAGCTGAAACGGCACGACGATCTTCGCTGTCGCGAGTGGTACGGCGAGCGCGAAGTTTTTCGGCACGAGCTCGCCAATGATCATCGAGAACAGCGTTGCGAGCGTGATTGCCACGACGGCGCCGACTCCAGGGATTACCGCGTCGGGCAGCCCAATGCTGCTGAGAGGAGCGCGAAGGAGTGAGCTGATCGCCGGCTCGAACGTAAAGCCCGCGAGCAGCGTCGTCAGCGTGATGCCGAGCTGGGCGCTAGACAGGTGCGTCGAGGTGACGCGCAGCGCTGAGATGGTGAACCGCAGGCCCTTTTCACCTTGCACCTGGCGCCGTTCAAGGTCGCTGCGGTTGAGGTTGACGAGTGCAAACTCCGAGGCAACAAAAAAGCCTGTGCCTACTGTGAGGAGGACGCCGATAACGATTCCCCAGATCTCGGAACTCAATGCTCACCCCGCATTCGAGCCGCGAGACGCGACCGGGCTGGGGTGAGCTTGGGTCTATGACAATCATCCATGTTTCGATCATAGGAAAAGATGCGGGTCGGAAGACTGAGATTTTGCCCCGAACCGAGGCTGTGCCTACACGGGGATGCGGATCGCACCAGCCCCGGTGTCGCCAAGCTCGTCGTCGGGGTTGAGCAGCGAGCACGCCTTCATCGACAGGCAGCCGCAGCCGATGCAGCCAGTGAGTTCCTTCTCGAGTTGCTCGATGCCCTTGCGGCGCTGCTCAAGCACCTTCTTCCATTCGCGGGAAGCGCGCTGCCAGTCTTCGTGGGTTGGCGGGCTCGAGAGCGGAACGTTTGTGAACGCGTCTTTCACGTCTTCGAGGGGAATCCCCAGCCGCTTGGCGACGGAGATGAGCGCGACGCGGCGCAGCATGTAGCGCGGAAAGCGGCGCTGGTTGCCGGCGGTGCGTTGCGACGCGATGAGTTCGAGGCGTTCGTAGTAGTGCAGGGCAGATACGGGCACCCCTGTACGGCGGCTCATTTCGCCGATGCTGAGGAGCTCTTCCGGGCTGTGGGCTTGTTCCATGACGCCTCCGATTCGCAGCGGGCTTGACCTTAACCTAACTTGAGGTTTTAGCATAGCCCAAGGGCCTCGAAACCGGGGCCACAGGTGTGAAGAGGGGGATGGCCGTGACCTATGTCATTGCGCTGCCGTGCGTGGATCTGAAGGACAAGGCGTGCATCGACGAGTGCCCTGTTGACTGCATTTACGAGGGTGATCGGATGCTCTACATCCACCCCGACGAATGCGTCGATTGTGGTGCGTGCGAGCCAGTATGCCCAGTTGAGGCGATCTACTACGAAGACGACCTTCCCGGCGAATGGCAGGAGTACTACGGCGCAAACGTCGAGTTCTTCGACGCCGTTGGCGCCCCGGGAGGCGCTGCCCGCACGGGCCCAATCCCCGGCGACCACCCGTTTATCGCGGCCCTACCACCTCAGGAGAGTGCACTGGCATGACGCCGAATCGTTCCGTCGCAATCATTGGCGCGGGCCCCGCCGGGGTCTACGCTGCCGACATCCTCCAGGGGCGTGACGAGCACGTACGCATCGACCTGTTTGAGAAGCTTCCAGCGCCCTACGGTCTCGTGCGCTACGGCGTCTCGCCAGACCACCCGCGCATCAAGAAGATTCAAGACGCGCTGCACGATGTGCTCGAGAACCCCCGTATCCGACTCATCTGCAACGTCGAGGTCGGCGCTGACGTCACGATCGAAGAGCTGCGTGAGGCCTACGACGCCGTCGTGATCTCGACGGGAGCTGACCGTGATGTAGACCTTAGGGTGCCCGGCGCGGACCTCCCGGGCTCGTTCGGCGGAGCTGACTTTGTGGCCTGGTACGACGGCCACCCCGACGCGCCGCAGGACTGGCAGCTGTCGGCCGAGTCTGTCGCGGTGATCGGCGCGGGAAACGTGGCGCTCGACGTCGCCCGAATGATCATCACCCACCCGCGCCAGCTCGAGCAGACCGACATTCCAGGCCACGTCGAGGCAGCGTTCAGGCAGAATCCTGTGCGAGACCTGCACCTGCTCATTCGGCGCGGCCCGGCCGACGTGCGGTTCTCGCCCATGGAGCTGCGAGAGCTCGGAGCACGCGATGACGTTGACGTCATCGTGGATCCCGCCGATATGGAGCTCGACGAGCACGCAGAACGCATGGTCGCGCAGTTCAATCAGCGACGCATCATCGTCAAGACGCTCACCGAGTGGGCACATCAGGATCCGGCGACGCGCACGGCTTCCCGTCGCGTGCATCTGCACTTCTACCAGCAGCCGGCGCGGATCCTTGGAACGGATCGGGTGACCTCGATCGAGATGGAGCGCACCCGGCCCGACGAGCTTGGCCGCATCTCTGGCACCGGTGAGATGGTGCGGCACAACGTTGGTGCCGTGTACCGCACCATCGGGTACCGCTCCACACCCGTGCCCGGCGTTCCGTTCGACGACGCGACCGGGACGATCCCTGACGACGCGGGCCGCATCCTCGGCACCGACGGCGTGCCGATCCCGAGGCTGTACGCGACTGGCTGGATTCGGCGGGGACCGGTTGGGCTCATCGGATCGACGAAGTCCGACGCCGCCGAGGCGATCGACAGCCTCATCGCAGACCTGAGCCAGAGGCCGCGCACGACACCCGTGGGCGCCGCGGATGCGCTCGTCGCGCGCCTCACCGACGCCGTCGGTTGGGATGGCTGGCTGCGGATCGACGAGGCAGAGAAGCGCCTCGGCGCCGAACGCGGTCGCGAGCGCACGAAAATCGTGAATCGTGACGAACTGTTGAACCACGCGCGAGAGATGGAGCACACGAGATGAGCCAGAACACGGGGCACGGCAGCGGCCCGAGCACGAGCCACGGCACGGACAGCGCCACCACAGCGGAGGTTTCTGAGGTCCTTGCAGGTGCCGCAGCGAGTCACGCGGCCGACCTTGCAACGGATTTCAAGAACGCGTTCCGGTACCACCCGGCGGGGGTCGCGCTCATCACGGCGAGCACCCCTGAGGGCCCTGTCGGCCTAACTGCGTCGAGCGTCGCATCGGTCGCGGTTGACCCGGCGGCACTCGTCTTCTCCGTGACGAGAACGACTGGCAGCGCCGGCCTGATTCTCGCCGCTGACTCATTTCTCGTGCACCTGCTTGACGCCGAGCACGCGCCGATCGCCCAACAGTTCGCAGTTTCGGGCGGTGAGCGCTTTACCGAAGCACAGGGTTGGTCGACCCTCGCGACGGGTGAGCCGCATCTCGCGACAAGCCGCGCTGCGCTGCGGGCGCGCACACTCAGGCAGATTCCCGTTGGCGATTCGATGCTCGTTGTCGCCGAGGTCCTCGAGATCCACACTGGCCCGAATGACCCGGCGGCGAGCGCGCCGATGGCGTATCGGGATCGTGCGTTCACCAAGCTCGGCGAGCGGCTCTAGCGGCGGGGGAGTACCCACGCCGCGAGCCGATCGCCCCGACCCATCACAGATTCAACGAAAGGAACACCTCATGTCCGTCTACACCCTTCCCGACCTTCCCTACGATTACAGCGCGCTCGCGCCGCACATCTCGGGCCGCATAATGGAGCTGCACCACTCGAAGCATCACCAGGCGTATGTGACAGGCGCGAACACCGCGCTCGAACAGCTTGCGGAGGCCCGCGAGTCGGGCAACCTCGCGAACGTGAACAAGCTAGAGAAAGACCTTGCGTTCAACCTGGGTGGTCACATCAACCACAGCATCTTCTGGGAGAACCTGTCGCCGAACGGTGGCGGGGATCCCGAGGGCGACCTCGCTGAGGCGCTTGGCACTCACTTCGGTTCGCTTGAGCAGTTCCGCGCGCACTTCACCGCGACTGCAATGGGTGTGCAGGGGTCGGGCTGGTCGGTGCTCGCGTGGGATCAGCTTGGCAAGCGCCCTGTCATCTTCCAGCTCTTCGACCAGCAGGGCAACGCACCGCTCGGTGTCACGCCGTTGCTGCAGCTCGACGTGTGGGAGCACGCGTACTACCTCGACTACGAGAACGTTCGCGCAGACTACGTGAAGGCGTTCTGGAACCTTGTGAACTGGGAGGACGTTGCGCGCCGGTTTGCGGCTGTGCAGAAGTAGCCGCCGGGGGACCGGTCGCAGCTCCGGCACTGCCGGGGCCAATGGATTCCACTGACGCGGCGCTCTCGCCGCGAGCGCGGGGCGCGGTTGCTTGCACGGGCGACCGCGCCCGGTCGTTTCTGCGCGTCATCGGACAGCGCACCGCACAACTGAACTGAGGGGAAGCGACGTGACGGTCGTCATTGTTGGCGCGAGCCGTGGTCTTGGCCGCGCGCTCGCGACGGGTCTCGCCCGCGCGGGCCATGAGGTGATTGGTGTGGCCCGGACGCTGCCGCCTGAGTCTCGGGGGTGGATCGCCGCCGATCTTTCCAAGCCTGCGGAGGCCGCGGCGCTCATCGGCGCTGGTGTGCCCCAGTCCGTCGATACCGTCATCTGGAACGTCGGCGTCTGGGAAGCGGCCGCGTTCTCACCTGAGTATGACTTTGCGGCAGCGGGCGCGGCCGCCACCGCAGAGATCGAGACCCTCGTCGCGACGAACGTCACGGCTGCGATTCTTGGGCTGAGGGCGCTACTGCCGACGCTCACCGCGCACGCGAGGCCCCGAGTGATCCTGACGGGGTCGACCTCCGGCCTTCGCGGCAGCGGTAGGCCCGAGGTTGCGTTCGGTGCGTCGAAGCACGCGCTCACCGGTATCGCCGAGGCCTTGCGCGAGGGGTATCGCGGAGACGGGCTGGCGGTGACGACCCTGCAGCTTGGCAACTTGAACACCGAGGATGGACTGGAGGTGCCAGAGCGGGAGGCGGCCGCGCGTGGCGCCGGCACCCTTATCCCCGTTCACGACGTTGTCAGGATCGTGGTCGCACTGCTCGAGCTCTCGCCTGCCTCCTTTGTGCGCGAGATCACGCTGCCGGCTCTTCTCGACGAACGCTTCTGAACAGATCCCGAGGTGGCGGCCGAGGCTTCGCGGCAATTTCTCAGGATCCCGTCGCCGAACCGGATCATCCCGTGCCAATGCGCTGACGGCGGCTCGAGAGGCTTGGCGTATCGCGGCTCAGAGTGGGCGCGGCCCGAGCCAGGGCACCGAGTCAGAGGAGCGCACAAGTGTCACGAGTTCCCCGAGAAACCTACGTTTCGCCGCAGCAGCACGGCTTTCCGCACCCGCCGCCCGCTGTCGTTCGGCGCCGTCGCGCCGTCGCGATAGCGGCCGCCGTTTTTGCCGCCACGGCGATCGCCGTCGCGCTTGTCGCGGCTCTCATGACTTCGGTGCCGAACATTCCTGGTATTGCGCGAGCCGACGATACGGCGCCGGCAGGCACCTCCGGCGCCCTCGACGCTCCTGCTGACGGCGAGACCGGTGCGATCGACATCGCCGAGCCGATCTCGCCTTTTGACGAGGACCACCCTGCGGTGAGCCGGCTCAACGCAGACCTGCGCTCAGCGATCCAGGCTGCGGCGAGTGACGCCGAAGCCGACGGAATCCAGATCGAGCTCACCTCGGGGTGGCGAAGCGCCGAGTACCAGGCAGGCCTCCTGCGCGACGCGATTGCAGACTATGGGAGCGAGAGCGCGGCGCGCGAGTTCGTGAGCACGCCCGAGTCGTCCAAGCACGTGACCGGCGACGCAGTCGACGTTGCCCGCGTCGACCCGGCGCTCTGGTTGGAGCAGTACGGCAACGCGTACGGGCTCTGCCGCGTCTTCGCGAACGAGAGCTGGCACTTCGAGCTCGCGACGGCGCCCGGCGGGGAGTGCCCGCAGATGCTCGCGGACGCGAGCGAGGCCTCGTGAGTGTCGTGGACCGCGTGGATGCGCCCACAGCGCACCGCCTCGCGGAGATCTTCGTTGACCGGCGGGCGATCGCGCAGAACGTGCAGCACTTTGCGTGGGCGACGCAGACCCCCATCATGGCAGTCGTGAAGGCTGATGGGTTCGGTCACGGTGACGTCGCCGAAATCGCGCTCGCCAACGGGGCGACCTGGATCGGCGTCGCCACCATCCCCGAGGCGCTACGGTTGCGCGCCCAGGGCATTGCGGCGCCGATCCTGAGCTGGCTGAATCCGATCGACGCAGCCTGGGGCGCAGCGATCTGCCACGGCATCGACGTCGCTGTCGCGAGCCTCGAACAGCTCTACGCTGTCGGCGACGCCGCCAGGGCCGAGTCCGCGTCAGCGAGGGTGCACCTGCACCTCGACGTCGGGATGTCGCGAGACGGCGCACCGAGCGACATCTGGTCTGCGCTCTGCGTTGCCGCGCGGGCGCTCGAGGACGCCGGACGCGTCCGCGTCGTTGGCGTCATGGGGCACCTGTCGAGCGCCGACGAGCCGACGAGCACACAGAATGACGTTGAACGCCTGCGGTTCGTGAATGGTGTGCGGGTGGCGCATTCCCGCGGTCTCACACCGAGCGAGTTGCACCTCGCCGCGACCGCCGGCGCGCTGCATCGGCCGGATGCGAGGTTCACGCTCAGCCGAGTCGGGGCCGGACTCTACGGGATCGACCCCGCGGGAATCGCTCCGCTCATTCCGGCGCTCACGCTGACGGCCCCCGTCGCGCAGCTGCGCCGAGTCGCTGCGAATGTTGGCGTGGGGTACGGGCACGACTATACGACCAGAGCGGCGACGACGCTTGCCGTGCTGCCGATCGGGTACGGCGACGGGCTGCCGCGCGCCGCGCAGGGCAGTGCAGAGGTGACTATTCGAGGAAGCAGGTATCCGGTGGTTGGAAGGATTTCGATGGATCAGATTGTTGTCGATGTGGGTGACGCTGCGGTCGAGCTCGGCGACGTCGCGCTCGTGATGGGGCCGGGATCGCGGCGCGAGCCGACCGCGAGGGAGTGGGCTGCGTGGTCGAACACGATCGAGCACGAGCTCGTCACCCGCCTGGGGGTGCGGAGCAGCCGCGTGCTCCGCACTTCCGACGCGAGGTGGGCGCGATGAGCCGGGCGAGGCACGTGCTCGTCGTCGGCGGCGGGGCCAACGCTGAGCACGACGTGTCAATTGGTTCTGCGGCAGCGGTGCGAGAGGCGCTCCTTGCGAGCGGCCATCTCGTGACCGGGCTCACGATCAGGCGCGACGGCGGGTGGGAGACTGTCTCAGGCACGCAGATCGGGATCGCGGCAGCGATCCAGCGCCTGCGCGAGAGCGACGTGATCTTTCCTGCCCTGCACGGCGAGGGTACTGAAGACGGCACGATTGCGGGCCTGCTTGACGTTATCGGCGTGCCGTATGTCGGCTCGGGCGTCCGCGCTGGCGCACTCGCAATGGACAAGTGGACGTCGAAGCTCATCGCTGAGCGCCTTGGAATCTCGACGGCGCGCGGAGCGCTCGTTGATGGGGAGAGCACGCACGGGGATCCTGCTGGAGTGCCGCTCCCCGTCGTCGTGAAACCCGTCGCCTCAGGCTCGAGCTACGGTGCCGCCCGCGTCGATCGCGCGCAGGATCTCGACGCCGCTATCGCGGCGGCGCAGCAGTACGATACCCGCGTGCTCGTCGAAGAGTTTGTCACTGCCCGCGAGATCGATGTCGCGGTCATGCGTGGCGCGACGGGGGAGCTGCACGTCGCACCACCACTCGAAATTGGAAAAGACACCGAGCAGCTCTTCGACACCGCCCTGAAGTACGACGCTGCCCCCGACTTTCGCGTGCCAGCAGCAGTGCCCCAGGTGGTGCGAGACCGACTGAGCGCCGCGGCGAAAGCGATGTATGAGGCGCTCGGATGCGCTGGCGTCGCACGCGTTGACTTCTTCGTGCGCGACGACGAGATTATCTTTAACGAGATCAACACGATGCCCGGAATGACTGAGCATTCGCAGGTGCCGCGTATGTTTGCAGTAGACGGTGTCACGTTCCCGGAGTTGACCGCCAGACTTGTGGCGGCCGCCTATGCCCGCGACGCCAGGAGGAGTGAGAAACGAGATGCTGAAGATTCTCGTCGTCGAAGACAGCCCTGAGCTTGCGCAGGCCTATCGGCTCGCGCTGAGTCAGCGCGGACACGAGGTGCAGATTGAGGCGACTGGTGCGGGCGGTGCCCGCGCGGCGATCGCTGACGCCCCCGACGTAGTGTTGCTCGACCTGATGCTGCCAGACATCGACGGGTTCAGCGTCTGCCGCCACATACGCCAGGACTCAGACGTGCCGATCATCATGCTGACTGCGCGCGACGACGACGGTGACATCATTGGTGGCCTCGATTCAGGCGCCGACGACTATGTGGTGAAGCCGGTCTCGCCCGGCGTGCTTGAAGCGAGGATCCGCGCAGTCGTGCGGAGCCGGCAGCCAGTCGCCGCCGCGGATGCGCCGGCGACTGCGCTCGAGTACGAGGGGCTGCGGGTTGACCTCGGCTCGCTCGTCGTCACTCGCGGCGGCGACGAACTCGAGCTGTCACCGAACGAGCTCAGGCTCCTCATCGTGCTCCTCGAACATCAGGGGCAGGTACTCAGCCGTGAGCAGCTGCTCGAACGCGCCTGGGGCGCCGCCGAGGCGGGCGACCTGAGGTTGGTGAACGCGGCGGTGCAGCGGCTCAGGCTCAAAATCGAAGAGGACCCTGCTGACCCGCAACTGCTCCGCACCGTTCGCGGCTTCGGATACCGGCTCGGCTGATGCAGAGAAAACGCTGGCGCCCGACGCTGAGCACTCGGATCACGCTGACGCTCGTTGCGGTTGCAGTCGGGGTGGCGGCGATCACGGCTGGCACGCTCGTCTGGAACGCGCGACTCATCATCCTCGAGTCGCGGCAGGCAGCGATCTTCGACGTGCTGCAGGTTGAGGCAAAGATGGCGGCGAAGTCGCTGCCCGAATCGCCGACCGAGGCCGATCTCGCCGCCGCCTCCGAGGAGTTCTCGGTTCCCGCGATCCTCATCAACCTGCGTACGGGAGAGGCTGGCGGGACGATGACCCTTGACGAGGTACCCGACTACCTCGTGCAGCGGCTTGTCGACAACGGTGGGATCTCGGCGTATGAGCGCGAGACGCGCTACGGGTTTCTGACATTCACTGCTGGGGTGACGGTGAACCCTGGGACGCTCGGCGACAGGATTGCCGCGTTCGGAGTCTTCGACATGCAGTCGCAGCAGGAAGAGATCGACAGGCTTGTGAACCTCGGTGTCTCGGTCGGGCTGATCTTTGTGGGCGCCGCGGCCGTTATCGGGCTTCTCGTCGGCCGTCAGCTGGGGCGGCCCCTCGAAAGCCTCGTTGAGGTTGCTGACGGCCTCGGGACCTCCGCGCAGGCTCCCGCGGGGGACACCGGCTACCCAGACGTGGACGTCGTGCTCGACGCAATGCGAAACTCCGAGGCGAGGCTGCACGCCACAATCGGCCAGCTTGAACACAGCGAGGCCACCGCACGTCAGCTCGTTGCTGACGTCGCGCACGAACTCAGAACCCCGCTCGCGACCCTCGTCGCCGTCTCCGAGATCCTCGCTGATACCGAATCGGCGTCGCCCGAGAATCGGCGGGAGGCTGGCCAGATCGCCGCGCGCAGTGCGACGCACCTCACGACGCTCACGAACGACATCCTTGAGCTCTCGCGGTTCGACTCAAACAAGGCCGACATTGTGCGGGAAGTCGTCGACGTCGTCGCCCTGTGGCGTGACCTCGCAGAGAACAGGCAGTGGGACGATGTCGCATTTGAAATGTACGGCGACCCTGTCGTTCGCACTGACGAAGTCAGGCTCCGGCTCATCGTGTCAAACCTCGTGACAAACGCGTTGCGGCACGGCGCCCCGCCAGTCGAGGTGACTGTGTGGAATCAGGACGGCAAGCTCACGCTCAGCGTCGCTGACGCCGGCCCCGGGGTTGGTGACGAGCACGAGGCGCAGGTCTTCAAACGGTTCTACCAGGCGAGTTCCGCGCGCTCGGGGAGCGAGAGCAGCGGGCTCGGCCTCGCGATCGTGCGCGAGAATGCGCGTCTGCTCGGTGGTGACGCCTGGCTGACTCAAACGGCGGGAACTGTGTTCGCGGTGTGGATCCCGGCCCGGAGTCCTCTGGCTGGCGGTGCGGAAAGCGGCGGCCACGGCGATCCCACGCTGGCGTAGCCGCCGCCGGAACAGGTTAGAGGCGCTCGAGGATCGTCGCGTTTGCCATGCCGCCGCCCTCGCACATTGTCTGCAGCCCGTAGCGCCCGCCGGTGTCCTTCAGCGTGTGCACGAGTGTGGTCATGAGGCGTGCACCGCTTGCGCCGAGCGGGTGGCCGATGGCGATAGCGCCGCCGCGGACGTTCACCCGCGACAGGTCGGCTCCCGTTTCCTTCGCCCACGCGAGCACGACCGGCGCGAAGGCCTCGCTCACCTCGAAGTTGTCGATGTCTGAAATATTCAGGCCGGCGCGCGCGAGCACCTTCGCTGTCGCCGGCATCACGGCGGTGAGCATGTAGAGCGGGTCGGCGCCTGCGACGGCGAAGCTGTGGACCCGGGCGAGAGGCGTGAGCCCGAGCTTCGCAGCCATGTCGCTCGTCGTCACCATGATCGCGGCGCTGCCGTCGCTGATCTGGCTCGCCGAGGCCGCGGTGACGCTCCAGTCGATCTGCGGGAAGCGCTTTGCCATGTGCTCGTTGTAGAACGCGGGCTGGAGAGCCGCGAGCTTCTCGAGCGTGCTTCCGCTTCGGATGCCCTCGTCGTGCGTGAGCCCCGCGAGCGGCGCGAGTTCGGCGTCGAAGGCGCCAGCTCGGGTCGCGGCATCGGCCTTGTCGTGCGAGCTGATCGCGAAGCCGTCCATCTGTTCGCGGGTAATGCCCCAGCGCGCCGCGATGAGCTCGGCTGAGTAGCCCTGATCGATGAGCCCATCAGGGTAGCGCTCGGCGAGTGCGACGCCGTCAATGTCGGCGGTGCCCGCGACTGACGCTCCCATCGGCACGCGACTCATCGACTCGACGCCGGCCGCGATCGCGATGTCGTATGCGCCCGAGATCACTCCCTGCGCCGCGAAGTGCACGGCCTGCTGGCTGCTGCCGCACTGTCTGTCGATCGAGGTTGCCGGAACCGAGTCAGGGAAGCCTGCGGCGAGCGCAGCCCGACGCGTGATGTTGCCGCCCTGCTCGCCCACCTGGCTGACGACGCCGCCGATGACGTCGTCGATGAGCGCTGGGTCGACGCCTGTGCGGTCGATGAGCTCCCTGAGGGAGTGTGCAAGGAGATCAACGGGATGGATCCCCGCGAGTGCGCCGCCGGGGCGGCCCTTGCCTACCGGCGTGCGTACGGCTTCGACAATGACTGCGTCTCTCAATGTGCTGTCCTTTCAGCTGGCTACGGTGTTGAGCCTACGATGCTTGTGCGGGGCGCACTAGCCTGAGCTGGCTCGCTGCAGCGAGGTGGGTGAGGTCTTCGCCCCACACGTTGATTGTTTCGGTGATCCAGCCGCCTGCCGTAGCGACAGGGGTGCTCGCCTCGACGAGCACCCACGGCGAGACGGCGCGCTCGCCGCTGAAGTGAACCGACAGCTCGACTGTTGGGATCGGCTGGGGAGCGTGCAAGACTGCCGCATATGACGGCGCGAGCGCGTCGACGAGGAACAGCAGTCGCAGCTCGTTCGGTGGTAGGTCGTCTTCGGTGAGCCGCACCCACGCGGTGAGGTTCGCTGTGCTGCCGCCTTGGAACGGGCGGTTCGTGCCAGTGACGCGCAGTTCGTAGAATTCGGCGACAGGCACGAACGAAGGTGGCGGGTTGAACAGGCTCCCCTCGTGCCACGGTGGGACTGCTGGCGCCGCAGGGGCGAGGAGCTGAGACGCGACGGGTGCGTCGAGGCCGAATAGGGCGGTGGCGCTCGCAAGTGTGGGAGCGGCGGCTGTCGGCGTCGCGTCTTCGCTTGGCGATTCCGTCTGGCGTAGCTTGGCGCTCAGCGAAGAGGTGCTGCGGGTTCTGGCGTCTTCGGCGACGGCAATCGTGAATGTGTCGCGGACTGCTCGGTGGAGGCGTCCCGAGACGCTGCGGAGTGGCGCCGCGGTCCCCGACGCCTCCACCGTCTCACGCATCGCGGCGACCATCGCCCCGACGGCCAGCCCGCCGTGGAGCCCGCCAAAGCCCCAGAGCTCCCTGGGAGCGTGGCGTGGTGCGCTCGGTGACGCGGTGAGGAAATCGTCGATGGCCGCTCGAGGGGGCGCCGAGGCAAGCTGACTATGTTCATGCATAGCTAGATCGTACGGTGCTGACTATCGTCTCCACAAGTCAGGGGTAGAATTCATTCATGTCCGTGAAACTCTCTGGCCCGCTCGCCGACCGATCCTCGTGGAGCACCGAGGAATGCTCGATCGGCAAAGCCATGGAAGCCGTGGGCTCGAGAACCGCAATGGTGCTGCTCCGCGAAGCGTTCTACGGCACGACCCGGTTCGACGACTTCGCCGCACGCGCAGGGGTGACCGACGCTGTCGCCGCCGCACGCCTCAAACAGCTCGTCGAAGTCGGCGTGCTTGAGAAGCGGCCGTACCGCGAACCCGGGCAGCGCACGAGGCACGAATACCTCCTCACGCAGATGGGGCGCGACCTGTTTCCCGTCGTGTTCGCGCTCATGCAATGGGGGAACACCCACCTGCAGGCGGCAGGGGGGCCGCTCGCGCTCGTCGACAGCGATACCGGGGAGCCCGTCACAGTCTCGGCGCGCACGGCATCAGGTGAGGAGATCGCGACCGAGAACATTGCCGTTCGTGTCAACCTCGACTGGCTCCGCCAGGCGCAGGTGCGCTAGCGGTCGCGAGCGGACCAGGCCCTGTAGCCCGAAGTCCCAGCCAGCCCCCATTGTCACGCTGCTAGCGTGACAATGAATGTACGGCGAAGAGGTGACGATGCGAGTAGATGCCCCGGGCGTCGCCCCAGTGTCTGCACGTGGGGTGCTCTTTTTTGTCGCGTTTGTCGCGTTCCTCGCGATCTCAGTGCTCGGCCCGCACATCCACGGCGCAGACTCTGCGCCGGCAGTGCCCACCGTCGGCGCCGCCAGTAGCTCCGCTGACGCAGCGACGGCGGACGCCCCAGGGGCCGTCGCGGCTACGGATGTCGCGGATGCTGTGGGGAGCCTCGGGGCCGTCGCGGCAGTCGAACACGCAGCAGCGCAGACGTTCGTGCCGGAACCCGCTGGCGACGGCGATCAGTCCCTCGGGTTTGGGGCCGTCTGCGTGCTCGTGCTTGTCGCCTCGATCGCGCTCCTCGCGGTGCGCGGCTCGCTGAGCTGGGCGCCGCTGCGTCGGAGCGCACCCCAGTGGATCGAAGCCCCAGGCGCCACACCGCGGGGGTGCACCGTCGCGCGAGGCCTCCTGTTTTCAATCAGCCGAACCTAAGCTGCCCGCTCGACGATCTCGGGGTGTGACGCGCGCCCGAAGGATCCTGAGCGACCCCACAGGCCACCGCGACACCTGCGCGCAGCCACCACGCGTCGCCCCTCTCCGAAAGCGGTCACCCGCACCTACTGAGAAAGGCGCCTCGTCACGTGAACCCCACAAACGGCGTCGCAGCGCGCACGCTGCACCTATCGGACATGCTCGTCCTCGACCTCACGAGCATCTCGCCCCTCGGCTGGCTCGCCGTCGTGTGTCTCCTCGCCTATCTTGCTGGAGCTATCTCGCTCTGGGCGCGGGGCAGACGCTGGAGTGTGCTGGGAACCATCTCGTTCGTCCTCGGCTGCCTCGCATGGTTCGCTGCAACCGGGCTCGCAGTGAACCACTACGCGGGAGAGCTCATCACCGCCCTCGTCTTTCAAGTCATCACCCTGCTCGTCGCCGTGCCCCCGCTGCTGCTTATGGGGTCGCCGGGCAGGCTGCTCCTCCGCGCGACACCGCACCGCGGCGTGGGAATCCTCGCGCTGCGTGCAGCGATCGCCGCGCAACGGTCGCGGGCCGCGAGGGTCCTGCTCCATCCGGTCGTCGCGATCCTCGTCGCGATTATCGCGCTCCCCGGGCTGTTCTTCACCGACACCATTAGTTGGGTCCTGGCGCTTCCTGGCGGGCATCAAGCGCTTCTCGCACTCATGCTCGTATTTGGGGTGATCGGTGGAGCCCCGCTCTGGGCGCTCGACCCACTCCCGCGGAAGCCCTCGTTTGGGGTGCGGCTCGCCGGCGCCTTCCTTGAACTGCAGATCCACGCGCTCTTCGGCCTCGTCTTGCTCAAAAACGCGAGCGGCATGCTCAGCCTCTACTCGGGCGAACCCGTCGGCTGGGGGGTGAGCCGGGCGCTCGACCAGTCGCTGAGCGGCAGCCTCGTGTGGACGTACGGGCAGCTCCCGCTCATCATCGTGCTCATCATCACCCTGTCAAAGTGGCGCCGAAGCGATATTCGCGGCGCGCGCCATCGGCAGGACGCCGAGGACGAAGCCCTCGACGCATACAACGCTTATCTTGCTCAGACTGCCGAACAGGCGGCGCCCGGCACCTCCCGAAAGGACCCAGTATGACCGACACTACGCCTCGCCAACGAAAGCGCATGAGTGCGTCTGCGAAGGCAGCTCTCATCACGATTCCGACAGTGATCGTGGGGGTGATCATTCTGATTCTCGTGCTCTCGCTCGGCAAGACTTCCGGGCAGCCCGACGGCGGCGACCCCAACACCGGTGGGCAGGGAAGCTCTGCGGCTCAAGTGCCCGTCGTCGCCGAGAATTCGCACGTCTTGTCTGACGCCGGAGCTGACGCTCCCACAGTCGTCGAATTCCTCGACTTCGAATGCGAGGCGTGCCGCTCCATCTACCCGGTAATGGAGGAGATGCGTGAGCAGTACGCAGGCAAAATGAACTTTGTCATTCGCTACTTCCCGATCCCAGGGCATCAAAACTCGATGACCTCGGCGCTTGCCGTCGAGGCAGCAGCCCAGCAGGGCAAGTTCGAGGACATGTACAAGCTCATGTTCGAGACGCAGGAGGAGTGGGGTGAGAAGCGGGAGTCCGAGGCGCCCCGCTTCCGTGGCTACGCTGAGCGGCTTGGGCTCGACATGGCGGCGTACGATGCCGCCGTCGCAGACCCCGCCACGCAGGCGCGCATCGAGTTCGATTTCGAGGCGGGGCAAGAGCTCGGGGTGAGCGGAACCCCGACGTTCTTCCTCGAAGGGGAGCTGTTCCAGCCGCAGTACGTCACGGACATTACTGAGGCGTTCGACGCGGCGATCGAGGCGAGGCAGTAGCCAGCCGTGGCGGCGGTGGGCTGCTGCCTACATGGCCCTGCTGTCTGCGTAGCCCTCCGCTGATGTCTGCATAGCCCTCCGCTGATGGCTGCATAGCTGTGTTGCTGGCGGTCGCAAGACGCCGTTGCTGCCGGCCGCATCGTATGGGATCTGCAAATTGAATGTCCAAAGCGCCAAGAACGGGCATTGCAGGTAAGGATCACATTGCTATTGCGACGGGCCGCGCAAGCCAGACGGGTCGCGCAAGCCGGACGGGCGGGGCAAGCCTGACGGGCGGGCCGGCCTGCTACGCTATTCATCTGATGAATCGTATGGGGCCGATTGACTGGGGTGCGAGCGTGGCTCGCCCGTCATCGCTGAGTGCTCCCTTTCTCATGGCCACTGGCGTGCTGACGGGGGCCGGAAAAGGAGAGCGGCTTGTCGCCCCGCCGCACTCCCACCCCGAACCGATGCTCGCCTGGTGCTACCGCGGAACGGTCTGGGTGTACCTCGAGGACTCGATCTGGCGGCTCGCGCCGGGGGAGGGGATCTGGCTCCCCGCCCACACCCCGCACACCGCGCGGCACGAGCGGGACTCCGTTGGGTGCTACACGAACGTGCCCGATTCCGCGCTCGCCGAGCCTCTCCGAGAGGTGCGCCGGGTGCGCGTGCAGCGCGCGGTGCAGGAGATGCTGCTGCATCTCGGGGTGAACGACATGGATCCCGAACTGCGCGTGCGCATCCAGGGGGTGCTGCTCGACATGCTGCAGCAGCCTGTCCCAGAAGAGCCTGCCGAAGTGAGTGAGATCCCTGTGCCTGTCGACGAGCGTGTGCGGCCCCTCGTCGACGCGGTGCTCGCAGCGCCGGGGGACGTGCGCACTGCGCGCGACCTGTTCGCACAACACGGGCTCCACGAGCGCACCGTGCTGCGGGTGTTCGTGAGCGACATCGGCATGAGCTTCGGGCAGTGGCGAACGGGCGTGCGAATGACGATGGCGGCGCGGCTCCTGCTTGCAGGCACGCCGGTCGGCGCAGTCGGAAGCAAGTGTGGCTACCACTCGACGAGCGCGTTCTCGGCCGCCTTCAAGGAGCGCTTCGGCGTCACCCCAACGCAGTATGCGTCGCGCACGCAGTCTGCTGACGCGCATCGCGCGTACTGGCGGTAAATCTGACGTTTGGCGGTTTTGCGCAAGAAGTCGTCCGCAACGCAACACACGGGAACCCGCGGGGCTCGTAGCATCGTTTTGTTAGGTAAGGCTTGCCTAACTCTCGCCGCCGGTTTGCGGCCGCGACCAGCCATCTTCCCACTAGGAGAACAATGCTGCACGCTTCAGCGCGCTCACACACGCGACGACTTTCGGGCGTCGTCACCCTCATCGCCGCCGCTGCCATCGCCCTCACAGGCTGCACCGCCCCAGCCGCCGAGGAACCCGCGGACGCATCGTCGTCGACGGGCGTCACCATCGAACATGCGCACGGCACCACCGTGATTCCCGAGAAGCCGAAGCGGATCGTCGCCCTCGGCTGGATGACCCCCGACATCGTCGCGGCGCTGGGTGAAAACCCAGTCGGCGTCGAGGAGGTGTGGGGAGCCGACGAAAGCGGCTACCTGCCCTGGTTTAACGAGTTCGTGACAGACACGTACGGCGAGACCCCCGAGATCATCCCGTACGGCAATGAGGGCCCGAACTTCGAGGGGATCAAGGAGCTGAAGCCCGACCTCATCCTCGGCCTCTACACGGGAATCACCGACGTCGAGTACGAGCGGCTCAGCGAGATCGCCCCGACGGTCCCCTACATCAAGGGTCCGTGGGATCCGAGCACGTGGGAAGAGATGACTCGCACGGTTGGGAAAGCGATGTGGGAGGAGGATCGCGCTGAGGAGCTCATCACCGAGACCGAGGATCTCGTGACCTCGCTCGCCGGCGAGCACCCTGAGTTCTCAGGCAAGACATTCGTCTGGGGCCTCACAATGCCGGAGGGGAGCACCGACCTCGGCGTGTACCTCGACTATGACCCGCGTGTGCGCATCACCGAGGCGCTCGGATTCACCTCGACAAGCGCGATGGACAGTTTCCACAAGAGCGCCGAGGGTGACAACTGGTACACGGGTGTGAGTCTCGAAAATCTCTCCGACGTTGAGGCGGACGTGTTTGCCGCGTGGGGTGCGAGCAAGGCCGAGGCGACCGCGACAGTCGAGAACAAGATCGTCTCGAAGTGGAACCCGATCGCGAACGGCTCCTACGTCATCTACAACAACCAGGCAGAGGCGGCAGCGATCAGCTCGCCAACCGTGCTGTCGTTGCAGTACATCCTGCCGAAGTACGTCGACGACCTCGCGGCCGCGCTGCAGGGCGAGCCGACGAACTCTGACGAATGACGCTGACGGCTGAGAGGCGGGGCCGCGAGGCGGCCCCGCCCTCTGCGGTGCGCGAGCCGAAATCGCGAAAGCGGGGCTGGGTGCTCGGCGTGGGGCTTGTCGTCGTCTGCGGGGTGCTCGTCGTGACAGTGATCGCGTCGCTTGCGGTCGGAAGCCGTGCGATCGACCCAGGGACCGTTATCGCGGCGCTCGTCTCCTACGACGAAGAGAACCCGCTGCACCTCACGGTGCGTGAACTGCGCGTGCCCCGCACCATCTACGGGATCCTCATTGGCGCAGCCCTGGCAATGTGCGGCGGGCTCATCCAGGCGTTCACACGGAACCCACTCGCCGATCCTGGCATCCTCGGTGTGAACGCTGGGGCCTCGTTCGCTGTTACTTTCGCCGTCGGCGTTCTCGGCCTCACCGCTCCCGGCGCGTATGTGCCGTTCGCGCTCGGCGGCGCATTCGTGCTTACCGTGCTCGTCTACGTGCTCGGCTCGTTTGGGCCGTCGGGAGCGACCCCTATGAAGCTCACCCTCGCGGGCGTCGCGCTCGGCGCGGCGTTCACAGGGTTCACCACCGCGATCGTGCTGCAGAACAACAGCACGCTGCAGGTGATGCGGTTCTGGGGTGTCGGCTCTGTCGCGGGCCGCGACCTCGCCGACCTCGCGTGGGCGGCGCCACTCATCGGCGTCGGGCTGCTGCTCGGAATGCTCAGCGCCCGATCCCTGAACGCGCTCGCGCTGGGAGATGACCTCGCGCAGGCGCTCGGCGCGCGCATCCGCGTAACCAGGGTGGGCGTGATCGTCGCGGTCACGCTGCTTGCTGGCACCGCCGTCGCCGCGGCTGGTCCCATCGGCTTCGTCGGCATCATGATCCCGCACGCGGTGCGCTGGTTTACCGGCCCCGATCAACGCTGGGTGCTTGCCTACTCGGTCGTCGTCGGCGCGAGCTTCCTGCTGCTCGCCGACATTCTCGGACGCGTCGCGATGCAGAACGGCGAACTGCGCGTCGGCATCGTCACCGGCCTACTCGGCGCGCCCGTGCTCATCGCGCTCGTGCGCCGCAGGCAGGTGAGCGGGCTGTGAGTGACACCCCAACCGCCATCGACTTCGGCCGCCGTGAGCTCCGCGTCGAGACGCCGCGGGTAGCCGTGGCAATACGGCACCGGTCGGTCACCGTGGGCTGTGTGCTCGCAATTGTCGTGATCGTCTTCGGCGTCGCCTCGATGACTATCGGCTCATACGAGGTGAACTTCGCTGATGTCGTTCGCGCCCTCTTTGACCCTGCGGCAGACCCCGATGCGCGGCAGGTTGTGTTCGAATGGCGGTTCCCGCGCGTGCTGTTCGCGGTGCTCTGCGGTGCGGCCCTCGCTCTCTCTGGCGGCATCTTCCAGTCGCTCACTCGCAACCCGCTTGGCTCGCCCGACATCATCGGGTTCGGCGTCGGCGCGCAGTTCGGCGTCACGCTCGTGATGGTGGTGCTCGGGCTGAACACGTACATGTTCAAGGCAGCGGGTGCACTGGTCGGTGGCCTCGCGACAGCGCTCATTGTCTACGTGCTTGCGATGAAGCGCACCGTGTCCTCGTTCAGGCTGATCATTGTGGGGATCGGGGTCTCTGCCGGCCTGGGCTCGCTGACTTCGTGGATCCTCATCTCGGTGAGCGTCGAGAAGGCGATGATGGCGGCGACGTGGGGTGCCGGGTCGATCGCCTCGCTCGGGTTTGACCAGCTGCTCCCCGCGGCGGCGGTCTTCGCCGTCGTCGTCATTGCGGCGCTGCCGCTTGGACGCACCCTTCCGGTGCTCGAGATGGGCGACGACGCGGCGACTGCGCTCGGGATCCACCCCGGTCGCACTCGCCTCGCCGCGATGGTGCTCGGCGTCGCACTCGTCGCGCTCGTGACCGCCGCTGCTGGCCCGATCTCGTTCATCGCGCTCGCCGCGCCGCAGATCAGTCAGCGCCTCACCCGCACGAACACGCCGATGGGTATGGCGCCACTCATGCTCACCGGTGCGGCGCTCGTTGTCGTCTCGGACGCGGCTGCGCATCTCCTATTCGTTCCGGTCGGTGTCGTCACCGTATCAATCGGCGGGATCTATCTCGCTTGGCTCCTCGCCACTCAGTACGCGCGGCGCGCGTGAAAGGACTCTCTCCAATGCCTGCCTCGCTCGTAGCGCGCGACGTATCTCTCGGGTACAGCGATAGCCCCGTCATCTCGGGGCTCACCCTCGAAGTGCCCGACGACTCGTTCTCGATCATTATCGGGCCCAACGCCTGCGGCAAGTCGACGCTGTTGCGCGGGCTCGCTCGTCTGCTCCGGCCCGCCCGCGGCAGCGTGTTGCTCGACGGGGCTGAGCTGCACAGGCAGAAGTCAAAGGATGTCGCGAAGCGGCTCGGCCTGCTCCCGCAGTCGTCGCTCGCGCCAGACGGAATCACTGTCGCAGACCTTGTTGCCCGCGGCAGGTTCCCACACCAGAACGCGCTGCGAACCTGGAGCAGCGCCGACGAGGCTGCCGTGTCGGGCGCGATGGCGGCGACCAACGTGACCGAACTCTCGGCACGGCTCGTCGACGAACTGTCGGGCGGTCAGCGTCAGCGGGTCTGGGTGGCGATGGCGCTCGCGCAGCAGACCGGGCACCTGCTGCTCGACGAGCCGACAACCTTTCTCGACATCGCTCACCAGATCGACCTTATGGAGCTGTTTGCCGAGCTGCATCGCGGCGGCACCACCCTCGTCGCCGTGCTGCACGACTTGAATCACGCCGCCAGGTACGCGACCCACCTGGTTGCGATGCGTGACGGCGAGATCGTGGCGCAGGGCGAGCCGCGCGAGATCATCACCGAGCGCATCGTCGAGCAGGTCTACGACCTGCCGTGTCAGGTGATTACAGATCCCGTCTCGGGGACACCGCTCGTGCTGCCGCTCGGGGGTCGGCGGGCGTAGCGAGTCCTCGAGGCGGCCGCCGCCAGGCGGGGGCTCGTTTCAGCGTTGCGCGGGGAGCGCGAGCGCGAAGAGCGCACCCGCGCCGCTCACAACTGCGCCGATCACGAACAGTGCAGTGAACGAGCCGAGTGTGCTCGCGCCAGCCGCAGTGACGGCGATGCCAGTGAGCACCGAAGTTGAGATCGGCGCTCCGAGTGCTGAACCGACAGTGCGCAGCACGCCATTCACCCCAAGCGCGGCGGCGATCTCTGCGCGCGGGGCGAGACTCGCGACGAGGTCGGAGACGACGGCGAAACCGATGCCGTTGCCGAGTCCGACGAGCGCGAAGAACGCGACAATCACGGGCAGGCTCTGCGGTGCGAGGGCGATGCCGAGGCTACCGACGCCCATCACCAGGAGCGCGATGAGCGCGGTGAGTTTCGAGCTTGTGCGGCCGATGAGCCACGGCGCGAAGCGCCCGCCGAGGAAGACGAGGATCGCGCCGGGCAGGAGCGCGATACCCGTCTGTGTGACAGTGAAGCCTTGGCCGAACCCAGCACTGGGGCTGGCCTGCAGCAGCACCGGGAGCCCGACGTAGAACAGGTACGGGATGAACCCCAGGAACAGGGTCAGGCCGTTCGTGATCGCGAGCGCCGGCCGTGCGAGCGTGCGCACGTCGATGAGGGGCGAGGCGGTGCGGCGCTCGATGAGCACGAGGGCCGTGAAGGCGGCGACTGCGAGGGCAGCGAGTCCGAGCACCGCAGGCGACCCCCAGCCCCAGCTGCCTCCCTGGGAGATTGCGAGCAGTAGGGCGAGGAGCCCGACAGTGAGCAGCGCGGTGCCGGGCCAGTCGGTGCGGGCCGTCTTGCCGCGCTGCGAGGCTGGCACGAAGAGTGCGGTGAGCGCGATCGACACTATTCCCATTGCGGCGCCGGTCGCAAAGAGCCAGTGCCACGAGAGCGATTCGACGATGACGCCGCCGACGACGAGTGCCGCGCCAGCGCCGAGCCCCATCGTGCCGCTGAGCCAGCCTGTCGCGCTCCGCTGCGCTGCGCCTGCGGTGTGGCGTCTCACGATCGCGAGGGCGAGCGGGAACGTTGCGGTGCTCGCGCCCTGGAGCACTCGCCCGGCGAGCAGCACGGGCAGTGACGGAGCGAGCGCGGCGAGCACGCCCCCTAAGACGAACGTGCCGAGCGTAGCGAGCAGGATGCGTCGGTGTCCGTACCTGTCGCCGAGCGAGCCGAGGATCGGGGCGGCGACCGCCCCGCACAGGAGGTAGCTGGTGAGGATCCAACCGGCCAGCGAGGCGTCAATACCGAACTCAGACATGAATGTCGGGATCGCTGGGACGAGCAGCGTCTGCATCATCGAGAAGCTCAGGACGCCGATGGCGAGCGCGAACACGAGGCCGCGCGGTCCGCGCACCGCGGTGGGGGAATCGGCCTGGGCGGGGGTTGGCGTTTGGGCGGTATGAGACACGGCTGCTCGACTTTCACTTCGGGCAGCGACGCCCTGATTTTTCGGAGCGGAATGCTCCGTTCCGATAGAAGTCTATGGCAAACACCGGTACCGTGGAAGAGTGACGTCACACGAACCCGAAGCTGGGCCCCTGCGCGGCCGCGCCCGCGAGGCGCAAAGCAACGACGGCGCGATCCTCCGAGCCGCCCGCGAAGTGTTCAGCGAGTGGGGTTGGAGCGCCCCGATGTCGGAGGTCGCCGCTCGGGCGAATACAGGTGTCGCGAGCATCTACCGGCGCTACCCGAGCAAGACCGAGCTCGTCAACGCAATCCGCGTGTACGCGCTCGACCTGATCTGCGAGCTCGCCGAAGACTGCGCGCGTCAAGCTGGTGCGCCAGGCCAGCCCGAGTCAGCCGTCGAACTTTTCCTCAGGCGCCACATCGCAGAGGCCAGGGGCCCGCTCATGCCCCTCCTTGGGCGGCAGGTCGGCAGCAACGACGAGATCGACGCGCTCTCGGACAGGCTCGAGGTCGCGCTCTCCGCGATCATCGCCCACGACGTCGCCCGCGGGCTCGTGCCAGCGAGCTACGGTCCCGGCGACCTGATGCTCACCGTCACGCACCTGCGCCCGGCACTCACTGTGCCACGGGACCGCGCCAACCTCATTCATTTGCGGCAGCTCGACTACGTGCTCGCCGGGCTCCGCGCATACGCGCAGAGCGGCGACGAGCCGAGCGGCAAGCCAGCAAGCTGGGAAGACTGGGTCAGCCTCAACAACACCGACGAGCGCGAGTAGGGGAGAAGGGCGCTACCCAGCGCTGCAGACGCCTGTCTGTGGGAGCGAGAGCGTGACTTGGCGAGCGGCCTCTCCGTCGCCACTTAACTCGGCGGTGACCGACCTCACCTGCTCATAGCCTGTCGCGAGCAGAAACGTCGGTGCGCGTCCGTAGCTCTTCGCCCCGACAGTGTAGAAGTGTTTCTCTGGGTGGGCGAGTGCGGTTGCGCCGTGCGCGGGGACTGTTCCGCAGCTGTGAAACTCGGGAGCGATGAGCGGCCCAAGCGCTACTGGCGCTTCGGTGGCGTCGTCAAGGGCGAGGCGAAGCTCAGCTGTGATGCGGTGATCGGGGCGAAATCCTGTTGCCGGTACGAGGAAGTCGACCTCCAGGGTTCGCCCGTCTGCTGACACGACTGTGAGGCGATGCGGAGTCGCATCGGACTCGACGCGAAGCTCGCTCACCGAGACACCCTCAAGGAGCGTCACGTTGCCTGACTCCACGAGCCGGCGAAGGCTCGCCCCGAGCTGCCCCCGCGCGGGCAGCTCGTCGGCCGCTTCACCCCCAAACAGGCGACCCGGATCGGCTGCGCCGCGGATGCCCCACAGGATTTCAGTCGCCGGGTCTTGCTGCCGAAGCCTGCCGAGGGCGATGAGGGTTGTCGCCGCCGAATGGCCCGATCCCAAGACGAGCACCCGCTTGCCCGCAAACTGCGACCGCTCGGCTCCGAGCGGGTCTGGCAGCGGCGAGGTGATGAGTGCCTGCTCCCGTGCGGTGGTCTCGCCAATTGCGTGAATACCTGATCTCCCGACAGGGTTCGGCGAGTTCCAGATTCCGGTCGCGTCGATCACTGCCCGCGCGGTGAGTTCGTGCTCACCGGTGGCCGTCGCAAACCGTATGAGGAACGGCTGCGTGCCGCGAGCTGTCGTTCGGGTCTTATCGAAAGATCCCCCGGTGGGTGTTGTTCGAGTGACCGCGGTGACGCGACGTTGGAGCCTGAGGTGGGGCGCGATTGCAGGGTGTGCGGCGAGCGGTGCAAGGTACGCGTCGATGAGTTCGCGACCTGTCGGCAACTGGGTCGGGCGCGGCTGCTCCCAGGGTGCCGCGCCGGGGTCGTTTCGCGACTCGAGCAGCCGCCGCGCGGCGCCATCGATGTTGTATTGCCACGTCGAGAACAGCTGCACGTGGTTCCACGACTCCATTGCCGCGCCAACAGAGTTCCCGGCCTCGAGTATCACGAACTGTTGATTTCGCTCGGCGAGGTGAGCTGCGGCTGCGAGCCCGATTGGGCCCGCACCGAGGATCGCAATAGGAAGCTTGGTGCTCATGAGGTGGTGCCTTTCTGGGAAGCGTGCGGCGCGGGGTGTGGAGCCCACGTCCTGTCTTGATGGAGCTGGGTTGCGGATGGCGCGAAGAATCTTCGTGCCCAGAGAGCGACGTACACGAGCCCGATGAGGATCGGTACCTCGATGAGCGGGCCGACGATTCCCGCGAGGGCCTGGCCGCTTGCGGCCCCAAACGTGCCGATGGCGACAGCGATCGCGAGCTCAAAGTTGTTGCCTGCCGCGGTGAACGCCAAGGCAGTGGTGCGCTCGTAGCCGAGGCCGGCGACGCGGCCAATCGCCATGCTGACGAAGAACATTACGGTGAAGTAGACGAGCAGCGGGACAGCGATTCGCGCCACTTCGATCGGCTGCGCGACGATGCGGTCGCCCTGCAAGGCAAAGAGCGCCACGATCGTGAAGAGGAGCCCGTAGAGCGCCCACGGGGCGAGCTTCGGCAGGAACGACTGCTCGTACCAGGCCCGTCCGCGAGTGCGCTCGGCCGCGAACCTCGTCGCGACTCCGGCGACAAGTGGCAGTCCGAGAAAGACAAGCACCGACAGCGTGATCGACGCGAGCGAGAAGTCGACCTGGGTGGTAGCGAGCCCGAGCCAGCCTGGCAACACCTGCAGGTAGAACCAGCCGAGTGCGCCGAATGCGACGAGTTGAAACACCGAATTGATTGCAACGAGCACCGCGGCGGCCTCGCTGTCTCCGCAGGCGAGGTCGTTCCAGATGAGCACCATGGCGATGCAGCGCGCGAGCCCAACAATGATGAGTCCCGTGCGGTACTCAGGCTGGTCTGCGAGGAAGACCCAGGCAAGCACGAACATGAACGCGGGAGCGACAAGCCAGTTCAGCACGAGTGAGAGTACGAGGAGTCTCTTGTCGGTGAGCACGTTGGTTGTCTCCGTGTACCTGACCTTTGCGAGAACTGGGTACATCATGACGAGGAGCCCAATCGCGATAGGAATCGACACGCCTGCGACGTGCATCGACTCCAAGGCCGGGCCGAGTCCTGGCGCAACCTGTCCGAGAAGGATGCCAGCGGCGACCGCAAGCAGAATCCACACCGGTAGCAACTTGTTGGTCGTGTTGAGGGTGGCGCGAGCCTTGTGTTGGACGGCGGCCTGCTCGGGCATGTGGCTCCTGAAGTGAAACATAGATGGTTGTCGATATGTGCAGCTCCGAGTATGCTCTGGGATATAGATGGTTGTCAATCTCTAGTGCCGAGGGGTCACACACATGGCAGAACGACACGAGCACGCAATCAGCGGCCTCGACACTCAAGGCGAGTCGTGCTGCCCGGCGGAGGGCACAGGCAACGCCTCGGCCGAAAGCCAAGACTTCACCCAACTTGCCGCAGGCTTCAAAGCGATTGCCGATCCAACCCGACTGCGGATTCTCGCGATCGTCACTGAGTCCCCCGAATCAGAGGTCTGCGTCTGCGACCTGCCCGGCCCGCTCGGTCTGACACAGCCCACGGTCTCGCATCATCTCCGAGTGCTCGTTGAAGCCGGGCTGCTACACCGCGAGAAGCGAGGAGTCTGGGCGTACTTCTCACCCGTGCCTGGCGCCCTGCAGCGGCTCTTCGGAGCGGTGTTGCAGTCAGACGAGACAGGAGCTGGCGTATGAGCGAGGCTCCCGGGGTGCTCTTCGTGTGCGTCAAGAACGGTGGCAAGTCTCAGATCGCCGCAGGGCTGATGCGAGCGCTCTCGGATGGCAAGGTGCGCGTCGACTCTGCTGGCACGGCGCCGGGAAACGCTGTCAATGCGCTCGCCGCCGAGGTGCTGCGTGATCGCGGCATTGAGATTGGGAGCGAGGTGCCGACGCTGCTCACCGACGACGCCATGCGCAGGGCAGGTCTCGTCGTAGTGCTCGGCGCCGAAGCGAACGTAGCGCCTGTTGCGGGCGTGCGAGTTGAAACCTGGCACACAGACGAGCCGAGCACCCGCGGCATCGACGGGCGCGAGCGGATGGAACTCGTGTGTGACGACATTGAACAGCGCGTGCGGGCCCTCCTCGAGACGCTCTCACGCTGAGTGCTGTGGGGCGCCAGGCGTGCGCCCCACAGCGGTGCTACGCCACGATCGCGACAGGGTTCTCAAGGAACCCAGTGAGCACGCGGAGGAACTGCGCGGCGAGCGCGCCATCGATGATGCGGTGGTCTGCCGACAGGGTATAGCGGAGTCGGTCTCGCGCAACGATCGCCCCGTCGACGACCGCGGGCTCAGATACCGCGGATCCCACCGCGAGGATCGCTGCTTCCGGCGGGTTGATCACAGCGGTGAACTGCTCGACACCGTACATGCCGAGGTTGCTGATCGTGAACGTGCCCCCAGTCATCTCGTCGGGTGTGAGCTTGCCGTCGCGCGCCCGCGTGGAGAGCGCTGACGTTGCTGCGGCGATCGCCGAGGTCGGCAGCCGATCCGCGTCACGGATCACAGGCACGACGAGCCCCGAGCCTGCGGCGACAGCGAGCCCAACGTGCACGCGCTCGTGCATGACCGTCGCGCCACGCCCCTCGTCGGAATACGAGGCGTTCACCCCCGGTGCCTCGCGTAAAGCGAGCGCGCAGGCTCGAACAATCATGTCGGTGACGCTGAGCTTTGGCCTGTCAGCGGCGACGAGCCGCTCGTTGAGTGTCGCCCGCAGCGTGATGAGCTCGGTCACATCGGCGACCGCGGTCACCGCGAAGTGCGGCGCCTCAGAACTACTCGCGCTCAGCCTGCGCGCGATCACCGCACGGGTCGCGTCGAAGGGAACCACTGTTGAGTACTGCATCGCGCTCGTCGCGGGCACCGGCAACGGTGAACCGGCCCCAGCGGGCGCCCCAGCTGGCGCGCCCTCGATGTCAGCGCGAACGATCCTTCCGCCAGGCCCGCTCCCGACCACACCTGCGAGGTCGATCCCACGTTCTCTCACGAGTCGCCTCACGAGCGGCGAAATGACCTGCCGCGTGCCCTCAGCTGATCGAAGCGGGGTAGGGGCCACAGGCTCGGCGGGGACGGGAGCGGCGACGGGTATTGGAGCGGGTACAGGTGCAGATTCAGGCGCGGGTGCGGGAGCCGATTCGGGGGCCGGCGCGGCGGACCCCGAGGTGCGCATCGGTGCCTCCGCCAGCACGCTTTCCGGATCCTGACCGGGGGCCGCGCCGCGCCCGTCGTCGAGTCTCGCGATTGGCTCCCCAATGCGTGCCTGCTCACCCACCTGCACAAGAATGCTGCTGAGAACGCCCGCCTCGTAGGCCTCCTGCTCCATCAGCGCCTTGTCGGTTTCGATCTCGACGAGGATGTCGCCGACTTCGACGCGGTCGCCTGGCCGTTTCAGCCAGGTCGCGATGGTGCCCTCGGTCATAGTGTCACTCAGGCGGGGCATGAGAATGTCGATCATGTGTGCTGCCTTTCTATGCACGGCCGGCGACAGCCGCGAGCGTCTCGCGGATCGCGGTGATGGCATCGGTTGCTTGGGGGAGTGCCGCTGTCTCGAGCGGCTTGGAGTACGGCAATGGCACCTCAGCCATCGCGACCCGGCGAACTGGGGCGTCGAGCCAGTCGAAAGCGCCGTCGGAGATCGTTGCCGCGATCTCTGCGCCGATGCCGTAGGTGAGCCAATCGTCTTCGAGTACGACCGCGCAGTTAGTGCGCTTGACTGAGTCGATGATCGTGTCGCGGTCAAGCGGCCTGAGGCTTCGCAGGTCGACGACTTCGACGTCGATTCCGTCGGTCTCGGCGAGGAGCTCGGCGACTTCGAGTGCAACGGCAGCCATCCGCGAGTAGGCGACAACTGTGATGTCGCTCCCGCGCCTCGTGACCTTCGCCCGACCGATTTCTGCCGGGGTGTCATCGTCTGGAACCTCTCCCCGTGTGTTGTAGAGCGCGAGGTTTTCGAGAAAGAGCACCGGATCGTCATCTCGGATTGCGGCGAGCAGCAGCGCCTTGGCGTCTGCGGGGCTCGACGGTGCGACGACCTTCATGCCGGGAACGAACGCGTAGAACAGCTCGATGTTCTGCGAATGGGTTGCACCCAGTTGTTGTCCACCACCGCCCGGAGTACGGATGACGAGCGGGACGCGCGCCTGCCCGCCGAACATCCCGTAAATCTTCGCCGCGTGGTTGACGATCTGATCGAGCGCGAGCAGCGAGAAGTTGATCGTCATGATCTCGACGACGGGCCGAAGTCCAAGCATTGCGGCCCCGATTGCGGCGCCTGTGAAGCCCTCCTCTGCGATCGGGGTGTCGCGGACTCGCTTCGGGCCGAACTCCTCGAGCATTCCGGCGGTGATCTTGTACGAGCCCTCGAACACGCCGATTTCTTCGCCGATCAGCATCACCTCGGGGTCTCGGAGCATCTCGGCCCGAAGCGTGTCGTGCAACGCCTGGCGGTAGGTCATTGTCTGGGTGCTCATGAGGCGGCTCCGATCAGGGGCATTGGCGGGACGGGGGCGGGGGCGAAGAGCGGCTGACCCGGCAGCCTGCGGGAATCGTTCGCAACCGGAGTTGCGTAGGTGTAGTCGAAGAGCGTGTCAACGCTCGGGTGCGGGCTTGCCTCCGCGAACTGAACCGCTGCCTGCACGCGGGCCCTCGCGCCTTCGTCGATCTCAGCCACCGAGGCTTCGTCGAGCAGTCCACGGGCGGTGAGGTGCTCAGCGAACAGTGTGATCGGGTCGCTCGCGGCGAGGGACTTTGTCTTCTCGGCGCCGCGGTACTTGGCAGGGTCGACGACCGAATGCCCCTTTAGTCGCTCGCTCACGGCTTCAAGGAGGAACGGCGTGCCTGACCGCGCGCTCGAAAGTGCGCGCTGCATCGCGTAGCGGACGGCGAGCGGGTCGGTGCCGTCGACCCGCTCCGCAGGCATCCGATATGACGCGGCGCGCTTGTAGAGCTCTGGTTCGCCCGATGACTCCTCGACGGTTGTTCCCATGCCCAGGCCGTTGTTCACGACGACGAACACGACGGGCAGCCGCCAGATTGCTGCAAGGTTGAGTGACTCGTGAAACGCGCCGATATTCGTGGTGCCGTCTCCCATAATGCAGACGACTGCCTCGCGACCGCCGCGATAATCGATTGCAAGCGCAGCACCCGTGGCGAGCGGAAGCTGGCCACCAACAATGCCGTAGCCGCCGAGCAGCCTCGCTTCGACATCGAACAGGTGCATTGACCCGCCCCAGCCTTTCGAGACTCCACCGGAGCGGCCGTAGAGCTCCGCCATGATGCGGCCAGGATCGATGCCTTTGCTGAGTGCGTATCCGTGTTCGCGATAGTTGGTGAACAGGTAGTCTGTGCGTTCCATCGCGGCGAGGACGCCGACGACGGTTGCCTCCTCGCCGAGGTTCAGGTGGCAGTAGCCTCCGATTTCTGCCTGCGTATAGGCGCGCGCGGCGCGCTCTTCGAACCGGCGAATCAGCACCATCTCCCTGTACATGCTGAGGAGGGCGCCGTCGTCGATCGTGTCAGCTATCTGGTCTGGAGAAGACGTTGCCTTCGGTGTCCGGGGCGCCCTATTTCGCCTCGTCTGTGGTTTCGTCTGTGGCTTCGCTTGTGGCTGTGCTCCCACGTGTGAACTCCTCACGAGCTTCCGCTTGTCGCCACGTGCAGTGGCGACCCAATATTAATGAAACGAAATCGTATCATTATAGAATGGAGGTCGGCGCCGAGCTTCGCGACTGCGAGGACGCGCTGCGCGAGAGGGGTGCGAGATGAGCGCGAGTGGCGAGCGGCGCAAACGGGGGCGCCCGACTGAGGCTGAGCGGCTGACGCGGCGCGATCACATCCTCGACGCTGCGCTCCAGGCATTCATCTCGCGCGGCTATGGGGCGGTAACGATCGACGAGGTCGCGCTCGCCGCCCAGGTGACGAAACGCACGATCTACTCATACTTCGGCGACAAGGCGGGCATCTTCACCGCTGTCATCGAGCGTTTCCGCGCTGCGGCGGCCGAAGTTCAGAGCGACAATATCGTCGATACCGCGACACGCATAGTCGAAGTGTTGTTCTCCGACGCCGCCGTTGGAATGCACAGGCTGATGATTGCCGAGGCCTCGCAATTTCCCGACCTTGCGGCAGGCTTCTACGAAAGCGGGCCGCGTGGCTACGTCGCGCTGCTCGCAGAACACCTGCCAGGGGATCGGGCGGAACGGGAAGTCGTGGCGGAGGCGTTGTTTGGGGTGCTTCTCGGAGAGCCACATAGGCGCAGGCTGCTGGGGCTTCAGAGTGAGCCGGATCCGGCAGTAGCGCGAGCGCACGCTGAGCGGGCGCGCGCGCTACTGCGAGTAGGTGAGTGAGGAACAGCTGATGCGTGCCGGGGGCTAGTTGCCCGTCGGGGCCGCGTCGTAGGTCACCCAGCTCGCCCGAGTTGCGAGCGTGTTGTAGAGCGCCTGCGCCTGGTGGTTGTCTTCGGCTGTGACCCACTGGACGCCCGCGCGCCCCTCGGCTGCAGCCATGTCTGTGAGCCTGCCAATGAGCGCGCGGCCCACGCCCCTCCCGCGAGCGGCGGGCGTGGTGAAGAGGTCGTCGAGGAAGATGCTTGTCGTCCCTGTGTAGGGCGACGAGAACCGGCGGTGGTGGGCGAATCCAAGCACCTCGCCGTCGACCTCTGCGACGAGCGCATCGCACTCGTGTCGCGGATCCATGAACCATCCCCAGGCTCGCGAGACGACCTCTTCGGACTCTGCGAGCCTGTAGAACTCGCGGTATGCCCGGAAGTGAGCGCGCCACTGGGTTTCGTCGGCTGGCGCAAGCGGGCGGACCGTTGGTGGGGCGAAGCCCGGTGCGGTAGCGGCGAAGGCGACGGCCGCCGCGGTTGACAGTAACGGTGTTGCGGAATTATCAGTAACGTTATTAACTAGGTTCATGTCCAAGGATAACAGAAGCTCGGCGGTGGCAGCGCAGATCCGCGCCGACATCGCCGACTTGTCACCCGGAGACAAGCTTCCAGGGGTGCGGGAGCTCGCCAGCAGATTCAAGGCGAGCGCGGCCACAATCTCCGAGGCGCTCGCCGAGCTCAGCGCGCTCGGGCTCGTGCGCGCCGAGCCAGGCCGGGGAACGTTCGTGGCGCGGCGCGAACCCATCCGCGAGGCTGACTACTCGTGGCAAACCCAAGCGCTCGGGCCCGCCCGGGTCGACGCAGATCGCGCCTCACGGCTCGGTGGGTACGGGACCCCGCAGCACGTGCCACTCTCCTGGGGATACCTCGCGCCCGAGCTCGTGCCGGGCGGTGAGCTCACTCGGATAACTGCCCGCGTCGCAAAACACTCGCGCTCGTGGCAGATGACGCCCGTCGTGGGATCGCCAGATCTGCGCAGGGTCATCGCCGCCGACTACACGGCAGATCCAGGCGATGTGCTCATCGTTCCCGGTGGCCAACAGGGGCTCGCGTACGCGCTACGAACCCTCAGCGAGCCGGGCGGCCACGTCATCACCGAAAGCCCGAGCTATCCCGGCGCTATCCTCGCAGCGCAGAGCGCCGGGCTGACAGTGAGCTCGGTTCCCGCCGACGCGCACGGGATCCGGATCGAGGCGCTCGCCGACGAACTCGAGCGCACCCGCGCCCGCGTGGTCTATGTGCAGCCCACGTACGCGAACCCGACCGGGGCGGTGCTCGCCCCTGAACGCCGCACGGCGCTCATCGAGCTTGCCGCAAAGCACGGCGCGTTCGTCGTGGAGGATGACTGGGCGCGCTATATCAACCTCGACGAGAAGGCCCCGCGGCCAGTGTTCGTCGACGATCCCAACGGCCACGTCGTGACGGTGACGACGCTCTCGAAGCCAGTGTCGCCCGGACTGCGGCTCGGCGCCGTGATCGCGCGCGGACCAGCGGGGGAGCGACTCCAGGGCGCGCGCGCCGCCGAAGATCTGTGCGTCTCACCGCTCACCCAGGAGGTGACCCACGCCCTGCTCACCTCGCAGGCGTGGGTGCGACATCGGGGACGACTCAGTGCCGAGCTCACGGCGCGGCGAGACGCGCTCGTGCGGGCGATCCACACCTACCTCCCTGACGTCACACTGCAGTCGATCCCGCGTGGTGGACTGCACATGTGGGGGAGGCTGCCGGAGTTCGCGCGCTCCCGCGAGGTTGCCGAGAACGCCTACGCCGCGGGGGTGCTCGTCGGCGACGGAAGGCATTTCTTCGTGAACGAGCCCTCCGGGCAGTACCTGCGCTTCTCGTTCGGCGCGGCGACCGAAGCACAGGCCGCCGAGGGGGCCCGGTTGTTGGCGCGGGTGCTCGAGACCTAAGCCGTTTGTCCCCGCCGCAAGCGGGTTGTTCTGATCGCCAAAGTGAGGGGCAAAAGTTGGCCGTTCATGCCATGGCCTTTCACTGCTTCGCGCGATAGTGTGAGGCTCACAAGTGACCCTTGTGAGTGCTTCGACGGCGAAGACGACGCATCTTTGTTGCCGAGGCGCTGAGCACCACTGAGTGCTCCGAGTACCACCAGAGCAATCCCAAACAAGGAGCGTGAACGTCAATGGGGATCAATATCCATGATCCAGAACCCATTCGCTTTCTCGACGCAGACGGAACGTTTGCGCCGAACGAGAGTGCGGCGGAGTATCTCAGCGAGATCGATGATCTCGCTGTTGAAGAAGTCCAAGAGTGGTACAGGTCGATGGCCCGCAGCCGTGCTTTCGACACAGAGTGCACAAACCTCCAGCGTCAGGGCCAGCTCGCGCTGTGGGCACCGAACCTTGGCCAGGAGGGCTGTCAGGTCGGGCTCGCGTACGCGACCGAACCAGACGACCACCTGTTCCCCACCTACCGCGAGCACGCCGTCGCCGACGTCCGCGGGGTACCGTTTCTCGATCTCGCGGCCCAGTTCCGCGGGCTCACACACGGCGGATGGGACGTCAACGACCCAAAGAACGGCAACTTCCACCTCTACACAGTCGTGCTCGGCGCGCAGGCGCAGCACGCGCAGGGCTTCGCGCTCGGCATGCTGCTCGACGCAAAACGCAAGGCCGGAAACACCGCGCTGGATCCGAATGAGGCCGGCACCCGCACTGAGCGTGGCGTGATGTGTTTCTACGGCGACGGCACCACAAGCCAGGGCGAGGCAAACGAAGCGCTCGTCTTCGCGCAGAGCTACCAGTCTCCAGTCGTCTTCGTCGTGCAGAACAACCAGTACGCGATCTCGGTTCCAGTGGCCCGCCAGAGCCGCACCCCGCTCTACCGACGTGCGCTCGGATTCGGTATTCAGTCGGTGCAGATCGACGGCAATGACGTGCTCGCCTCCTACGCCGTCGGCCGCCGCTTCATGCGCGACGCGCGTGAGGGCCGCGGCCCGGGCTACATCGAAGCCCTGACCTACCGCGTTGGCGCGCACACAACGAGCGATGACCCGACCCGCTACCGGGAGAACGAAGAGCTCGAAGAGTGGAAGACGAAGGATCCGCTCGCCCGTGCCGCCGGATACCTCCGCTCACTCGGAGTCACGGACGAGACGATCGCAGAGATTGACGCCGAAGCCGCCGCTCACGCGCGCGTCGTCCGCGAGGAGATCCTCGCGCTCCCCGCGTCGAAGCCCGACGAGATCTTCGACTACGTCTACGCAGAGCCGCACCCGCGCATCGACGAACAGCAGACCTGGATGCACGCCTACGAAGCGTCGTTCGCAGAGGAGGTGGCCTCATGAGCCAGTCACAGGAGACCACATCACTCGCGATCGCCCGTGCGATCAACGCAGGCCTCCGCGAGGCGCTGTCCAAGGACGACAACGTCGTGCTGCTCGGGCAAGACATCGGCGCCCTCGGCGGCGTCTTCCGTGTGACAGACGCGCTCGCGAAAGACTTCGGAACCGCCCGCGTGCTCGACATGCCGCTCGCAGAGGCAGGCATCCTCGGATCGGCAGTCGGCCTCGCGATGAGTGGCTTCCGCCCCGTCGCCGAGATCCAGTTCGATGGCTTCGTGTTTCCGGCGATGAACCAGCTCGTCACCCAGCTTGCGAAGCTGCGAAACCGCTCGGCCGGCACCATGAACATGCCAGTCGTGCTGCGCCTGCCCTACGGCGGCCACATTGGTGCTGTCGAACACCACCAGGAGAGCCCGGAGGCGTACTTCGCCCACACCGCCGGCCTGCGTGTTGTCAGCCCGGCGAACGCGAACGACGCCTACTGGATGATCCAGCAGGCGATCGAGTCTGAGGATCCCGTGATCTTCCTCGAGCCCAAGGCCAAGTACTGGCAGAAGGGTGAGGTGCGCCTCGACCGCCCCGCCGCGAAGCTCCACGAGACGCTCGTCGCCCGCGAGGGGAGCGACGTGACCCTCGTTGGGTTCGGCGCGATGGTGACGACCCTGCTGCAGGCCGCAGAAATCGCCAAGTCCGAGGGCGTCAGCGCCGAGGTCATTGACCTGCGCACAGTCTCACCGATCGACTACGGGCCCATCATCGCATCCGTGCGCAAGACCGGCCGCGTTGTCGTCGCTCAGGAGGCGCCCGAGAACGCTAGCGTCGGCTCCGAGATCGCCGCGACGCTGAGCGAACGCTGCTTCCTTTCCCTCGAGGCCCCGGTGCTCAGGGTTTCGGGCTACGACACTCCGTTCCCGCCTGCCGGGAACGAGAGCCATTACCTGCCCGATGCTGATCGCGTGCTTGAAGCCGTCGATCGCGCACTGAACTACTAGACAGCGCGCCGCGCTGAGAGGGTAAGACATGAGTAAGAATGAATTTGCGCTCCCCGACGTGGGGGAGGGCTTGACCGAAGCCGAGATCGTCACCTGGGCAGTGAAGCCAGGCGACACCGTGCACCTGAACCAGGTGATCTGCGAGATCGAGACCGCGAAGTCGCTTGTTGAGATCCCGTCGCCGTTCGAGGGCGAGATCGCCGAGCTGCTCGTCGAAACCGGGACGACGGTGCCCGTGGGCACCGCGATCCTCAGGATGGTTGGCGACGACGCCGATCCTGGTCCCGCCACCGCCCCCGCTGAGCCGGACTCTTCCGAGGGCGAATCCGCAGGTGCGGCGCACGCGGCTGACGCGGCCGCCGCCGCTGAGCCAGCTAGCGCCGCCCCAGCAGCGGCGGACGACGAAAACTCGGGTGCCGTGCTCGTCGGGTACGGCACCGGCGGGGCAGTGAAGAGTCGCCGCAAGCCTGGCGGGCAACCGCTCGTCGTGGTGGGACCGGCCGAGACCGCCGAGCCCCCTGCCGCGGGCAAAGTGTATGTGAAGCCACCCGTGCGCAAACTTGCCAAAGACCTCGGCATTGACCTCGCGCGGGTCGCAGGTTCGGGCGCGGGCGGCGAGATCCTTCGCGACGATGTGCACGCAGCGGCGAGCGGCGCAGGCACCTCAGGATCGGGCGCGACGGCAGGCGAACTTCGCATGGCGACGAGCGGATTCGGCTCGGGTGGCGCGCGCGAGGAGCGGGTGCCCGTGAAGGGAATCCGTAAGGTCGTCGCGGCGGCGATGGTCGAGAGCAAGTTCACGGCCCCGCACACCTCAGTGTTTGTCGAGGTCGATGCGACGCGCACGATGAAGTTCGTCAAGCGGCTCAAGCAAAACGAGGCGTTCGCGGACGTGCGAGTGTCGCCACTTCTCGTCATGGCGCGTGCAGTGATCTGGGCGCTCGCTCGAAACCCCGAGGTGAACTCGGCTTGGGCGGGCGACGAGATCATCCGCCGCAACTACGTGAACCTCGGCATCGCAGCCGCGACGCCCCGCGGGCTCGTCGTGCCGAACATCAAGGACGCGCACGAGCTGTCGCTCCTCGAACTCGCCGAGGCGATCGGCACGCTCACACAGCGGGCCCGTCAGGGAGCGACCCAGCCAGCCGAGATGCAGCAGGGCACAGTGACGATCACTAACGTCGGCGTGTTCGGGGTCGACTTCGGGCTGCCGATCTTGAACCCCGGCGAGACTGCGATCGTCGCCATGGGCTCGATCAAAGAAAAGCCATGGGTTGTGAAGGGTAAGGTTCGCCCGCGCATGGTGACCACGGTCGGAGGCTCGTTCGATCACCGCGTCATCGACGGCGACGTGATCAGCAGGTTTATCGCAGACATCGCAGCCGTGCTTGAACGACCGGAACACCTGTTGAGCTGATTCGGCTGAACATCGCAGAGGAATCGCACACATTGGTTGACGGGCGCGCGGTGCCCACTCGTAGGATCGCAGTATGACTACTGCAGTGTTGCTGAGCATCGACAACGGGATCGCCCGAATCACCCTGAACCGGCCCGAGCGGCTGAATGCGTTCAACGACGAGATGGCTGAGGGGTGGGCGGCAGCCGCACAGGCTGCCGCCCAGTCCGACGACGCGCGCGCCATCATCATCGACGCCGCGGGCAGGGCGTTCTGCGCCGGGGGCGACGTGCAGGCGATGGCGCAGATGGACGAGCGCGCAGGTATGATCCGCGAGCTCGCACACCGCATCAACGACGGAATCCTCGCCCTGACGGAGTCGGCGAAGCCCGTCGTCGCGGCAGCCCACGGTACGACTGCGGGCGGCGGGCTCGGCATCCTCCTTTCGAGTGATTACGCCGTTATCGGTGAGTCGTCGCGCGTCGGCAGCGTCTACGGCGGCGTCGGACTCACGCCAGACCTGTCGGTGTCGGCCCAGCTCGCCGCGGCCGTCGGCGAACGCCGCGCCCTGCAACTGCTGCTGCAGGAGCGCCTGCTCTCGGCCGGCGAAGCAGTCGAGTGGGGGCTGGCCGCCGAGAAAGTCGCCGACGACAAGGTGGGGGAGCGCGCGAACGAGATCGCCGCGTTCTGGGCCCAAAACGCCCACGCGTACGGCGAAGCAAAGCGGCTCATCCGTTCCCGGCCGGAGCGCACGTTCCGCGAGCAGCTTGCCGAGGAGGCGAGCACGATCGCGGTCGCGTCGGAGAGCCCCGAGGGTGACAAGCGCATCCGGGCGTTCGCATCGCGCTAGCAGTGCAGGGCGGTCGACGCCGCGTTGGACCTGGCTGGGTGACGACTCGGCAACCGGCGCTGCTTTGGCCTGCGCGGGGCGGCTGGTCGGATAGTGCCCGGCGTGGCATGCTGAGTGCATGGGAAGCGGGCGCGAGGAGACAAGCCGTCAGGCGATCGTCGCGATCCGCCGGGTCCGCGACAGGATAGACCGCGACTACGCACAGCCCCTCGACGTTGAAGCGCTCGCCCGCGACGCGCACATGTCAGCCGGACACCTCAGCCGCGAGTTCAAACGTGTCTTCGGGGAATCACCCTACTCGTACCTCATGACGCGCCGCATCGAACGTGCGATGACCTTACTGCGGCGGGGAGACCTCAGCGTCACTGAGGTGTGTTACGAGGTCGGCGTGTCATCGCTCGGTACGTTCACAACCCGGTTCACAGAGCTTGTTGGGGTCTCGCCTGGCGCCTACAAGCGCGGAAGCGCAGGTGTGGCTGCAGGGATTCCCGCCTGTCACGCAAAGCAGGCGACGAGACCGGTCAGGAATCGAGAAGTTTCTGAGCGCTGAGCGACGTAGATTAAGCGCATGAACATTAGCATTCACTACGCATTCCTGCCGCACACCGATCCTGAGGCCTCGTTGAGCTTTTACCGGGACGCCCTCGGGTTCGAGGTGCGAAACGACGTCGGCTACGAAAACATGAGGTGGATCACGGTCGGCCCCGTAGGCCAGCCGGATACCTCAATCGTGCTGCACCCGCCGGCCGTTGATCCTGGCGTATCCGAGGCGGAGCGGTCTGTCATCCTCGACCTCATGGCCAAGGGGGCGTACGGCGCGCTCACGCTCGCGACTGACGACCTTGACGGCTTCTTCGCGAAGCTTGAGGCCGCGGGTGCGGACGTGGTCCAGGAGCCGATCGATCAGGATTACGGGGTGCGCGACTGCGCGTTCCGCGACCCTTCGGGCAACCTCATCAGGGTCAACCAGCGCTAAGCCTCGGCCTGCCGGCCCAGCGTTCCGGCACTATGCGATGCGGTGTTCCCGAACCTCTGCTGTCGCCGAAGCGCCGTTGTTGTCGACGTAGAGCTGGCCCTCGGTGAGGGACACCGTCATCGTGTTGCGTCGCTCGAGCGTTTCGACGAGAGCGTCGATGAAGCCGAGGTCGAACGAGCGCACGACGATGGCAACTGCATTGTGGATCGTCTTGCCCGACCACGCCGCAAGCAGCTTCTCGGGTTCGCGGTGTGTGTAGACGGCGGTGCGCTCGGCGAGCTTGCTGCCGAAGTGGAGCCTGTCGGCATCCGGTGCACCGACCTCGATCCAGGCCGTCGTCGCACCGGTGAGGTCGCGCACGAGCACAGCAGGCTCGTCGGTGGTGGAGACGCCAGCGCTGAACTGGATGCCCTCTTCGTATTCCAGGCAATAGGCGAGCAGACGCGTGATCATGAACCTGTCGGTCTCTGACGGGTGCCGTGCGACCCGAAGAGAAAGATCCTCGTACACCCCGCGATCCACGTCAGCCAGTTGAATGTCGAAGGTGTGCATGGTTGCGCCGATAGCCATGGTTCCCGAGTTTACCCGGGCTTGCACACTCCGGGCTCACGCACCCGCCTCTGCGCCAGACGCTACTTTCCCTGCAGAAGTACCCCTTACCAACGGTCAGGAAGGGGCGGTCTTGCAGGGAAAGTGGTGTTCGGCGGGGTAGGTCGGGCGGGCCCGGCTCAAGCCCGGCCCGGCTCAAGCCTCGGCCGCGCCAGGCCCGAGTCAGGCCCGGCCCACGCCCGCGGCCTCGAGGGCAGCCGCGACCCCGCGGCGCCCCGCCTCGCCAAGCCCCTGCACCGGGTGGGGGAGGGACTCTGGCCCGACGAGCCCGAGCTCCTCTGCCACCGAGGCAACAACCCTGAGGCTCCCGTGCTCGGCGAAGAGATCCCAGAGCGGCGCGAAGCGGTCAGAGATTGCGGTTGCGGTCGCATGGTCGCCCGACTGGGCCGCACGCGTCAGATCGAGGCATTCCCTGGGCAGCACTCCCGCGAGCACGCTGTACCACGCGTCACAGCCGGTGAGGAGCGCCGCGGCGGCCGACCCGTCGCCGCTGATACCCAGCGTGACTGTGGCGGGAATGTGCTCGCGGTAGTGCGTTACCGTCGCGGTCGCTGCGTCAGCCTCTGTGGGCACGGGAGGGATCTTGACGGAGGCGACACGGGGCAGTTCGGCGATACGCCCGTGGAGCTCCAAACTGAAAGTGAATCCGGTTGTCGCGGGGTTGTCATACACCACGAGCGGGACTGAAAGCTCGGCCGCGACGCATTCGTAGAGCCCGAACACCTCGTCCTGAGTGAGCCGTTGGTACGACATCGGAGCGAGCAGCACGGCCGAGGCGCCAGCGCGTTGCGCGTTGTCAACGTTCCCCAGTACCTCGCGGGTGCTGAGCGCGCTCACCCCGATGACGACAGGCACGGTCCCGGCCGCCCGAACAGTGAGCTCCGCGACCCGGGCGCGCTCCGCGCGAGACAGATACGCGTAGCTTCCGGTCGAGCCGAGAGCCCCGATCGAGTCGACGCCGGCGTTCGCGAGCCGTTCGACGAGCCCTTCGTACGCCGCCTCGTTGACTGCAAAGCCGGCCGCAGACTTCGCCCCGACGCTCGGGCGGAGCGGCGTCAGCGGAAAGGCGCAGAGCCCAGTGAACATCATCCTTGCTTCCTCTCCGTGATACGCGACCGCACTGCCAGTGCAGCACATGCGACGACTGCGAGACCGCCGCCAACGGTCGCGAGCGTGAGCGGTTCGCCGAGCAGCAGAGCTGCCCACGCAATACTCATGACGGGCTGCGTCAGCTGCACCTGGCTGACCCTCGCCATCGGGCCGATCTCGAGCCCTCGATACCACGCGAAGAATCTGAGAAACATGCTGACGACACCGAGGTAGGAGAACGCCGCCCACTGAATCGGGGTCGCGTGTGGTGACGTGGTAAGTACCGAGACCGTCGCCAGCGCGAGCATGAGGGGCAGGCTGAGCACGAGCGCCCATGAGATTGTCTGCCATGCGCCGAGCTCGCGGGCGAGTAATCCTCCCTCTGCGTAGCCGATTGCCGCTGTTGTGACGGCTCCAAAGAGGAGTAAGTCGTGCCACGAGAGCTGCCACGAACTGTCGGTCTGGAGGGCAGCGAACACCACGGCGGCCAACGCCCCGAGCGTGGCTGCGACCCAGAAAGCAGTCCCGGGTCGCTCGCCGGTGCGCACGACAACGGCCATCGCCGTGGCGGCCGGCAACAACGCGATGATCACCGCGCCATGGCTCGCCGTGCTCGTCGTGAGCGCAAGCGAGGTGAGGAGTGGAAAGCCAACAACTGCCCCGAGAGCGACGGCTCCGAGCCGCAGCCACTGGGGGAGGCTTGGGCGCCGCTGCCGTGTCGCACTGAGCGCGACTATTGCGAGGGCTCCGGCGACGACGGCTCTGGCTGAGGCGACAAATAGCGGAGAAAGCCCACCGAGCGCAACGGTGGTGAGCGGAACTGTGAATGAGAATGCGACGACGCCGAGAAGTCCCCAAGCTATTCCCGAGCGGGGTGTGGACCGACTGGCCGCGTCGGGGGACTCGTCCTCCTGCGAACAGAGAGGCTGGGCTGGAACTCGAGCCGGTATCAGTGGCGATGAATTGCGAGTAGCGCTACTATGATCATTCATGAATAACGATAGCAGTTCGCGAATCGTCGCGGGGCTCCTCGATTGGATTGCGAACGCTCCGTCCGGTGCGAAGCTCCCGTCGACGCGCTCACTCGTCGCCGAATATGGGGCAAGCCCGGTAACGGTTCAGAAAGCGCTGCGAACGTTGAACGCCAGGGGGCTCGTGGAAAGCCGTCCTGGTTCAGGAACCTTCGTGCGCGCAGTTCGCACCGCCCGACCGCTCGATTTCGGCTGGCAGACTGGGGCGCTGCGCTCGCCGCTTGCTCGGCTGCCCCGAGCCTCGATGACTATGCGCGATACAGTGCACGGGGCGATTGCGCTGCATGCCGGCTACCCAGACCGCGAGTTGCTGCCCGAACGGCTCGTGCGAGCAGCGCTGACGCGGGCTGCGCGCAGCGACGTCGCGGTGTCTCGCTCGCCCGTAGCGGGGCTCCCCGAACTACAGGCTTGGTTCGCGCAGGAGCTTGCCGCCGCGACGCCCATTGGTATCACGCCGCCAGCAGCGAGCGATGTTGTTGTGCTTCCCGGCAGCCAGAGTGGGTTGAGCGCGACGTTCCGCGCACTTGTCGGCGCGGGGCAACCGCTCCTTGTCGAGTCGCCGACGTATTGGGGCGCGATTCTCGCGGCGACCCAGGCTGGCGTGCGAGTCGTGCCCGTGGTGAGCGGTCAGCACGGCCCCGACCCCGAGGATCTTGCACGAGCATTCGATGAGACCGGTGCACGGGCCTTCTACGCGCAGCCGAACTATTCAAACCCGAGCGGGGCGCAGTGGTCGACGAGTCGTGCGAGCGAGATCCTTGCGGTCGTTCGCAGCAACGGTGCGTTTCTGATCGAGGATGACTGGGCCCACGATTTTGGCATTGGCAATGACCCAGTACCCGTAGCGACGCAGGACGACGCGGGGCACGTGGTCTACATTCGCTCGCTTACGAAGAGCGTTTCTCCTGCGATCCGGATCGCGGGGGTTATCGCGCGAGGACCGGTCCGAGAGCGGATTCTTGCTGAACGAGCCGCCACGTCCATGTACGTGAGCGGCGTCCTCCAGGCTGCCGCGCTCGACGTCGTCACACAACCAGGGTGGAAGACTCACCTGCGCAGCTTGCGTGATCAGCTGCGCGCACGGAGAGATCTGCTTGTCGACAGCATGGCCGAGTTTGCTCCGCAAGCGCACCTCGATTGGATTCCGCAGGGTGGCCTCAACCTGTGGTTCAGGCTCCCAGACGGCGTTGACCTGCCCGAGGTCCTTCGGGCGTGCGAGGACGAACGCGTGCTTATCGCTGCCGGCGACGAGTGGTTTCCGGCGGAGCCCGCGGGAACCTTTGTCAGGCTGAACTACTCGGGACCGAACCCTGGCGCCTTCCCAGAAGGCGCCAGGGTTATCGGCAGCGTGCTCGAGGGCTTGAGCTAGTTCGTCACCTTCCGCACCGCGCGCCCGCCCGAGTGGATGTACTTGTCGCCGTTTTCGAGCGTGTAGAACTTCACCGACGTCCATGCGCCGGGGTCTCCGACCGCGAAGAGGCCGTCGCTCACGGGGATGAGGTCGTATTCGGCTGCCGACTGCGCGACGAAGGTCGCCGCGATGCCAGTAATCCTGCTCGAGGCGCGAAGCGCGCCGCCCTCCTCAAACGTCTCCATCTCGACGCTCGCCCGCTTGTACTCCCCGACGTACTCGGAGACGTCCGTCTCGAACGGTTCCTCCGGGGGAGCGAAAGCGGCGGGCAGCGAGACGCCGCCGAGGGTCTCGAAGATCTCGGTGAAGAGCCCGCGGTACACCTCACGGATCGCGCCGCCGTTTGTGAGCATGACGACCGCGAGACCGGCCTCCGGGAGCACGCGCAGGATCGCGGCCTGCCCGACGGTGCCACCATCGTGACCGAATAGCCTCGTCCCGTTCCAGTCGTAGCGGATCCACCCGAGGCCCCATGAATCTCCGAGCACGGTCGTGTCGGGCAGCGGCACCTGGAATTCGGTCATTTGCGCTGCGCTCTCGGCCGACAGCAGGCGGGTGCCGTCACTTGCGACGCCGCCTTCAAGGTGCATTCGAGCGAACGAGAGCACGTCTGCTGCAGACGAATTGATGATCCCGGCTGGGCCGAGCGATCGCGGCAGCGACCAGCGCGGTGCCAGCAGTGGGCCGTTCTCGTCGCGGCCGAGGTGCCCGAACGCCGCCCGCTGCCTGAGGGCGTCTTCGGGAAGCGTGCTCGTGTGTTTCAGTCCGAGCGGCGTGTAGAGCCGCTCGCGCATCGCCTCGTCCCAGTTCTGGCCAGTGACGATCTCGATGATGCGCCCGAGCACCGCGTAGCCGGCGTTCGAGTACGAGAATGTCGCGCCGACGGGGTGATTCAGGGGTGCGTCAGCGAGCGACGCGACGTACTTCTCGAGGCAGTCGTCGCCGCGGCCGAGGTCGTTGTAGTTGTCGCCGTCGATGCCGTTTGTGTGCGTGAGCAGGTGGTGGATCGTGATGAGTTCTGCCTGGCCCTCGTCGGCGACATTGAACCCCGGAATCACGTCCACAACCCGGGTGTCGAGCGAGAGCTTGCCCTCGTCGATGAGCTGCATCGCGACAGTCGCGGTCCAGACCTTTGTGATGGAGCCGATCTGGAAAACTGAGTCGTCGGTGGTCTCGACGCCGGTGTTGATGTTGAGGATGCCGTGGCTCGCGACGACAGGCTCCTCGCCGAGGCGCAGGATTCCGAGTGTCGCGCCTGGAATCTCGTGCAACGTCGCGAGCTCGCTGAAGCGCTGCTGCCAGTGTGCGGCGTCGAGCGCAGCGGCGCGCACAGGCCTGCCCGGCTCGGGCACGTGGCGGACGACCCAGTCGACGATACGCCGGTTCCAATCGGCGCGGTGCGAGGGGCGGCCGTTGGCGAGGAAACCGTGTGCACCGCCCGGATAGAGCACGAGTTCGGTGGGAACCTCCTGTTCGCGCAGCGCGGTGAACCACTGTTCTGCCTGGCCGACAGGGCAGCGGTGATCCTCGCCTCCATGCACGATGAGCGTCGGGGTTCGCACGTCGCCGACCTTCGAGATCGGAGACTGGAGTGCAGTGACCTCGGGGGTCTCCCAGGGCAGCGAGAGGTTCTCGAACCCCGAGATGAAGTGGCCGACGTCGGACGTGCCCGCGAGACTCGCGAGATCAGAGACGACCCCACCCGCGACCGCCGCTGCGAAGCGCCTATCGCGCGAGGTGAGGTAGCACGTCGTGAACCCGCCATAGCTGTATCCGGTGATCGCGAGCCGGCTTGCGTCAGCGATTCCCTCCTCGACGAGCGTATCGAGGGGTTCAAGGAAGTCGTTGGCGTCGCCGTGTCCCCAGACGCCGATGACGCCCCGCATGAACTCCTCACCGTAGCCGTCACTGCCGCGCGGGTTGAGCGTGAGCACGGCCCAGCCGCGGTTGACGAGCTCGTGGTGGTAGGCGTGCACGGTCTCGGCAGCGCCGTTCCAGGCGTTGTGCGGGCCGCCGTGCACGTCGAGCAACAGGGGCAGCGGGCCGGCAAGCGACGGATCGCGGCGCAGCCAGCCGTGCACAGTCGTGCCGTCTGAGATTGTGAAGCTGCGCGGCTCGGCCACGACGACGCCAGAGTCCTCGGGCGTGTAGCTGGTGAGTACGGTCAGCGACCCTGACCTCAGGTCGACAATTGCGACCTCACCGAAGCTCGTCTCGGTCGCGAGAATGATCGCTGCGGTCGAACCCGAAACTGACACTCCCGAAACGTTGGCTGCGCCGCCGACGAGAGCCCGGGGCGATCCGCCTGCGGTGTCGGTGATGTAAAGGTTCGTGTAGCCGCTCTCGCGAGCGCAGAACACGAGCTCAGAGCCTGTCGATCCGTACTGGGGGAGCGCGCCCGGGTATCCAGGCGCGCCCTGCATGACGTTGCGGTCGAGCGATGCGGTGAGGTTGCGCGGCGCTGAACCATCGACGGGTATGGCGAAGATGCTCGCGTTGCCAACCTGCGTGCTCTCGCTGCCGACGGCGAGGATCTCGCTCCCGTCTGGTGACCACGTCGTCGCAGAGAGCTGCCCGGTGGCTGAGCCAACGAGGCGAGGGGCGATCTTCGCGCTGGCGGCGCTCACAACGTAGACGGCGCTCGTGAGATCGAGGTCGCTGCCGGGGGTCTTACTGCTCGAGAAGGCGATCTGCGACCCGTCGGGCGACCAGACGGGCCTGCCTGCCAGCCAGTCTCCGGAGGTTAGCCGAAGCGTCGTGGCGTCATCGAGATCGACGACGTGGATGTGGGTACGGACTGTGCCAAGAAACCCGGCACCGTCTGCCTTGTAGAAGAGCTTGTCGGTGACGATCGGCTTTGTCTTGAGCGTCGGTGAGGGGGAGGTAGCATCGCTTGGCGCGGCGCTCACATCGACAGGGCCGCTGAATGCAAGCTTCGAGCTCGCAGCATTCCACACTGGCGGGCCTGCGCCAAGCGGCTGCTTTGTGACCTGTTCGGCCTCGCCGCCCGCAATCGGGAGAACCCACAGCTGAGCCGGACCGCTCTGGGCGCGCAGGAACGCGATCCGGGTCCCGTCTGGGCTCCACGCAGGCGCCGTGTCCGAGGTGCCGCGCGTCAGTTGGCGTGCGGGGCCGCCAGCCGTCGGCGCGATCCAGAGCGACCGCTCATCGCGATCCTCACCGCGGTTCGTGCTGCGAAGCACATACACGACCTGCGACCCGTCGGGCGACACTGTGGGTTGCTCGGGGAGCGGGTGATCGAGAAACTCGTCGGTGTGAACACGTCGCTGTGTCATTGTGTCTCCTGTCGGGGGTGCTGTGTGCGGCGGAACTGAGGGTGGCCTGCCGGGCGCTGAGTGCTCGCCGGGCCAACTGAATGTGTCACGGCTCGGGGCCGGTCGCTGTGTGAGAGTGGCCCGCGACCGGAAGGTCGCGGGCCTAGGGCATGCGGGAAACGGCGAGCGTTTCGCGGTGCCAGACGCTGCGGCGGCGAGCCTCGCCAGGTGGCCGCCGCAGCGCGGTCGAGGTGTGGCGGCGTTACACCGTCACGCGGCGGCTCGTCCGCCCGCTGTTCATATACAGCGCGCGCCCGGTGCCGTCGTCGCCTGTGAACGAGTACTGCGGCATTGTGACCTGATCGGTGCCGAGCGCGAGCACGGTGTCGTCGCGCCAGTGCGCGAGCTCGATGGGCTTCGGTGTTGCGCCGAGTTCAGCGAAGATTCCCTGGAGATCATGGGTGACCCAGACCCGACCGTCATCGTCCTGCGTGACATGGGTATCGGCGGCCGCGGAGCGGTAGGTGCCGACGTAGCGCGACGCATCAAACCCTGTCGTTCCCTCAGACGCCTCAGGGGCAGCGGGGGCCTCGATGCCCGTGAGCCGCTGTACGGCTGGCAGTACGAGGTCGGAGTAGAGCGCCTGCGTGCTGCCGCCGTTGGTGAGCAGCGCGATCGCGACTCCGTGGTCTGGGAAGACGCGGAAGAACGCGCTCTGGCCGAGGGTGCCACCGTTGTGTCCGATCGTGCGTCCGCCCGACCAGTCAAAGAGTCGCCAGCCAAGGCCCCAGCTGTCGCGCGAGTCGCCGAGGTCGGGGAGCAGCACCTGCGGCTCCTGCATCGCGGCGATGCTCTCGGCGCTCACGATCTGGGTGCCGTCGGGGCCGACCCCGCCACTCAGGTGAAGTTTCGCGAACTCCATGAGGTCCGCTGCGCTCGTGCACAGCACTGACCCTGCGGGGGAGTGCGCGCGAATGAGCGACCACTCCTTCGCAGGCTCGGGCTCGCCGCCAGCCGTCATGGTGAGGTGCCCGACCGCGGCCCGGAAGCGAATTGCCTCGTTGGCGCCCGTGACGGCGCGCGTGAGCTGCATCGGCTCGATGAGGTACTTATGTAGGCACGCCTCGTAGTGCGCGCCGCGAAGCACCTCGACGAGTCTGCCCAACACGCAGAACGCCGCGTTGTTGTACGAGAACATTTCGCCGGGAGGGAAGATCTGGTCTGTGTCGCGGAGGGCTTCGACGAAGAGCTTCACCGCGTCTTCGCCCTCGGACGTCGCAGTGAAGACATCGCCTTCGAAGCCCGAAGTATGGGTGAGGAGGTTTCTGACGGTGATCTGCGCCGCCGCCTCAGCGCTCGCGAGGGCGAACTCGGGGAGGTAGCGCTGGATCGGGGCGTCGAGCTCAACGAGCCCCTCGTCGACGAGCTGCATGACAAGCGTCGTCGTCCACACCTTGGTGATCGACCCGACCTGGAACACAGTGTCGGTTGTCGCCTCGACTCCGGTGAGCCTGTTGATGACGCCGCCCGCAGTGGTGAAGACTTCATCGCCGTGCAGCACTGCGATCGCAGCGCCAGGCACGCTGTGTGTATCGAGCAGGCCCGGAAGCTCGGATTCAATCCACGCGCCGACCTGGGCCAGTGACTCCACCATAGAAACTCCTCCTCATCGAGAAATGCGACTCTTTCGAGCGTAAGGCGCCGCGAAAGCTTGGATCTCGTAGGACTCGACGGGAGTTGGCCGCGACATTCGTGAGATACGACAATTCTACGTCGCCCGCGGGGAACCGCTCGTGGCCCCAGCACACAGGTACGCCCCCGGCCGCGGCGTGAACCGACGGTCGGGGGCGCTGCCCGCGGGCGCTAGTTCGCCGTGTCGACCCGCTTGCTTGCGCGGGACAGCTTCGATGGCCACCAGATCTTTTCACCAATGTCGTAGCTCAGCGCTGGTACGAGCAGCGACCTCACGATGAACGTGTCGATGAGCACGCCGAACGCGACGATGAAGGCGATCTGCACGAGGAAGAGGATCGGGATCACGGCAAGCGCGGCGAACGTCGCGGCGAGCACGAGACCCGCTGACGTGATGACGCCGCCGGTGATTGTGAGCCCGCGCAGGATCCCCTCGCGGGTGCCATGCTTCACCGATTCCTCGCGGACGCGTGTCATGAGGAAAATGTTGTAGTCGATGCCGAGCGCGACGAGGAAGATGAAGCCGAAGAGCGGCACGGCCGGGTCTGCGCCGGGGAAGTTGAACACCCCGTTGAAGACGAGCGCTGAGACGCCGAGGGCGGTGCCGAACGAGAGCGCTGTCGTGAGCACTAGGAGGATCGGCGCGACGACCGAACGCAACAGCAGCATCAGGATGACCAGGATGACGGCGAGCACGACTGGGATGATGAGGTTGCGGTCATGGATCGATGCGGTGTTCGTGTCGATCGCAGTTGCGGTGACGCCGCCGACGAGGGCTCCAGGAACCGCGTCAGACAGCTCTGAGCGAATCTCACGAACAGTGTCTGCCGCGGCGTCCGAGTCAGCCGCCGATGTGAGCGTTGCCTGGATCATGACGTCGCCGTCGACGACTGTCGGCTCAGGAGCGGGAGTTCCTGGCGGGCCGAACGCTGAGATTCCGTCGGCCGTGATCGGTGCGGAACCGCTCGGCGAGTCTTTCGAGACGACCGATACGCCGTCGATGTCTGAGTGCGCGAGGAGCACGTCTGCGGCGGCCTGGAGCTCATCTTTCGGCACGACGACTGTCGCGGGGCTGCCTGATCCACCCGGGAAGTGCTCGCCGAGCGCGAGCTGGCCGTCGCGGGCTTCGGACGATCCAATGACGAGGTCAGATTGCGGCACGCCGACAGCGTTGAGCTGCGTGACTCCGAGTGCGCCCGCGGCGAGCACAATCGCCGTTGTCACCCAGATGGCGCGCGGGCGGCGCTTGATGAGGGCCGCGAACTTTCGCCAGATGCCGCCCGAGGGCATGCCATGCTCTGCTTCGACGACGTCGGGTTCGAACACTGGCCGGCGCGGCCAGAACGCCGCGCGGCCGAACGCGAACAGGATCGCGGGCAGGAGCGTCAGGGCCGCAAGCATCGCGAACACGATGCCGATCGCCGCGACAGGGCCGAGCGTGCTGTTCGATTTGAGATCGCTGAGCAGGAGGCACAGGAGGCCAGCGATGACTGTGCCGCCGGATGCGACGATCGGCTCGAACGATGCCCTCACTGCGCGCATCGTCGCCTGCCACTTGTCGGTGGTGATGCGGAGCTCCTCGCGGAAGCGCGCGACGTAGAGCAGGGAGTAGTCGGTCGCTGCGCCGATCACGAGGATGAAGAGGATGCCTTGGGTCTGCCCGCTCAAGAGGATCACGCCGGCTTTGGCGAGCCACCAGACGGTGAGCAGCGCAACGCACAACGCGAACATGCTCGTCGCCAGTACGGCGACGGGAAGGAGCAGGGAACGGTAGACGACGATCAGGATCAGGAACACGGCGATGAGCGCGACCCCGAGCAGGAGCCCATCGATGCCGGAGAATGCGGCAGCGAGGTCGGAGCTGAACCCGGCGGGGCCTGTCACGTAGACGTTGACGCCGCTGGGAGCGTCTGCCCGCAGTGTCTCGCCGAGTGCCGCGACGGTGTCGCCGAGGTCTGCGTCGGAGTCGATCGGCACGAAGGCCTGTGCAGCCTTTCCGTCTTCTGACGGGATTGCGGGAGAGACCCCGTCGGTGATGCCAGGGGTGTTCGCGAGGCCCGTCAGGGAATCGGAGATCTTCGCGAGGTCTGTGTCTGTGAGTGCCGTGTCGCCCGCGAAGACGACGATCGCGGGGATCGTGTCGCTGTCGTTAAACTCAGTCAGCAGATTGCGCACCTGCGTCGCGTCGGCGGACTCGGGGAGGTACGCCGTGGGGTCGTTCGAGGACACTTCGCTGACCTTGCCGAAGTACGGGCCGCCGATTCCCGCGCCCGCGAACCAGACGAGGATGAGCAGTGCCGGGATCAGGATCCGCAGCCACTTCGGTGCGCTGCGGCGTGATCCAATGCTCTCCCCGCTTCGATGCTCGGTGTGCGTGCTCGTCATGCGATCCCCCTGCTAGCCATGCGCTTTCCTTGGTTCATTGCCGAATGTCGCTAGCTTAGCAAGAAATATCAATGGGGTGTAGTTAGTTCAGCATAAAGTATTCGAACCAGGCTACAATCGTCACATGCAGGACAAGTTCACGGGTGAGGAGCAGGACCGCTCCAACGTCTATGATCTCGACTCGAACGACCCCGAGCAGCGGCTCGTGAGCCGAACGGGCGTCGACCCCGCACAGGTGCAGCACATTGGAATGCTCATGGGCGCCCTTGGGAGGCTTCGCGACGCCGAACAAGAGCTGTCCGATGCCTCGCTCAAATACATGCGGCTCAACGAGACAGACATGCGCGCGCTGCACTTTCTCATCGTTGCCGGGAACCGGGGAGACCTCGCGACTCCTGGAACGATTGCCAGCCACCTGAAGATTTCAAGCGCCTCGACAACGAAGCTGCTCGACAGGCTCGAGCGGGCCGGGCATATCGTGCGCCGAGCACACCCCACAGACAGGCGCGCGCTCGCCATCTCCATCACTCCCGAAACGCGCGAAGCGGCGATCAACACAGTGGGCAAGCAACACGCAAAGCGCTTTCATGCCGCGGCTCGCCTGACCCCCGCTGAGCGTGACGTGGTGATCCGATTCCTTGACGACATGGCCTCGGAGATCAGGATTGGTTCTGACGAGTGGCCAAACCAGGACGAGGCCGGGGCGAACTAAACTCGATTCTCCTCAGGGTGATCTTCGGCTTGAGCGGGCCGCAGCCGGAGTAAGAAATCCGCGCACGCTGGTTTCGATCCGGCTACGATCCATGACTATGGGCATCGTATCGAGCGGCGACGACTCTCATCAGGCTGAGGGGCAGGGTGGCGCGGATCACGCTGCCCGCGAGCGGGTGCTGCAGATCCGGTGGGTCGCCCAGTCGGATAGGCCGGCGCCGATCGCTGCTTCGTCTCCAGCGGAAGCGCTTGAACTGATGAGCGCGGGCAGTCGGGCCTTCGGGGCGCTGGGGTCGACGGGCGGCGACGTTGAAATGCGCCTTGACCCCGAGGCGTTCGGCTTCGTGAACACCGGTGACGAAGACGGCATTCTGAACCAGGAGCCATTCGCCGCAGTGCTGAGCTGTTCTGATGCTCGGGTGCCGATCGAGCTTGCGCTGGGTCGCGGGGCGAACGACCTCTTCGTGGTGCGCATCGCCGGCAACGTGCCAGGCGCCGAGTGCCTTGGCAGCATGCACTACGCGTCTGAGCACCTGCCCCGCGTGCAGCTGTTTTCGGTCATCGGCCATTCTCAGTGCGGTGCCGTGACCGCCGCCGTCGACGCGTTGCTCGACCCTGCGACCTATCTCACGGTAGCCCAGCTCGCGCCTTTGCGTGAGATCGTGGATTCCCTCTTTGGCAGCGTCAGGCTCGCCGCCTATGCGATGCAGCAGGTTACCGGCGACGCAACCTTCGTCGCTGCGGCTGAATCGCCTCGGCTGCGTGAGGTGCTTATCGCGGTCAGCGCCGTCGCCAATGCGGCGCTTGGGGCCAACGTCGTCGCTCGCAATCTTGGCCGCGAGGCTGCTTTCGGTGTCTACGACCTGTCGGAACGAACCGTCGGCTCAATGCGCGCTGGCGGGTGGGAATCGGGGATGCGGATGGCTCCTGAGACTGACGCCGAGCTCGGTGCGGTGATTCGCGAGGCTGCTGAGGGGTACCTTGCCGAGCGCACGACGGTCTCGCCCTGATTCATAGCCTCTGGCACATTGCTCCTTCACATACTCTGGCGAGGTGTGACAATGGAACCAAGTTGAAGCGTAGGAAGGAACTGTATGCGTGAGTATTCGTTCGTTCGTGTCGCGGTGAAACGTCGCCGCGAGGGATCAGTGCTGCAGAAGGACTACCGCGAGGTCATCACCGAGCAGGCCGCGAAAGGCTGGCACTTCGTTCAGGCAATCCCGCTTGAGTCGCACACAGAGCCGCGACTCGACCTCGTGTTTAGCCGAAAGGTAAAGAAATGAAACACCCACTTCGCCTTCTCCAGGCGTTCACCCTCTTCTTGGCCGGTCTGTTTGGCTTCTTCGTGTTCCTCGGCAATCTCATGGATTACGACTCAAACTTCCAGTTCGTGAAGCACGTGCTATCGATGGACACCACCTTTGAGGGCAATGCTCTTATGTGGCGCGCCATCACCACGCCGTGGGTCTGGACAGTCGGCTACATCGGCATCATCATCGCGGAAGGTGCGTTCGCTGCGATCGCGATCACAGGCGCCATCAAACTGTTCCTTCGCCGCGACGCAGACATCGCAACGTACGACAGGGCACGGGGCTGGGGATACACGGCGTACGCGCTCGGCTTCGCGATCTGGTTCATCGGCTTCATCATCATCGGTGCGGAATGGTTCGCGATGTGGCAGTCGAGCACTTGGAACGGCAAAGAGACCGCAATGGGTATCGTCACGCTCTGGGCCGGATTCGCCGTGCTTCTCGCCATGAACGAGCCAGCCCGCGATTCCGAGTCCAAGGCGTAGCGTCAGAGTGACTGTGACGGGAGGTGCGCAGGGCACGCCTGTGCCCGAGCGCGCCTCCAAACGGCGGTTCGCGCTGCAGATGCAGCAACCGCTGCCGCGCGCGACACTGTTCGACCGCACCGCGTTTCTCGTCGGCACCATCGCGGCTGCCTGGCTCGCGGTGATCATATCGATCCAGAGCGTGCGCTCGCCGTGGGCGCTCCTGCTGTTCGTGCCTGTCTGGGCAATCACGGCGTATCTTGTGCTGCCGCGTCTGCACAAGATGCTGTCGGACCTCTACGTTCCGGACTATTTCTTTGGTCGCACCCGGACAGCCGACGGCCTGCTCGGCGACCCTGTGAATCTTGGTGTCGACGGTGACGGAGAACAGCTCGACACCGCGATGCGGCGTGCAGGCTGGCATCGCGCCGATGAGATCACCCTGCGGTCGACCTGGGGCATCATCGTCTCGACCCTCACCCGCAAGAGCTACCCGACCGCACCCGTCTCACCGCTCATGCTGTTTGGCCGTCGCCACGACGTCGCCTATCAACAGGAGGTCGCCGGAAACCCGAAGCAGCGCCACCACGTCAGGTTTTGGCACTGCCCACCAGGCTGGTTGCTCCCGGGTGGGGCGCAGACTGATTGGCTCGGTGCGGGTACCTACGACACTGACGTCGGATTCTCACTGTTCACGCTGCAGATCACGCACCGCATCGACGAGAACACCGACGAAGAACGAGACTTCGTCGTTGCGAGTGTGCGCGAGGCGTCGCCCGAGATCGCCACGCGCACACTCCGCGACTTCACGACTGGCTATCACGCGCGAAACGGTGGCGGCGACAGGTTTATCACCGACGGACATCTTCCAGTGCTCGATGTCACCGCGGTTACACCCGATGGCGACACTTCGGAGCGTGAACCGGTGGTGCCCCAAACCGCCCAGGACGTCGTCGACCGCGCGCCGCTGAGCATCGCCATCTCGGTATTCCTCATCATCGTGAGCGCGATCGTCGACTTCGTAGCGGTCATGTTTGACCCCGAAGTCCGGCAGTCGTGGAACGAGGCAGCGGACTCAGGTGGGCCAATCTTTGCAGCGGCAGTCACGATCCTCGGCGGATCCCTGACGCTCGGCCAGCTCTTCCTCGCCTGGCGACTCCTCAGGCGGGGCCACCGCTCGCGAACCCTGCTCATCATTCTGCTCGCGCTGACAATCTTTGGTATCGCGGTCGGGTACGTGCAGGGCTTGGAAGCTATCGGTTTGAACGGCACGCTCTTCTCGGCCTCACTCATGTGCCTGTCGCTGCTCGCGTTGACGAGCGAATCGGCTGCCGCGTGGACGCGAGGGCGAAGGAACGCCGGCGCGCACTAACGCGCGCAAGTCCGTCGTGTCGCGCGCTGAATAGACTACGTGCTGTGAGTACCCGAGAAGCGATTGAGCGAGCGACGGCGGCAGACAGTGATGCGATTACACACCTCGTGCGTGAGGCATACGAGCCCTACGTCGAGACGATCGGCCAAGAACCAGCGCCGATGCACGCAGATTACAAGTCGGCTATCGAAGCTGGTCAGGTGCACATCTGCACGCACGATGGCGAACTCGCCGGGGTGATCGTCACCGAGGCCTCGCCTGCGCACTTCTCCATCGAGAACGTCGCGGTCGCGTCGAGCGCGCGCGGGACCGGTGTGGGTGCGCGGCTCCTTGAGTTCGCGGAAGGCGAGGCGCTTCGGCTGGGTCTCAGCGAGGTTCGGCTCTATACGAACGCCAAGATGACTGCGAACCTCGACTACTACCCCCGACGCGGGTATCGCCGTACCGGACGACGTATCGAGGATGGTTACGATCGCGTGTTCTTCGCGAAGACGCTCTCCACCACGTCTGCGCCTGCGGCAGATCAGCGCCTCAACGAGTTCGGTCAGCCGATCGGTGCTGCCGTGAACCGCGTGCTTCCTGCGCCGGCACCCGGCCGTGTCACCCTGATCGGGGAGCACTGCAGGCTCGAGCCCCTCGACCCCGACGCTCACGCAGCTGGGCTCTACGCAGCCTTCGCGGCGGCGCCAGATGCAAGCGACTGGACATACATGCCGGTTGGGTCGTTCGCGTCAGAGGCGGACTACCGCGCATGGGCCGACGTCGCAGCGCTCGCTCAGGATCCGCTGCAGTTCACCGTCGTCAGCATCGCCACGGGCGAGCCCCTCGGAACGCTGTCACTGTTGCGGCAGGACCCGAAGAACGCTGTCGTCGAGGTCGGGTTCGTCGCCTTCTCCCGGGCGATGCAGCGTACGCCCTACTCCACCGAGGCTCACTTTCTGTTCATGCAGTATGTCTTCGACGAACTGGGCTATCGCCGTTACGAGTGGAAGTGCGATGCGCTCAATGAGCCGTCGAAGCGTGCGGCGGAGCGCCTCGGGTTCAGCTTTGAGGGCACCTTCCGGCAAGCGACTGTCTACAAGGGCCGCTCACGCGACACAAGTTGGTTCTCGATCATAGACACTGAATGGCCCGACCTCCGAGCCGAGTTCACTCGTTGGCTGGCCCCCGAAAACTTTGACGAGGCGGGTGTGCAGCGGACGCCGCTGCGGACCCGATCCTGATTGGCGGCTGGCCCTGGCCCATGGGCCCCTGGCCCTGGCCCCCGGCCCCTGGCCCTGGCCCCCGGCCCCTGGCCCTGGCCCCCGGCCCCTGGCCCTGGCCCCTGGGCCCCGGTCGGCCCGTCTTCGCGCTCCTGGCATCGGCACCCCTGCCGGTGAGCGCACACAGCGGAAGTGGGCAGCGCACAACCATGTGATCTGCTGAAGATATGCTCGGCGCCGCGGTGTGCTGCATAGGGAATGCCGATCCCATGGTTAATGGCTGTGGCTGTGGCTGCGTGGCCCTCCAGCCACAACTACGCAGGCTGCCTGGCCCCGAGCGCCCGACGCACCCCAGCGGCTGCAGCCCGGCCGGCGCGATTCGCCCCGATGGTGCTCGCAGACGGCCCATAGCCAACGAGCTGCACGCGTTCATCCGCGACGGCCCCGGTGCCGCGCCCCTCGCGATCAAGCTGGATGCCACCCGCCGGGCTGCGCAGTTGCAGCGGCGCGAGGTGCGCGATTGCGGGCCGAAACCCCGTCGCCCAGATGATCGCGTCAACTGCCTCGAAGGAGCCGTCGTGCCAGCGCGCACCGGTCTGTTCAATGCGTTCAAACATCGGGCGCCGTGACGCGTAGGCCCCGAGCCGCTCCGCCTCCCGTTCCTGCTCGCGGAGGGCGAGGCCTGTGACGCTCACCACGCTCTCGGGCGGAAGCCCCTGGGCGACGCGCTGCTCGACGAGTGCGACGGCGGCGATGCCGGCCTCCGGCGTGAAATCGTCGGTGCGCCACACGGGTTCGCGCCGCGTCACCCACACGGTGTCGGTGATCGGGGCGATCGCGCCGAGGAACTGCACCGCAGATGCGCCTCCGCCGACGACGAGGGTGCGTTTGCCGCGAAAGTGCTCGGGCCCGGGGTAGGCGACGGTGTGAAACTGTTCGCCGCGAAACGTCTCAGCGCCAGGGTAGTGGGGGATGAATGGCTGCGTCCACGTGCCAGTCGCGTTCACAATTGTGCGGGCCCGCCACGAGCGCTCGCCCGCGTGCACGGTGAGGATCCCGTCGTCGCCTGACTCGACCCGCTCCACCTTGACTGGGCGAACCACAGGCAACTCGTGCTCGGCCTCGTAGCCCGCGAAGTACCCAGGGATTGCGCTGTTTGCACGCTCTCGGGTGAGTGGTGGGGGAACGGATCCCGGCAGCTCGGCGACACCGTGCACGTCGCGCATAGTGAGTGCGTCCCACCTGTGCTGCCACGCGCCGCCAGGGTGCGCGTTCGCGTCGAGCACGACGTGCTCGATCCCGAGCCGAGACAGGTGATACGACGCCGAGAGGCCAGCCTGGCCAGCCCCGATCACGATGCTGTCAAGGACTCCGTCTGCCTGTGTCACCGCGCTAGGCCTTGCGTTGGCGCACTGGGTGCTCGCTCAAGATCGAGATGCGGTTGAACAGGTTGATCGTTGCAGCAACCCATTCGGCCGCAACGAACGTCTCGTCTCCGAGCACGGTTCGCGCCCCGAATAGATCGGCCTGCGCCTCCTCTGTGAGCGGCAGTTGAGTCGCCGCTTCTGCAACCGCGAGGACCGCGCGCTCGCGCTCGCTGTAGATGTCGGCCTCGCGCCAGGCTGGCAACAGATCGAGGTGCTGCTGGGAAACACCGGCCTCGCGCGCTTCTTCAGTGTGCAAGTTCAAGCAAAACGCGCACCCGTTGAGCTGCGAGGCTCGCACCTTGATGAGTTCGCCCTCGATGAGCGAGAGGCCGCCGTCGGCGGCCGCCTGCGCAATGGCCTGCGAGTATGCGCCGGCTGCCTTCCACGCCTGGGGCGCGACCTTGTCGAGATACGGGCGCATGTTGCTCCTCTTTCGCCTACGTGTGCAGCGTTGTGAACTCACAGCGCTACCTCCACTCAACCAGAGCGCAAAGCTTGCGTCACGTATTCCCGTGCATTCAGTCGGGCAGGCCCTGCGCGCCCCCGAAAGAAGGCGGTAGCTCCGACGCGCCAAGCAGCGCGACGAGCAGCCGATCCACGGCCAGGCGGTCGAGGCCTGCCCGGCTAAGCGCGCGCAGAAGAACGGCGCCGATGAGCGCGTCTGCGATCTCGTCAACGGGGGCATCCTCACCGAGCAGGGGAGTGGTGCCGCGGCCAGCGCGCAGCCGTGCCGAGAGCGCACCCGAGCCCGAGATTGAGTCGCGCAACCTGCGTCCGACCTCAGCGTTCTCGGTCGCGGCGGCGATGAGCGAGCGAACGAGACCTTCGCCGTGCTCACCCTCGATGAGTTCGCCGATCGCGGTGAGCCAGGTGGCGAGGTCGGCCCGCACGTCGCCAGTGTCGGGAACCGAGAGCCTGCCGGGAAACACGAGGCCTTCGAGGAGGCACTCAGCGAGGATCGCGCTCTTTGACTTCCACCACCTGTAGATCGTCTGCTTGCCGACTCCAGCGCGTGCTGCGATGCCCTCGATCGTGAGGTTGTCGTATCCGCGCTCGACGAGGAGTTCGACTGCGGCGGCGAGAATCGCCTGCCTGGCGACCTCGCTCCTGATGGGGCCGCTGCGCGACGACTGACCCCCGCGGGCGGGCGGATTTTCGGGCCCCGAGTCGGCCGCGGTGGAACGCGGGGGACGGGACGGCTGTGCCGCAACCATGAATCCTCCAGGCTAGACGAGACGGTTCGTGTAATCTTACGGTGTTGGTCGATGCCGACGGCGGCCAGGATACCGCGGTCGCCTCGCACCAGGGTTGAGGAGACCACTATGGCCGAGCTGCTACACCGCCTCGGAACGTTCGCCGCGCGGCGCGCCTGGGTAATGATCGTCGCCTGGGTCGCGATCCTCGGAATTGCAGGCGGAGGCTTCGCGATTGGCTTCAAAGGGCTGAGCTCAAGCTTCGACGTGCCAGGAACCGCGTCGGGGGAGGTGCTTGAGGAACTCCAGGACTCGCTTCCAGACTTCGCAGGCGCCTCGGGGACCGTTGTCTTTCACAGCGACGACGGCTCGGAGCTCACCGACGACCAGCGGGCCGAAATCGTCAGGGTCGCCGAAGAAGCGAAGGGCCTCCCAGATGTCGCCGACGTCATCGACCCGTTCGACGCGGAGCGCCAGCTCGCCGATCAACGCGCCGAGCTTGCGGACGGCAAGGAACAGATTGCCGCAGGCCGCGAGCAGGCCGAACAAGGGCAGCGACAGCTTGACGCCGGGCTCGCGCAGCTCAACGCAGGCCAGGCTCAGCTCGACGCCGGAAAAGCTCAACTCGAGGCGGCTGGCCTCCCCGCAGAAATGCTCGCCGCGCAGCTCGCTCCGCTCGAAGCGCAGCAGGCGCAGCTCGACGCTGGCCGCGCTGAGCTTCAGGCTGAGCAGCAGAAGCTCACCGAGGGGCTCGCGACGCTCGACGAGAACGAAGCACGACTCGAGACAGGTGCAGAACTCGCCTCGTACGCCGAGGGCATCCGTCTCGTCTCGGAGGACGGCGCCACTGCGCTCGTGAACGTCTCATTCACTGAGCCCCGCCTCGACCTCCCGCAGGAGTCGAAAGACGCGATTATCGAGCACTTCGAATCGAACCCGATCGAGGGGGTTGGCGTCTCGTTCTCAACCGATATCTCGCAGGGCGTCCCCGAGATCCTCGGCGTCGGCGAGGCCATCGGCGTCGCAATTGCCGCGATCGTGCTGGTCGTCGTGCTCGGCTCCCTGCTCGCCGCGTCCTTCCCGATCGTGACCGCCCTCGTCGGAGTCGGCATCGGCGCGATGGCGACGCTCGCGTTCTCTGGCGTCACGCAGATGGCGTCAGTCACCCCGATCCTTGGCGTCATGCTCGGGCTTGCCGTCGGTATCGACTACTCCCTCTTCATCCTCTACAGGCACCGGAAGCAGCTGCTCCAGGGTGCCGACGTGGTCGAATCGATCGGCCTCGCAAACGGCACCGCAGGCAACGCGGTTGTCTTTGCCGGTGCGACGGTGATCGTTGCGCTGCTCGCGCTCAACGTGAGCGGCATCCCATTCCTCGGCCTCATGGGCACAGCCGGTGCCGTGAGCGTGGCCGTCGCGGTGCTCATCGCTGTCTCGCTGACACCCGCGCTCCTCGGCCTCGCAGGGCGCAAGCTCCTCGGGCGCCGTGCGCGCGCGACAGCCGAGGCGGCAGCCGCCGCGGCCGCACACCCGGCGCCAGAAGTACTCGACGGCACCGTGACAACGCAACCGTCCCGCGGGCTGAAGCCGATGTCGAACCTGCGGGCCGTGCTGACTGCGGTTGTTGCCGTTGCCGTGCTGCTCGTCCTCGCGATTCCGTCGCTCTCGATGCGCCTTGGGCTGCCCGACGGCGGATCCGAATCAGCAGGCTCAAGCGCCCACACCGCCTACACCCTCACGAATGAGGCCTTTGGCGAAGGCGCGAACGGTACGCTGCTCGTGACAGCCGATCTCCCCGACGGCCTTGACGATGACGCCGTGCTCGGCGCTCAGGCCGCCGTCGCCCGCGAGCTCGCAGCGAATGCAGATGTCGTCGCGGTCGCACCCGTCGCTGTCTCAGATGACAACAGCCTCGCCGCATTCCAGGTGATCCCCGCTGAAGGCCCGAACAGTGAGTCTACCGACGCCCTCGTGCGTGAGCTCCGCGAGCTGCCGCCAGTGAACTTCACGCTCGACTCGGGCGAGAGCGGTGAGGCTGCGCTCGGCGTCGCCGGTCAGGCCGCGATCAACATCGACATCTCCGAGGGCCTGAACGACGTGCTGCCGCTCTATCTCGCGGTCGTGGTCGGTCTCTCATTCATCATCATGGTGATGGTGTTCCGCTCGCTCCTCGTGCCGCTCATCGCGACCGGCGGCTTCGTGCTCTCGCTGTTCGCAACCTACGGTGCGGTCACCGCAGTGTTCCAGTGGGGCTGGTTCGGCGACCTGCTCGGGGTACACAACCCTGGCCCGATTCTGAGCTTCCTGCCGGTCATCCTCGTCGGGATCCTGTTCGGCCTCGCGATGGACTACCAGCTGTTCCTTGCGACGGGAATGCGCGAGGCGTTCGTGCACGGAGCGCCCGCTCGGCTCGCCGTCGCGCAGGGGTTCCGTGCAGGGCGGACGGTCGTGACGGCGGCGGCCATCATCATGGTGGCCGTGTTCGGCGGATTCATCGCCTCAGACTCGGTGATGATCAAGTCCATGGGTCTCGGCCTCGCGCTCGGCGTGCTGTTTGACGCCTTCATCGTGCGGATGCTCCTCGTGCCCGCGCTCATGCACCTCGTTGGTGGCGGGGCGTGGTGGCTGCCGAAGTGGCTCGACAAGATCATCCCGAACGTCGATGTTGAGGGTGCTGCGCTCGAGCGGCGCCACGCTCTGCAGCACTAGCACCGGGGCCTGGCGGCTCGGGCTCGGCCGGCTCGGCCGCCCCGCCCCATCCCCGGTCCCGTCCCCAGCCCCGCCCCACTCCCAGCCCCCACTCACCTCCGAGCTGGCAGTTGTTGCCGCTTCCCGACTCGGCAAGCGACAACAACTGCCAACTCAGGGGCGTGAGGCCGGGGCTGGCCCCGGTCGGGGGAGTCTGCAGGGTAGGGCTGGGGAGGGGCTGGCCTTGGGCCGGGGTTGAGGCTGGGGCCCGGGCCGGGGTTGAGGTCGGGTAAGAGCTGGGTAGGGGCTGGCCTAGGACTAGGGCTGGGCCGTGCCCAGGGGCAAGAGCAGGGGAAGGGGCCAGGAACCGAGCCGACACACCAAGAACCGGTGCCGCGCCGAAGCCCTGGGCAACCGCACCTAAAGGCGACCGCACCTAGCCGCGGCGGCTGACCCTGGCAGCCCAGCGGCCGTCCCTGTGCTCGATGTCGATCGGGTAGTCGAAGCTCTCCGATACGAGCTCTGACGTCAGCGTCTCGTTGACGCCGCCGGCTGCGAGCAGTGTGCCGTCTTTGAGGAGCATCGCATGCGTCGTTGAAGCTGGCAGCTCTTCGAAGTGGTGTGTGACGAGGACGGTGGCGAGCTCTGGGTGCGACGTGTGGAGATCGTCGACGGTTTCGAGAAGCTGTTCGCGGGCCGCAACGTCGAGCCCCGTCGACGGCTCATCGAGCAGTAGCAATGGCGGCTCGGTGAGCAACGCGCGTGCGATCAGTGCCCGACCGCGCTCGCCCTGTGACATTGTCGGCCAGCGCACTTCAGTTCGATTGCCGAGCCCAAGGAGGTCGGCGAGGTAATCCGCTCGCTCGACGAGCTCGGGGGCTGGCTGCCACCCCATCATGAGCTCGGTCGTGCCAGTCGCGCCGGTGAGCACGACCTCGCGCACGGTGAGGGGCGAGCGCAGCTTGTGGCGGGGGTTGACGTGCCCGATGTGCTCGCGCAGCCTGCGGATCTCGACGCGCCCAAGCTGTTTCCCGAGCACGTGGACGGTGCCGCTGGTTGGGTGATGCTCGGCGCCACAGAAGCTCAGGATCGTGCTCTTGCCAGCCCCGTTGGGCCCGATGAGCGCCCAGTGCTCGCCAGCCCGGATGCCGAACGAAACGTCGTGCAGGATCGTGCGCCCCTCGCGCACGAACCTCACGTCGGTCAGGCGCAGCACCTCGCCCGCGCTCACAGGCCCGCCGCCGGGCTCGATGTTGGCTGGGCTGGGGTGGTTCGGGATCCCGAATCCGATCCCGGTGAGGTGAGCGCGTCGCCGAGGGAGCGCAGGTGGGCCCGCGCAACCGATGCCGCGCGGGCCGCGTCACGGGCCGCGATCGCGTCGGCGAGGTCGACGTGGTGGTCGTGATCTTGTGAGCCGCTGAAATCGTTGCTGCCGAATGAGCCGCGCAGGCGCAGCATCTCGATCATTGCGGGGCGGATGCGGGGCGTGAATCCGTCGAACAGTTCGAGCAGGATCGGGTTGCCCGCTGCCTGCACCACGGCCCGGTGAAACGCGGTGTCGGCGTCGACGTGCGCCGCGATGTCGTCGCGCTGTTCCGCGCGCGCGTCGAGGGTGCGCCGGATCGCGCGCAGGTCGGCTGGCGTGCGGCGGTGTGCGGCGAGCTCGGCGCTTTCGGCTTCGATCGCGGTGCGCGCTTCGATGACGGCAAGGATGTCTGAGCGCCTGAGCACGAGGTCCCAGTCATCGCGGACGTCGAGCGCGGTGACGAAGACGCCAGCCCCTTGCCTGGACGTGAGGACTCCGAGGCCAGCGAGCTGGCGGATTGCCTCGCGGGCTGTCGAGCGGCCGACGCCGAGCTGCGGGGCGAGCGTGGTCTCGCCTGGCAGCTTCGCGCCGAGTTCCCACTCGCCCGCGCGGATGCGGTTGAGGAGTACGTCGGCCGCTTGGTCGGCGAGCGAGGATCGTTGTACCTGGGCCATGACTCTCGAATCTGTCTGGTGCGCACTCTACTCAAAGTGCGCTACTTGTCTGAGGAGTTGTGTTACAGTCTACGCATGTTTCCTCGAGCATTTCTTCTCCTTCTTCGCCACGGCGGGGCGTAGCCAGACCGGCTCCCCGCCGTGGGGAGTCGGGTGTGCCGGTCGTATCAGTACCAGCACGACAGGAAATCGAAATGACATCACTCACCGCGCAGTCCGCAACGACGATCGCGCCGCAAACAGCAGCCTGGAATCGCCAGCAGCCCTCGGGCATGCCTTCTCACCGCTACCGCGACGTGTTCTCGCGCGTCGACGTGCCGCTCGAATCACGCGAGTGGCCGACGAAGCGCCTGACTGAGGCCCCACTGTGGGTGCCGGTGGACCTGCGCGACGGGAACCAGGCGCTCGCCGAACCGATGGACCCCGAGCGCAAACGCCTCTTCTTCGAGCGAATGGTCGCCATGGGGTACAAGGAAATCGAGGTCGGTTACCCCTCGGCCTCACAGACCGACTTCGACTTCGTCAGGCTCATCGCTGAGACCGACATCGCGCCAGACGACGTCACCATCGTCGTCTTCACCGCAGCGAGGCGTGATCTCATCGAGCGCACAGTCGAATCGATCGCGGGCATCTCGAACCCCGTCGTGATTCACATGTACACAGCAACCGCGCCCATGTGGCGCGACGCCGTGCTCGGTCACAGTCGCGAGGCCCTGAAGGAGCTGATACTCGCGGGCGGCCGCGACATGTTCGAACTGGCCGGAGATATGCCCGGCGTCCGCTTCCAATTCAGCCCCGAAGTGTTTAATCTCACCGAGCCCGACTACGTACTCGAGGTTTGCGACGCGATCACCGAGCTATGGGATGCCCGGCCCGAGCGGCCCGTGATCCTCAACCTGCCGGCGACAGTCGAAATCGCGACCCCGAATGTCTACGCCGATCAGATCGAGTACATGCACACCCACCTCGCCAGGCGCGACGGCGTGATCCTCTCGGTGCACCCGCACAACGACCGCGGAACGGGCATTGCGTGCGCGGAACTCGCCGTGCTCGCGGGTGCGCAGCGCGTGGAGGGCTGCATCTTCGGGAACGGCGAGCGAACGGGCAACGTCGACATCGCAACGCTCGCCCTGAACCTGCACGCGCAGGGCATCGATCCGAAGATCGACTTCTCAGACATCGACGCGATCCGGCGAACCGTCGAACACTGCAACCGGATTGAAGTGCACCCGCGGCATCCCTACGTCGGTGACCTCGTGCACACTGCGTTCAGCGGTACCCACCAAGACGCGATCAAAAAGGGGTTCGCTGAGCATCGCGCGCGGGCGGCTGCGCTCGGGGAGCCTGAGGCTGAGCTCGAATGGCGAGTACCGTACCTGCCGATCGACCCAGCCGATATCGGGCGAAACTACGACGCCGTGATCCGGGTGAACTCTCAATCGGGCAAGGGCGGGATCGCCTACCTCCTCGAGAGCAGCTACGGGATCACGTTGCCGCGGCGCCTGCAGATCGACCTCGCCAAGCGAGTACAACACCACAGCGACGAGAGCGGGGAAGAAGTGACCGCAGCCGAGATCCTGGCGATCTTCACCGAGGCGTACTGCGCGCCGGCGCAGGCGTCCGTGGGCGCCGGCGACGCGGTGAGGCCCGTGCCGAGGCTTGCGGCGTTTGAGACCACGGGCGACGCGGGGGAGGAGCGCACGGCGGTCGTGCTGCGTTCCGCCGCGGGCGCAGAGGCGGTGACTGAACACTTCGGGGTTGGGCCAGTCGAGGCGCTCACCGCCGCGCTTGCAGATATCGGCATCGACCTCGACGTGCTCGAACTGCATCAAAACAGCATCGGTGCTGGCAACTCGAGCGAGGCGATCACCCTCATCGAATTCAGGCACACCGGTGGGACAGCGTGGGCCGCAGGCCGAGATCGTTCGACGCTCAGGGCGACGCTCGCTGCGGTGATGGCGGCAGCTTCCCGCGCCTGAGGAAAGGCCCTGTCCGCGCAGGCGTGCGTCGTCGGCGCGGACAGGGGAATGCGGGTTGCGGCAGTCGCAACCCGCCCCGCGTAACATGGCGTGTAACACCCGACGACGAAGTGGAGACGCCATGAGCGAGACCAGCAGGATTGTGCTTGGGATGATGCGGATCGAGAACTTGAGCGCAGGCGAGATCCGGGAACTCTACACAGGCGCGCGCGAGGCGGGGGTGACGCTCTTCGATCACGCTGACATCTACGGCGGCGGCGAGCACGGCTGCGAACGCCGCTTCTCTGAGGCGCTGCAGTTGAGCTCTGCAGAGCGGGAGCAGATCGAGCTTCAAACGAAGTGTGGCATCAGGCCGGGTGGGCGCGGCTTCGACTTCTCGGCCGACTACATTGTGCGCAGGGCCGAGGAATCGCTTGCAGCGCTTGGCACCGACTACCTCGACGTGCTCATGCTGCACCGGCCTGACACGCTCGTCGAGCCAGAGGAGGTCGCGTCGGCGTTCTCGCAGCTTGAGGCCGCGGGCAAGGTGCGCTCGTTTGGGGTGTCGAATCACACGTCGCAGCAGATTGAACTGCTGAAAACCGCGGTGACCCAGCCGATCGCTGTGAACCAGGTGCAGTTCGGGCTCGGTCATGCCGCGCTCGTTGCGCAGGGCATCGCAGCCAATATGGAGGGGCTGAAGCAGTCGGCAGTGCGCGATGGTGGCCTGCTTGAATACGCGCGCATTCACGGCATCACCCTTGAAGCGTGGTCGCCGTTCCAGCGTGGGTTCTTCTCGGGGTCGATTTTTGAGCAGGGTGGGCTCCGGGAACTCCAGGCGGTGCTCGCCCGCATCGCCTCAGAACGCCAGACGACGCCAACTGCGATCGCAACGGCGTGGATCACCCGTCACCCGGCCCGCATGCGCGTCGTGCTCGGAACGACGAAAGCAAGCCGCGTCGCGGAGGCTGTCGCAGGCGCGGGCATCGTGCTCAGCCGGGCCGAGTGGTACGAGCTGTTTGTGGCGGCGGGTTACGAGGTGCCCTAACGGAGACGCTCGACGAAGCCGGGTAAACTGCTTGCCTTACGGCAGCGCACGACGCCGCATCCGCACGAACTGAGGGAGCCCCACATGACCGCCGAACGCGAAGTACTCACCTGGGACGGATTCGGGGCTGCGACCCGTGAACTTTCGCGCCAGGTTGTCGCCGACGATTTCGTCCCCGAGGTCGTTGTCGCGATCGCCAGGGGCGGGCTGCTTCCGGCTGGCGCGATCGCGTACGGCCTCGGGGCGAAAAACTGCGGCGCGCTGAACGTCGAGTTCTACACAGGAATTGGCACAGTGCTCGACAACCCTGAGGTGCTGCCACCTGAACTCGATATGGGCTATCTCAAGGGCCGCCGCGTGCTTCTCGTAGACGACGTTGCTGACTCGGGGCGCACGCTGAAGCTCGCGGTCGAGCTGCTCGTTGCCGAGGGCGCCGACGTGCGTTCGGTCACGATCTACACAAAGCCGTCAACGGTCATCGCACCCGACTATGCGTGGAAGGCAACCGACAAGTGGATCGACTTCCCGTGGTCGGCTGATGGCTCGGTCATCGAGGAAGACGCGAACGCCGCCGAGCGGAGCGCATAGCCCGCAGCGCGTTACAGCAGCTCGTCGGCGCGCAGCGCGAACCAGAGCTCCGCGCGGTCTGCGGCGCTTGAAAGCGATCTCCCCGTGAGCCGTTCGATGCGTGTGACCCTGTCGCGAAGCGTGTTGCGGTGAATGCCGAGGGCTGCGGCTGCGGGTCCCCGCTGGCCGTCTGACTCGAAGAGCGCGTCGAGCGTCTCGCAGAGGAGCTCGCGGTCCGCCTCGGGAGATGCGTCGCCACCGGCTCCCGCTGCCGAGAGTGGCCCTAGCACCTCACGGCTGAGTCCCGCCGCGGCGGGTTTCCCTGCGGCCCCCAGGCTGAGTACTGCCTCGAGGAATGGGGCGTCACGGTCGACCCGGATGACCTGCGCGCGCCGGGGTTCTGCGTAGAGCGCTGCGCGGCCGGGCAGGTCGCTGATGCGCGACGCCGCGGAGCGCGCGCTCACGGGGACGCTGCCGCTGTCGACTTCCCTTCCGACGACGAGGTCGAGCCCGTGCTGCACCGTGCGTGTGATCGCTGGATCGGGGTGCGCGCCGTCGACGATCTGCCACGCTTGCGCGAGCCCGCCAGGCAGCTCTTCGGTTGAGGTGATGAGCCTGTCGAGGCCCAGGCGGGGTTCGGTGCGCCAGGCTGAGATGTCTTCTGGGGAGCCCTGCACCGCGACGGCACGCAGCGTCGTGGGCATCACGAGCCCGGGGGAGAGCACTTCGGCGGTTTCGGCGGGGAACTCACCACTCAGGATCTTGCCCGTGAGTAGCTCCCAACGCTCACGTTCGGCGCGGTCTGTCGCTCGATCGCTGCGCACGCTGAACCCGAGTGCCATCGCGCCCGCGGCGATCACTGAGCTGCCCTCGGGCGTGAGGGGCCCGGATCCTGCGATGGCGAGCCTGAGGTTTCCCTCGGTGTCGAGTGCGACGAGTTCGGCGCCGTCTGGATGGAATCCTTGCGTGCTTGCGAGCACCCGGTCGGCACCGGCGATGAGCGCAAGCTGTCGGCCGGTTGCCTGCGAGATGCTTGCGAGCACCTCCGCCGGATCTTGCGCTCCCCGCGCGCTGTCGAGGAGGCGCAGCTGCACCTGCAGCGCCGAGCGGGCGGCACGCAGCTCGTCGGAGCGCATGAGGCCGGCGACAGCCTTGGTCACGGCAATGAACGGCACTGGCAGCGGGATCTCGAACAGGGCGACACGGTAGGTGCTCGCCGCGCGGAGCAGGGGCGTGGGCACTGTCTCGTGGTTAACGCCAACACCGAAGCCGATGGCGGCGATGCGGGCCCGGCTGAGGCCCGCGACGAAGTCGAGCCAGCCTGGGTCGTCAGCACTGAGGGAGAGGCCAGTCGTCATGATGATCTCGCCACCCTCGAGGTAGTCGCTGAGCGTCAGCAACTCGGTGATTGAGGCCCAACTGAGCTCTGGGTCTCCCTGTCCCGCCTGCAGCAGTGTGAGGCCGAGATCGGGCAATTCGAGCAGTTGGGAGAGCGTCGCCATGGTGTCATTCTCGCACAGTATTGAATGCAAAGAGTGTGCAGGTTTTGCCCCATGGGTTCTGGTGATTCACCTACAGTTGAAGTATGACAACCTCAGGTCCGCTCGCCGGCATTCGAGTCGCAGACTTCTCTCGAGTGCTCGCGGGCCCGCACGCAACGATGCTGTTGGCTGATTTTGGTGCAGACGTCATCAAGATCGAGAGCCCCGAGGGCGATGGCACCAGGCAGTGGTCCCCGCCAACAAACGCGATCGGGCAAAGCACCTACTTCGCGGGGGTCAACCGTGGCAAGCGCTCGGTCGTCTGCGACCTTCGCAGTGAGGAAGGCATCGCGCTCGCGACCGAGCTCGCGACGACGGCCGACGTCGTTATCGAGAACTTCAAGCCAGGCACGATGGACAAGTTTGGGCTGAGCTACGAGGCGCTCGCCGCAGCCAATCCTGGCGTCGTGTACTGCTCGATCTCGGGCTTCGGTGACGCTGAGGGTCGCGATCTGCCCGGCTACGACCTGCTCGTGCAGGCCGTCGGTGGGCTCATGAGCATCACCGGTCAGGCCGACGATGCCGGCGGTGAGCCGACCAAGGTTGGCGTCGCGCTCGTCGACATCCTCACTGGTCTTAACGCGGTTATCGGTATTCAGGCCGCGCTTCGCGCCCGCGACTCGGAGGGCGGCACTGGCCGCGGCCAGCACGTCAAGGTGACGCTCCTTGGATCGCTGCTGTCGGCCCTCGCGAATCAGGCCTCATCGACACTTGAGACCGGGACGTCGCCTCAGCGGATGGGCAACGCCCACCCCTCGATCGCGCCCTACGAGACGTTTCACGCCGCCGATCAATCCGTCGCGCTCGCCGTGGGCACTGACGGTCAGTTTGCAAGGCTCTGCGAGGTGCTCGGCGTTCCGGGGCTCGCGACCGACGAGCGGTTTGCAAACAATCCCGCCAGGGTTGCGAACCGTGTCGCGCTGCGCGCAGCCCTTGAGGATCGGCTTCGCTCGCGCAACGCAGATGAGTGGATTACTGCGTTCACCGCGGCGAACATTCCTGCGGGCAGGGTGAATACGATTGCGCAGGCGATCGAGCTCGCAGAGTCTCTCGGCCTGAACACCGTTGCCGAGACAACTGGCGTCGCGCCCGATGGCACGGAGCATACTCTTCGCTCCATCGCTGCACCCATCCACTTCTCAGAGACGCCTGCTCGCTATACCTCGCCACCTCCCGGGGTCGGCGAACACCAGGGCGCGACCTGGCTCTCACGCTAATTTCTGCTGCACCCCCACGAACAAAGGAAACTCATGACAACCACGATTGACCAGCTGTTCAACGTCGCCGACTTCGTTACCGAAGAAGAGCGCGAGTGGCAGCTCAAGGCCCGCGAATTCGCACAGACCAAGATCAATCCGATCATCGACCAGGCGTTCGAGGATCGCAGGCTCCCCGTCGAGCTGCTGCCCGAGGTCGGCGAGTTCGGCGCGTTTGGCATGTACATGAACGGCTACGGCCTCCGCGGGGCGTCGTCCGTTGCATACGGTCTCGTAGCGATGGAGTTTGAGGCCGCTGACTCAGGTTTTCGCACCGCACTTTCGGTGCAGGGATCGCTCGCGATGGGCGCCATCTACAAGTTCGGCTCGGAAGAGCAGAAGCAGCGCTGGCTCCCGGCGATGGGCCGCGGCGAGGCTGTCGGCTTCTTCGGTCTGACCGAGCCGCAGGGCGGCTCCGACCCCAACACGATGCTCACCCAGGCACGCCGCGACGGCGACCAGTGGGTGCTCAACGGCAAAAAGCGTTGGATCGGCCTCGCAACGATCGCACAGGTCGGCGTGATCTGGGCGAAGGACGAGGAGGGCGTCGTGCGCGGCTTCGTCGTGCCGACCGAGACCGAGGGCTTCAAGGCGACCGCGATCGAGAACAAGCTGTCGATGCGCGCGTCGCTGCAGACTGAGATCGAGCTCACCGATGTGCGACTGCCTGCAGACGCGATCCTCCCTGGAGCCAAGGGGCTGTCGGCGCCATTCAAGTGCCTGAACGAGGCTCGCTACGGTATTGCCTGGGGTGTCATGGGCGCTGCCCGCTCGTGTCTCGAGGCGGCAGTTGAGCGTTCGCAGACGCGCGAGGTGTTCGGTGCCCCGATCGGCTCGAAGCAGATCATCCAGGCGCAGCTCGCCGACATGTTCGTTGAGTACGAAAAGGGCATGCTGCTCGCGCTGCACCTCGGTCGCCTGAAGGATGCAGGGACGCTCACCTACGGGCAGATCTCCGTTGGCAAGCTGAACAACGTTCGCGAGGCCATCAAGATTGCGGGCCAGTGCCGCTCGATCCTCGGAGGCGATGGCATCACCTCGGACTTCCCGGTGATGCGCCACATGGCAAACCTCGAGTCGGTGCGCACCTACGAGGGCACCGATGAGGTACACCAGCTTGTCATCGGGCGTGAGCTGACAGGTATCGCTGCGTTCTAGTCTGACGCTGCAGGCGCCCGTCGCCCCTCGGGGGCGACGGGCGCTGTGCGTTTTCGTGTCGAGGTACCCGGCATTGGCGCTGTGGCGGGGGATAGTCGAACGTTGCCAATTGGATCGACGGTTCCAATGCCCGAAGCTTGCCTGGGCTGCATGCGAAGTGCAGATCACATTGCGTGGGGCCGGTGGGGTGGCGGGGGAGTGCGGTTTGGGGCCGGTGGGGTGGTAGGCCCCTACTTCACGAGACCGGAGTCGATGAAGCGATCGTCGCCGGCGCGCGGCTCGACCCGGCCGTCAGTATTGTTGCTCAGCAGCCAGAGCTTGCCGTCGGGAGAGACGGTGACGTCGCGGATGCGGCCGTACTCCTCCACGAAGTGATCGGAGCTCGTCGTCAGGTCTGAGAGCGGCACCGTTCGCACGCGCTGGCCACGGAGATTCGCGATGTAGATTGTGTCGTTCGTGATGGCGATGCCGCTCGGGCTCGCCTCGGCGGGTGTCCACTGTTGCACGGGGTCGACATAGCGGTCGTTACCAGCGATGCCTTCGACCTCGGGCCAACCATAGTTCGAGCCGGCGGTGATGACGTTGAGCTCGTCCCAGGTGTCTTGCCCGAACTCGCTTGAATACATTGTGCCGTCAGCCGCCCACGCGATCCCCTGCGGGTTGCGGTGCCCGTAAGTGTAGACGGGTGAGCCCTCGAATGGATTGTCGTCGGGTACCCCGCCGTCTGGCGTGAGTCGAAGGATCTTGCCAGCGAGGCTGTCGAGGTCCTGCGACAGCCACGGTTGCGAGGCATCGCCGACGGTGACGTAGAGCATTCCGTCTGGGCCAAACGCGATCCTGCCACCGTTGTGCGACGTGGCGCTCGGGAGGCCCTCGACGATGGGCGTCGCCTCGCCGATCGTGAGCGAGCCTGGAGTGCCTGTGAGCGGGAATCGCTGCACTCGGTTGCCAGAGCTCGCCGTCGAGTACGCGTACAGAAACTCAGGCTGGGTGCCCTCAGATGCTGGCGACACCGCGATGCCAAGGAGGCCGCCCTCGCCGCCATGCACGACGCCGGGGATTGTGGCGATTTCGCGGCTGGCCCCGTCCTCGGTGAGCTCGATGAGCTTGCCAGAGTCGCGCTCACTCACGAGCGCAGAGTTCTCGACGTAGGCGATCGACCACGGTGCGGCGAGGCCGGTCGTCGACTGCCTCGGGCCGAGTGGCTCGCTCGGCTCCTCAGTTGGGGGCGCAGTCGTCGGCGCGGGGCTCGGTGACTCCGGAGTCTCCGTTGGCTGCTCGGCGGCGCACCCGGCGAGACTGAGGAGCGCCGCGACGGCACCGGCGGTCAGTGCGACGGCTGCGGAGTTGAGCGAACGGGTCGAACGGTTCATAGAGACCTCCCACAACTCACGGTAGTTGATCTTGGTGAATCGAGCCACACACATTGTTCTAGCTCAAGTAGAGTTATTGACGAAGGGAGCGCGCATGCTGATTCGTATTGACGAGGCGAACGAACGCGCGATCTACGAGCAGATCGCCGATTCTATTCGCGCCGATATCGCAGCCGGGAAGGTTGGAGTCGGCACCGCGCTGCCCGCAGCGAAGCGGCTGGCCGACGCCTTGAATATCAACGTGCACACCGTGCTGCGGGCCTACCAGCAGCTGCGTGACGAACGGCTCGTTGACCTGCGGCGCGGTCGAGGCGCCGTCGTCACGTCACTCGCTAGCACGCTCGTCGAGCTCTCTGGCGAGGTCCGCGAGCTCGTCGAGCGGGCCAGTCAGCTTGGGGTAAGCCAGGTCACCCTTGCCGCGCTCGTCGTGCACGCCGACCCCGATGGTGCGCCGCCGGCTGGCCGCGCACCGATTCCGCTGACGTTTTCACAGGAGCAGACCGCCGCATGACAGACACCGATCCCGTCCAGCCAGCGCCCGAGGCGCAGCCCGACCTGCAGCGCGCACGTGTAGCCGCGCGCATCGTGGGGCTCGTTGTCCCAGTAGGTCTCGTCATCGTCGGCACAATTGTGACGCTCGCGTGGCTCCCGCGGCTGCCTAACCCGATGGCGGTGCACTGGAACGGCGCTGGTGTCGCGGACGGCTTTGGCAGTCCCGCGGTCGGCCTGATCGTTTTCCCGCTCGCGGGCCTCCTCATCGCCGCAACGTATTTCTCGACGCGGCTGCAGTACCTCCAGGGTCGGGCTCGCCCCGGGGGTGAACTCTGGGGGCCGGTCAACCGTCTCATTCCGGCGATCGGGCTCGGAGCCGCGGCTGCCATCTCCTCGCTCAACATCATCACCACGGCGATCCAGCTCGACCTCCCCGACGCCAGGCAGCTCGAGCCAAACCTCGCCGTGCCCCTCATGCCGGCGATCGTTGGCATCGTCGCGGCCGGGCTCGGTTACCTTGTGCAGCCGCGGGTACGGATCGCCGCGGCTACTGAGGCAGAGGCTGGGAATCCGCTCGAACTCGCCCCCGCCGAGCGCGTCGCCTGGATCGGGTCGACCGGGGTGACTCGAACCTACCTCTGGGTCATGGGGTCGGCGCTCATTGTGCTCGTCGCAAGCCTGATCCTCGTAGCGGGGATTCGCCCAGCGGAACCAGTTGCGATCACAATCGTGAGCGTCTCGCTGCTGGTGGTGCTCGCGCTGACGGTGCTGTGCATGCGGTTCAACGTGCAGATCGACGACCGCGGTTTCGAGGCCCGGTCGTTTCTCGGCTGGCCGGCGCTGCGCGTGCCAGCGGCCGATATTGCCGACGTGGAGGTTGGCGAGATTCACCCGTTTGCTGAGTTCGGGGGTTGGGGCTGGCGACTCTCGGTCGACGGGAAAGTCGGCATCGTGATGCGCACTGGCGAGGGAATCAGACTCTCCAGGCGAAAGGGTCGCCCAGTTGTCGTGACGATCGACGACGCCGAGTCCGCGGCAGCCGCGCTCGCCACGGCCGCACGCGAGGCTCGTGCATGGCCGGGCGAACCTGACGAGAAAGACGGGAAAGGCACGAAATGACCCCCCAACTCGAGCTCGACCGCGCGAAGCGCGCCGCCCTGTGGGCCGGGACGTTCGTGCCGGCGCTTGTGCTCGGCACGGCCCTCGCGATCCAGCTGGCCTGGCTCCCGCGGATGCCTGATCCCGTCGCAACGCACTGGGGGCCCTCCGGCCTCCCGGATGGTTTCGGGGCGCCGTGGACGAACGTGGTGATGTTTGCCTGCATCTGCATCGGGGTCATGCTCCTGCCTCCCCTCCAGCGGTTTCAGCTGCGGCTGAGGGACGCCGACGGTGCGACGCGCACCTGGGCCGCGGCGAATCGCTGGATGCCCGCCTTCACCCTCGGCATGGTGGTGTCGTTGCAGATCAACGCCCTCGGTGTCGCGTGGGTGCAACTTGACGCGGCCGACGCGCGCGAGACCGGATCGACACTTGGGTGGTTGATCGGTGGCTGGGTCGCGGGCGCTGCTGCCGCCGCCGCGGCGTACTTCCTCCAACCGAGTCTGCGCGTCGAGCCCGAAGACGGAGAGCCGACCGCAGACGCCCTCTCGCTTGGGGCCGCAGAGCGTGCGGTCTGGGTGGGCGCGATCAGCCCGTCGCGCGGGGTGTCGTGGGGAGTCGGGGTCGTCAACGTGCTGCTCGCGGTGCTGGCGGTCTGGATGTTCACGATCGAGCCACTTGCCGGGTGGATCGGCCTCGGCACGCTGGCTGTCGTCGCTGCATCGACGGTGATGTGTATGTGGTTCAATGTGCGGATCGGGCCGGAGGGGTTCGAGGCGCGTTCAATGGTTGGCTGGCCGGTCTTCAAGATCGCGGCGGGTGACGTCACCGACGTTGTTACGGCGCAGATCGAGCCGCTTGGCGAGTTTGGTGGTTGGGGGCTTCGCTTCGCCGGTGGGCGAACGGGACTGGTGCCGCGCGGCGGGGAAGGGCTCGTGATCGGTCGCAGCAACGGCAAGGTGCTCGTCGCGACACTTGCGGGTGCGGAGGACGCAGCATCAGTGCTTGCCGCCGCAGCGGCGGCCGCGCGGGACACCCCGGCAGGTGGAGCAACCGACGGAACAGGATCTATCGAAGGAGATACGCAATGACTCAGCAGCCGAGCGAAGGCTCACAACCGACACAAGTTCAACCCTCTCCCGCCGAGCCGCTCGCGCGCGTTCCGTGGGTCGCCGTGGCGGTTTTTGTGGTGCTCGCATGGGGGCTCGCGTGGCTTGTCATGCTCCCGATGTGGCGCCTCGACCCCGTCGCAGCCGTGAGCCTGCCGCTCGGCACGCAGATGATGCTGCAGCTGCTCCCGTCGGTGATGATGTTCACCCCTGCGGTCGCGATGTTGGTTGTCGTCTTCGTGCTGAAGACCCCGAGGCGGGGAAAAGCGAGATTCCTCGGTCTGTGGCCGCTGCGCCCTGCGAAGCGTGTGGTCTGGTTCATCGTGCTCGGCAACTTCGGGCCGATCGTGATTGTTGCCTTGGCGCTCGGTGTTGCGACGATGCTTGGCTGGTTTACCCCTGACTTCGCTGAGCTCTCGGGGTTCGCGGCGACGCTCGCGAGCGCGGGCACACCGCCAGAGCTCGCGCGCACCGTGATGCTGACGCAGCTCGCGATGATTCCATTTGCCGGCCTCATCAATCTGCTGCCCGCGTTCGGCGAGGAGATCGGCTGGCGCGGTTGGCTGCTTCCGGCACTGCGGCCCCTGGGGACCTGGCCTGCGCTGCTCGTCAGCGGCGTGATCTGGGGAATCTGGCACGCTCCGGTCACTTTGCTCGGCCACAATTTTGGCCTGCTCGATTGGCGCGGCGTCGCGCTCATGACAATCGGCTGCGTGTTCTGGGGAATCCTGTTCGGCTGGCTTCGCCTGCGCAGCGCTTCGGTCTGGCCAGCGGTGATCGCGCACGGCGCGCTGAACGGGGTCGGCGCCGTGTGTCTGGTGTTTACGGCTGCCGGGGCGCCGCTGCCGATGCCGCTCGTGAACCCGCTTGGTGTTTCTGGGTGGATCGTCGCAGCTGTCGTGATTATTGTGCTCATCGCGACGGGCCAGTTCGGCAAGCAGCCGAGCCTGGCGCCGCCGCGGCGCTAGGGCCTCGCCCCGAGCAGACTACCCTGCCGCTTCGGCCTGGAACCAGGCTGGCAGCAGCAGCGGCAGGTTCTCGAAGAAGCGTTCGCGTGACATGTCCCCCTCGAGGATCCAGACGCGGATCGCGCCGGTGGCGCCGTTGGCGAGGAAGGCGGCTGCGACGTCGAGGTCGACGTCTGGAACGGCGGGCTTCCGCTTGCGCCGCTTGGTGAGGTAGGTCTCTGCGACCTCGGTGAGGAAGCGGGAGAGCATAATCGGGACGGTGCCGTCGACCTGGTCGCTGAACGCGATTGTGTAGAGTTCGCGCCGCTCTTCGAGGTGGTCGAGCGCCGAGTAGATGCAGTGGGTGAAAGCGTCGATCTCGGGGGCAGGCGCGGTGCCGGTGCAGACGTCCTTGAGCTCGGTGTACAGCGCATCCGCGAGCGCCTCCGCTGGCGTCGTGTAGTGCTTGTAGAACGTCACTCGGTTGATGCCCGCGCTTTCGGCGAGCTCGGAGACGGTGATTTCTCCAACAGGCTTCTGGGTGGCGAGCTCAGTGATCGCCTTGTGCAGTGCGGCCCGGGTCCGCAGGATACGCGCGTCAGTCATGGCCCCAGCCTAGCGCTGTTCCATGGAGGAAAGGCAGCATAGGAAACTGTTTCTGTTGTCAGAACTGTAGAGAATGTACCAATTAGACGGGCCACGTCTGTCGATATGTCACGTTTCCAATGTTGCTGCCTCGAATTTCACTCCGAATTCACCGCGTCCCAACACGTCAGCGTGTCGAAAGATCCCGTTCACCTCGGGAGCGTACCTTGTGCAGTACCGGGCACCGTGCCCGGTTGAGGAGGCCGTAGCCCCCCTCGAAAGCTACGGCCGACTCGTTTCGCCGGGGCCGCCCCGGCAGAACGAAGGAGCCGCCGTGGCAACTATCCGAGAAACAATCAAGCAGCCGGCGATCGGCGAGGCAGAGCGCCTCGCGCAGGCGGAGCGAACCTACGTGCTCGACACGTCGGTGCTCCTCAGCGATCCAGCAGCGATCTTCAGGTTCGCCGAGCACAGCATCGTCTTGCCTGTCGTTGTGGTGACAGAGCTTGAGAAGAAACGGCACGATCCTGAACTCGGGTACTTTGCGCGGCGAGCGCTCAGGCTCCTCGACGGGCTTCGTGAGCGGCATGAGCGGCTCGACTTCCCAGTTCCTGTAGGCGACGCCGGCGGGACGCTGCGAGTTGAGCTCAATCACTCGAGCGCAGAGGTGCTCCCGAGCGGCATGCGACTCGGAGACAACGACACGCGCATCCTCGCGGTCGCCCAGAGCCTCGCGAGCGAGGGCCTCGACGTGACTGTCATCTCGAAGGATCTCCCGATGCGTGTGAAAGCATCGGCGCTTGGGCTCGGGGCGGAGGAGTATCGCAACGACCAGACTGGCGACGACAGCTACCTCGGGACGAGCACGATTGAGCTCACGGATGCCGACGTTGACGCTCTCTGGGAGGAAGAACGGCTCGACAGCGTCGACGCGGCCAGGGGCCTCGTGGTTGGGACAGGGCTCATCATCAGCTCGCCGACAGGCTCGGCGCTTGGCAGGGTCGACGGTGACGCGTCGATCAGGCTGGTGCGAGGGGACCGTGAGGTCTTCGGCGTGCACGGCAGGAGCGCGGAGCAGCGCCTCGCAATCGACCTGCTGCTCGACCCCGAGGTCGGGATCGTGTCGCTCGGCGGCAAGGCCGGCACCGGGAAGTCGGCGCTCGCGCTCGCGGCGGGGCTCGAAGCGGTACTCGAGCGGCAGCAGCACCGGAAGGTTATGGTGTTCCGGCCCATGTACGCCGTCGGGGGCCAGGAGCTCGGCTATCTTCCCGGAGACCAGCAAGACAAGATGAATCCGTGGGGGCAGGCGGTGTTCGACACCCTCGGCTCGATCGTCTCGCAGAACGTGCTCGATGAGGTGGTTGCGCGCGATCTCGTCGAGGTGCTCCCGCTCACGCACATCCGCGGCCGGTCGCTGCACGACGCGTTCGTGATCGTTGACGAGGCGCAGTCGCTCGAGCGCAACGTGCTGCTCACGATGCTCAGCCGCATCGGGCAGCGCTCGCGGGTCGTGCTCACGCACGACGTCGGGCAGCGCGACAACCTGCGCGTGGGGCGGCACGACGGGATCGCGGCTGTCATCGAGAAGCTCAAGGGGCACTCGCTCTTCGGCCACGTCACGCTCACGCGCAGCGAACGTAGCGACATCGCAGCCCTCGTCACGGAGCTGCTCGACTCGTAGCGAGTCAGGATCGGGGGCGGGCCGGCGCTAGCGTGAAGCTGCGCCGGCCCGCTCTGCGTGGTCCCAGCGCTCGGTGGCAGCGAGGTTCGCTGCTGCGCTCGAGCCAGCCGCCTCCGGGTCTTGTCGTCTGATAGCCGCCAGTACCTCCTCGTGGCCGCGTGGGTCCTCGCGACTGAAGCCGTCGCGGGTGATCGCGGATTCCACTGATTCCCTGAGTCGGGGGAGCAGCGCCGCGTAGATCTCGAACAGGATCGGGTTGTGTGCTGCCCGTGCGACCTCTTCGTGGAACGCGGCGTCGGCCTGCGCCCAGACGGCGGCGTTCTCGCGTGTCGGCGGCTCGTTCGTGACGAGGGCGCGGTAGTCGAGTGCCTCGGCGATCCTCTCGATGTCTCCCTCGTTCGCGCGTTCCGCGGCAAGCCTGGCGAGCTGCGGCTCGATGGCGGCGCGCGCCTCGAGCACGTCTCCGATCGAGCCGCCCGAGCGGGCGAGTGCTCCGGGGACCTCGCTTCGGGCGGTGACGAACGTGCCGTCGCCGCGGCGGACGTCGAGCATGCCGCTGTACTGCAGCGCCCGGATTGCCTCGCGAAGGGTGCCGCGCGCGACGCCCAGGTCTGCGATGAGTTCGGGCTCGGGCGGGATTCGCTCGCCGACGCGCCAGCGCCCCTCGACGATCTCGGTGCGAAGTCGCTCGACGACCTTGTCGCTCAATGAAGACTGACGTATCGGATCCAGGCTCATGTGTGCAATGATAGTACGTCTCAAAGGTTAGACGTTTGATGTTTGGATGAATATGACTCACACTCCTGCCCCTGCCCGCAGGCGGACCGCGCTCATGCTGATCGCGCTCGTGCTCGTCGCGCTGAATTTGCGCCTGGCGATCACTAGCGCTGCCGCGCTGCTCACGCTGCTCACCGAAAGCGGCGCCTTGAACTCTGCGACGGTTGTGCTCATCCCAGCGATTCCGACGGCAGTGTTCGCGGTCGCCGGCGTGAGCACCGCGAGACTCGCCGCGCGCTGGGGCGTCGAGCGCACAGTCGCTGTCGGGCTTGCGGTACTGACCGCAGGGCTCCTCATCCGCGCTATCCCGAGCCCCTGGATCGTTGTGCTCGGCACCGTCGTTGCGACGGGCGGACTCGCTGTCGTGAACATCCTGTTGCCCGCCGTCGTCCGCGCGCACTTTGGCCGCAGCATCGGCTCGGTGACGACGGTCTACTCGACTGCGATGTCGCTCGGCGCGGCGACCGCGGCGGCAACAGCCGTGCCGGTCGCCGTGGCCGTCGGCAGTCCGACAGTCGGGCTCGCGGCGTGGGCGGTGCCGGCGCTCATCGCCCTCGCTGTGTGGGCCGTCGTGATGCCAATCGCGCGGCCCGCCCGCGCCGAGGCCCCCGCGGCTGCCGAGATCGGCGCACGTCGGGTGCGCGCCGCGTACCCTGCCGGAACCTGGCTCCTCGCGAGCTTCTTCGCGCTCCAGTCGCTCCTGAGCTACGTGGTTATGGGATGGCTTCCGACGATCGCCACAGATGCGGGCCTGTCGCCCGAGCGCGCTGGGCTCCTGCTCGGCATCACGATGGCGGTGGGCGTGCCTGCGACGGTGCTCATCATGCCGCTCGCCCGCGGGGCAGGCCGGATGCGTGTCGGATTCGCGGTCGTCGGATCCGCGACAGCGGCGGGCGTGCTCGGGCTACTGTTCGCGCCGCTCGCACTGCCGGAGGTATGGGCCGGGCTCCTCGGGCTCGGAATGTGCGCGTTTCCGCTCGCGCTCGCGCTCATCGCGACGATCGGCAAGGACGCGGCAGAGTCGGCGCGGGTCTCAACCGCGGTGCAGTCCATCGGGTACACAGTCGCGACGCTCGGCCCCCTCGGGGCGGGGGCCCTGCACCAGGCGACGCAGTCGTGGACGCCAGTGCTCGTGCTGCTTATTGTCGGCGCCGCCGCCCAGATCACCGTCGGCGTCGTGCTCACCGGGGTCGTGTGGCGTCGGCGTCCCGGCGGTGAACGGTAGGTGCGCTCTCACCGGCGTTCGCGTTTGCGCGGCAGCCCTGGAAACGCGTGAGGCGGGGCGGCGGGAGTGAACCCGACGCCCCGCCTCACGCGGCTCCCGCGCTAGCCGAGCGTGTGATCAGCCGTCGCGGCCGCGGCGGTGCGGCGGCGCCACAGCAGCAGTCCGCCGCCTGCGGTGAGCAGCGCGAGCGTTGCGATGCCGAGCGGAACGAACGACGCGCCGCCAGTGGTGGCGATCGATCCCGATCCCTTCCCGCCGCCATGCTCGCCCGCGCCCGGTGTGGTGCCGCCGGGCGTGGTATCGGTCTCGCCCGGGTTTTCGCCGCCCGGGTTTTCCCCGCCGGGGTTTTCGCCACCGGTTTCGGCGGCGGTGACAGTGAGCGGAGTCGACACTGTCTTGCCATTTGGCAGCACGGCGACGAGCTCGTGCTCGGTGTCCGTCGGGGTGTTCGCCGGGATCGTCACCGCTGTCGAGAACGCGCGATCCTCACCGACCTCGACCGAGGCGAGCGCGACCGGCTCCGAGTGCAGCTCGAGCGCGATCTTCGAACCGGGGGCGAAGCCCGATCCTGAGACCTGCAGTTCGTCGCCCTGCGCGACCGACGTCGCACCAAGCTGCAACGCCGGGCCGGCGGGAGTCTCGACGCCAGGCTCGGTGACCCACTTCTCGCCGGTGTCGTACTTCGTGACCGTGAACTCGTCGAAGACCTCGCCAACGGCGGGGACCTCGGCCGCGGCGTACACCGGGCGCTCGGCTGCGGTATCGGTGAGCTTGAAACTCTTTGACCCGTTCACCTTCTCGGCGACGTACGAGCGGTAGGTGAGCTGATTCGCAGTGACGTCGATGACCTGGTAGGTCGTCACGCGCTCGCCGCGGATGACCTGGGTCGCGCCGTTGTTCGTCCAGACGTTCTTCTCTTCAGTCTCGAGGTCGTAGTGCTTCGCACCCGAGTTTGAGACCGCGTACACCGGGCCGACGGTCATGCCGCGGGTGTCTGTGGTGTCGTCGTTCTTGTAACCGCGCCCGTACGTGTGATCGTGCCCCATGAGTACGAGATCGATGTTGTTCTCCTCGAACACCGGAACCCAGTACTCGCGGAGGACGGCCTCGTCGCGGCCCGAGGAGGTGGAGTACACGGGCTGGTGGAACGTGACGACGTTCCACTTCGATGGGCTCTCCTTGAGCACGAAGTCGAGCCATGCGGCCTGGTACTCCGTCCACAGTGCCTGCACCTTCGTGCTCGGGCACTCTGCGCCCGTGCAGCCGGGGAGGTTCGCGGGCTTCAGGAACGTGGTGTCGCGAGTGGCGTTCAGCGTAATGAACCTGACACCCTGGTAGTCGGTGTAGTACACGGTCTCAGCCGCGAAGTCCGCCCAGTGCTCGAAGTATGCGGCGTACTGGCGTGCGACGTCAGAGTCTCCCTGCGCGCGGCCAGCGAGCTCACCGATCGTCTCGGTCGACGGCTGGTTGAGCGGGTACTCGAAGTGAGCCTTCCACGAGGCGAGCGTCTTGTCGCCCGAGTACTCGTGATTGCCCGGCGCGGCCATGACGTTGGTGTTCGTCGCCGAGCGCTCCATTCCCTTGAACCAGTTCAGCCACTCGGTGTCGTTGCTGCCGGTGTTAATGAGGTCGCCGGCGTGCACCGAACCGATCGAGCGCGGGGCCTTGGCCTCGGCCTGCTCGACGACGGCTGGCCAGGTGGTGTCGAGGCCGATCTGTGCGTCGCCGTAGTAGACGAATTGGAAGTCGGTCGCGCCCGGGGTCTCGGTGGTGAACGTGTACCACTCGCTCATGCTTCCCTCGGTGCCCACGCGGTAGCGGTACGCGGTCGCGGGGGTGAGGTCTTCCACTGTCGCCGAGAAGTGTTCTTTCGCGTTGCCGTTGACGGCGCCAACCGCGGCGGCTTTGGCGACGCGGGTGTCGCCCCCGGTGGCGAGCCCGATCTCGACCTGGCCGGTCGTATGCGTTTCGTCGCCAGCGAGCCACGAGAACGACTGCGATGTCGCCGGAGTCTCTGTCGGAGTGAGGATCACTCGCGTCGGAGCGGCGATGACGGGCTCGGTGCCGCCGCCCTCATCGGTTTTTGGCGTGAGCTGGAGCTTGGTCATGTCGAAGTAGGCATCGGAGGAGGTCTCGCGATCCTGGTAGACGGCCACGGCGATGGTGTTAGCGCCGTCGTGGAGCAGCGCGGGATCGATAGTGAAGTTCGAGACGACGGGGTCGCCCTTGCTTTCACCCGCGTACTGCAGGTTCGATGGCAGTGTGTCATCGACGCGGCTGTCGAGGAATCCCGCGACCTTCTGGCCGTTCACGAACACGCGGGCTGCATCGTCGTGAATGATCGACGCCGAGACCGCGTCGACCTCGCTCGCGACGCCTGCGGCGAGCTCCACGGTCGTGCGGAAGAAGTAGGTCGGGACCGTGTTCTTCGAATCGCCGTCGATGTAGTGGGCGAGCTTGGTTGCTGGCATGTACGGCCCGACTGAGGCGAGCTCGTTCTTCTTGACCCCGAAGCCGCTCGCGGCAGTTGCCCAACCCGAGTCGTCGAATTCTGGAGCCGTCCAGGCGTTGCGATCTTGTGCGCCCGCGGCCGGATCAACGTTGGTGTCGAGATACTTCCAGGGAGTTCCCGTTGTGACGAGCGACCCCTCGGGTACGGCGGGCACCGCGGCAGTCGCCAACGCTTCCGGTGTTGCCGAGGCGGGACTCGCGAGCGGGATTGCCAGGCCCGAGCCCACGAGTGCGGCAAGGGCGAGTGCGGTCACCCCTCGTCGTAGGCGGGGTGGGCGAACTGGGTTCGTCATTTCGTTCCTTCGGACTCGGTTGCGGCATGTGGAGGGCGCCGCAGGGGCGCCCTCCACTACACAACCGAACCCGAGTAGCCCCGCGGTCGACCGTTGGTTGCCGAATCGCGACCGTAGCGTGCACGGCAGATGAACGTGCGGGGCGGGACTTGCCGCGGCGGCGCTAGGGGCGGGGCTGGCGGCGCGCCGCGCCCGACTCCTCGCCTTCGTCATCTTCGTCAGGATCATCAGGATCGGGCACGATGTCGGGCAGAACGATCGCGCCTGTCTGCAGCGCCTCATCGATTGCGGCCTCAACCTGGCGTTGGCGGCGCAGCTGAATGCGGCTGAGGGCCCGCTGTTCGGGAAGGCTCCAGCCGAAGCGAATCGCGAGGAGGCGCAGCATCGTCGTAACGAGGACGCACACGACGCCTGCGACGAGCACTGGCGCGCCGAACTGCAGCATGATGAGCAGGACGACGATGCCGCCCATCGATGCGACGGCGTAGAACGAGCCGACGTGCATGAGCGCGATCGGTATGTTCAGGATCATGTCTCGGAGTACGCCGCCACCGACGGCTGAGATCGTGCCGATGAACAGGGCTGGGAGCACCGGGAGCCCGAGCGCGAGCGCCTTTGTCGCGCCGATCGCGCCGAACATGCCGATGCTCACGGCGTCGAGCAGTGTGATCACTGGGTCAACCCTGTGGAACAGGCGCGGCACGAGCATGCCGACGAAGGCTGACAGGATCGCGGTCAGCAGGTACCAGTTGATTGAGAACGCCGCCGTGGTCGTGTTGAGCAGGATGTCGCGAAGAAAGCCCCCGCCGATCCCTGAGGCGATGCCGACGAGCGCGACCCCGAGCAGGTCAAGCCGTTTGAACCCCGCGGCGAAAAGGGCGCCCTGCAGGCTGCCGACGCCGACTGCCGTGAGCTCGGCCCAGAGGGGAAGTGTGAATGTTTCGTCAAGCACCCGACTATTCTCCCGTATCGCCGGTGCGCAATTCTGCCGCGTATCCGGTGAGCGAGCGTTGGTACTTTGGCAGTGTCGGGATGAGCGCCTCGAGGAGCACCGCGACTGCCTCCGATGAGCGGCCGGCAGCGTGCAGTGCGAGCGCGCGGAAGGCGTCGGGGGAGGCGCCGAGATCATCGTGTCGCGTCGTCGTCTCGAGTACCCGTACGGCTTCGTCGGCGCGACCGAGATTGCGCAGTGTCGAGGCGTACTGCACGTCGAGCTCGGCCCGGGCGACGCCGCTGAGGCCGAGCTCGATCGCGCGCTCATAGAGCTCAGCGGCGCGCGTTTCAAGCCCTGCTGAGTCGTGGGCCCCGCCAAGCTCAAACGGACCGCGCGGGTCGGTGTCTGGGAGCTCGGCGACGAGCGCCGAGATTCGTTCGACAACCTCGCGCTCACCCGCGTTGGCGTCTGCCCAGACAGCGTCGACGCGAGCCTGCCACGAGTCGGCGTTCCCCGTCGATTCAGTGTTTTCCGTCGAGTCAGTGCTGGCGGGCGTCTGGGGCGAAGCTTCGGCGGTCATGAGGCAAGCGTAGCGCGGGCGTTGTCACTCCCGGCGCCCTAGGTCGCGCGGACGACGAGGGGGGCCTCAAGTACCTCGGTGAGCTGCCTGTCTGGGCGCCCGCTTGACTGCAGGAGCGTTCGCATCATCTCGGCAGCGTGCAGTCCGAACTGCACGGGGTTCATGTCGACTGACGTGATTGGCGGCGTGTGGTACTCCATGATCGTGCTGTCGACCCCTGAGACGAGCTTCACGCTGTCGCCGATCGTGTGTCCGAGGCTGCGGAGCACGCCGGCGATCCGTGCAGCGACGCTGTCGCCGCAGATGAACAACCCGTCGCATCCGGCGCCAGCGCCGTCGATGATTTCTGCGAGCTGGGCGCGCAGCCTGTCGTTGCCTTGGGTGAGGTCGACGTGCAGCACGAGCGACTGTACGCCGTTCTCGGCGCACCATTTCTCGTACTGGCTCAGCACTGACGCCGTCCACTGCGACTCGGTCTCCACGACGAGGACGCCGGGTCTCGTGCTGCCGCGCTCGCGCATCAGATCGAGCGACTGCGCCGTGCTCGTTGAGGTGTCTGACTCGACGATGCCCCACGGCGCTGGTGTGCCGGGTGGGGGTGGGTCGATGCTCACCGTGGCGGCGCTGCTGCCAAGGATGGCCGCGACGCCAAGGTCGTCAGCGTGAGGCTCGACGAGGATGTAGCCGTCAACGGCAGGCAGTTCGCGGAGGTCGCCAGACTCGCTGATTGAGGGGAGCATGACCGGTGAGTAGCCGGAGTCGGCGAGGCCTGCGACGACGCCGCGTGTGATCTCGCCGTAGTAGAGCGAGTAGTCGTGCAGGCTCGCTGGTGTGTAGATGCCGATCGAGCCTGTGCGCGCCAGCCGCAGCGCTTTGCCGCTGGGGTTTGGGCGATATCCGAGCCGATCCGCCGCCTCCTGCACCGCATTGCGGGTGGCTTCGGAGACCCCTGGCTTGCCGTTGAGCGCCATCGATACTGCCGCAGCAGACAGCCCTGTCTCTTCGGCTATGTCGCGCAGTCGTACCGCCATGGTCCTCCGTCTGGATCGTTCAGTCGTCCCGAGTATAGCGATCTGTCTGCGGCCCGCAGGCGTCGGCCAAACCCGATTCGTCGCGTTCGGTTTGACAACCGGGCGCGAGATCGTTTACTCTCACAAACACTCAACTTAAACGATTAAGTAATCGGTGGGCCAGCGGCTCTCCGATGCGACAAAGGAGTCTGATGCGGAGCCAACCTCTCGATCTTGCCATTCTTGGTGGGGCCGTCTTCGATGGCGAGAAGTATATCCCGGCGCCCTGCCACGTGGGAATCCGCGGCGGGGTCATCGTCGAGCTCGGCGACGCAGTGTCGGCGGCTATCGGCCCGGAGACCAAGATTGTCGAGGCCGAAGGCAGGCTCGTGCATCCCGGCATGAACGACTCGCATGTCCACCCGATCGAGGCAGGCATGGAGATGCTCGGCTGCAACCTCGCCGATGGTTGGAACCGCGACGACTATCTCGCGACCGTTCGCGAGTACGTGAGCGCGAACCCAGAGGTCGAATGGATCGTGGGCGCGGGCTGGCAGCAGGCCGCCTTCCCCGGCGGTGCACCACTCAAAGAAGACCTCGACGCGATCTGCGACGAACGCCCCATCATCCTGTCGAACCGAGACCACCACAGCGCATGGGTGAACAGTGAGGCGCTGCGCCGCTGCAGGATCGACGCTTCGACGCCTGATCCTGCCGACGGCCGAATCGAGCGCGACGCCGACGGCAACCCGACCGGAACGCTGCACGAGGGTGCGCGCATGCTCGCACTCTCGCACGCGCCGCAGCCGACTGTCGAAACGATGTACGAGGGGTTCCTCGTCGGCCAGCGCAAACTTTTGGGCTACGGCATCACGAGCTGGCAGGACGCGCTCATCGGACAGTACGGCAACCACAGCCCCGAGTTCTACACCGTCTACCGCACGGCCGAAGACCGCGGCGAGCTGATCGCCCGGGTCAATGGCGCACTCTGGTGGGAGCGTACCCAGGGCACCGAGCAGATCGCAGCCTTCGTTGAGCGTCGGGAGGCCGTCTCGGGTCGCAGGTTCCGCGCCGACACCGTGAAGATCATGCAGGACGGCGTCGCCGAGAACCAGACCGCAGCGATGCTCGAGCCGTACCTCGTTCCGGGCGGCTGCGCTCACCGCGCACCCGAGAACGCGGGTATTTCCTTCGTCGATCCGGATCGCCTACGCGACTATGTCGTCGAGCTCGACAAGCAGGGCTTCCAGGTGCACTTCCATGCGCTCGGCGACCGCGGGGTTCGAGAGTCGCTCGACGCGATCGAGGCAGCCCGCATCGCGAACGGGGACGCCTCAACACGCATGCACACAATCGCGCACATCCAGATCATCTCGCCTGACGACGTGCCTCGTTTCGCGGCGCTCAATGCCGACGCGAACATGCAGCCGCTTTGGGCGAGTTACGACCCGCAGATGGTCGACCTCACGGTGCCGTTCCTCGGCGACGAGCGCGTGGGGCACCAGTACCCGTTCGCCTCGCTGCACCGCGCGGGCAGCCACCTGAGCGGTGGCTCGGACTGGCCAGTGACCTCGGCTGACCCGTGGCTCGGTATCCACGTCGCAGTGAATCGCCAGGTTCCGGCCGACCACCCCGACTACAACCCGCGGGTTTTCCTCGAGAACGAGCGGCTGCCGCTCGACGTTGCGCTCCGCGCGTACACGCTCGGTGGCATCGAGACCAACGGTCGCGCACACGAGGTCGGCAGCCTGGCGCCTGGAATGGCAGCCGACGTTGTCGTCGCGAACCGCGACCCGTTCCAGGGCAAACCGGCTGACATCCACGAGACCACTGCCCAGCTCGTCTTCGTTGACGGCGTGCTCATACACACAAACGAGCAGTAACCAGACCCACGCTTCATCACACTCACACACCACCTTTGGAAGGAACCGAAATGAAGAAACAGCTTGTCGGAATCGCGGCGGTCGCCGCGATCCTCATCACCGCTGGCTGCTCGGCTCCCGGCGACGACGCCGGGACTGGCGGCAAGGAAGAACCGAAGAACGCGAACACTGCGGTCGACCTGTCGGCCCTCGGCGTTGACGAGGCAGCGCAGGCACTCGTTCCCGAGGAGATCGCCGAGCGCGGCACCGTCGTTGTTGGTGTCGACGCGACCTACCCGCCGAACGAGTTCAAGGACGAAGCAGGCAACGCGATCGGCTGGGAGGTCGACATGGTCGCCGCGGCGATCACGCGACTCGGGCTCGAGCCCGACCTGAAGATCGCGAAGTTCGAGAACATCATTCCGAACATTGAGCTCGGCAAGTTCGACCTCGGCATCGCGGGGTACTACGACACCCTCAAGCGGCAGCAGGACTTCGACGTCGTCGACTTCATCTGGGCGGGTAACCAGTTCGCCTCGCTCGAGAAGAACGCGATCGATGACGAGCTCGACATCTGCGGCGAGAAGATCGCCGTGCCCAATGGCGGCTCGGCACCCCTCTACTACCTCCCCGAGGTGCAGAAGAAGTGCGACGCCGCGGGCAAGGGCAAGATCGACACGCTCGGCTACGACACCACTGACGAAATGGTCGCGGCCGTGAACCTCGGCCGCGCATTCGCGCTCGTCGCCGACTCGCCCGTCGTGAGCTACGCCGTAAAGAACTCCGAGGGCAAGCTCGTCGGATCGCCCATCTACGAGAACATGCCTGCAGGCGCTCCGTTCTCGAAGAAGACCGACGGCAAGCTCGCTGAGGCGTTCGCCGCAGCCCTGCAGTCGATGCACGACGACGGCACCTACGACGAGATCCTGAACTTCTGGGGTGTCGAGGCGGGCCGCTACGACAAGATCACCATCAACGCTGGCGACAAGGACTAACACGTGACCCAGCCGATCACCCAGGTGGTCAATGTGGCACCGCCGAAGCCAATTCGCGCGGTGCCACTGCGGCACCCCTGGCGTAACTTCTTTGCCGTCGCCCTGATCATCGCGATCATCGCGTTCGTGCTCGACGCCGCGCAGCGCGAGGCGTACGACTGGCCAGCGTTCGCGACCTACATCTTCGACCCGCGCGTCATGATGGGTGCTGCGAACACGCTCGCCCTCACGGTGCTCGCGATGATTCTCGCGATCGTCGTCGGCATTGTGATTGCCATCATGCGCGAGACCTCGAACCCGGTGCTGCGCGGAATCTCATTCGGGTTCCTGTGGCTGTTCCGTGGCACCCCGGTGTACGTGCAGCTTGTCTTCTGGGGGCTGTTCACCGCGATCTATCAACAGGTTGACGTTGGCATCCCGTTTACTGAGCCGTGGCTGACGCTCGAGCTCGCAGACCTCATTCCGGTCTTCTGGATCGCGGTGATCGGCCTCGGGCTCAACGAAGCGGCCTACATGGCAGAGATCGTTCGGGCCGGCCTGCTCTCAGTCGACAAGGGGCAGAGCGAAGCCGCCGACGCGCTGGGCATGGGCTGGTGGCTGCGGATGCGCAAGGTGATCATTCCGCAGGCCATGCGCGTGATCATCCCGCCGACGGGCAACGAGCTCATCTCGATGCTCAAGACGACCTCGCTTGTGACCGCGGTCCCATACAACTACGACCTCTACACGAGAGCGCGCGACATCTCGTCGGCGACGCTGAACCCGATCCCGCTGCTGCTTGTGGCGTCAGTCTGGTATCTCCTGTTCACGTCGATCATGATGTTCGGTCAGAGCAGGCTCGAGAAGCACTTCTCGAAGGGGCAGAACGCGCGGATCGCGCAAAAGCGAAAGAAAGCGAAGCGCGCTGACGGCGCGAGTTCGGCGTCAGACGCAAGCGAAGGAGCCCGCTCATGAGCGATGTCAAGATGATGGCACTCGACGTGCACAAATCGTTCGGAGAGAACCACGTGCTCAAGGGCATCGACATGACCGTGAAGCGCGGTGAAGTGAGCTGTCTGCTGGGCCCATCGGGGTCAGGCAAATCGACGTTCCTGCGTTGCATCAACCACCTTGAGACGATTGACTCAGGCCGCATTGAGGTCGATGGCGAGCTGATTGGATACCGCGAGCAGGGCGACAAGCTCTACGAACTGCATCCGCGCGCCGCCGCGAAGCAGCGTGAGAACATCGGCATGGTGTTCCAGCGCTTCAACCTGTTCCCCCACATGACGTCGCTTGAGAACATCATCTGCTCTCCCGTGTTCGTGAAGCGCGAGGGCAAGGCCGCCGCGAAGCAGACGGCGCTTGAGCTGCTCGAGCGGGTCGGCCTCGGCGACAAGGCTGAGGCGTACCCGGCCGAGTTGTCTGGCGGTCAGCAGCAGCGCATCGCGATCGCGCGGGCGCTCGCGATGAAGCCCGACCTCATGCTGTTTGACGAGCCGACGAGTGCGCTCGACCCCGAGCTCGTGGGCGAGGTACTCGAGGTGATGAAATCGCTCGCCGAGTCTGGCATGACAATGATCGTTGTTACTCACGAGATGGGCTTCGCCCGCGAGGTTGCAGACACAGTGACGTTCATGGACGGCGGCGTCGTCGTCGAGCAGGGAAGCCCCGACGAGGTGCTCGGCAACCCGCAGCACGGTCGCACGAAGGCGTTCCTCTCCAAGGTGCTGTAGCGCGGCAACGCACCTTCCAAACGAGAAGCGGGGGGGGGGGGGGGGGGGGTGGGGGGGCGGGGCGGGGGGGGGGGGGCGGGGTGAGTCTCCGCCCCCCCGGCGGGGGGCCCCCCCCCCCCCCCCCACCCCCCCCCCCCCCCCCCCGGCCCCCCCCCCCCCCCCCCCCCCGCTTCTCGTATGCGGAGGCGAGTTACTTCGCGACGCCCGGGTGGGTCATCGAGAGCAGGTCGAGTGCCTTGTCGAGGTCAGCCTCGGTGACCTCGCCGCGCTCGACGTAGCCGAGGTCGATGACCGCCTCGCGCACCGTGATGCCGGCGGCGACCGAGTGCTTGGCGATCTTCGCTGCTGCCTCGTAGCCAATGAGGCGGTTCAGCGGGGTGACCGTTGAGGGGCTCATGCCCGCGAGCGTCTCCATGCGCTCGATGTTCGCCTCGAGGCCCGCGACGGTCTTGTCAGCGAAGACGCGCGAGACGTTTGCGAGCAGGCGGATCGACTCGAGCAGCGCGGTGCCCATGACGGGGATCATCACGTTGAGCTCGAAGTTGCCGCGTGCACCGCCCCAGGCGATCGTCGCGTCGTTGCCGATCACGCGAGCGCAGACCATGAGGGTCGCCTCGGGGATAACGGGGTTGACCTTGCCAGGCATGATCGATGAGCCAGGCTGCAGGTCGGGGATGTGGAGCTCGCCGAAGCCTGTGTTCGGGCCCGAGCCCATCCAGCGCACGTCTTCCGCGATCTTCGTGAGCGACACGGCGATCGTGCGCAGCGCGCCCGACGCCTCGACGAGACCGTCGCGGTTCGCCTGTGCCTCGAAGTGGTTGCGTGCCTCGGTGATCGGCAGGCCGCTCGACGCAGCGATCTCGGCGATGACCTTCTCGGGGAAGCCGAGCGGCGTGTTGATGCCGGTGCCGACGGCGGTGCCGCCCTGCGGGACCTCAGCGACGCGGGGGAGCGCTGCGTCGATGCGCTCGATGCCGTAGCGGATCTGCGCGGCGTAGCCGCCGAACTCCTGGCCGAGGGTGACGGGGGTCGCGTCCATGAGGTGGGTGCGGCCAGGCTTCACGGCCGACTTCCACAGCTCAGCCTTCTCCTCGAGCGCCTCGGCGAGGTGCGCGAGCGAGGGCTTCAGCTGCTCGATGAGCGCCCCGGTGACAGCGACGTGCACCGAGGTCGGGAAGACGTCGTTCGACGACTGCGAGGCGTTCACGTGATCGTTCGGGTGAACGGGAGCGCCGAGGTGCTTGGTCGCAAGGCTCGCGAGGACCTCGTTCATGTTCATGTTCGACGACGTGCCAGAGCCGGTCTGGTAGGTGTCGACGGGGAACTGATCGTGGTGCGCGCCGCCGATAACCTCGTCGGCCGCAGCGACGATCGCCTTCGCGATGTCTGCGTCGAGGATGCCGAGGTCGGCGTTCGCCATGGCAGCCGCGCGCTTGATACGTGCGAGCGCGACGATCTGAGCGGGCTCGAGACCCTTGCCCGAGATCGGGAAGTTCTCGACAGCGCGCTGCGTCTGCGCTGCGTAGATCGCGGACTTCGGTACGCGGACCTCGCCCATGGTGTCATGCTCGATGCGGTACTCGATCTCTTCAGTCACAGTTGTCCTTTGCTAATGGGGTGTTGATGAGGATGTGTTAATTCAGGGGAGCGAGCTCAAGCTCGACAGGGCCGACGGCCGAGTACGGCACTGCGCGGCCCTCGGTGAGCCGGTACTGCAGCCCGACGATCGCGAGGGTGCCGGCGTCGACAGCGTCGCTGATCGCGCGCGAGGTGCGAAGCAGCTCGTGGACTGTCGCGCCGAGGTGCAGCCTGCCGACGGCATTCGCGTCGATATCTGCCGCGTTGACGTACGGGGTGTCGGTGTGACCCTGCAGCCAGAGCTGCTGCACGGACGGCTGGATCGGTGCAAGCGTGTGCTTGACTGAGCGGGTCGTCTCAGACGGCTCTCGCCCGGTCTGATCGATCGCGGCGGCGACGGCGCCGCACGAGTCATGCGCCAGCACAACGATGAGCGAGGCACCGAGCTCGGTGACCGCGTACTCCATTGAAGCCGTGATCGACTCGGCGACGACGTGGCCCATATTGCGGGCGATGAACAGGTCGCCGAGGCCGCAGTCGAAGATGATCTCAGCCGCGAGGCGGGAGTCTGAGCAGCCAAAGAGCGCGACGTCGGGGCTCTGCGAATTGACGAGCTCGCTGCGCCGTTCAACGTTCTGGTTTGGGTGGGCCGACGCACCCGAAACGAATCGCTCGTTGCCAGCAATCAGCGCGTCCCATGCCTCCTGCGGGCTCACCCGTGGGGTGCTGCTCATTCGGTCACCTCTTCCGTTGTGGTTGTAGCCTCGTTCAGCCCGGCGAGCGAGTCGGTCACCTGCGTCGCGAGTACCCTGATTGTCGCCTCATCGTCAGTGCCGAAGACGAGAACTGTGTTCGTGCCGATGGCGCCCTCGAGGCCGAAGCGCATGTTGACCTCGTCGGCCTTTCGGTCCTGGTGGTCGTAGACCTGCCACTCGACGCCGCCGAGCTGCTCGCTGCCCGTGGGCTGCTGCTCTTCAAGCCTGGTCGCGATCCAGGTCGCAGGCACTGGCGCGCCGTCAGCGGTATACGCCTGCACAACTGTCGCGTACGCGTCGTTCTCGGTCGTGTAATGCACCTGCCAGAAGGTGACGTCGCCGTCGATCGCGAGCGCCGCGCGCTTCGCCTTCCAGCTGTCAGGAACGTCGGGCACGGCGAGCGGGTAGCTTGCGCCAGAGCTTTCCGCGGCGGCGACGACGTCGACCGAGCGGTCTGGGAAATCGCCGGTCTCGCGCGGCACCATGAGGTAGATCATGAAGACGACGCCGACAGTCACGAGCAGCGAGAACACAAGGTTGTTCACTGTCTTTCGCTGCTTGTAGAGCCGGCTTCCCTCCGCCTTGCGGGCAGCGGTTTCAGCGGCAGTTTCAGGCCTGCCGAGCTCAGCAACAATGTTGGGGCGCTTGTTCTTCGCCATCGTTAGAGTTCTTCGCCGTTCCCGGGCTGCGTCGCGGCGGCTGTGTCGCCGGAGGAGGCGCCGCCCTGGCGCGCGTCCTCGAGTCGTTTGCGGGCGCCGATCAGCCACTCCTCACAGCGTGTGGCGAGGGCTTCGCCTCGCTCCCACAGCTGAATTGACTCTTCGAGTGTGGCGCCGCCCTGTTCGAGGCGGCTCACCACCTGAATGAGCTCGTCGCGGGCCGCTTCATAGCTCAGCGCAGCGACGTCTGCTTCGATCGGGGCAGTCATAGGTTTCAGTCTAGCCGCTGCGCCTTGGAGACTCGCGATACGTCCGCTGACGTGCCCCGCCGCGCCACTCACGTTAGGCTTTTTCAGTGCTTCGCCTGACATTTTTCATCGGTCTCGGAATCCTCTGTGGTGGCATTGTGTCCGCCCTCGTCGGCCCGCCGGGTGCCGCCTCTTGGGCGTTCCCCGTCGGCTTCATCGCGTCAGTGGTTTCGGGCGTTCTCGTGCTCGTCGGCAAGTCGCTGCGGGGCCTCGCCCTGCCTACGAACGAACAGGTGCAGGCCGCGATTTCAGAGGGCAGGGTCGGGCTTGCTCGCGTCGATGCGCTCACGCAGACCGGAACTCAGATCAACGAGCAGCCGGTGTGCGACATTGATCTGACGGTGCGCCCGGTCTCGGGCGGCGTGTACCGAACGCGTGTGCGGCGGATCGTGCAGCTCACGCAGATTCCCCGCTTCCAGCCCGGGACGAGGCACGTCGTGGCGATCCTCGCCGAGGGCGGGCCAGCCGTGGCGCTGACTGACGAGGACGCGACGGCGGAAATCTGGGCCGACACCGAGTTCCCGCCGGCCGCCGTCGCGGGGGAGCTCCGGATCCCGGCTCCTGGCGCCGCGGGGGTGCCCGGCTCGCGCAGGCCGCTCATCGGCACGGGAAAGAAGTGGCGTCCGATCCGGATCACGGTGTTCGTGCTTGCTGGTCTGCTCGCGGGCGCCGCCGTTGTGTTCCCGTACCGCGCTGGCCTCGCTGAGACCGTCGCTGCGATCCCGGAGGGGAGGTTCCACGCGGACCTCCGCGAGCCGGCAGCCCTCGACCGGGCCCTCTCGGCGCTCGCCGCCGAGATCGGTCACGACCGCGTGACGAGCGTGACTGTCTCTGAAGATCTTGTGAGTGTGAACGCGCCGCTTACTCCAGAAAGTCTCAACGTCGACCGCTGGTACTACCGGAAGGGCTCGGTCACCCACGACGGCCCCGGCGCGCCGCAGCCCGAGACGCTCGGTGAGCAGTTCGCGCTCACCGAGCTCGACGCGGGTGCGATCCTCCGCGAGGTGGAGCGCGCCGCCGGGCAAGTCGGGGTGGACGACCTCGACGGCGTGATGTACAACGCGAGCAGGGGCCTCGCGCAGACCGAGGAGGATCCGTGGAATACGGAGCGCTCCGGCCCAGTCAGCGTCTCGTTCATGATCGACGACGGCTACCGGAGCGCGTCGTACAGGGTGGCAGCTGACGGCAGCGGCCTCGAACGCACCGACTAGCTACCCTCGAACGTCGTCCACACGCGCTCGCACGGACAGGCCCTAGGCCGCCGGGCCTGAAGACGTAGCGCCGAGCTTGCCGCCCACAACGCTCACCCGGAGCGCCGTGCCGTCGGGAGCGTCAGCGGGGTCGCGCAGCACGTCACCCGTCGGCAGCTGCACGATCGCATAGCCGCGCTCGAGCGTCGCCTGCGGTGACAGAGCCGTGAGCCTGGCACGGGTCTCGGCGAGGGTGCTCGCGCGATCCACGATTGCCCGGTCAGCGAGTTCTGAGCCGCGGGCAACCCAGCGCACGAGCTCCTCGGCGCGGTCATCGATAATCCTGTCGGGGCTTGCGAGCACGGGGCGCTGCCTGAGCTGCGCGATCCTGTCGGTCTCGTGCGCGAACAGCTGACTGAGCCTGCCTGACATTCGGCTGCGCGCCTGGTCGATGCCGGCGAGCTCCTCACCGACGTCGGGAACGACACGCTTCGCAGCGTCCGTCGGCGTCGACGCACGGAGATCCGCGACCTCGTCGAGCAGCGGGCGGTCAGCCTCGTGCCCGATGGCGCTCACGACGGGGGTGCTCGCCTCGGCAGCCGCCCGCACGACGGCCTCGTCCGAGAACGGCAACAGGTTCTGAAAGTCGCCGCCGCCACGCGCGACGATGATGACGTCGACCTCGGGATCGGCGTCCAGCGCCCTGATGCCCGCGGTGACCTCTGCCGCGGCCCGGTCGCCCTGCACCGCCGCGTAGTGGATCTTGAACTGCACACCCGGCCAGCGAAGGGTCGCGTTGCGCACGACGTCTTTCTCTGCGTCGGAGTCGCGGCCCGTCACGAGCCCGATCCTGCCCGGTAGGAACGGCAGGCGTTGCTTGCGGCTGTCATCGAACAGCCCCTCCGACTGCAACTGCCTCCGCAGCCGCTCGAGTCGCTCGAGCAGCTCGCCGAGACCGACGTGCGACAGGTCAAACACCTGCATGGTGAGCGAGCCGCCCTTGACCCAAAAGTTCGGCTTCACGAGCGCGATCACACGGTCGCCCTGCTTGAACTCGGCGGTGAGGCGCTGCGCGACAGAACGCCAGACGGTGAAGCTCACCGTGGCATCCTGAGCGAGATCGCGGAGCTTGCCGTAGACGTGCCCGCCGCGGACCTGCCACTGCGTGACCTCGCCCTCGACCCAGACCTGACCGAGCCTGTCGATCCAGCCGGCGACCTTCTCGCTCATGAGGGCGACGGGCCACGGGGCTTCGCGGGTTGCGGGTGCGTCTGCTGCCATGACGTCGAGCCTACTCGGGGGCCGCCACATGCGGGGCTCGTGCCGCCCTCGGACCTGCACCCAGATCATGCGCTCAGCGTTCCAGCGTAGACTTGTGCGCATGACAGAGCAGGGTTCGGTAGTGAATCAGCGCACCATTGGTGCCCCGGTTGTGAGCCTGGCGATGCCGCGCATGCGTCGCCTCGGCGGCCGGCTGAAAAACGAGCCAGTTGATGGTGACAAGCGGGTGCTGCTCGCCGCCCCGCGCGGCTACTGCGCGGGCGTCGACCGCGCCGTCGTCGCAGTCGAGAAGGCGCTCGACCGCTACGGCGCCCCCGTGTACGTTCGCAAGCAGATCGTGCACAACGTGCACGTCGTGCAGACGCTCGAAAAGATGGGCGCGATCTTCGTCGAGGAGGTTGACGAGGTACCCGAGGGCGCGAACGTCGTGTTCTCGGCTCACGGCGTCTCACCAGCAGTCGTGCAGGAGGCCGCAGACAGGCACCTCCATGCCATCGACGCAACATGCCCGCTCGTGACCAAGGTGCACCGCGAGGCGGTGCGGTTCGCGAAGCAGGACATGGAGATCTTGCTCATCGGTCACACCGGCCACGAAGAAGTTGAGGGCACCGCCGGCGAGGCCCCCGATCACATCACGATTGTGAACTCGCCAGACGACGTCGACGATCTCGTCGTGAAAGACCCGGATCGCCTCGTGTGGCTCTCGCAGACGACGCTCTCGGTCGACGAGACGATGGAAACTGTGCGCAGGTTGCGCGAGCGGTTCCCGAACCTGCAAGATCCGCCGTCAGACGACATTTGCTACGCCACGCAGAACCGCCAGGTCGCGATCAAGAAGATCGCGCCCGAGGCCGACCTCGTGCTCGTCGTTGGTTCGACAAACTCGTCGAACTCGGTGCGCCTCGTAGAGGTCGCGCTCGAGTATGGCGCGAAGGCCGCCTACCTTGTCGACTTCGCCGAAGAGGTCAAGCAGGAGTGGCTCGACGGCGTGAAAACGATCGGCATTTCGAGCGGCGCTTCGGTTCCCGAGGTGCTCGTGCAGGAGCTACTCGACGATCTCGGCGAGGCCGGCTACTCCGACGTTAGTGCGGTCGTGACCGCCGAGGAAGATCTCGTGTTCTCGCTCCCCAAGGAGCTCCGCCAGGACGCCTCGGGCAAGCGGGACGAGCGCGCCCTCGGCGGGCGGGTGCGGTAGACGCACCCTATCCACTCACTCGCGACTTCGCGAAGTGCCTCGCTGAGACTGTTCGCGCTCTTCGTACCGATGCTCACATTGTGCTTGAACGCCTCGGCAAAGAAGCCGCGAAAATCCTTCTCGGCGCCGCGCGCATACTTAGCGCGTGAGCTTTCTCTCGCCGCGACTGCCTGCGCGAGTGATTTCGCTGCAGAGCGCAGCTCTTGAGCTGCCGGGTACGAGTATCCCGTCGGTTCGTTGCCGTGGATCTCGGCCATACTGGGGTGCTTTCGTTGTTGCTGGGAGGGCGCAATAGGGCAGTGTGGGGACACTGGTGGCGCCCGGCGGGTCCGCCGGGCGCCACGGTGCGGTGACTACGCGCCGCCACCCGCGGTGAAGATGTCCTGCGAGATCTTGTCGAGCTGGGTGCGGAGCTCTTCGAGCTGCTGCTTCGCCTTGTCGAGAGCGGTCTTCGTCTCAGGCCAGGTTGAGCCCCTGAAGGTTGCCGCGAGCGGGCCGTCCCACGTGTTCGGGTCAGACAGGATGCGGCCCTGCGCATCGAGCTGGGTGATCTGATCGGTGAAGCCGCCGCCGACAATCGACTGAATCTGACGGATCGCCGTCTTGGCTTCTTCGGTTGAGAGTACGCGTGACATGTGCAACGCCCCTTCTGGGTCAAAGATGAGAGAGCCTGGGATTCCGGGCCCCTGGGGACACGCTACGCGAAATTTGCCGCAAATTAAAACAAACGCTCAATCTTGTGAATGGTGAATTTAAGTACAAAGCCTCGGTTGGAAGCGCTCATTGTGCCCGGCTCGTTGTACGCTGAGTCCCGCAGCGCGCCCGCGCTCGGCGTGGCTGCGCCTGTGTTTGGTGAGGGATCCTGTTTGGAGATGAAGAAGAGATGGCAACGTTGAAGCCCGGAGCGGCGCTTGGGGCGTCCTACCGACTTGTCGAGCTTCTCGGCTCTGGAGCAGCCGGCGACGTGTGGCGCGCCGAGAGAGTCAGCGACGGTGAACACGTTGCGGCGAAGATCCTCAAGCCCGAGCATGCGAGCGACCCCGCGCTCGTCGAGCGATTTATCCGCGAGCGGTCAGTGCTCATCGGGCTGCGGCACCCCAACATTGTTGCGGTTCGCGACCTTGTCGTCGAGGGCGAGATCATCGCGATTGTGATGGACCTGATTCCCGGTGGATCGCTCCGAGAGCTGCTCGACGAGCAGCACACTCTCAAGCCAGCTGACGCGCTGACGCTCGTCGGGCAGGTGTTTCGCGCACTGAGTGAGGCGCACAGTCGCGCCGTGACGCATCGCGACATCAAGCCAGACAATGTTCTGCTCGCAGCGCCCTGGAACGGGGCCGCGGAGGACACGGTACGCGTAGCCGACTTCGGAATCGCTGCTGTCGTGAGCGAACGAAACCGCCAGACCACTGGGATTCTCGGCACCCCGCAGTACATGGCGCCTGAACTCATCAGTCACGGGCGTACCACACCAGCGGCTGACGTGTACTCCGCCGGGGTGATGCTCTACGAGCTGTTGGCGGGACGCACTCCGTTTGCGGGTCCCGGGACTGACTTCACAATCGCGTATCGTCACGTGACGTCGCACCCACCGCGGCTCGACCTGCCGGCCCCGATCGCTGATTGGGTAGCTCGCCTGCTCTCCAAGGACCCGGGGGAGCGGCCGGCGGCGGCGGACGCCGCGGCCGAGGCTGTGCGCCTTGCCAAGCGATTCGACTCGACTGGAGCGCTCGAGAGGAAAGCGGCGCCCGCAGAGTTTGAGGAGGTCGACCGACCTGCGACGATGCTGCGCAGCGATCTGCTCCAAACGCATGAGGACGACGGTCCGGATCTATACGCGCAGGCACTGAGCGTGGATGCTCCGGAGCTCGGAGACGCTGGGCAGCAGACGACCGTGCGTCCGATGCCGCAGCTCCAAGCCTCGGTGCGAGGCCTGGAGCAGGATCCAGATGATGCTGGGCGGTCTCGTCCGTCGTGGCTGACCCGCAAGAATGTACTTCTCGGGGCTCTGGGCCTCGTCTCCCTTGGGGTGCTAGTGGGTGGCATGATGTGGGTGTTTGGCGGGGACACAAGCGACGCGGTGACTGCTTCCGACGAGCCGCTCGAGGCATCGCAGCAAGACCAGCAGCTTCCAACGGGGCTCTCTGTCGCGCGCGTGGCGACCTACGACCCAGTCGAGAGCCGGGTGGCGCTCGAGGTGACCTACTCGGCGCAAAAGGCGCCGCTATCCGGATCGTTCCTCGAAGTCGTTCCGTCGATTGCCGATGGTGGGGCGTGCCCTCCTGTCGTGTGGGAGGATGTGGAGGCTGCGAAGCATCAAGCGGTGACCGGACTTGATGCCAAGTGTGGGTGGCGTCTCGACGGCGTTGAGGTGCCTGCTGGCGGGCGGTTGACAGTCCGCGGGTCACTCCCGCTCGAGGTCGCGGACGAGTCGGAGCTTCGCGACTGGCTCGAACTCGTGTCAACCGAGACGCTGGCTTCGCTGCTCGACCCCGAGGCGAGCTCCACGTCCTATCCGGTGCAGCGGTTAGTCGATGTCAACGTTGTCGTGCCTTCCCGAGCGGTGGGGCAGTCGACGCTTCCGGTGACACTCCTTCCGGTCTGGCCTGATGGCCCGGACGAGGTACATCCGCTTTATCAAAGCCCGGCGACGGGAGAACCATCGCGAATGCTCAAGGAAACGGCCGGGGGAGAAGCGGGTGTGCGGTTCTCTGACAGCTGCTCCGGAGCCGTTGCGGTGTCCAGTGACGGCTTGACGGTAACCACGCTCGCGCCGACCTCTGAGTGCAGGATTCCTGCGGTGGTTGGGAATTTCACGAACTTGGAGAGCGCCCCGCTCAGCATCACGACCCGAGAATAACTCGCGCCCTGTGCATAATTCGTATGTTTGTTTGGTTTTGTGCATAGAATATGCCGAGTAACAATTCGCGTAGTCGGACCAGCGGGCGGGGGAGCTCGGTTCGGCGCTGCCTCGTTGTTCATTACACCGAAAGAGGAGCTCGTAGATGAACCCGTCCCCGCCGAAAGCCCGCCGCCATGCCCGGGCGGCATCCGTAGCCATCGTTGCTGCGCTGCTGGTTACCTCTGGGTGCTCGGCGCTCGGCTCAGGGGAGGAACCCACGACGCGGGTGCTGCAGTCGGTCTCAGTGCAGGTTGGCGGAAACGGCTCGGTTACGGCGGTGGACGGGTCAGCGGTGTTCCTTGACGAGTCAACCGGCCGCTCCCGCAGTGAGACCGTTGCCTATGAAACTGGTGAGGTTGTCGCTGATCTCCCTGTCCGTGTCTCGACGAGCTATCAGACCGATGAGCGCTCCGGTCAGGATCTCGCTGACCTAGTTGGCTACGACGGCCGCGTCGAAATCAGGATCGAGCTTGAGAACCTGACGGTTGCACCGAAGACGGTGGAGTACGACGTGGCGGGTGAGGCGCGTTCGACGCCCGCACTCGTTGGCACCCCATTGAGTGTTGCCGCATCGACGACGCTCGCTGACGTTCCGCCCGAGAACCTGGCGTTCGGCACCGGTGAGGGCACGACGAGTGGCGTTGTCGCCGTCACGAACACCGGCGAAACTGTGGTGCAGTGGGCGACGGTCCTTGCACCGCCGCAGACGCGCGCGACGACTGCATTCACGCTGGTTGCGGATGTCACCGACTTCGCCATCCCTGAGATTGACATCGCTGTGCAGGCAGGGCTACACAGCGACCTCTCGTTCGAAGGGGTTGTATCGTCGGCGTTTGATGGGAGCGCGACGTCAGAGCTCGGCATGCAGCAGCGGGCCATCGGCCTAGTCACTGAGGTCAACAGCGTGTTGAGCCGTGCTGGCGGCACCATTACTGAAGTGCGTAGGGACCTCGGCGACACCTCCAAGACTCTCGGAGTGCGGGCGGCCCAGCGACTCGCGGACAGCACAGAGGCCCTCGGCAGCGAGATGCAGACGCTCGGCAAACAGCTCGGCAGCCTGCAGACTGACCTTGCGAGCACTGTGACAAGCACCCATTCAGGGATGAACTCACAGCTCTCGAGCATTGTCGCTTCTATGACGGGCCTACTCGGGGACACCCGAGGGACTCCTCCGCGCCTGGTGACCGGTAGCGGCTGCGTAGCCAAGGTCGAGCCCGGGGAAGGAAGCGGAACGCTCTATTCAACGTTTCTGCAACTCGCAGGTCAGCTGGACGGCTACGCGGAAGCGACTGCCGAGTGCAAGGAAGAGATTCTCACTGAGATCGGCGCCACGCTTGGCCCGGAGGCGCCAGATAGCGATGTCTGCGCTGTGGAAGGTGAGCCGTCAATGACATGCTCCCTCTTCACCGCGAAAGAACACGTGCTCACATCGCTCGTCGATCTCGTCGATCGGGGAGACAAGCTTGTGAAGCAACTCGATAGCGCCGATCTTGACAATGCGTTGGAGCAGCAGCAGCTTTTGGCCTCCGACCTCGTCAAGCTCGGAACCACGCTTGCAGACCTCGAAGATGAAACCAACAGTGTTTCGGAGTGGGGCAAGCTGTCGGCGATGGTCGCGCAGGCACAGGCGTCAGCGCAGTCGCTCGAACAGGTGCACGACATCGCTCAGGCTGCGCTGAAGGACTTTGAAAGTACCGACCCGGACGCGCTTGCAGCCCTCCCCGAGCAACTCGCTGACAAGGTGTGTGAATTGGGCCAGGGAGCAGTGACGATCGACCAGCAGAAGCTGGACGAGTTGCGTGGCGAATTCGTCGACACGAAGTGCGACGGCGTCACGCCACAAGAGTATGAGCCGGCAAACGGCACGCTAGCGGAGAGGCTGGGAGCGCAACGCACGTCCTGGAAAAGCGTAGAGGCGCTCACCGACCCTGCCGCCCAGTCGTCTGCGCTCGCGCAGCTGCAGTCAACGCTTATCGAAATGCAGTCGCGCCTGAACGCTCACCATGGTGAGATCGGCGGCGGGGAGTCTGCGGCACAGCAGCTCGTCGCCCAGCTTCGGGCTCTCGAAGCACTCGCGGTCACGCACAACGATGCGCTGGGCGTGAGCCTGAGCGCCCTCGACGTGCGGGAAGATGGCCTTGCCTCCGAGATCACGAGCGCGTTCGGTAGCGCCGCCGCCGATGCCGCCCTGGCCGTCTCGAGCGACGTTGACGACCAGGTGCGCATGATCACCGACAGGGTCGGACGTGGAAACAATGCGATCCGGGCCTCGTACGAGGCGACAGTCGCGGGGTTGCGCGCCACTTCAGAGACGATGCTGAGTGACGCGAAGACCCAGATCGACGACCAGAAGTCGGCGCTCAACGAGGGGTACGGTGCCTCGGTTGCGTCGCTCGACGAACGCACCGGGCTCGCACTTGAACGGATCGACCGCTCGACGACTGCCTCGACACGAGACGTCGAGGCAGCCTCAAAGATGCTGGCTGACAGCTTGAACAGGGTCATCCTCGATTTGGGCGACCCGGCGGTGCGCGGCTCCGGAATCCTCGGAGCAATGTCTGCGTCAGCTGCCAAGTCGAGCACCGCTGACTTCCAGCTCGCCCTCGCCTCGCAGCAGGCGTCGGGGTTCGCAAACGTTCGCGCCGAAGACATCGCGTCGATCATGCTGCGGCAGGCTCAATTCGAGGCGGCACTCGAATCGGCGTCCTCGCTCCCCGCCTTCCACCTCGAAATTCCTGGCGGCGCCGTTGCGCAGACAATCTATGGATTCCACATTGGCGGAGGAGACAAGTGAGCGGGGTGTCTGAACCGGAAGCCCAGACAGCGATGAAGCACGAAAGCGCCGAGCGCAGGCGATTCTCCTGGCGATCGCGCCGCGGGCTAGTGATCGTCGTGGCCGTGGCCGTGGCTGTCGTGCTCGCTGCCGCAGCGGTGGTTGCCTTCGGTGTCATTCGTGGGAGCCAGCGGCCCGCGAGCGACCCGGTAGCGGTGACGGTTCCGGTACCGATCGGCGGCGTCGAAGTACCCGCCGACACCAAGATTGGTGTCATTGTGACGACAGGAACGGGCAACGCAGAGGGCGCAGACTGGTCGAGCGCGGCTGAGGGCGCGGTCGTTGCTCGCGAGCGCCTCGCGCTCGGCGGAAGCGAGATTCAGCTCGTCGTCGAGAACGACAAGGGCACGACCGCCGGCGCGCACGAAGCGGCGACTGCGCTCGTCGAACAAGGTGTGGCGGGCATCGTCTACGCGAGCAGCGGCGAACAGCTTGACGCCGGAATCGCTGTTGCAACCGAGCACAAAGTCGGCGTTGTGCTGCCGTTTGCGGAGGCACCTGCATCGTCGGTGAACGTCTGGTCGCTCGCTCCGACTGAGTCCGATGTGCAGGTACAGTTCTCACAGGCGCTCGAGGCTTACGAACGACCGCTGCACCTGGACGCCGGCCCTGGTTTGCCCGATGGCGTGCGGGTTCCCGATGTCCTCCAACACCGGACCGGATCGGATATCAAGTCGCTGGCAATGCAGGTCGCGGAGATGACTGGGAGTGACCCACTCGCGCATGGGGGATACGCCGGCGGTAGCGACGATGACGAGCAAGACGAGGCCGACGCCGAGACTGTGCCGGAGCAGCGGGTTGACGCAATCGTGCTGAGCGGCCCGGCTGCGCTGCAAGCCAACATTACCCGCGAACTGCAGGCGCGGAACGTGACTGCGCCTATCTTCCTGACCCCAGGGGCGACGAGCCAGCGGTTCGAAGACACGTTGATCGAGAATGGGGCTGCGGTTTCGTCAGCGCTACGCACCTTCGGCTACGACTGGGACGACGCTGTTGCGCTTGGAAACGATGGACGAGGGCGCACGGGTTCAGCCTTCCTCGCCGCGATACGCGTGTTCAGTGCTGACAGCGAGATCCTCAACCTCACCGAGGACTCACCCTTCGCCGAGGTGAGCGGTGCCGCAGATGGGCGAGCCCACGACGCACTGCTTGCGCTTGCGCGAGCGGTCTCCGACGCAGGCAGCACGGACCCCACCAAGGTCGCGACTGCACTTGCAGGGCTCACCCTAGTCGCGGGCGACGCAATTACCGGCCCTGAGATGGACTTCGCGACTTCACAGGCGGTGGCGGCTCCGACCGTGACGCTGTACGCGACCGGGCAGCAGCTCGGCCTCCGGCCAGAGTCGGGCGCAGACGCTGACGCCCTGGTCTGGTTTGCCGAGCCGGCAGCCAGGTAGAAAACAGGGGTGACGCGGAAAGGTCGTGCCACCCCGCCCGATTTCCCCCGAAGAAAGGGAGCACTCAGCGGTGCGTATTCTGGTTGATCTTGACGAAAGACGCGAGGTAGTCGACCTCGTGGCGTGGCAGTCGCAGGCGACGCTCGCGGAGTTTCTCGAGAGCTCGGGCTTCCGTGCGGGCGAGTCAGACACGGTCATGCTCGATGGGCTGGCGGTCGAACCAGACACACCTATGGAAGAGCTAACGTTCCTCGAAGGCTCGGTGCTGACACGGGACTCAGGTGCGCCAGTTGGCGTGATCTCGGGCTGGAATGTTGCCGTTGGCGCCGGCCTCGAGACACGCCCCGCGGTGCCCGTCCCAGAGCGGCGCAGGCTCGTTGTCGGGCGCTCGCCGGGGGCCGATGTTGTGCTCCCAACGGAGTCCGCTTCCTGGAACCACTGCACCGTCGAGCTCGAAGGCGACGGGGTCAGGCTTCGCGATTCGGGCTCCACAAACGGAACGTTCGTGGACGGAACGAAAGTTGACGAAGCCGGGGTACTCATCACCTCGGTCCGCACTGTCGTCGTCGGCGGCGCCGCGCTCAACATCCGCCCGTCCCTCGCCGAGCCAATCGCCCCGGCCCCGGGATCGCTCACCAACCTCACGCCGGCCTCGACCGCACCGTTCAACAGGCCGCCGCGGCCTGGGCGGCCACCATCACCCGAGCCGATCGAGCCGCCAGCCCCCAAAGAGGTGCCAGCGGCGAGCAAGTTCAACGTCATCACCGTTGTGGCCCCGCTCATCATGGCGGTCGTCCTCGTCATCGTGCTCGGAGACATGAGATTCGCGATGTTCGCGATGCTCAGCCCGGTCATGGCTGTGGGCATGTACTTCGAGCAGAAGCGCCGGCGCAAGAAGAACCTGGAGGAGGAAGAGGATCGGTTCACCGAGGCGCTCACCGACTTCGCGGCGCAGGCCACACAGGCGGCGGCGGAGGAGAGCGCGAGGCGCCAAGACACGATCCCCGACCCTGCGGCAGTCATCCGTCGACCAGCGCTCCCTTCGACGCTCATGTGGCAGCGGCGCCCTGGTGCCCACGACTTCCTGAGCCTGCACATCGGAGTCGGTGATGTGCCATGGAAGCCCGAGCTCGACACCCGTGCCTCGTCGCGACTCGATGAGCGCGTGAAGGTCACGCTCGAAGCCACGCGAATGTCGGCGGCTCCCGTGCTTGCCGACCTGAACGACTCGGGTGTCATCGGCATCGTGGGGGACAGAGAGGGCGCGCTCGCGCTTGCGCGGAGCCTGCTCACTCAGGCGGCGACACACTGCGGGCCGGCCGACCTCACGATTGGTGTGTTCTGCGACGGAGGACGGGAACTCGAATGGGACTGGGCCTCGTGGCTCCCGCACACCAGGCAGGCCGGCGGAGCAGCCGGCGCACGCTGGATGTCGAACCAACGTGACACGAGCACGTCGATGCTGCGCGCGTTGCATGACAACATCGAGGGGCTGCCGACAGCAACAATGCTCACGGTGATCGACTCCGAGGTGCTGACAGAAGGGCGCGAGTCACCTGCACGCGACATGCTTGGCTACGGGCGAAGGACGCCCGGAGGCGTCGAACGGGTGGGGGAGCGCACCCGACAGGTCAGCGGCATTGTGATCGCGGCGACGGCCGATAAACTCCCCGCCGCCTGCACCGTCGTTGTGGACGTCGCAGCAGACGCGGCAGCGACCGTGTACCACCCGGAGGAGCTCACCCAGGTCGACGACGTCATTCTTGCGGGGCTCAGCGAGGCGCAGGCCGCTGAGACAGCACGCAACCTCGCGCGGTTTGAAGACCCCGAGCTCATTGTGCCCGGGGCGTCGTTGCCCCCGCTCGTTCGGCTTCCAGACCTCCTCGACGTCGAGACGATGAACGCCGATGCCGTGCGCGAACTGTGGGCGACCTCGCCAGGTCTCTCGACCCCAATTGGGCTCGGCGAAAACGGGCCGCTGAGTCTCGATATCGTGAAAGACGGCCCGCACGGCCTCGTCGGGGGTACCACGGGATCGGGCAAGTCCGAGTTTCTGCGCTCCTTCGTCGCCGGGCTCGCCGCCCGAAACGATCCGACCGAGCTGAACTTTATCCTCATCGACTTCAAGGGAGGTGCCGCGTTCAAGGCGTGTGAGCGGCTGCCGCACACGATCGGCACGATCAGCAACCTCGACGAGCAACTCGCTGACCGGGCGCTGCGGGCGCTCGAGGCCGAGATGGAGCGTCGCCAACGTCTCTTCGCTGAGGCGGGCGAAGACGTTGACAACCTCCCCGCGTACCTCGCAACGAACCCAGCGGAGCCGCTGCCCCGACTCCTGCTCGTCATCGACGAGTTCGCGATGCTCGCGAAAGACTTCCCCGACGTGCTGGCCTCCCTCGTGAGTGTTGGCGCCGTCGGGCGTACGCTCGGAGTACACATGATCCTCGCGACGCAGCGACCAGCGGGGGTCGTGAACGACGACATTCTTGCGAACACGAACCTGCGCGTTGCGCTACGGGTACAGAGCCGCGAAGACTCTACGAACGTGATCGGTGTGCCATCGGCGGCGAGCATTGGTCGCGCGCAGATGGGCCGCGCCTACGTGAAACTCGGGCAGGACGACATCTCGCCAGTTCAGACAGCCCTCGTCACAGGCCGCGCCCAGGAGGCGATCCCGGAGCGGGTACAACTGCGAGACGTCGGCCTCTTCGGGGCTATCACGCCGCGGACGACGCCACCCCCGTCGAAGCCGAGCGATGCGAACGATCTCGACAACCTCATCGACGCCGTCGTCGCAGCCAACGAGCAGGCTGGGTTCGCGCCACCGCGCCAGGTCTGGCCTGAGGCACTCGGCGAGCGCGTCTCGCTTGCTGGGTACGCGATCGCTGCGTCCGGGGCCCCGACCGACCCGATGGCGCGCCCCGTCCCAGACGTGGGCGGCGTCGCGTCCGACACCGTCGTTGTCGCTCTCGCCGACGAGCCCGACAAGCAACGTCAGAGCGCACAGGGCTGGAACATGGCCGAGGGCAATCTCCTGCTCATGGGGATTCCGGGAAGCGGCACCACCACGACGCTTGCAAGCATCGCGCTCTCGCTCGCGGGCTCCCTTGACCCCGCAGACCTCGATATTGTGACGCTGGACATGGGATCGCGTGGCCTCTCCGCCATTGGCGAGCTCCCGCACTCGGTGGCGTACGTTGGCGCTGGTACGGGGGCGAGGGAGCGCCAAGTGCGTTTCCTCAGGTTCTTGAAAACTGAATTCGACCGACGCCGAGAGTCGCAGGTTGTCGAGCGAAGGGCTGTCGTACTCATCGACGGTCTCGCGGCACTCCGCGACGAGTTTCAAGACTACGAAGGCCAGGAGCTGCTCGAAGATTTCTACAGGGTCTATGCCGACGGTCCGGCAGTTGGCATGCACTTCGCTGTCTCGACGACGCGCTCGAAAAACGTGCCCTCGGCTATTGACGAGGTCACGACACAGCGCTGGATCTATCGCCTCGCCGACGCCTACGACTACTCTGCATTGGGAGTGAAGGGTAAGACTGTCCCAGCCCCTGTCCCCGGCAGGTGTGTTGACGCGGAGACTCTGCTACAAATGCACATCGCGACGCCCGATCACGGGCTCGAGCAGGCCGTCGTTGAGGCGGCGAACCAGTGGCACGGGGCACACCAGAAGACTGACGTCATTGGGGAACTCCCGAGTCATGTCTCGGCGCAGACGATTGCTCGTCAGATGCGGTTTGGCGGGGAACCGATCCTGATTCCCGTCGGAATTCGCGAGGATACCCTCGAGCCCGCCGTGCTCGAACTGTACGGGGGCGAACACGCAGTCATTAGTGGGCCGGCGCGATCTGGGAAGTCGACGCTGCTCCTCGCAATCGCCGAGACGGCACTCGCGCTGCCGGAGGAAGAGCGGCCGGCCGTGTGGGGCATTTTCGACAGGAGGTCGCCGCTTGGGGCTCTCGGTCTCGCGCGCTCGGCAGAGAACCCGGAGGAGATCCCAGCACTGCTTGCCGCACTGAAACTCGAGCGCGGCTCCGTCGTGCTCCTCATCGACGACGCCGAACGGATAGCGGACGAAGACAACGGCCTTGCGACGCTCATCGCCGCGCCGCCTTCGGGACTCACGATCGTGGCTGCGGGGCGAGCCACCGACTTGCGCGGCATGTATGGGCACTGGACGAAGCCGCTCCACAAGTCACGCTGTGGCGTCGCCCTCCAGCCTGATACCGACTACGACGGTGACCTCTTTGGGGTGAAGTTCCCGCGCACGGCGCCAGTGGCCATGATCCCTGGCCGCGGGTACGCCGCTTCCGGCGGCGAGTTCGCCCTTATCCACGCTGCCTCGCCAGGCAACGCGGGCAATCCGAGCTAGGCGTGGGCTAGTCGTCGGTGTCCGAGATAGCGGCGACTGAGTAGCGAAGGGCTGTGACGACGCGATCCTTGTGCTGCGGAGCGAGGTGCTCTCGGAGCGCGCCAGCGAGTACCGCCTCCATCCGCTCGAGCAGCGATTCGTGCGCGCCGATCGTCTCGGCGAAGGTGTAGGTGCCGACGAATCCCGAAACGATTGCCCACGCGATCTCGTCTGCGTTTGCGTCCTCGCTGAGCTCCCCGGCGGTGCGGGCATCAGCGAGGACCTCGGTCACCGACCTCAGCCACTGCTCGGCGAAGCTTGTGTTCGGGGTGGGAAGGGTGCCTGGCTCAAACGTCATCCTGAAGCCGGCGCGAACGATTCGATCCTTGTGCAGGCGCTGCATCTGGCGCAGCGTCATCGAGATGAGGAGCCCGAGCGGCGAGTCCTCGGGGGCGCGCTCTGGGACGGCTGACCAGCGCGCCTGGAACTCCGCGAGCACCTCCTGCGCGATCGCTTCTTTCGAGTCGAAGTAGTGATACATGCCGCCGGGGGTGACCTTTGCGGCGCGCGAGATCGCAGAGATCACGGCGCTCCGGTACCCGACCTCGTTGAAGACCGTCGCGGCGCCTTCGAGCACGGCGGCCTTGGTTGCGCGGGCCTTGTCCTGGTGCCACTGAGTGGATCGCCCGCTTGTGTGGCTCTTCTCCGCCAAAGTGTTTCCCCTCGATGAATACTGACATGCCCTTGTAGATTTCACCGGCTCAGGGATCCCCCCACTGAGCTCTGGTTCAATTCCTACAGTTTTGCAGGCCGGTGCCCGAAGCATGCATAAGCTTTATACGTAAAACTGCTTGTAAGTATCCTAGCTCGTAAGACCGTGTCAGGGCTGAGGCCGACCGCAGGAGCTACGCCTGGCCCCGGTTGCGCGCGTTAGGGCTCGCTGACCCGTGCGAGCAGCTCGATCAGGATCGCTTCTGCCACGGGAGCGGGGAGCTTCTCAGCGAGCGCCATGAGCGGGGCGAGTTTGCCGGGGAGTGATGATCCCTTCCCGCCAGGTTTGGTGCCGGCGCCGGCAATCTTCAGGATCCGCCACGCCATGTCGGGAGACGGGACGCGGTAGTCGCCGCCTTCGCGTTTCGGCGCGTAGCCGAGGGCCTGCATGCCGAGCAGTTCGAGACGCGGGTTCGCTTGGCGTCGCCCGCGTACCGCGTCAGCGGAGGCGCGCAGCGCCGGGACGAGTTCGGGGAGTGTGCGCTCGGTGACCGGTGTAATCGTGAGGTGCGCGGTGTGCGGCAGCCGGACGCCGTTTCGTTGGGTGAAGCCCGGCTGATGCTGAATGCGAAAGCCGCGAGTGGCAAGCTCGTCGGCGAGGTGGTGCGGGTCGACTTGTTCGTCGGCAGGGACAGTGGTGTCAGCGACGAGTGCGATCGAGGGGCCTGACGGCGCACCCCACACGTTCAGCCCACGAATGATCGACGCCTCGCGCACGATGGTCTCGGCCGAGCGCACGCACGATGCGGTGAGCGCCGCGTAGCCGTCTGAGCCAAGCCGCTTCGTGATCGCCCAGGCCGCCGCGAGCGGCGAGGCAGGTTTTGATCCCAGTAGCGTCGGGTTCACGACTGGGTAGCCGGGCCAGCTCGTCGTCGCGAAGAACTGCGCGCGGTGCCTGCTGCGCCCACGGTGCAGGAGCACGGAAACGCCCTTTGGGGCGTACCCAAACTTGTGCAGGTCGGCCGAGATGCTCGTGACGCCAGGCACGCGAAAGTCCCAATCTGGCAGGCCAGGCCACCAGGGCAGGGCGAGCCCACCAAAGCACGCATCGACGTGACATGACAGACCAAACTCTTTCGCGATGCTTGCCACTTCTGCGACAGGATCGAGCGCGCCGTTCGGGTAGGCAGGCGCCGACACGACGACGAGCGCGACGTCGGCACCGAGCTTCTTCTCGAAACCCTCGACCCGAACCGTGCCGTCTGGCTCGCACGGAACCGGATCCCAGTCGAGGTCGAACATGCGCGCGGCCTTTTGGAACGCGGCGTGCACTGTCGACGCCGTGACGAGCCTGGGCATCTTCCCGGCTCGTGCGAGCTTCTCAGCGAGTTCGGGGTGCTCGGCCCGCCAGAGATCGCGTGCAGTTTTCACCGCGAGCAGGCAGCTCTCGGTGCCGCCGCTCGTGACGCTTCCCACGATGCCTCCGGCGCCGAAGCGGGAAGTGCCTCCTCCGAGTGCGCGGCGCATGAACGTAATGAGTTCGCGCTCCATAACAGCGATTGAGGGAAACGTCGTCGGATCGAGTGCGTTCAGCGGGCGGGTGAGCTCGGCGGCGTCGCGCGCGAGCTCGTCGAGTTCGCCGAGCCCTGAATCGTAAACGTATGAGAGCACGCGGCCACCCTGCGTCGGCGCGTCTCCAGCGCGAAGCTCGGTGAGCTCGGCGAGGATATCGGCCGCGGATGGGCCTGCGAATGGGCTCGAGGTCACTGCGTGGTCACCCCAGCGTGCTCGACGTCGCGTTCGCTGAGCTTGTACCCCCGCAGCGTCGCGAGGCTCGCGAGCATGAGGAGCGCGGGGAAGAGGCTGAAGGCGAGCGCGATGCCCGAGATCGCCGTGGCGGGCTGTGTGACTGTCACCGATGCGACAGACTCGACGTAGCCAGTCGCCGCGAGTACGAGGGCCAGCGTCGTCGAACCGAGCGCCATGCCCGCCGTTTCGCCTGCGGTCCAGACACCGCCGAAGACCCCGGCGCGACCCTCGGGATCGCCAGACGTTGCCGCGTCATGACTCATCACGTCGGGGAGCATCGCCATTGGCATTGTTTGCATACCTGCGTACGCGGCGCCTGCGATGCCGACTGGGGCGAGAATCCACATACCTGGCCAGAGCAGCATGCCAATGAGCGCGATCGTCGCGACGAGGAACAGCAGGCTCGCGATCCGGAAGGTTCGTACCTTGCCGATGCGGTCTGCAATCCACCGCCAGACTGGCGCGAAGAGGAGCGCCGGGGCGATGAGGGATGCGAAGAGGATCGTCACCGCCCCCTGATCATGAAGCACCCACGTTGCGACGTACTGGGCGCCGGCAAGCATGAGGCCAGTGGCGAGACCTTGGAGCATGAACGTTGCGAGGAGCGCGCGGAAGGGGGCACTGTCGCGGAGGGCGCGAAGGCCCTCGCGGTAGTGGGTCGCAGAGAATGCCTTGTGGCCGGCTGTCGCGGAGACAATCGGGCTGCCCTGGGGCGCGACTGTCGAAGCAACCCAGAGGCTCAGTCCGAGAAGCACCGCGGCCGCGACGGCCATGAGGAGGTAGCCGAGGAGCTGGTTGTCTGGGAACAGATCGCGAATTTCGGGGCCGCCCGCGCCGAACAACAGGATCGCGATCGTCAGTACGACAACCCGCCAGGTGAGCAGTCGAGTGCGCTCTTTGTAGCCGCCCGTGAGCTCTGCCGGGAGCGCAATGTATGGGATCTGGAACATGCTGAAGAACGTCGCGGCCGCGACGAATGCGATCAGCACCCACGTCGCTGATACTGCTGGGCCGAGCCCTGGTGGCACTGCGAACATGAGCACGAACGTCACTGGTAGGCCGACGGCGCCAATGAGCATGGGGCCGCGGCGGGAGCCAGTGCGTGCGAGCGTGCGGTCGCTGAGCCCGCCGATGATCGGGTCGATGACGACATCCCAGATCTTCGCGAGCGTGACAATGAGGCCGGCTGCGAGCGCGGTGACGCCGAGCGAGTCAGTGAGATAGTAGACGAGCACTAGGCCGGGGAGGGTGGCGAAGCCGCCCGTCGCGAGCGAGCCCGCAGCGTAGCGGGTGACTGTGCGCGCTGGCAGCTTGGCAGCAGCGGGTGTGGTTCCGGTCGCGGGCATCCCGGGCATCGGAACAGACTCAGAACTCGACGGTGAACTCATGTGAATAGCGTAGCCGAACGCCGGGTGCTGGCAGGCCGCGCCGCGGGCAGAAACGCCGCGCGCCGCCCGCCAAAACGGCGAGCGGCGCGCGGCACACACGGAGCGTTAGCTGGCTGGGAAGCCCTGCAAATACTCAAGCAGCTGCGCAGACGCCTGCGGGTCTCGCATAACCTCCATGAGCTCAGGAGTCTGCATCATCGCTGTCCCCACGACTGCGACAACGACAATGAACGCGAGAACTCCAGCTGCGAGTGGCGCCCAGAACGTGAGCTTCCCGGCCCGGAGTCTGCGAATAGAGAACACGAGCACGAGGCCGTACAGCACGAGCAGCCCGAGACCGATGGCCTTCCCTGTGACGTCGAGCCATGCTGGCGGGGTCAAGCTTGTGATGCCAGGGGCGTCCTCCATGAGGGAAAACATCGTCTTCATGCCCATCATCGCGAAGGCAGACTGCAGCGCGCCGAAACCGCCGAAGACGAGCAGCAGGATCGTCACGATCCTGTCGCCCATGTTCGCTGGCTTCTGGTAGCCGGGCGCGCCCTGCGGCGCAGCCTGGAATCGAGGTGCCTGCGGCGTCTGCTGCGGCGCCTGCTGTGGGGCCTGGCCCTGTGCTGAGGCACGGTAGGGGGCGCCGGAGCCTCCCTGAGTCGCGGACTTCCTCGATGGTCGCGCGATGCCTGCGCCAAGGTTATGGGGTACACCCTGCACAGTCGCAGGCGTCGGCGACGCGGCCCCTGGGCCTGCCTGCACCGGAGACGACGGCTTCGAAGCATCGGGGGAGCTGTCGGCGTCCTCCGGCTTCCACTCCCAACCCTCGGGGGCGTACTCGCCGAACTCGGGCTGTGGCCGGGTGTCGCGAGCCTGCTGGGTCACAGGCGCTGCGGGCTCGGAGGGTGCGGCCTGCTCCGCGGCAGGCGTCGTACCTGCTGCCGCTGGCTCCGCCACCGATCCCTCGCCAGCGTCAGTGGCCAGAGGGCGCTGTCCCGCTGGATCCGATGCGCCGGGTTCGCCGGGAGTCCCCGTCACTATGCGCTCACCGACTTCCCTGCGGAACCGAGCTGCTCAGCGGCAAGCGCGATGCGCGCGGCCATCCCGTTCTCGCCGACCTTGCCCCAGGCACGCGGGTCGTACGTCTTCTTGTTGCCGACCTCGCCGTCGATCTTCAGTAGACCGTCGTAGTTCTTGAGCATGTAGTCCACGATCGGGCGGGTGAATGCGTACTGGGTGTCGGTGTCGATATTCATCTTGATGACGCCATTGCGCACTGCCTCGGCGATCTCCTCAGCCGACGAGCCCGATCCGCCATGGAAGACGAGGTCGAGCGGGTTCTTGCCGGTGCCGTACTTCGCCTGCAGTCCGTCCTGGATCTCGGCGAGCAGTTCGGGCCGCAGCGTCACTCCACCAGGCTTGTACACACCGTGCACGTTGCCGAAAGTGAGTGCCGTGAGGTAGCGGCCACGCTCGCCGAGGCCGAGCGCCTCGACAGTTGCAATGCCGTCTTCGAGGGTGCTGTACAGGCTGTCGTTGATCTCATGGCTGATGCCGTCTTCCTCGCCACCAACGATGCCGATCTCGACCTCAAGGATCACATTGATTGCGGCGAGTCGGGGAAGCAGCTCTTTCGCGATGTCGAGGTTCTCAGCGAGCGGCACCGCCGAGCCGTCCCACATGTGCGATTGGAAGTAGGGCAGACCGCCCTCCTTCACACGCTCCTCGCTCGCGGCAACGAGCGGTAGCACGAAACTCTCGAGGTGCTGCTTGGGGCAGTGGTCGGTGTGGAGCGCGACCGTGACGTCGTATGCCTTCGCAACTTCTTCCGCGTACTTCGCGAACGCGATCGCGCCACCGGCGCGGTTCTGCACCGTGTGACCAGCGAGGTAGTCGGCGCCGCCGAAGCTCACCTGCAGGATGCCGTCGGAACCTGCCTCCGCAAAGCCCTGAATAGCGGAATTGATGGTCTGGGAGCTCGACACGTTGACCGCGGGGAAGGCGAATCCGCCTGCCTTCGCGGCGTCAAGCATCGCGGCGTACTGTTCCGGAGTTGCGACGGGCATAGGTGCTCCTTGGGCTTCTGGAGGTTGCGCGCTTTCAGCGCGGCAACACACGATGAGTCTTGGCGGCGCGGAAGCCGTGTCACGAAGAACGCCACCGGGCCGCACTGCATGCTCCAGTCTACGCGGTAGTCTTATGTGTATGACTGATCCTCTTTCGCTTGACGAATGGCAGCCCGACCGGAACCTCGCGATGGAGCTTGTCCGCGCGACAGAAGCCGCAGCGATGCGCTCGACCCCGTGGATCGGTCGCGGTGACAAGAACGCGGCCGACGGCGCGGCGGTCGACGCGATGCGCCGCTTCCTCGCGACAGTCAACATGAACGGCACCGTCGTCATCGGCGAGGGCGAGAAAGACGACGCCCCGTGGCTGTACAACGGCGAGCGCGTCGGTAACGGGCACGGCGCGGAGTGCGACGTCGCGGTCGACCCGATCGACGGCACCCGCCTCACCGCTGAGGGGCGCCCAGGCGCGCTCTCGGTGATCGCAGTCGCCGACCGTGGCAGCATGTACGACCCGTCTGCAGTCTTCTACATGGACAAGCTTGTCGCAGGGCCCGAGGGCGTCGGCGTTGTCGACATTCGCAAGCCCATCGGTGAGAACATCCGAGCACTCGCAAAGGTGAAGGGCGTCGACGTCTCTGATATCCGCGTCGCGGTTCTCGACCGCCCGCGTCACGATCAGCTCATCACCGACATTCGCGAGGCAGGCGCCGGCACCCGACTCATCATGGACGGCGATGTCGCGGGAGGCGTGAACGCCGCCCGCTGGGATTCGAGCATCGATCTCTGCGTCGGCATCGGCGGCACACCTGAGGGCATCATCACGGCGTGTGCAGTGAAGGCGCTCGGCGGTGTGATCCAGGGTCGCCTCTGGCCGAAGGATGACGACGAGCGCCAGAAGGCAATCGACGCTGGCCACGACCTCGACCGTGTCCTCGAGGCGAACGACCTCGTCGCGAGCGACAACTGCTACTTCGTCGCCACTGGCATCACCGACGCCGAGTTCGTCGAGGGCGTGCAGCGTCGTGGTCCGTTCGTGCGCGCGGAGAGCATTGTGATGCGGTCGCACTCGGGCACGATCCGCCACATCATCAGCGACATGGATCCGAACCGCTGGGAGTAGTCCCGGTCAGACGGCCCGGTGCGCGGTTGGTGGCAACGTAGTTCACACAGCGAGGAGTTCGACATGAGTTTCATTACACGGACGGCACGCCTCGTGGCGTGGACGGGTCTCACCGCGGCCGGGGCGATTCACGCAGTGTGGGCGTCTGGCTCGTCGTGGCCAGAGCGCAACCACAAACGCCTCAGTGAGGCTGTTGTTGGCAATGGCAAGCAGCTGCCAGACGCGCAGGCGACGATGGTTGTCTCCGGCCTCGCGTTCGCGGGTGGTGCAGTTGCCGCAGGCGGGCTGGGCGAGGGCAAGTTCATTGTCGGAGTGCGGCGGATCGCCGGACTCGCACTCATTGCGCGCGCCGCGTTCGGCGGGGCCGCTGCGCTGAAGGCGCTCGGGCTCGACGAACCAGGCAAACGATTCGAAGAGCTCGACCGGCGCTACTACCGGCCGGCCTTCGGTATCCTCGGTGCCGCGATGCTGCTTGGCGCGAAGGACTCGAAGAAGCGCGCAGCGAAGCTGGCGCTCAAGCGCGAGGGACGCTAGCTCACGAACGTTCGTCCCTAAACCGCGACGGCGACTAGCGGCCACCGCCCCAGAGCGTTGGCTGCTCAGCCTCTGCGGAGTCGGAGTTGGTGTTGTTTCTCGGCGCGCTGGGCTCCGTGGACGCTGCAGCTTCCGGCTCGAACGTCGAGGCGAGTTCGGGTGCAGTCAGAGGGCGCACCGCGTCTTCAAGTTGCACGGGCTCATCGATCGCCGCACCGTTGAGCGCGCTGATCTTGCGGGCGGTGGGGAGTACCTGTCGTTCGAGGGAGCCGACGTAGGCGTTGTACCCCTGTACTCCGCGCGAGAGGGTGCGGCCGAGCTTGTCGAGGTGGGTCGCGCTCACTCCGAGCCGCTTGTGAAGCTCGCGGCCGAGCTCGAACAGTGTGCGGGCCTCACTTGTAAGCGACTCTTGCCGCCAACTGAATGCGACGGACTTGAGAATCGCCCAGAGGCTGACCGGCGACGCGAGGGCGACGCGGCGCTCAAACGCGAACTCGAGCAGCACCGGGTCAGTGTCGAGCGCGGCAGACAACAGTGACTCGCTCGGAACGAACGCGATCACGAACTCGGGGGAGTCGCCGAGTGCTGACGCGTAGTCACGCCCGCTGAGCTCGATGACATGGTCGCGCAGGGCGCGCGCGTGGCGTGTGAGCAGCGCCTGCTGCCGGGCCGCCCGCTCTGTCGGGTCGCCGCCCGATTCGGCCCCGAGATGCTGAGCTTCGAGGTACGCGTCGAACGGAACCTTCGCGTCGATCGCGATTGACTTGCCGCCGGGGAGCTTCACGACCATGTCGGGGCGCAGCGCCCCGCGTTCAGTCTTGATGTGCTGCTGTACCTCGAAGTCGACGTGCTCCAGCATGCCCGACGCCTCGATAATGCGGCGCAGCTGCGTCTCGCCCCAGAGGCCTCGGGTGTTGTTCGAACGGAGGGCAGACGCAAGGCCCTCCGCGGTGCCGCGGAGCTTTTCCTCGGCGCGGGCCGCTTGCCGGAGCTGTTCGGCGAGTTCACCGTGCTGCACCGCGCGCTGCTGTTCGATACCGACGACTGTGCGCTCGAGCTTGCCGAGCGAATCACGCAGCGGCATGAGCTGTTGCAGCACACGCTGTTCCTCACGGTCGAGTTCGATGCGCCGCTCGGTGTTCGCGTGCGCGTCGCGCAGTCTGTCGTTGAGGCCCTGCACGCGCGTCTCGGCGATAGCGAGTTGCTCGCGCAGGCTCCGAGCACGATACGTCGCGACAAAGTAGCCCGCCGCGCCGCCGACGACGAGCACCGCAAGGATCACCGCAGAGAAGATCAGGGGCGAGAATGTCATGCCTCTATCGTGGCATTCGCCACCGACATCGGGGCTCCACGAGGCCGCTGGACGGGGCGAATCTGGTCTACAGCTTGAGCGGGATCGCCTTCAGCTGGTGCAGCTTCACGCCGGCGATCTTCGCAAGAGAGGGCACGTCTTGGGCTTGGTGGCGCTTCGCCGAATCGATGATGATCGAGGCACACGCCTCGGCGTCGGCGAGGGCCTCGTGATGCGCGAACTCGCCGTAACCCGCGGCGGCCGCTGCGAGCGGGAGGCGATGCGAGGGGATGTCGTAGGTCTTGCGCGAGACCTGCACGCTGCACAGGTATTTCAGGCGCGGGGTGGGCAGTACCGCGTCCGCGCACGCCGCGCGGATCACGCCCATATCGAACGACGCGTTGTGGGCGACCGCCACGTCGGTGCCGATGAACGACAGGAGATCGTCGAACTGCTCGCCCCAGGTCGGCGCGTCGACGACCATATCGGGCGTGATGTTGTGGATCTTCACGTTGAACGACTGAAAGTGCGGGTGGCTGGCCGGCGGCTTGATGAGCCAGTACGCGCGGTCAACGACGACACCGTCGCGCACTCGCGCGAGCCCCACCGAGCAAGCGGACGCTGGGTTCCCATTTGCGGTCTCGAAATCGATCGCGGTGAAGTCAACTGGCACCCAAAGATCCTCCCACACGGGTCTGACAGTCGACGCGAGTGAGGGTTCCGCTCCCGATCCTGATCGTGTGACAATGAACTCCCACCGGAGTCAGACAGGCCCCGAATATTGTGCAAATGGAGTTCGCCATGATTCCTGAGATTAACTATTGGGCAGTGCTCGTCGCGACAGCCTCAACGATGGTCGTCGGGTCAATCTGGTACACGCCGAAAGTGTTTGGCACGCTCTGGATGCGGCTCGCAAACGTGACGCCAAGCGGCAACGCGAAAGACGCTGTTGGGCCGATGATCGCCACGGTGATAGTGAGCTTCATCACCGCCTGGGTATTCGCGGGGGCGATCTGGATCGCGCACTCCTTCTACGGCGGTTCCTTCCTATCGGCGGCGCTCATCACCGGCCTGCTGCTCTGGGCCGGGTTCACTGCGGCGAGGTTCGTGACCCACGACGCGTTCGAAGGGCGACCCGTGAAGCTCACGCTGCTGAACATCGTGCACGAGCTCGTGACAGTTCTCGTGATGGCAGTGATCCTCGGGGCGTGGCCGCCCGCGGTGTGACGGAGAGTACGAGCGCGCGCGGGCGACTTGCCGGGTAGACTTGACCCCCGTGGCTCTAACTATCGGAATCGTCGGTCTCCCGAACGTCGGCAAGTCGACCCTGTTCAACGCTCTCACGCACAATGATGCTCTCGCAGCGAACTACCCGTTCGCGACGATCGAGCCAAACGTTGGCGTCGTCAACCTGCCAGACCCCAGGCTCAACAAGCTCGCTGAGATCTTTGGCAGTGAGCGGATCCTGCCCGCCCCCGTCAGCTTCGTCGACATCGCGGGCATCGTTCGCGGCGCGAGCGAGGGAGAAGGGCTCGGCAACCAGTTCCTCGCAAACATCCGCGAGTCAGACGCGATCGCGCAGGTCGTGCGCGGGTTCTCCGACCCCGACGTGATTCACGTCGACGGCGACGTGAACCCGGCGAGCGACATGGAGACGATCAACACCGAGCTGATCCTCGCCGACATGCAGACCCTCGACAAGGCGCTCCCGCGCTACGAGAAGGAGCTTAAAGGCAAGAAGATCGACGCGTCAGTCGTTGACGCAGCTAAGGCCGCGCTGGCTGCGCTGAACGACGGCACACCGCTTTCGCTCGCGGGCGTGGACCTTGAGCCGATCCGCGAACTCGGGCTGCTCACGGCGAAGCCGTTCCTCTACGTCTTCAACGTCGACGAAGGCGTGCTGCAAGACAAAGCGAAGCTCGCAGAGCTCGCCGACCTCGTCGCCCCGGCGAAGGCGATCTTCCTTGATGCGAAGCTCGAGAGCGAACTCATCGAACTCGACGACGACGATGCGGCCGAGCTGCTCGCGTCGATCGGCCAGGAGGAGAGCGGTCTTGACCAGCTCGCCCGGATCGGCTTCGAGACCCTCGGCCTGCAGACCTACCTCACGGCAGGGCCGAAGGAGGCTCGCGCCTGGACGATCCCGAAGGGCGCGACCGCCCCGCAGGCCGCAGGCGTCATCCACGGCGACTTCGAGAAGGGCTTCATCAAGGGCGAGATCATCTCGTTCGAGGACCTCGTCGAGACAGGCTCCGTTGCCGAAGCCCGCGCGAAGGGCAAGGCCCGCATGGAGGGCAAGGAATACGTTATGCAGGACGGCGACGTCTGCGAGTGGCGGTTTAACGTCTAGTCTTTCCTGGGAGCTGCCCACAGAGCTCGTGAGCGCCGTGCGGTATCGCGAGTTCTCAACAGAATCGTCGGTCCGGGCTGATCCGTCACTCGTGCAGGCTCGGTTGCTCTGCTGCCCACCCGGCACGCTGTCGCTGACCTTCGTATACTTCTGCATGGTTGCCGCCCGCGTTGTGAAGCTGGGAGGCCAATAACGGCGGAAGGGGTGTGAAAGGCATGCAGCAGGATCCTGCAGCGTTGAACGCGACCGGGTTCGGCGCCGAGATGACGGCTTCCCCCGGCCCCAGTGACATCTGGCTTGACGCTCGCGTCGCCTACGCCGGCCGCGCGGCCGAGTACGTTGCAGCGCTTGGGGATATCGAGGGGATGTCGCCTACTGATCGAGCGAAGATCGGAGCGTGGGCGCTGTCCCTGTCAGGTCCTGTGCTCGATGCAGGCTGCGGGCCTGGGCATTGGACCGCGCACCTGCACGACCTTGGGGTAGAGATCGCTGGCATCGACATGGTGACAGAGTTCGTCGCCAGTGCGAGGGCACGATTTCCAGGCGTCACGTTCCAGGAAGGAACCCTAGGCGCACTGCCGTACCCTGCGGGGGCGCTGACTGGGATCCTCGCGTGGTACTCGCTCATTCATGCTCCGCCAGAGCAAATGCCCGCACTGCTCGCCGAGTTCGCGCGGTGCCTCACGCCCGGCGGTTCGCTACTCGTCGGATTCTTTGACGGCCCACGCATCGAGGCATTCGACCATGCGGTCACGACGGCGTACTTTTGGCCGCCAGCCGAACTCTGCCGCGCTCTCGATAGTGCCGGGTTCACCGTCGTTGACGTCGAAACGCGCACCGACCCGGGTCATCGCCCGCACGCGGCGATCGTGGCGACGCTACGCTAGCTGCATCGGAGAGGAGCCTCATGGGGAAACGGAAGACGCCAGAGGAACGCGCCGCAGAGGAGCGCCGCTACGCGCTCGCGCTCGGTGCGCATACTGACGCCGAGTTCGAGCCGTTCTTCACGGATGCGAACCAGGCGATTCGAAATGCAGCCGCCCTCAATCCCGACGCCAGCGCCAAGGTGCTCGCCCAGTTCGCGAAGGATCGGTTTTGGAGCGTGCGCGTCGCCGTCGCCGAGCACCCGAACACAGACCGGGAAACGCTACTCTCCCTGCTCGAAGCGAATCGCGCGAAACGAGGCGTCGTGCATCACGCCGCGCGGGAACGCCTGGAAGGCGAGGGCGTGATCTTCGGCGAGGATGGAATGCCTGAGGGGCCGCTCTAGCGGGGAGTGCCCGGAAAGCCGGCACTGCCGGCTCAGCCTCAGCCGGCAGCAGTGTCGCGCTGCGCAGTCTGGCGACGCGCCTCCGCGCTGTCGGGTCCGTAGAGCTCAGGGTGTTGCGCCTTGTAAGCGATGAGGTCGCGCACGTTCTTCTGTACGACGATGACCGCGAACACTGCCATTGCAAAGGTCATGCCGTACAGGCCGTTCTCGCTGGGGAGGAGCGGGCTGTTCCAGAGCCCCCAGGCAAGCATCGCAAGACTGATGCCCAGTCCAAGCCATGAGACCGCGAGGTAGATCGACGTGACTGGAACGCCCTCGTGGCGATCACGAACCGACTTCTGGAGTCCGACAGCGCTCACGAGCCCGAAGAAGAACGAGCCGAGAAAGAACCCCTTCTCGAACGGGTCCATGTCCGCGCGCCAGAGGCTGATGAAGTAGACGATTACCGCCAGCGCGAGGGCCGCCCATGCTGCCCCGACGAATGCCCCTGTCGGCTTGCCGAACTGCTCTCGGCGAGTCATCGTGAGGTTTTGCTCCATGGAATTGCTCCTTTGCGTTGGATGTGGTCAGCATACCCACGGGTGTGCAGGGCGGCGGGAATATGTTGTGCATGCAGTAATCATTTGGCTGCCCGTCGTCGCAGAGTGCAGTAGCGCGGTGCGGCCTCTCCAAGCACGTGATATGGCTGGCGTATGGTGGAGTTGGCCCCACGGCGAACAGAGAACGGAGCGCGAATGTCTGACCCAGGCGTCATTGCTGAACCCGAGACACCACCATGCCCGGAGTGTGACAGCGAGTTCTCATATGAACTTGGCGCGCTCCTTGCCTGCCCGATGTGCGGTCACGAATGGGCGCCAGGCGAGGCCGCAGCAACCGGTGACGGTGGCGACCCCGCTGAGATCCGCGACGCCGTCGGCAACGTGCTCGCCGACGGCGACACAGTGACCCTTGTGAAGACCGTAAAAGTCTCTGGCGGCGGCGGGGGATCGATCAAAGTCGGTACCAAGGTGGCCGGAATCAGGCTTTCCCCTGGGGGTGCCGGCGGTCACGACATCGATGCAAAAGTGCCTGGCTTTGGCAAGATGCAGCTGAAATCGAGCGTCGTCAAGAAAGCGTAGCGCTCTGAGTGCTTGAGAGCTGCGCGAGCTTGGCACGCATTCGCACGAGGGACCGTTCACGTTCCTTGAGCAGCGCCGCTGGCCACGCAGAATGTCGCAGCGTGAGTGGGTTTGAGAACCAGAGCGCAGCCAAGAACAGCACGGCGTAGCTCGCTGGAACGAAGATCGGCCTGATCTCGGCGAGCACAAACCAAAGATTGTAGGCGAGCAGCAGGGCCACCCCCACCGCGAGGATGATGCCACCGACAAGTTCAAGTTTGCTGCGCATCTCGTGTCCGCCGAGCCTCGACAGCCTGGCTTCGATCAGCTCGCGTTGAATGAGCGCGACAACGAGAAAAACGAGAGCGCCGATCGCGGTAACGTAGCAGGCTTCAAGGACCGCGGTTGATACCGGTTCGTCGTGCAGGAGCCAGAAGGCGAGGAAGACTACGACAGCGACACAGCCCTGCACAAGAAGCGGCCGACGCCACGGTGAGCGCGTCGCGTGCGAGGTGACACGCGTGTCTCCGTAGAACAGGGCAACGTTGGAAAGGTGAGCGTATTCAGTTTCGGCGCGGGCGATTGTCTGCTGCAGGAGCTCAACTCGACGAGCGACGGGCCTGAAATCGAGCCGCCCGAGCACGAGCGCCAAGATGACCGAGACCGGGGTGAGAAACAGCAACCCCCAGAGCTGTTGGCCGCCATCGCTTGTGGCTGTCGGGCCGTGGGTTGAGAGCACAACGACTGCGAGCACGGTCCAGGCAAGCATGAACCCGCCGATGAGCGCGGCCACATAGGGGAGCGGCCGCAGCACTGACTGACTATCGAGGTCAGCGTTCGGGGTGACCAGGAAGCCGAGGCCGACGAGCAACGCGAGCAACGACGGGGCGACCCAACCGACGTAGCTGCCCGATATTGCGACAACTTCCACGACCTCCTGCCAGGCTGCGCCGTAGTGCGGTGCGAGGGAGTCTTCGGCTGCGAGCATCGCCGCTCGCGCGAAGAACGCGAGAAAGAACACGAGCGGCCACAGGAGCGAACCCGCACCGAAGAGCACCGCGGAGGCGCCCCAGCTGTCTGACATGGCCTGGGTGCTGCCTGGCGACGGTGCCGCGGGCGTCTCTGTATGCTCGGTGTTCGTCATAGCGCTCTGCAGCGATAGTACCGAGAGACCCGACGAGACGTGTCGAGCGGCGCGTTACGCGTCGAGGTTGCTTTCTTTGCACAGACAGAACAGGTGCCCGGCTGGATCGGCAAACACGATGAACGAACCGCTCTGGCTCGGTTGGACCTCGTGCCGTCGAGCTCCGAAGGCGACCGCGGCGGACGCGGCCGACTCGAGGTCGGGTACGTAGAAGTCGAGGTGGGCCTGCTGTGGCACCGAGCCCTCTGGCCACTCAGGTGCACGGTAGTTCTCAACCTGCTGGAATGCGAGAAAATGCGAGCCTGGCGTACCCAGGGGTGGCTGCACCTCCACCCAGTGGTCGTCGTCGGGGTCGAACGATACCTCCCAGCCGAGGAGTGCAGCGTAGAACTCGGCGAGGGCGACGGCGTCAGGGCAGTCGAGTGCAAAGGTAGTGCGGGTCACTGTGATCGGAGATGTCATGCGAAAAGTGTAGGTACCCTCTACGCGGCTGTCCACGACGCAATCCCTGCAGCGTGTCAGCAGATAAATGCTGCGGTGCGGCCTGATCCGAGGGATACTGAGTTCTGACCCTGTCACTGTCGAAGGAAGCGCCCATGGCTCATATGCTCGCGACATACATTGCTCTGCCAGGCACGACCGGCGAGGCGATGGAACACTGGCACGACGTTTTCGGGGGCGACCTCGAGATTATTCGCTACGGCGAGGCAAACCTGAAGGACCTGCCGTTCGACCCACCGCCGAACGCTGTGGCTCACGCGTCGCTCACCCTGCCCGCAGGGATTATCACTGGCGGCGACGTGATGGATCAGGGGACCGAGTACCCGGTTCGTGGAACCGCATACTCGCTGCTCTATACGACGGACACTCCCGAGGAAGCGCAGCTGTATATCGACAGGCTCACCGCTGCGGGAGGTTCGCTCGGTATGCCGTTTGAGCAGGCGCCCTGGGGTGACTGGTACGGTCAGGTATTCGATAGGTACGGCGTGATGTGGGCCTTCTCGTGCGCGGTGATCTAGTGCGCGCGATCGCCAGCATGCGCGGGAGATAAGGATCGGCAATGGCGTTCGCAGACTCGTATCTCGGGCGACTGCGACAGCACGTTGGCAATGCCGAACTGCTCGCCCCGGGCGCGCAGGTGCTGCTGCTCGCAGATGATGACCACGCGGTCTTTCAACGCCGCGCTGACTCTGGCGGGTGGGAGATTCCTGCCGGGAGCGCGGAGCCAGGCCAGAGCTTTGTCGACACCGCAGTAGCTGAGGTCGAAGAGGAACTCGGGGTAACGCTCGCACCCGACGTGCTCACAGCGTTCGCGTCGTTCTCCGATCCGCTTGGGCACCGGCTCGTGTACCCCAACGGCGACATCGTGCACGCTTTTGCGCTGTGCTTCTTCACGAGTGAATGGGCGGGGGAGATTCACCCAGATCCTGCCGAAGTAACTGAGTGGGGAGTATTTCCGCTCGCCGACCCGCCCCCGGGGCTACAGCGCGCAACCGGGATCGTGCTCGAGCTCTTTGCGGAGTTTCGACATACCGGGCAGTTCCAAGCCCGGTAGGTGCCAATGTCGCACCCCAGTGCTACTTTCAACATCTCACCACACGTAGGAGGATCTGCCGTGAGCGAACCAGTCAAGGGCCCGAAGTCCTACTTCCCGTCTATCGAGGCGAAATACGGTAAGTCAATCGACGAATGGCTTGAGTTGCTCCGCCCACATTCAGGCGAGAAGCACATGGAGCAGGTCGCCTTTCTCAAAGAACAGGGAATGGGGCACGGGCACGCGAACGCGCTCGTCCACGTGTTTCGTGCAGAACACGGCGGAGCCTGATGGCGGCGAAAGCCCCGGCAATGTCACCGTCTGCGATGCCCGTCGCCGACGTGCTTGACCGGGTGACCGGCCCCCGCCGCGCTGAGGCCGACGAACTGCTTGCCCTGCATCGCGAGGTGAGCGGCGTAGAGCCCGTTGTGTGGGCCGGTCGCATTATCGGGTTCGGCGAGTACGAGTACACGTACGAAAGCGGTCACAGCGGTCGGGCGCCCGAACTCGCCTTTGCAACCGGTGCGCAGCGGCACACGATCTACCTCACGCCAGACTTTGCCGACCGCTGGCCTGATCTCGTCGACGCACTGGGCCCGCATAAGGCGAGTAAGGTGTGCCTGTACCTCACGCGCTTGACGAAAATCGACATGTCAGTGCTCAGGGAGTTTCTTGAGCGCGCGCTGAGCGAAACTCGCTCAGGCGACCCGATGCACAGCTGATTCAGAGAGGTCAGAGTTAGCCTCACATCATGAGCAACACCGCACCTATCCCGCGAGCTCCCATCTCCGCCGTCGGCGATGAGATCACCATCTCCCCAAGCGAGCTCCGCTCCCTCGGAGGGGAGCTCCAACGGTTCATGCTTGAGTACAGGTTCGCGATGCAGGAGGTCGAGACGAAGCTCGCGATCCTCCGCGAGGAGTTCGTGCACATGCACGAGTACAACCCGATCGAGCACGTATCGAGCAGAGTGAAGAGCGCCGAGAGTCTGCTCTCGAAGGTCGAGCGCCGCGGAGTGAGCCCCGAGATCGAGTCGATTCGGCGCGAGATCCAAGACATCGCTGGCGTGCGCGTTACGTGCGCTTTCATCCGCGACGTGTACCGCCTGTTTGGCCTGCTCACACAGCAGGACGACCTCACCGTGCTCGAGGTCGAAGACTATATCGAGAACCCGAAGCCGAACGGCTACAAGAGCCTGCACGCGATCCTGTCGGTGCCCGTATATCTTTCGAGTGGCCGAGTTGATGTGCCAGTCGAGGTGCAGTTTCGTACGATCGCCATGGACTTCTGGGCAAGCCTCGAGCACAAGATCTACTACAAATACCAGCGGCAGGTGCCAGAAGAGATGATGGCCGAGCTGAAGCAAGCCGCTGATTCAGCTGCTGAGCTCGACACGCGGATGCAGAGCCTCCACGTGCAGATGCACGGCGACCCGGCTCCGACGTCTCCAATTAACCTGCGAGAGATCCGCGAGGTCCGTGAGCGCATCCGTCGCGTCTAACCAACGCGGCCGCGCTGCCTGTCTCGCGCGATCGCACGGTCTCACCCCGTAGGCTCGGTCTGTGGAAGAAACTCAACGCGGTGAACACCTGCCTGGCGGCTCTGGCGGGGTCTGGCGTATCCAAGGGCCTGACGGGGTGACACGCGTGCACCGACCTACAGGCGCCTGGACGCCCGCGGTGCACGAGTTGCTTGCGCATCTCGCAGCCAAGGGCCTCGACGGCATCCCCGAGGTGTACGGCACCGATGACGCTGGTCGCGAAGTGCTGAGCTACCTGCCGGGAGACACGCTTGATCCAGAGCGCGAGCAGCCGAGCGCGCGCGCGCTCGCCGCCGCGGTCGGATGGCTTCGTCGGTTCCATGACGCCGTCGCTGACTTCGAGCCAACGAGTGATGTGTGGCGCCCGGGGGAGCTGCGACTAGCCCGGGATCGTGGAGAGATCATTTGCCACAACGACCCGGGCCTGTACAACTGGGTCGTTGTCGACGGCGAGTTCGCCGGAATGATCGACTGGGACAGGGCCGGCCCGGGCTTGCCGCTCGACGACCTCGCATTTCTGGTGTGGTCTGGCGTTCCGCTGCTCCGCGAGATCCCGCCTGCGGAGGCAGCTGACCGCATCAAGATCGCCGCGGAGACGTATGGCGGTGTCGATGGCAGGGAACTCCTTGACGCTGTGACCCGCCGGATGGGGCTCATCGCAACTCGATGGAAGGCGGGGCTCGACAGGGGCGACCCGGGAACGATTGCGTTGCGAGACGCAGGAATCATGGCCCGACACGAGGCTCGGGTCGCAGCGTTCGAGCATCGCCGGGAAGAGCTCGACGCGCTCCTCTGAGGCGCCGATCTGGTGATTCAGGCTTCGTCGTTTAGGCTTGTGCTGTGAGTAGAGACCCTTTGGAAGAACTCTTTGGCCCGCTTGACTCGGACAATACCGACACCGGCGCCCTAGAGACTTCGACGAAGCCCGCGGAGGCCGTCGACACCTCGGCCGCGACACGAGCTTTCGATCCGGCGCCTGCAGTGCGCCCGCGGGCCGCGCAGGAACAGCCGGCCCCGAGGCCGGCTGTTCCTGCCGACGCTCCGACCGCCCCGTTCGCGCCTACGCCCGCGGCTGCACCGCGGACTGCGGCTGCGGCCTCCGGCGCGCCGGCCCCCGGCCCAGTCAGGGCCCGCGCGACGCGCGATGTCCGCCAGGAGCTGCCGACGCGCCCCGTCCCTGCCGAGTCGAAGCGTTCCAACGCCGCATTGCCATGGATCATTGTTGCTGCGGTTGCAGTGCTCGCCCTCGTTGGCGCACTCCTTGTCGTGAACGCGATTCGGGGCACAGACGAGCAGACTCCAGCGCCAACAACAGAGGCGCCGGCACCCACGCCGACCGAGCCGGAACCCACCGAGAGCGAGACTCCGCCGACCACTCCCGAGGAGCCCGAAGTTGAAGAGGCGCCGAAGGTTGACGTTGGGCCCAACCCGATCTCTATGGACATCTCGTTTGCAGGGATCTCGGTTGAGTCCTCGCAGAAACTCACGAATCCGCTCTGGTTCTATCAGGCCGGGCCACCCGAGCGAGTGATGTTCGAATCGGGTCTCATGAACACCTTCCCAGACTCGTGCTCAGAGATGCGGAGCCCAACGGGTCAGAGCCCGTGGGGCATCGAGAAGGGCGAAGGCAACACCTGGACCGTTGTGCGCCCCGAGGGCACTTGCGAAGCTGACCCCAAGCTCTACAACGAGGTATGGGGCCTCATGCAGGCTGTGGCCGACAGCGCGAAGCCGCTGTAGGCCTGCCCTGGCTGAGGCCGGCGTGCGACTACCCGAAGAGCGCCGGCCACAGGGCGAGCGCGAGGGGATAGCCGACGAAGCTGACGATATCGAGCAAGAGGTGAGCGACGATCAGCGGGAGCGACCGGCCCCAGCGCTGATAGACCCAGCCGAAGACGATGCCCATCACCACGTTGCCGATAAACCCGCCGAAGCCTTGGTAGAGGTGGTAGCTGCCGCGTAGCAGCGCGCTGGCGATGATCGTTGCCCAGACCCCAACCCCAAGCCGCTTGAGCCGATCGAAGAAGTAGGCAACGACGATCAGTTCCTCGCTGAGTGCGGCCCGTGCGGCGTTGAGGATGAGCACTGGCACGGTCCACCAAAACGCGTCGAGCGTCGTCGGTACGACTGTAGTGTTGATGCCGGCCCATTTCGCGAAGAGATAGAACGCGAGACCAGGGATACCAATGGCGGCGGCGAGGAGAAATCCGTTGCCAGACTCGCGAAGCCATGGCCAGCCGCCTCGGCCGCTCGCGAGCTGGGTGAAACTCATCCCACCCGGGGCGCCGGTGAGCGTCAACGGTCTTGCACCGAGGCCGAGATCGCCCAGGTGCGGCTTGTTGTCCCGCCACAGGAAGAACACGACGAGTGCAACCGGGGCCAGCCCTCCAACAATGCCGAGTAGTTGGTAGGCAAGGTCGAAGTACTGCTGACCCGACATCGGCCTATTAATGGTCGCGGTCTGGTTTGCTAGCGCAGTGTCTTGCGCGAGCCGCTCCAAGATCGTAATTATCGCCCGCGCGCCCGCGTAGCCGAAAGACAGGGCGAGCACGATCGCGAGCTCCCAGCGGAGCCTCGGGCGGAGTTCTGGGGGAGCAAGTTCGCGGCGATGTTCGGTCACAGGATCAGCGTAGCTGGGCCGACGAGTTCGTGACATGAACTACGGTGAGACTTTTGTCTCAGCGCGCGACACGCGGGAAGCTCTCTATTGGATATGGAGGGCAGAAGCTCACGTATGTCGAAGAAATTGCATGATTCGTACAAGTTTCCAGCACATGTGGGTGAATGATTTGGTGGCGCCTCAAGTCACGGTTACGAGTCAGTCACGAGGGGTCACAAGATTCGCATAGCGAGAGTGCTGTGGCTTAAACTGCGAAGCGGAAATACCTACATACTCTGGACCCATTTTCCGGCGTGCACCGCACGTCACTTCGGTACGGGTCGGGAGTCAATACAAGGAGGAAACCAGTGAAGCGTTCACGCATTGGGGTGGGCATTGTTGCCCTCGCCGCAGCGGGCTCCCTGGCACTTGCCGGTTGCTCGACCGGCGGAGGCGACAAGGGCGGCGAAAACGGTGGCGGCGGGGGAATCATCACCGCCAACGGTTCGGAGCCCCAGAACCCGCTTATCCCGACAAACACGAACGAGGTAGGTGGCGGCAAGATTCTTGACGCGATCTTCGCTGGTCTCGTGAGCTACGGTGCCGACGGCGCGCCGCACAACGAGGTCGCAGAGTCGATCGAGCCGAACGAGGACGCATCTGAGTTCACGATCAAGCTCCGCGAGGACGCAACGTTCACTGACGGCACCCCCGTCAAGGCTGAGAACTTTGTGAAGGCCTGGAACCAGGGCGCAAGCAACGAGCTGCAGCACCTCTCGAACTACTTCTTCGAGGACATCGAGGGCTTCGAGATCAATGACGGCGCCGATGGCAAGCCGGGTACTGACGACGACGTCTACGGTGCTGTCGGAGACATGTCGGGACTCGTTGTCGATGGCGATTACCAGTTCACCGTGAAGCTCAAGCAGCCCGCGTCGGACTTCCCGCTGCGCCTTGGCTACTCGGCCTTCTACCCGCTGCCCGACGTTGCATTCGAGGACCTCGAGGCATTCGGCCAGAACCCGATCGGCAACGGCCTGTACAAGGTCGACGGCGAGGGCGCTTGGGAGCACGACGTGCAGATCAAGCTCACCAAGAACGAGGACTACACCGGCCCTCGCGAGGTTAAGAACGATGGCCTGACCATCGTCTTCTACGCTTCGCAGGACGCGGCGTACGCTGACCTCCAGGGCGGCAACCTCGACGTGCTCGACGCGATCCCCGATGCGGCCCTCGCGAACTTCGCGTCGGATCTCGGCGACCGTGCCGTGAACCAGCCCGCAGCGATCTTCCAGTCCTTCACCATCCCGGAGCGCCTCGAGCACTTCGGCGGTGAAGAGGGCAAGCTCCGCCGCGCAGCTATCTCGATGGCAATCGACCGTGACGAGATCACCAAGGTGATCTTCGACGGCACTCGCACCCCGGCGAGCGACTTCACTTCACCCGTCATCGACGGCTGGAGCGACAAGCTCAAGGGCGCAGAGGTCCTCAAGTACAACCCCGAGGAAGCAAAGAAGCTCTGGGCTGAGGCAGACAAGCTCTCGCCGTGGACCGGCTCCTTCGAGATCGCGTACAACGCCGACGGTGGCCACCAGGCCTGGGTCGACGCTGTCACCAACTCGGTCAAGAACACCCTCGGCATCGACGCGGCTGGCAAGCCGTACCCGACCTTCGCTGAGGCTCGCACCGAGATCACCAACCGCACCATCACGACTGCCTTCCGTACCGGCTGGCAGGCTGACTACCCGGGTCTGTTCAACTTCCTCGGACCGTTGTACGCAACGAACGCTGGCTCGAACGACGGTGACTACTCGAGCGCTGAGTTCGACGGCCTCCTCAAGCAGGGCGCGCAGGAGACCGACCCGGCAGCAGCGAACAAGCTGTTCCAGGAGGCGCAGGAAGTTCTGCTCGCAGACCTGCCCGCAACTCCGCTGTGGTACTCCAACGTAACTGGTGGCTTCGGCGAGTCGGTGGACAACGTCCAGTTCGGCTGGAACTCCGTGCCTGTCTACCAGGACATCACCAAGAAGTAATGCACTTCTTTTAGGGCCCCGGGCGAAAGCCCGGGGCCCTAACCCCGTTTTCGTGGCCTACACGGTATTTGCAAAGCGGGAACACAGAGTCGTGCGAACCGGAGACACCGGAGTCTCGACTTCGCATCGCGCAATCACAGCGAGAGAAACAACTAGTTATGCATACGCAGTCTGAACGGGGGACGACAGCACCATGCTGAGATACATCGTCTTCCGCATCCTTCAGGTCGTCCCAGTGCTTTTGGGCACGACCTTCCTGATCTACTTCATGGTGTTTGCCATGCCCGGCGATCCCATCATCGCCATGTTCGGTGACAAGACCCCGAACCCAATCGTGCTCGAGAAGCTGCGAGCGCAGTACAACCTCGACAAGCCCTTCATCGTGCAGTACCTGCTCTATCTCAAGGGAATTCTTGTCGGTGACTTCGGCGTGAGCTTCTCTGGCCAGCCTGTCAGCACGATCCTCGCCCGCACCTTCCCGGTGACCGCAACGCTCGCGATTATGGCAATCGCCATCGAGTTCGTGCTTGCCGTCGTCATCGGCCTCTTCTCGGGCCTGCGCAAGGGCAAGCTGTTTGACAACGTCAACCTGCTTATTGGCCTGCTCCTCATGAGCGTGCCGATCTTTGTCATCGCCTTTATTGCGCAGTACTTCTTCGCGATCGAGCTCGGCTGGTTCCGCGCCACGGCTGGTCCCGGTGCGCCAATCAAGGATCTCCTGCTTCCCGCGATCGTGCTCGGAATTTCGCTCTACGCGACCTCGATGCGTCTGACGCGATCCTCGGTGATCGACACGCTGAACCAGGACTTCGTGCGTACCGCGTACTCGAAGGGCCTGTCGCGCGGCCGTGTCGTTCCAGTGCACGTGCTCCGCAACTCGCTCATTCCCACTGTCACGAACAGCGCCGCAAACTTTGGCGTGCTGCTCGTCGGTGCGACAGTCACCGAGGGCATCTTCAACGTGCCAGGCGTCGGTAACACCCTGTACCAGGCGATCCTCCGCGGTGAGAACGCTACCGTCGTGTCCTTCGTCACGATCATGGTGCTGTTCTACCTTGCCGTGAACCTCATCGTAGACCTGCTCTACGCCGCGCTCGACCCGAGGATCCGTTATGCCTGAGTCACTACAAAATTCCTCACAGAAGCGTCCCGCCATCGAGCACTTCGTCGCACCGTTTGACGAGAACTCAGTGGCCGCAGTTGACGCCGTTAAGGTCAGTGAGACGAAGTCGAACCTCTGGAGCGATGCCTGGAAAGACATGCGGCGTCGGCCCATGTTCTGGATCTCGGCTGCGATCATCCTGCTCGTGCTCGTTGTGTCGCTGTTCCCAACCTGGTTCACTCAGGTTGACCCCCGCGCGTGCCAGCTGGGGCTGTCGAACGCCGGCCCGGCTGCGGGGCACCCCCTTGGCTTCAACAAGCAGGGCTGCGACATCTACTCCCGCGTGATTCACGGTACGTCGACCTCAGTGTCGGTAGGTCTCGTGGTCATTGTCATGACCTTTGTTATCGGAATTGTGATGGGCGCGCTCGCTGGCTACTTCGGTGGCTGGGTCGACACGATCCTTTCGCGTCTCGGTGACATCTTCTTCTCGATTCCATACATCCTCGCTGCCGTCGTCGTGATGAGCGTGATGAGCGAGCACCGAAACATCCTCGTGATCTCGCTTGCAATCGGCGGCTTCTCGTGGCCGGTGACCGCGCGTATTCTGCGAGCCGAGATCTTCCGAGTAAAGAACAGCGACTACGTGATGGCGTCGCGCGCGCTCGGTCTCTCCGGCCAGGGAACGCTGTGGAAGCACGTGCTGCCGAACTCGATCGCACCCGTGATCGTTGTCACGACCCTCTCGCTGTCAGCCGCGATCGTCGCTGAGGCAGTGCTTTCCTTCCTTGGCGTTGGCCTTCCAGCGAAGGACTTCATGAGCTGGGGTAACGACATTAGTGCCGCACAGAGCGACCTGCGAACGAAGCCCGAGAACCTTATCTACCCGTCAATCGCGCTCAGCGTCACCGTCCTCGCATTCATCATGCTTGGCGAGGTCGTTCGTGACGCGCTCGATCCGAAGGCGAGGGCCCGCCGATGAGCGACATGCAACCGCTGCTCAGCGTGCGCGACCTGAAGGTCGCCTTCAAGACAGACAAGACCGCGAAAGAGGTGCTGCACGGCATCAACCTCGACGTCTACCCAGGTGAGACTGTAGCGATCGTTGGTGAGTCGGGCTCCGGCAAATCGACGACGATGCATGCGGTCATCAACCTGCTTCCGGGTACCGGTGAGATCACCGGTGGTTCGGTGCAGTGGAACGGTCGTGAGCTCGTCGGTATCGGCCGTCGCGAGATGGAGTCGATCCGTGGTCGCGAGATCGGCCTGGTTCCGCAGGATCCGATGTCGAACCTGAACCCGGTGTGGTCGGTCGGCTTCCAGGTTGAGGAAGCGATCCGGGCGAATGGCCTCGCAAAGAGCAAGAAAGACGTGCGTGCCCGCGCGGTCGAAGTGCTCGAGCAGGCCGGACTGCAGGACGCTGAGAAGCGCATGAAGCAGTACCCGCACCAGTTCTCGGGCGGTATGAAGCAGCGCGCTCTCATTGGCATTGGGCTCTCGGCGAAGCCAGAGCTGCTCATCGCTGACGAGCCAACAAGTGCCCTCGACGTGACCGTGCAGCGAGTGGTGCTCGACCACCTCGCCAAGCTCACCAGTGAGCTCGGAACCGCCGTGGTCTTCATCACGCATGATCTCGGTCTCGCTGCTGAGCGCGCGGAGAAGCTCATCGTGATGTATCAGGGAAACATCGTGGAATCTGGACCGAGTCGTCAGATTCTGCAGGATCCGCAGCACCCCTACACCAAGCGACTGGTCGCTGCGGCGCCGAGCCTGGCATCGCGCCGGATCGGGGCGGACGCTGCCATCCCGGCTGCCCCGACGAGCACGTTTGACGTCGCGGCGCTCGCTGAGGCGGAGCCCCGGGGCGGCAAGGTTGGCGAGCCCCTGATTGAGGTGGAGAACCTGCGCAAGGTGTACAAGCTGCGCAAGGGCAACTTCAGCAGCGAGGACTTCGTCGCGGTCGAGGGTGCGAACTTCACGATTAACCGTGGCGAGACCCTCGCCCTCGTAGGCGAGTCCGGTTCGGGCAAGTCGACGATCGCTAAGATGGTGCTCCAGCTTGAGGAGCCCACCGGCGGTTCGGTGAAGATTGCAGGCAAGGACACGGCAAAGCTCAGTGGTCGCGAGCTCTTCGAGCTGCGCCGAACGCTGCAGCCTGTGTTCCAGGATCCGTACGGTTCGCTCGACCCTCTCCACAACATCGGTAACACGATCATGGAGCCGCTGAACATCCACAAGGTCGGCGACATGGCCAGCCGCAAGCAGCGGGTCAACGAGCTGCTCGACCAGGTATCGCTGCCGCGGGAGCTCGCGACACGGTACCCGAACGAGCTCTCGGGCGGTCAGCGTCAGCGCGTTGCTGTTGCCCGTGGACTCGCGCTCAAGCCTGACATTCTCGTCCTTGACGAGGCTGTGTCGGCGCTTGACGTGCTGGTGCAGGCCCAGATCCTTGATCTGCTCGCTGAGCTGCAGCGAGATCTCGGGCTCACCTACCTGTTCATCACGCACGACCTCGCGGTCGTGCGCCTGATTGCTGACCGCGTGTGCGTGATGCAGCAGGGCAAGATTGTAGAACAGGCGACGACCGAGGAAGTGTTCGAGAACCCGCAGCAGGAGTACACGAGGAATCTTCTCGCGGCGATTCCCGGTGCGTCGATCGAACTCGGCATCGGAAGCGCTGGAGACCATGTTCCGCACGCTCCCGTGTCGGGCCCCGGCAGCGCACCCTTCGCGGGTGGCGGTCAGGCGGGTGCGCAGGCGTAGCCAAGATCTAGGGGAGAGGGCCACCGAGCGTCACTCCTAGGTCACAATTCGTGGGCCATTGCTACAAGCGGTTAACGCTTGGGGCAATGGCCCACTAGTGTGTGAAGTGATCTGAAACGCAATTAGTACGGGCAACGCTGCGCGTATGAGTTTCCAATGGAGGAAGAATTGAAGAAGACGCTATTTACTTCTGTCGCACTCGCTGGCGCGGCGGCGCTGCTCTTGAGCTCGTGCGCATCGGGCGGCAACAACGGGGGCGGAGACGGTGGCAGCTCGGGCGGCGGCGCGGTCACCATCGGCACGACCGAAACGGTGACGTCGCTCGACCCCGCAGGCGCATACGACAACGGCTCGTTCGGTGTCATGACGAACGTGTACCCATTCCTGCTGAATAACCCCGTGGGCGAGTCGACCGTTGCGCCTGACATCGCAGAGTCAGCGGAGTTCACCGCCCCGACTGAATACACGGTGAAGTTGAAGCCCGGGCTGACGTTTGCCAACGGGAATGAGCTCACGAGCTCGGACGTGAAGTTCACGTTCGACCGTCAGGTCGCAATCGCGGATCCGAATGGGCCTTCGAGTTTGCTTGCAAACCTCGACAGCATCGAGACACCGGACGACACCACAGTCGTATTCAAGCTCAAGTCCGAGAATGACCAGACCTTCCCGCAGGTGCTTTCGAGCCCAGTCGGGCCGATCGTCGATGAGGATGTCTTCCCAGCAGACGCAATCCTAGACGACCAGGAACTCGTGAAGGCCAACCCCTTCGCTGGTCCGTACGCGGTGACAAACTATGACAAGGGCAACCTCATCGCCTATCAGGCGTTCGATGGCTACGAGGGCCTCTGGGGTGCTCCGAAGACTGACTCGATCAACGTGAAGTACTTCGCGAACGAATCGAATCTCAGCCAGGCGATCGAGACGAAGGCAGTCGACGTCGCATTCCGCAATATCTCGGCGACCGACGTCGAGAAGTTCGAGAGCACCGATGGCCTGAATGTCGTCAAGGGCCCGGGCGGCGAGATCCGGTACATTGTGTTCAACTTCAACACGCAACCGTTCGGCACGGGAGTGGACGGGGCCGACCCGGCGAAGGCGCTCGCAGTGCGCCAGGCCGTCGCAGACTCGCTCGATCGCGAGAAGATCTCGACCGAGGTGTTCAAGGGAACCTACACTCCGCTGTACTCGTACATCCCTGAGGGACTCCTCGGTGCGAATGAGTCGCTGAAGGGCCTCTACGGTGATGGTGAAGGAGGGCCTGATGCCGAGCGCGCAGCCAAGCGCCTCTCCGATGCAGGCGTTGAGACACCTGTGAATCTCAAGCTGCAGTATGCGGGGGAGCGTTACGGCGCCGCCTCAGCAGAGGAGTACGCGCAGATCAAGTCTCAGCTCGAGGCTGGCGGTCTGTTCACCGTCGACCTGCAGTCGACTGAATGGGGCCAGTACACCGAGGACCGCGTGAAGGACCTCTACCCGGCGCACCAGCTCGGCTGGTTCCCCGACTACTCTGATCCCGACAACTACCTGACGCCGTTCTTCTCGCCGGACAACTTCCTCGTGAACCACTACGAGAACGCTGACGTTGTGAAGCTCATCGACGAGCAGCGCGTGACAGGCGACGAGGCCGAGCGCGGCAAGCTGCTCGAGCAGGCGCAGGACAAGCTCGCGGAGGATCTCTCCACGCTGCCGATGCAGCAGGGCGCGCAGGTTGCGGTTGCGGTTGACGGCGTCGACGGGGTGACGCTTGACGCGTCGTTCAAGTTCCGCTTCGGGTCGCTCACGAAGTAACTTGGTTCGGCGGGCGGGGGCGCGACGCGCTTCCGCCCGCCTACCGTGTCTCTGAATTCCTGCAATGGTAATTACAGAAGCCGCTCCCGCGGTGACCGCACGCGCGAAGATGAAGGGTGGTGGCCTCGGAAGATTTATCCTGTGGCGTGCACTCCTCATCATCCCCACCGTCTTCATTCTGGTGACGATGGTGTTCCTCCTCATGCGAACGCTCGGCAACCCGATTTCAGCCTCCGTTGGCGACAGGCTGCCCCCGGCTGAGCTCGCCAAACGCGTTGCCGAGGCGGGCTACGACCGCCCGCTGATCGTGCAGTATCTCGAGTACCTCGGCCAGATATTTACTGGCAACTTCGGTGTCACGTTTAGTGACCGGCGGCCGGTGACCGAGGTGCTCGTCACCTTCGGGGCGGCCACCCTGGAACTCGCCGTCTACACCCTGATCGTCGCGCTCGTCGTTGGCATCCCACTCGGCATCCTCGCCGCCTACTACCGGGACCGTGGCCCCGATGCGGCGCTGCGCGTCTTCGCTATCTTCACGTACGCGACTCCGGTGTTCTTCTCTGGCCTTATCATGAAGCTCATTTTTGGGGTGTGGCTCGGCTGGTTCCCAGTGTCCGGCCGTGCGTCGATTGCCACCGAGTTGCAGCTGCAAACGCTGGCAAACCCGAGTGGCATCTATCTCATCGACGCGATACGGACCGGTTCGTTGGCAAACGTTGGAGATGTGCTCTCCCACGCAGTACTTCCCGCGCTGACGCTTGGCATGATGACGGCCGGGATCTTCCTCAGGCTCGTCCGCACGAACATGATCGGTACGATCGGGCGCGAATACATCGACTCAGGCCGATCACGCGGAGTTGGCGAGTATCGCCTGGCCACGAAGCATGCCTTCCGCCCGGCGCTGATCCCGATCATCACCGTGATCGGTCTCCAGATCGCGATGTTGCTCGGTGGCGCCGTGCTCACTGAAACCACGTTTGAGTGGAAGGGGCTCGGCTTCCAGCTCGCCCACTACCTCAGTGCACGCGACTTTGTCGCTGTGCAGGGCATTGTCGCGCTCCTCGCCGTCATCGTTGCGCTGTCGAACTTCATCGTCGACGTCGTCGCCGCCCTCATCGATCCGAGAGTGAGGTACTGATATGTCGACCGAAATCATTCCCGTCGTGCCTCCGCGCGAGCGCGGCTGGCATAACCTCCCGCTCGTGAAACAGCTCCACCAAAGCGTTGGCCTCCAGCGGGGCATGTTGATCACGGGGCTTGTGCTTGTCGCCATTTTCGCGCTCGTCGCGCTGTGTGCTCCGATCCTTGCGCCGTACTCGTATTCCGCGTTGAGTGGACCAGACGGTGATTTTGGGTCGCTTACCGCGCCGTCTGCCGCCCACCCACTGGGCACGACGATCGCCGGCTATGACGTGCTCTCGCGCGTCATCTGGGGTGCGCGCACGGCGTTCCTCGTGATCGTGATCGCAGTCGTGAGCTCAATCTTTGCCGGCACGATGCTCGGGTTGCTGTCGGGCTACGTCGGCGGCGCGCTCGACAGGGTGCTTGTGATGATCGCTGACGCGATCTACGCCTTCCCGTCGCTGCTCCTTGCCATTGTGCTCTCGATTGTCATTTCCGGTGGACAATCGAGCCTGTGGGGCGGCATTTGGGCCGCGTCGCTGTCGATCACTGTGGTGTTTATTCCGCAGTACTTCAGGGTCGTGCGGTCTGAGGTCGTGCGAGTGAAGTCTGAGGCGTTCGTCGAGTCGGCGAGAGTCGTCGGCGCGAGCCGCGGGCGAATCATGTTCAGGCACGTGCTGCGTAACTCGACCCGCTCCCTGCCGCTCGTCTTCACGTTGAACGCGTCGGAGGCAATTCTCACCCTCGCGGGGCTGGGATTTCTCGGGTTTGGCATCGAGCCAAACTCGGCAGCAGAGTGGGGCTACGACCTCAACAAGGCGATCGCAGATGTGACGAACGGGGTGTGGTGGACGAGTGTATGGCCCGGGCTCGCGATTGTGCTCGTTGTGATGGGGCTCACCCTCACCGGTGAGAGTCTGAACGACCTCGCGGACCCGCGGTTGCGGGTCCGGCGAAAGGCCAGGGCGGGCAGTGGCCGCGTGGCGAATACGGCGATGACTCCGACTGTGCCGGGCGAAGCGCCACAGGGTGGCGGCGATGCCGCTACAGAGACAGGGGGAGTGCGATGAGTAAGGTTCTCGATATTCGCGACCTCGAGGTCACATTTGCGACCGATCACGGCGACGTGAAAGCCGTCGACGGTGTCTCGCTCGCAGTGCAGCCTGGGCGCGTGCTCGCGGTCGTCGGCGAATCAGGATCGGGCAAGACCGTTTCGGCCCGCACCGTGCTCGGGCTGCTGCCAGAGACAGCAGTTTCTCGCGGCTCGGTGCTGCTCGCGGCGCGCGACGGCAGCGGAACGAGTGACGTGCTGCAGCTGTCTGCCGAGGCGCTGCGTGCGGTGCGGGGCAGAGACGTCGCGATGGTGTTCCAGGAGCCCTCGACGGCGTTGAACCCGGTGTACACGATCGGCTGGCAGATCGCGGAGGGGCTGCGAGCGCACGAGAAGCTCTCGAAGAAGCAGCTGCGGGCGCGAGCGATAGAGATGCTCGCACTCGTCGGGCTCCCTGATCCTGAGGAGCGGGTCGACTACTTCCCGCACCAGCTCTCGGGCGGGCAGAAGCAGCGTGTGATGATCGCGATGGCGCTCGCGCTGAAGCCCGGCCTCATCGTCGCCGACGAACCGACGACGGCGCTCGACGTGACCGTGCAGGCCGAGATCCTCGACCTGCTGCGGAAGCTCAGGGACGATCTCGGCACCGCGATCCTGCTCATCACCCACAACATGGGAGTCGTCGCCGACCTCGCCGACGACGTCGCCGTGATGTACCAGGGCAAGGTCGTCGAGCAGGCGCCAGTCGCAGAGGTCTTCGCGAACCCGCGCGAGGACTACACGAAGCAGCTGCTCGGCGCCGTGCTCAAGCTCGGCGACGGCAGGATCCGCGCTGCGGAGCGGCCCACCGATGCCGCAGCGAATGCCGCGTCAGCGGGGGAGGGGGCTCCGGCGCTCGTCTCGGCGCGCGGCCTGGAGATCCAGTACCCGGGAAGGCTCGGGCGGCCAGGTTTCAAGGCCGTGCGCGGCGTCGACTTCGAGATCCGGGCTGGCGAGGTCTACGGCCTCGTCGGCGAATCAGGATCAGGCAAGTCGACGATCGGCCGCGCGATTGCAGGCCTGACCGACGCGACAGGCGGTTCGCTCACCGTGCTCGGCCATGAGATGGTCGGGCTCAAAGAGCGCGCGTTCAGGCCGCTCAGAAAGAGCATCGGGTTCGTGTTCCAGGACCCGGCGTCGAGCTTCAACCCGCTACTGACAATCGCCGAGAACGTCGCCGAACCGCTCATCGTTCACAGGGTCGCGCGATCCGTCGCCGAGGCAAGGCCGCGTGTCGACGCGTTGCTCGAGTCCGTGCAGCTCCCGCGGGCCTACGGCGACAGGTATCCGCACGAGCTCTCAGGCGGGCAGCGTCAACGCGCGTCGCTTGCGCGCGGGCTCGCGCTCGATCCGAAGCTGCTCATCGCCGATGAGCCGACGAGCGCGCTCGACGTCTCGGTACAGGCGCGAGTGCTCGAGCTATTCACCGAGTTGCAGGCTGAGCTTGGGTTCGCCGCGCTGTTCATCACGCACGACCTCGCGGTCGTCGACGCGCTCGCCGATCGCGTGGGCGTGCTGTACCGCGGAGAGCTCGTCGAGAGTGGCCCGACCTCCGACGTGCTTCGCGCCCCGCGGGAGACCTACACGCAGCGTCTGCTCGCCTCGCTTCCGGTGCCCGACCCCGCCAAGCAGGCCGAGCGGCGAGAGCTTGCACGGGCGCTTCGAGTGGCCGAGGGGCTCGAGTAGCCGAGTCCAGCCGCGCAGCCACATCAGTAGGTCGCCGCCCACCGCATTCCCGCGGTGGGCGGCGACCTACTACGCTAGAGGGGCGCCCGCGCCGTGCGGCTCGGGCAGGGTTTCCGGGGCAGACATCGCTCCGAGGTCCGTCTCGGCCTGCTCCGCAACTCGCGCATTTCCCGCGCGGGTCGCGGGATGAGTCGTGAACGGGTATGATAGAACGTTCGCTATTTTATGATCGTGAGGATCCACCCCTATGGCTCTTGCCACACGCGAAGACCTTCGTAACGTCGCCATCGTCGCACACGTCGACCACGGCAAGACCACGCTCGTTGACGCCATGCTGCGTCAGACGAACTCATTCGACGCACACGCAGACGTCGATGACCGCGTTATGGACTCCAACGACCTCGAGCGCGAGAAGGGCATCACCATTCTCGCGAAGAACACCGCCATCAGCTACGAGGGCGAGCACGCGAAGAACGGCCCGATCACCATCAACGTGGTCGACACCCCCGGCCACGCCGACTTCGGTGGCGAGGTCGAGCGTGCACTCTCGATGGTTGACGGCGTCGTGCTGCTCGTCGACTCGTCCGAGGGCCCGCTGCCCCAGACCCGCTTCGTGCTGCGCAAGGCGCTTGAGGCGAAGCACCCCGTGATCCTCGCGGTCAACAAGACCGACCGCCCCGACGCCCGTATTCCCGAGGTTGTCGGCGAGGCGCAGGACCTGCTGCTCGGCCTGGCTTCCGACATCGCTGAAGAGCACCCAGACCTCGACGTTGACGCGATCCTCGACGTTCCCGTCGTCTACCTGTCGGGCCGTGCCGGTGCCTCGAGCCTGAACGAGCCCGCCAACGGCACGCTGCCCGACGGCGACACCCTTGAGGCGCTCTTCGGCGTGATCCTTGAGCAGGTGCCCGCACCGACCTACGATGACGAGCACCCGCTGCAGGCGCACGTCACGAACCTTGACTCCTCGCCGTTCCTCGGCCGTATCGCACTGCTGCGCGTGCACAACGGCTGGATCCACAAGGGGGAGACCGTCGCCTGGGTCAAGAGCGACGGCACCCAGCAGAACGTGCGTATCACCGAGCTCATGCTCACCAAGGCGCTCACCCGCTACCCGGCAGAGAAGGCCGGCCCCGGTGACATCGTTGCGATCGCCGGTATCGAGAACATCACTATCGGCGAGACCATCGCCGACGCTGAAGACACTCGTCCGCTGCCGCTCATCGAGGTCGACGAGCCCGCAATCTCGATGACAATCGGTGCGAACACCTCGCCGCTCGTCGGTAAGGTGAAGGGCCACAAGCTCACCGCCCGCATGATCAAGGATCGCCTTGACCGCGAGCTCATCGGTAACGTGTCGCTGAAGGTGCTCGACACCGACCGCCCCGACGCGTGGGAGGTTCAGGGCCGAGGCGAGCTCGCGCTGTCGATCCTCGTCGAGAACATGCGCCGCGAGGGCTTCGAGCTCACCGTCGGCAAGCCGCAGGTTGTCACGAAGCAGGTCGACGGCAAGACCCACGAGCCCTACGAGCACCTCACGATCGATACGCCCGAAGAGCACCTCGGCGCGATCACTCAGCTGCTCGCAGCGCGTAAGGGCCGCATGGAGAACATGGTGAACAATGGCACCGGCTGGGTTCGCATGGAGTTCATCGTGCCCGCCCGTGGTCTCATCGGGTTCCGCTCGGAGTTCATGACAACCACACGCGGCACCGGCATCGCGAACGCGATCTCGCACGGCTACGACGAGTGGGCAGGCCAGATCGTCACCCGCAACAACGGCTCGATCGTCGCCGACCGCTCGGGCGTCGTGACCCCGTTCTCGATGATCAACCTCCAGGAGCGCATGAGCTTCTTCGTGCAGCCCACGCAGGAGGTCTACGAGGGCATGGTTATCGGTGAGAACTCGCGCTCCGAAGACATGGACGTGAACATCACCAAGGAGAAGAAGCTCACCAACATGCGTGCAGCTTCGTCAGACTCGTTCGAGTCGATGACTCCTCCCCGCGTGTTGACCCTCGAGGAGAGCCTCGAGTTCGCCCGCGAAGACGAGTGCGTCGAGGTGACCCCCGACGTGATCCGCATTCGCAAGGTCGAGCTCGACGCGTCGCTGCGCGCCCGCTCGGCATCGCGCCTGAAGAACCAGAAGTAAGCGCCGCTTTCGCGTTTCGCGCCCACACCCTGAGCTGTTGCCAGGGTGTGGGCGTTTCTGTTTTCGCTCACGCGTCGGCCCCGTATGATCGGGTCATGGCACTCCTCTACATCGACACCACGCTCGTCCCTTCGAAGCTCGAACTCATCGCCGAGTGGCTGCCGAAGCAGCCCTGGTTTACTGGCGACATCTCAAAGCTCACGCGCGTCTCGGGCTACCGCCTCGACGACCCTGAAGGCGAGGTTGGCATCGACGGGATCCTTGTCTCCGCTGGCGAGGACAAGGTCTACCACGTGCCGCTCACCTACCGCAGCGCGCCGCTCGATGGCGGAGAGGCGCACCTTGTTGGTACGACCGAGCACGGCGTGCTCGGCACGCGCTGGGTGACTGCCGCGACGGGCGACCCCGTCTACCGCGCCGTGCTCGCCCAGGTGATCTCGCAGGGTGGCTCGAACAGTGAAGAGCTCGTGCACCAGCCCGACGGCAGCACGGTCGCGCGGGCGATTCAAATGCCGATCCATGGGTCGGGGGAGCCCGGCGCGCAGGTGCCAGAGCTCTGGGCTGCTGAGGTGTCTCTCGCTGACGGCGTGAGCGTCGCCTCGACGGGTTTCTCCACGCTCAGGGTGATCCACGTGCCGCAGACCGACTCACCCGCTGCGCGTGGGGCTGTGGGCACGCTTACGGCGACCTGGCCGGGGCAGGACGCCCCCGTGGTGATCGCGACGCTGGACTAGCGAGCGGCGTCGCCAGGGCCGGGGCCCGGTCCGGAGCGGCTTGTGCGCGGGCTCGAGCTCGGCCGCCGCGCGACTTGCTGACAGCCCCGCCCGCGACATGCTGACCGCCCTGCCCGTTTTCGTTTTTCGAGTGCGACCCGATAGAGTATTCCTTGCGCGAAAGCGTAAATCGGGATGTGGCGCAGTTTGGTAGCGCACGTCGTTCGGGACGACGGGGTCGCAGGTTCAAATCCTGTCATCCCGACAGATGGCCCCGGAACTGCCGTAGAGACTTGCGGAAGTTCCGGGGCTTTTTTGTTTCGCCTACCGCCAGCTCAGTTCGCAGGGCACATTTGGGGCACATGGGAAACTACGCTGCTTTAGACGTCTCGTCCTCGCGGTGCTTCTGGGCGAGCCCATGCGCCTGGTAAACCTCGTGCAGCTGTGTCGAGGTGAACTGGGCGCACCGGTCGGCATGAAACACCACATCGTCGGGATCTGTCCTGGAAGCGTTCGTGTCATTCGTCGCGCTCGTATCAATGTGCGCGGGATTTGTCGCACGCAGGCCAGCAAGGCCGGCTTCGTTTCTAACGCCAGGCGAGGTAGACAGAGTGAGCAACGCCCATGAGTCTCGGCATGTTGAGTTTCGGCTGGGGCCGGGCCATCGAGCCTTGCGCGTTCTTGATTCACCCACCGGCCGAGGAGTTGTTCCCCGGGCCGGAGTTCTTTGGCGAAGTGCACGACCTCGCGGCCGGTATCGACCCCGAGGTGGGCGGCCTCTCGCCGCTACTCCGGGGTGAATTTCCTACGTGTAGTCAGGAGACATCCGTTCCAGCAGAACACGGGGGTCTGCTTCGCGTAGTGTCCACAACCCGAGGGTGACCCCACTGAGCGATCACGGGGCAACAGGGGGATGTGAGCACGCGGACGCAAGGAGAGCTTCGGGTTTGGCTAAGCGAATTCGGCACGCGTCAGCGGCGAGACCAAACAGAGGACTTCGAGACCGCAAGCATGCCAGCGCTCAATGCCAAGACCGCGGGCGGTTGGCAGATGCTGCATGTCCAAACCATCACCTGACCGGCCCCGTATTCTCGCGCTGCGGAGCGCCGGCCTCACTCACTCCCAAATCGGCGAAGAAGCCGGTCTATCTCGTACACGCATCGCACAAATCCTGAACCAAGCGCTCGCGCCAGAACAGCTCGACGAGCTCCGTGCGCGCGTCTACGCGAGAGCAGAGGGGCTCCGAAACAAGTCATAGATGTCAGTGGGCACACAGACGCTGTTCGAGCAAACTTTCGGACAGGGGAAGCCGTGACGCGCACCGACACAACCAACGGCATCGAGTGCATGCCATGCGTGTAAATCGACACCAATCTATGGGCGTCATACGCCAGCCCAAAGACCCTCCCGTCGCAATGAGCGTTGCTCTCGCAAACCGCGACAACGTATCCATGTTCTTTGTGCAGTAATGGCATCCCCAGCCATCCAAGCGACGCGTTATCTCGCAGCACGGCGCCCTCGAGGCCGCGAGCGCATCCGTACTGTGGGGGCTTGAGAAAGCCAACTCCCACGGCGCGCGGGCGCCTGTCCAGCCAACGGCGCTAAATCCGTCCAGAAGCGACGAACATAGCCCCCCAGTGGGCCCGCGCCTCCTCCGTGGCGAGAACAGGGTTACTGGGGGCCATTCGTGATTGCATGCGGAGCCAGAGCGTCAACACCGTACGAGTCGGCCAGATATGTGCAAGAGGATATTCGTGTTGCTGGATCACATAGGGCGGTTCGCGCAGTGTGGTTGGCGCGACTGGTGGTCTTGTCCAGAAGCGCTGCTGGCTGCTCTACAGGTTGTAAGGCGCGGTCGTCTTGTCGCCCTTGTCGGGATGGCGGATCAGCCCTGGGTCTGATTGCTCTTTGCGGGGGTTTGCGTCCCCATCGAATTCCTCGTCAGCGCCGTCCATTACGGGTTCGTCAACAGTGTCCTCGGTGGGCTTCTTCTTCTCGTTCATGTTGCATTCCCTTTCCTGAGTGGGACACCACCATACGCCTCAAACATGGGGGCAGCTACTTTTTGGGCCTGTAGCTGCTTGCGGATATGGCGGCAGGGGGCATTGATGTCGTTGAACACGGCTCGAGTGGTCCGGAATGTGAACTCTGTGGCGTTGGTCTTTTGAGCAATTTTTGAGCATTCTTTATTAGCACTCTCAGGGTCAGAGTGCTAATCTAAATCACACCTGAGCGGAACCGACTCAGGTTTCTATCGAAAGGAGACTGATCTCAATGGCACTGACATTTGACCCTTTCACTGAGCTCGAACGAGTCGCCACCGGCATGCTGCAGGCGCGCACCGCGCCACGCGCCATGCCCGTTGACCTCTACCGAGACCAGGACCGATACTTCCTGACAGCTGATATGCCAGGAATCGACCCAGGCAGCCTCGATATTGACGTCGACGGCCAGCTACTCACGATCCGCGCTTACCGTTCAGGCGCGAACTCCGACGGCGTGAAGTGGCTGACACAGGAGCGCCCCGAGGGCGCCTACTTGCGACAGTTCAGCATCGGCGAAGGCATCGATACCGAGAACATCAGCGCCACCTACAAGGACGGTGTCCTCAGCGTCATCCTTCCGCTGAACGCAAAGGCAAAGCCGCGGAAGATCGAGGTGGCAATGCCGTCGACTGAAGCAGCTGAGGGGAAGTCGATCACCGCCTAACAAGCTGGTCCTGCACGTACAACCTGAGCCTGATATGAACGAGCTGCGGCCCCGTTCCCGAGAGATACCTATCTCTCTGGAACGGGGCTGCGCCTCGTCTCCGCCGACGAGAGGGTCATTCGGGCTCTGCGTGCGCTCTTCAAGGCTGCCGCCCTGTTGACGTCTCTTGAGCGCTTCGGGGCAGGTGATGTGCGCGAGCGGGTCCCGGCACGTATGAGGCATGGTCAACGCGCGAAGGGTGTCCTCGTCGCCATCGGCCGCTCGAAGCGCCAGCACCATGTCACTTGCCAGGCGTCGAGGAAGTGAGCGGTGAAATGCCATTCGAACCCCTCTCGAGCCCTTCTCGAAGTACTCACGGGGCACCCGCCGGTTGCAGCAGCGCTAGTGAGTCCTTTGGGCCCACCCCCACTCGCTCGGTTGAAAAGGTCGACGAGTCGGTCGCAAAGTTATCGTTCCATCCAGTGAACTCTCGGTAGCTTGACCTGCGCCGATGCTGTTGCTGGGAACGCCAAGTGGCACGTTCGCCGGCGCAACGGTGAGGTTCCTCGTTCGCTACGAGACCGCGGATGAACTCCGCGAGAGCAACATGTGTCCGCAGGTGGAGTCGGCTGCTCTTGAAGAATGCATCTCTGGCGGTTGGCTTGGATCGATCGTGTTCGACGCGTCGCCCCAGAAGCTCTGGTCATTACAGTTCTGGGCGCTTCTCATTAGTGGTTCCATAGTCGTCCTGCTCATTTGGGGCTTGATCACCGGATGAGAGAAGTCCTACCCCCGGCAGACAACAGATGAACGCGTGCCTACCGTGCCCTTCTTGTACCGCCAACTAGGCGGTAACCTGCTTTGAGTCTGTCGCTGCATCACAGCGACGATTATCGGCGGTCTTTCGCCACCGGCCTGAGCGAGGGGCCCACGTCAATGAGCTATGAAGCATCCAACAATGAGGCGCAGGCGCACGTCACCCCGCCCGGCACGGTTCCTCCTCCTTTTGGGGCAGGCTTCGGACGACTTCCAAAACACATTAGAACTCACACCATTGACTACCTCGACAAGGAAATCGCGCAAGCGCGACGTGAACGCAAGAACCTATCTGCCGACAGCTTTACCTTCGCGAACCGGCGCGGCAGCTCGACGACGCGATCTCTCGCACTGAGTCACTCTGGGAAGCGCTCCTCGGACGTCACTAGCCGCGTGTAGTTACTCGGCTGGGCTCCTCGTTATCGCGGCGCTGTGCCCTGTCTTCGGCAAGCGCCTCAACTGCCTCGGTAAGTGACTCTAAGACGCGCTGAACGCGGTCATGGAGTGCATGACAGTTCCCCGATGTAAATGCCCTCCCATTCGTGAATTCTGATAGCTCATCCCGAGCTTCATTGATGCAGCGATTCAGGATCCCATTCGTCTTCCCCATGCCGGCCACTCTACCTACCGACTTCTTCGAAGAGCATGGTGGCCGTATTCTCGCCTCGAAGACGTGGGTTTGGGAGAGGGGCCCGGTGCCCAGTTGATGAAGGCGTCCTGGCAATGTTGGAGGTTCCAGGGTCGCGGATGGGGCATGGAGCGGAGTCCAACATGAGAACAAGAGATGCCGCTACTCGGCTGGGAGGGAGGTGCAGCGATCAGAATGGTGCGAACTTTCTGCGCCTAACCCGGTATGAGTCAAGGCGCGACCGTGGGCGTGGCCGGAAAAACTCGGTTCCGGGTCGACGGTGCGCGCCTGGGTGCGCCAGGCCGATATCAACCAAGGCGTGAAAAGTGGAGTCTTTCCCGACGAGCAGGCGCGGATTCGAGAACCTGAACAAGAGAATGGTGAGCTCAGGCCTCGCGAACCGCGCATTCAGCGCAGGTGCGCCGAATCAGTTGTGGGTGAACGATCTGACTTTCGCGCTCCCTTGGCAGCCAATTTCTCTCCACTCGTAGTGGAAAACGCCTCTCCGGTATCGAGGCGACGCCCTCGACCGGAACTGTTGGCGGCAGGCATGACAATGCCCTCGCTGAGGCGGTGAACCACCACAACGGGGCCGATCTTGTGCGCGGGCCGGCGATGAACGGGCCGCGGAAAACGGTCAACGATCTCGAGCTCGCGACGTTTGGAAGGGAGTACTCGCACAACACGAGACGACTCCGTGGCGACCTCGGTGATGTGCCTCCAGCGAGGTTTGAAGAGTCGTTCTATGCTGGGGTTACCAGCGCCCAAGATCTGTTTGGAAACAAATGAGCTGAGTCTCTTCTCAACCCCGGGCGTGAACGAGCGTCAGTGCCAGGCGCGCTCGTTGCGCGCCTCATGCTCGGGTTCTGGCGGGACCTATTCGATTCGGCTGGTTATGAAGGCAAACAACCCAGGAGCGCCTCAGCCGATTGTGGGCAGCACTGCTGCACCGTGCTGCAGCGCGCCTTTCCCTGCGGGCGAATCACTGCGCGACATCGAATCGCGAACCACGAACCCCTGCTCCGCAGGGTCCGATTGCCCGGGCAAGACGGGGAAGGCCTCACGGTCGAGCAGCGCATCCAGCCTGTATCTGATTAGCGAGAGTGGCGATTTCAATCTTGCTGACTGGGGCAGATGCAACTCCACGGAGCCAGTTCTGTTCGCACCTGGCCCACTTAGTAGCGTGTGAGTTTCCAGGGTAATCGATCACGGCGACGGGGTCACAGGTTTACCGCTATCGTTCCGGGCCTGATGGAGCCCGCGCAGAGCGTTGGTATTCTCAGTGCATGACTGAACCCCAGCAGGCGCCCCAGCTGCCGTCGCCGAAAATCCTGCTTCCCGTTGGGATCATGTTCGTTATCGGTGCCGTCTTTGCGTTCGTGCTCTTTGATCTGCATGTGGTCTCGGGTGCGTTCGCCGGGTTGATTGGGCTTGCAGGGCTCGCCATGACTGTTCAGAGCATCATGCGGCTCGCCAAGGGTGAGCGCTAGTTGCCCCAGGCCCCCGCCGGTAGCCACCGCGGGCGAATCGTGGACCAAACTTGAACATTAGGGCGCGCGAATTCCAAATTCGCGCAGTGCTGGCATAACATGGAGACCATGCTTAGCGACAGTTTCAGCCGACTTCCTTCACATGTTCAGCAGGGGGTGCTCGAATACCTCGATGAGGAGATCCGTATTGGATTCCAAAAGAGCGAGGACGCAGCAGCTGACGAGAAGACCACGCCGGAGGGTGCGCGTCAGCTCGCAGACGGGATCGTCAGGTCCCTTGCGCTTCGCAACTCGTTCACTGGTGAGTCGGTTTCAAGCCCCCGCGATCTTGGGATTGGACAGCGTCAGAAGTAATTCACTGCGGCCCCGCTGGCATCATCGCCGGTGGGGCTTTTGCGTGCCCGTGAAGGCGCGAGCACGTCGACACTATCTCCGCCCATTCGCTGGGCCAGCGGTCGCCTGGGACACCCGCACGACTTGATTTGTATCCCAGAGGACCGAGCTGTTCGCGGCCTCGAGTGTGTCGTGCTGTGACACCACCCGCCGTTTTGACGGTTCTGGGTGCCACGTCATGACGAAGAAGAGCGGCACGTTCTCGCGGTTCGCGAGGCCCTGGATCATCGCAACCGGTCGGTCTTTCGGGTAACGCATGACGGCCCAAAGGTTAGTGTCGACTTGCACGTATGACATGCGCTCGCGCTCCGTGTCTTTTTCGTGTTCGTTCCGGTACACGCCCCTACCCCCATTCGAAAGTGTGTTCGATGAGTGTAAGTCAAGGCTCTGACATTTACGTCGAGTATGCTCGGTGGCGATATGAAGATCCGGGCGAACACGACCATCGGCGGCGCATCGCGCTTCGACGCGACGGCTGCCGAGGAGACGCTCCGTGAACTTGAGGAGCAGTACGCGCGCGGCGAGATTGAGCGCCATGCCTATTTCGAGAAGAAGAGCTCGCTCGTGCGTCTCTTTCTGAAGTCCACGACGTCACCTCGCCGCAAGCCGCGCGGCGACTTTGACTAGTCGACAGCCTGCGTGTTCGGCGCGCTGTCGGTCTCGGACAGGGCCTCTGCCTGCATCGTGCGTGGAGCCCAGGCGGGCGATGGTGCGACTTCGGGGTGGTTGGCGTCGAACGCCGGTGACTCGGACCTGATGCGCGGGATTGAGGTGAAGTTGTGCCGCGGCGGCGGGCACGACGTGGCCCACTCGAGCGATCGGCCGAACCCCCAGGGGTCGTATTGGGTGACGCGTTCGCCTCGCCGCGCAGTGAGGTAGACGTTGACGAAGAACGGGATCATCGAGGCGCCGAGAACCATCGATCCGATTGTCGAAACCTGGTTTCCCCAGGTAACCCCGTCCTCGGGCAGGTAGCTGTAGTATCGGCGAGGCATCGCCATGACGCCGAGCCAGTGCTGCACAAGGAACGTCATGTGGAACCCAATGAACAGCACCCAGAAATGGATCTTGCCGAGCCGTTCGTTGAGCATCTTGCCTGTCCATTTGGGCCACCAGAAGTAGAACCCTGCGAACATCGCGAAGACGACAGTGCCGAACACGACGTAGTGGAAGTGCGCCACGACGAAGTAGGTGTCCGAGAGGTGGAAGTCGAGTGCGGGCGACGCGAGGATGACGCCTGTGAGGCCGCCGAACACGAAGGTCACGAGGAAGCCGAGTGACCAGAGCATCGGGGTCTCGAAGGTGATCGAGCCGCGCCACATGGTGCCGATCCAGTTGAAGATCTTGACCCCTGTCGGAACCGCGATCAGCATGCTCATGAGCGAGAAGAACGGTAGCAATACCGAGCCACTCACGTACATGTGGTGCGCCCACACGGTGAGGGACAGCGCGGCGATGGCGATTGTCGCGTAGATCAGCGTCTTGTACCCGAAGATCGGCTTGCGGCTGAAGACCGGGAAGATCTCGGAGACGATGCCGAAGAACGGCAGCGCGATGATGTACACCTCGGGGTGTCCGAAAAACCAGAAAAGATGCTGCCACAGGATTGCGCCACCCTCGCCCGAGAAGATTTGGCCGCCGAAGATCCGGTCCATCGCAAGCGCGAAGAGCGCAGCAGCGAGCACCGGAAACGCGACGAGCACGAGCAACGAGGTTACGAGCACGTTCCAGGAGAACACCGACATGCGCCACATGGTCATGCCGGGTGCGCGCATCGTGATGATCGTCGTGATGAAGTTGACCGACCCGAGGATCGTGCCGAAGCCAGAGATGCCGAGGCCGAGTACCCACAGGTTGCCGCCGACGCCTGGCGAGAACGTCTCGGATGACAGGGGTGCGTACGCAAACCACCCGAATGAGGCGGCGCCCTGTGGGGTGAGGAAGCCGCCGACGGCGATGAGCGAGCCGAACGTGTAGAGCCAGAACGAGAACGCGTTGAGCCTAGGGAACGCGACGTCAGGTGCGCCGATCTGCAGCGGCATCATGACGTTTGCGAACCCGGTGAACAGTGGGGTCGCGAACATCAGCAGCATGATTGTGCCGTGCATGGTGAAGAGCTGGTTGTACTGCTCCTTGGTTGCGACCACTTCGAGGCCCGGCGCGAAGAGTTGCGCGCGAATGATGAGGGCGAGGACGCCGCCGACGAGGAACCACGCGACCGAACTGATGAGATACATGTAGCCGATCACCTTGTGGTCGGTCGACGTCACCCACGAGGCGATCGAGCTGCGTGTGGACATTGTGAAGTGCTCCTCTCGAGTGTGCGATGCTGCAAGTTGTCGTGTCAGTCGCGGGACGCCCGCGTGTCTTGCGCGAGGGCGCGCCGCACTTCACCCGAGGCGAACTCGACAGCCTCGTCGATGTCGTAACGTTCGAGGAGTGCGGTGGTGAGGGCGGCGGCGAAAGTGTCGCCGAGTCCTTTCGCGGTAACCTCTCGTTCCTCCTGGCGGTGCACGCTGCTCCACGTCGGAGTCACGAGTACATCGCAGATATCTGCGGGGCCGCCGAGGCGGGGCTGTTGACTTGGTAGCCTGACGCCGGTGACGACGACCCACTCGGTCTGTGGCCCCATGATCGAGCGGGCGGCTTCTTCGACAGCGCCCCGCGAGCTCAGCTCGGCGAGCGGGGAGGCGCTCAGGTGAGCGAGCTCGAACCTGTTGGGAACAATTCCGGTGGCAAGCGGGAGGAGCTCGGAGCGGATCTCGTCGACAAGGCCGGGGTCGGTGTAGAAGCCGAGCTCGGCATCGCCGAGCGTGGGGTCGACGAGCAGCGCGGGCCGGGTGCTCTCGGCCTGGCTTGCGAACCATTCTGCGACCGCAGTCGGCTGGCCGAGCGTGGCGAAGTATCCTGTCGAGAGCCACTGCAGGTCCGTGAGCGCGTCCGCGGACGCCAGGTCGCGGAGGGTGTCGGCGAGCCACGCTGCGGGCACCTGGACGTCGTGCACCGCGGCGTAGTGCGGCATCACGCTGAGCAGGATCGTCGGAAGTGTGATCGCGTGCGCCCCGCGGCTCCCAAATACTCGCGCGGCGGCGTTCAGGCCGACCGATCCGTGCGCGAGTTGGGACCCGATTGCGAGGATGTGCGCGGGGCGGCGTGTGAGCTCGAGCTGCCGGGCGTCGGCGAGTTGCACCGCCCGGCGTCGCTCGCCGATCCGCTCAAATTCCCGCGGTGAGCGACGATTTTTCACACTCACAACATTTGTCATAGGACAAACGCTATCATGGTGATGACAATGATTCGACATGCGCCCTCGGCGCGGAAGGCACACCCCATGACCCAGTCACCCACGCTCATCCCTGCGGCACTTCCGCTCATCGGCAGTGAGGAGCGACTCGCTGTTGACGCGGTGTTGCGCTCGGGAAACCTCGCGCAGGGCCCGGAAGTCGCCGCCTTCGAAGCGGAGTTTTCGAGCCACTTCGTACTCGGTCGGCCGACGGTTGCGGTGAACTCGGGGACGAGCGGCCAGCACCTCGGCCTGCTCGCGAGCGGGGTAGGGCCAGGCGACGAGGTGATCGTGCCGTCGTTCACGTTCGCGGCGGTCGCCAACTCGGTCGTGCTTGCGGGCGCGACGCCTGTGTTTGCCGACATCGAGCCAGAGCACTTCACGCTCGACCCCGCCCGCGTTCGCGAGGCGATCACCGAGCGCACGAAGGGCATCATGCCTGTGCACCTCTACGGCCACCCCTTTCAGGTCGATGCCATCGAACAGGTCGCACGAGAACATGGCCTCGCCATTTATGAGGATGCTGCGCAGGCGCACGGTGCGAGCTGGCTCGACAGGCCCGTCGGCACGATCGGCGAGTTTGCGATGTTCAGTCTGTACCCCACGAAGAACATGACCGCCGTCGAGGGCGGCATGGTCGTGTGCCGTGCTGACGAAACCGCTCGCCGGGTGAAGCTACTGCGTAATCAGGGCATGGAGACGCAGTACGCGAACGAGGTCGTCGGGTTCAACGCGCGAATGAGCGACGTGCACGCGGCGGTCGGGCGCGCGCAACTACGTAAGGTCGACGCGTGGACGAGGATCCGGCAGCGCAACGCCAAGTTCTTTGATAACGAACTCGCGCTGGTACCCGGTGTGACCCCACCGCGCGTTGCCCCTGAGGCCACCCACGTCTACCACCAGTACACGATTCGGGTTGCGGCTGCCGAACGCGACCGGATCCGCGCCGCGCTGCTGCACGAGCATGGCGTCGCTACCGGGGTGTACTACCCGATTCCGAACCACCGGCTCCCGTCGCTCGCATCCTATGCGCCGGCGGCCGATCTGCCGGAGTCCGACCGCGCCGCAGCCGAGGTGCTGTCGCTGCCAGTCCACCCGTCGCTCAGTGAGCGCGACCTTCACCGCATCGTCGCGGGCGTGGTCGCTGTTGCCACCGCGGGTTCCTAGAACTCCCCCTCGCGGCCCGAGGGGGAGAGGTGGGCCGGGGCGTCTCGTGGGGGGTCGCCCTGGCCCACCGACTTTCGCCGTACGCGGGTTCCCAGGCGGGCGATGATCTCGTAACTGATGGTCCCCAGGCGCTCGGACCACTCCTCAACGGCGGGTTCCCCGCGAGCGGGGTCTCCGAAGAGCACGGCTCGGTCGCCAACGCGCACGCGCGAGGCGAGGGACGTCACGTCGATGATGCACTCGTCCATCGCGATTTGGCCGACGAGTGGCGCGCGAAGGCCCCCAATCGTGACGGTGAGACCCGTGCCCGCGAGCGCGCGCGGCATGCCGTCCGCAAACCCGATGGGGAGGACCGCGTACAGCCGCTCTCCGCTGGCAGCGTTCAGGATCGGCTCCTCGGGATACGACCTGACGCTCCCGCGATGCAGCGAGACGATCTCCGCGCTGAGCGTGAGTGCGGGCCGCAGGCGGATCGGCTGGCCGTGGACGCCGGGTTCCGGATCGAGGCCGAGGGCCGCGATCCCAACCCTGACCGCATCGTACGCGAGGTGGGGGGAGGAGAGCGCCGCCGCCGACGCCGCAAGGTGCCTGAGTCGGGGGTTCGCGCCCGTCGCGCGGAGGAGTCGTGCGCCAGCGTCGAACCGCGACGCCTGGGCGCGATCGGCAGCATCGCCGGCGTTGGCAAGGTGGCTGAAGAGGCCAGCCACTCGCACAGTGTCGGCACGCTCCGCGGCTGCCGCGGCGGCGAACAGCTCGGGCCATGTCTCCGGGGCAGCGCCGTTGCGGCTCAGTCCGGTGTCGAGTTTGAGGTGAACGGAGGCGGTCGCGCCGAGAGCTGCGGCGGCGGCCGCGAGATCGCGCACCTGGCCGGCGCGGCTCACTCCGAGCGTGACGTCGTGGCGCACGGCCGCGCGGTAGTCCAGCCGTTCGGAGTGGAGCCAGCAGAGAATCGGGGCCGAGAACCCGTTTGCTCGCAGGGCGAGCGCCTCGTCGAGGCTCGCAACAGCGACCATGATTGCTCCGCCCTCGATCACGGCTGGCGCGACGATGGTTGCGCCGTGCCCGTACGCATCGGCCTTGACGACGACGATGACCTCGGCCCCCGTGTGGCGCCTGATAGCGCCGATGTTGTGGCGGAGCGCCGGCACCGACACCTCGGCGAGTCGCATGCGCTACGGCCTGGGGTCTGCCTGGGCGCCAGTTGGTTCCTGCGGGAACGCCTCGGGCCAGTAGTGGCTGTCAGGAAGCTGCCTGGCGCCAAATATCGCCTGGCCGACCCGCACGCATGTCGCGCCTTCCTCGATCGCGACTTCGTAGTCGCCACTCATACCCATCGACAGTCCGCCGTCACCGACGAGCGCCGGATCGAGCTCGCGCATGCGGTCTCGAAGGGTGCGCAGGAGCGCGAAGCAGGTTCGAATGCGCGGAATGTCGCTCGTGAAGAGAGCGAGGGTCATGAGGCCGCGCACCCTGAGTGAGTTGTACTGGGGGAGCTCGCGGAGAAACGCCTCAAGGTCTTCTGGCGGGAGCCCGTACTTCTGGGGCTCGGCCGAAGTGTTGACCTGCACGTAGACGTCCAGGCCGCGGCCAGCTGCCTGGAGGCGCCTGTCGAGCGCCGCGGCGGCACGCAGTGAGTCGAGTGCCTGGAATTCAGATGCGAAGGCGGCGACGTCGCGCGCCTTGTTCGTCTGGAGGTGCCCGATCACCGACCACTCGACGCCGAGGTCGGCGAGGCTCTCCGACTTACGCTTCGCTTCTTGGACCTTGTTCTCTCCGAGCTGGGTGCATCCGGCCGCGACTGCGAGGCGCACGCGGTCCTCGGGCACGGTTTTGCTGACGGGGAGCAGCTGAACGTCTGCTGCGGAGCGACCGACGCGAGCTGCAGCACGCGCGATGTTCTCGCGGACGTCGGCGATGTTTCGCGTGAACTCGGCGACGGAGGTGGCTGTCGGAAAGTCGTGAATGGGGAGGTCATCTGCCCCGAGTTGCTTTGTCATAGGACAAAGCGTAACATGGGCTGTGTTGAAACCGAGCTGACGAGTTCGGTACACCGTGAGAAGGGAGCAGGCGTGGCGAACCGCGGCGCAGGGCACACAGGCCCCACGGAGATTTCAGGCAGCACCGTCGACGACATCGTCGCGAGCATTCGCGCGCTCATCGACGCCGGATCCCTCGCCCCGGGCGACTCGTTGCCGCCGATGCGCAGTCTCGCCGATACGCTCCGAGTGAACCGCAACACGGCGTCAGCCGCATATAAGGCGCTCGTGCAGGCTGGGCTCGCAGAGACGCGCGGCCGTGCTGGCACCTTCATCGTCGACCCCTATGAGGCCTACGAGGAGGAGGGATTCGCGCGCGACACCGTGCTCCGCGACGTTGGCGACGGCAACCCTGATCCAGCGTTCCTTCCCCGCCCGGAGCTCGTGCGGCTCCCGGCTGCCGCGCCGCGCCTGTACGGCGAGCCGACGATTGATCCTGATCTCGCAGAGTGGGCGACCACGTGGATCGCCGCAGATCAACCGCGCCCATTCCGGCTGACTGTCACCGCCGGAGCTGTCGACGCGATCGAGCGGCTACTCGCCCAGACGCTCACGCCTGGCGACGCGCTCGCAGTTGAGGATCCCTGCTTCCTGACAAGCATCAGCACGATTCGGCAGAACGGCTACCGCCCGGTGCCAGTCGCGATGGATGCCGACGGGATGCTCCCCGAGAGTTTGGCTGCGGCCCTCGAATCTGGGGTCCGCGCAGTGATTTGCACCCCGCGCGCCCACAACCCGACTGGCGCGAGTCTCACCGCAGACCGCGCGGCCGCGCTGCGCGAGGTGCTCGCAGACTACCCGCAGGTGCTCGTTATCGAGGACGATCATTTCTCGCTACTCGCCCGGGCCCAGTACGCGAGCATCATCGGTGACGGCCAGTCGCGGTGGGCGCTCGTCCGCTCCATGTCGAAGGCGCTCGGCCCAGACATGCGCATCGCGCTCGTCGCGAGTGATGCCGAGACCGCTGAGCGCCTTGCAGCCCGTATCAGCGGTGGCATCACCTGGGTCAGCCATCTCATCCAGCGGCTCACCGTGGCACTGCTCACCGACCCCGAGACGCAGGCCCTCATTCGCCGCGCGAGCGATCACTACGCCACGCGGAACGCGGCGTTTGTTGATCGGCTCCGCGTCGTCGGGTTGACGTCAGAAAGCCGTGACGGCCTCAACGTCTGGGTCGATGTGCGCGGCGATTCGTCCGCCGTGCTCGTTCAGCTTATGCGTCGCGGCTGGATAGCTCGCGACGGCGTGACCTTCGGACTCGAGCGTGACGGCGAGCACTTCCTCAGACTTACCGTGCATGGCCTCAACGGTGAGGAGATGACGAGGCTCGCCGAAGACCTCGCAGCGGCTGCCGCAGCAGTGCCGCAGGCCGCCACACACGCCCCCGCAACCGCCTCATTCTTCACACGACCCGAAGGGAAGTCACAGCCATGACTCACACAGTCGAAGCTCCCGCCACACTTCAGCGCCCGGAGCTCGTCACCGAGATTCCCGGCCCGAAGAGCCTCGAGATCCACGATCGCCGACAGGCGGCAGTGCCACGGGGCGTGGGTTGCGCCCTCCCTGTGTACATCGAGTACGCCGACGGCCCCTGGCTCACCGACGTCGACGGCAATCGCCTGCTCGATCTCGGGTCAGGAATCGGCGTCACGACGCTCGGCCACACGCAGCCGGCCGTCGTCGCAGCCGCCAAGGAACAGCTTGACCGCGTCAGCCACACGCTCTTCACCGTCACACCGTATGAGAACTACGTGCGTCTCGCCGAGCGTCTCGGGACGCACACCCCGGGCAGCCACGCCAAGAAGACGTTCTTCGTGAACTCGGGCGCAGAAGCAGTCGAGAACGCAGTGAAGATCGCGCGGGCCCACACAGGCCGCCGCGTCGTTGCAGCCCTCGACCACGCGTTCCACGGTCGCACGAACCTCACCATGGCAATGAACCATCGCGCGGCTCCGTACGGCACCGGCTTCGGCCCGTTCGCGCCAGACATTCAGCGCGTACCGAACTCGTACCCGTTCAGAGACGGGCTCTCGGGGGCAGCGGCCGCCGCGCGCACGATCGAGTATCTCGAGCAGCGCATCGGGGTCCAGGATCTCGCCGCGGTCATCGCTGAACCCATCCAGGGCGAAGGCGGATTCATCGTGCCCGCCGATGGGTACCTCCCAGCGCTGGCGGAGTGGGCGAGCGCGAACGGCGTCGTGTTCATCGCTGACGAGATCCAGGCAGGCCTCGGACGAACTGGTACCTGGTTCGCGAGCGAGCTCTTTGGGCTCGTTCCCGACCTCGTGCTCACCGCGAAGGGCATCGCTGACGGGCTGCCGCTCGCCGGCGTCACCGGCCGCGCCGAGATCATGGACGCCGCACACGTCGGCGGCCTCGGCGGCACCTTCGGCGGCAACCCGGTCTCGATCGCGGCCGCCCACGCGGTGCTCGACATGCTCGAAACGGGGGAGCCGTTCGCAGAAGCCGCCCGGATCGAGCGCGCGCTCGTCGACAGCCTGCGCGACCTCGCCTCCCGCTTCTCGGAAATTGGCGACATCCGCGGACACGGCGCGATGATCGCGTTCGAACTCGTTGAGCCTGGCACCACGACCCCGTTGGCAGGGCTCGCGGGTGAGATCGCTGCCTATGCCGCGAGCCAGGGCGTACTGCTGCTCACGGCGGGTAGCTACAGCAACGTGATCCGCTTCCTGCCATCGCTCGCCGTGACGACCGAGCAGATTGAGTATGCTGTGGAGGTGATCGGCGACGCCCTCGCCCGCCAGCGCGCGTAGGTGTTGCCCGGGGCGCATCCGAACGGATGCGCCCACCCGGTGGGGTGACCGAATGGCTAGGTTGCGGCTCGCAAGGCCGTGCATGCAGGTTCGACTCCTGCCCCCACCTCTCTGTCCAACCGACAGGCGACCTCCCGGCCGCGAACCCAGATGAGGAGCCCGAACAGCATGCGCCTCAAGACGCTCCACTGCGTGTGGGATGCGGCGCGCCCGTCGGGAATCCTTCCTGTGCCGTGTGGTGCTGAGTAGTGCGCGCGCTCGCCGCAGTCGCGCCGCTATCGGCCGTGATCCTCATGCTGCTTCTCGGCAGATCCTCGCGTGCCGCCGCGCTCGCCGGGATCGCCGTGCTTGTGCCACTCGTCGCCTTCGTGTTCCCGATCTCAGTCTCCACTGCGCTGCGGTCCGCAGCTGAATGGGCGCCCGTCGTGACCGAGGTCGTCCTCGTGCTCGCCGGCGGGATCCTCTTCGCCGAGGCGGGGCGCTTCACGGGCAACCAGCAACGCATCACCGGCTGGGTGACGAGCTCGCTCGGCACCGGCATCGTTCCGGTCCTTGCGATCGTGCACGGCTTCACGCCGCTTACCGAGTCGCTCACGGGGTACGGCGTTGGCGCCGCGCTCGCGGTCCCGCTGCTGCTCGGAATCGGGCTGCCGGGAAAGCAGGCGGCGATCGTCGGGCTGCTCGGACTCTGCGCAGTGCCGTGGGGATCGATGGGGCCTGGCACGCTCATCGCCTCGCACCTGTCAGGGGTCGACTTCGATGCGCTCGGCGTCACGACGGCGCTCTTCAACATCGTCGTGTTCGTTGCCGTCGGGGTGACGGCGGCGCTGCTCGTATCGGAGCGAGGACGTCGGGCGCCAGCAATCACCGCCGCAATCGGCTCCGCTCTCGCGCTCTCGGCAGCCGTGCTCGGGGCAAACGTGCTTGTTGGCACCGCGCCGGCCGGAGCGATCGGCGGGCTGACGGTGCTCGCGCTGCACATTGGCATCCGTGCCGCCCGCGGCAACCGCATCGGCATGTCGCGCGACGTGGCCCGCGCATGTGTGCCCTACGCGATTGTGCTCTGTGGGATGCTCGCTGCAACACTGGTGTTCGCGCTCCTGCCCGCCGGGAGCGGAGCCGCACAAGCGATCCTGACGTCGCCTGCGCTCTGGCTGTTCGTCTCGACCGGCGCCCTGCTGGCGGTGCACCGCAGCGCGGCGCGTGGTGCTGTTCGCTCTGCCGCAGCGACATGGCTGCGGGTGGCTCCCGCGACGGTGCTTTTTGTCGTGCTCGGCGCACTCATGGGAGTGAGCGGCATGACCGAGGAACTCGCAGGCATTCTCGCGCGTCTGGGGGCAGGCTACCCGTTCTTTCTGCCGCTGTTTGCTTCGCTCATCGGGTTCGTTACGGGGTCGAACTCGGGCGCGAACGCGCTCGGCGCGGGCGCGCAAACCGACGTCGCTCGGGCGCTTGGACTGGACGTGCCGCTCGCAATCGGCGCGCACAACGCGGCCGCAGCGACAGCGATGATGGCGTCGCCAGCGCGCGTCGAACTCGCTGTGAGTCTCGCGCGGGTACCCGAGCAGCGCGGGGCCGTGCAGCGGCTGCTCCTGCTGCAGCTCGGAGTGATCTCGCTCGCTATTGGATGCCTCAGCTTCGTCCTGCTGTGAGTGCGGGGTGCACACGCGGTGCGGGCTCGGCGCCTCAGGGTGAGGAAGCGCCGAGCCCGCTCAGTCAATGCCGGTTAGCCTCGCTGGAACGGAACCTCGGGGAAGTCGACAGGAACGTCGAGCGCGATGTTGATGTAGTTCGTGAACAGGTTGAGACCGACCTGGGCGATCGTCTCGACGATCTGACTGTCGCTCCAACCCAGGTCGCGAAGGCCGGTGATCTCCTGCGGCTGAACCTTGCCGCGCTTCTCCACCAGGCTCTGCGCGAACTTCAGCAGCGCCTCAACCTTGGGATCGGCGGCCCGCGCGAGTTGTGCGGTTGCGAGCTCGTCGGCGCTGAGGCCGGCCTGCGCGCCAAGCGCCGTGTGCGCGGCGAGGCAGTATGCGCAGGCATTCGTGTCGGCGACGGCTACAGCGATCTGTTCGGTGAGAGCTGCACCGAGCGCGCCAGTCGAGAAGGCCCCGAACGACCCCCACATTGACTGCAGCGCAGCTGGGGAGTTCGCTACGGCCCCGAACATATTTGGAACCGTGCCGAAGGCCTTCTCGATCTTCGCGAGGTTCGCCTGGGCGGCGGGTGCGGCCTCTGCTGCGGTGAGGACTGGGACATGTGCCATGAGATTCTCCTTGTGTGAGTTGCGGCGGTGCGTGCCGGCTGACACCAGTGTGACGTCAATCTTGGGACGTTTCGCTTCAGATTTGCCCAATAGCTTGCCAGATCGTCCATAATTGGCGTATGGAACCAACCGACCGCCTCGACGCGCTGCTTCGCCGGTTCGGCGTGCAGGCGCAGCAGTTCTTCGACGGCAACCTCTGTGACAGACGACGGTTCGAGCCGCTGCCCGGGCGCGGATTCCTCCACATTCTCCGTGCCGGATCAATGGCCGTCGACGACGGCGCCGGGACCGGACGGTGGCTCTCAGAACCGACGCTGCTGTTCTACCCTCGGGCACACGACCACACGTTCACCCCGGGTGCCGGCCGGGGCGTCGACCTCGCGTGCGCCACGCTCGCGTTCGAGGGCGGTGCTTCGCACCCGCTCGTCGCGGCGCTCCCCGACGTCGTGAGCGTTCCGATCCGAGAGGTCGCGGGGCTCGAGGCGACGCTTGACCTGCTCGCATCTGAGATTGATGCAGGCGCCTGCGGACACCGCCACATCGTAGATCGGCTGTTTGAGATCGTGCTACTTAAGCTCCTGCGGCATGTGCTCGACAGGCCCGGCGAGCACGGCATCAACACAGGAATGATCGGCGGGCTCGCCGACCCACAGATCGCCCGCGCGCTCGGTGCAATCCATGCCGAGCCAGGGGAGGCATGGACGCTCGAGACGCTCGCCCGGGAGGCGGCTATGTCTCGGAGTGCATTTGCCGCACGGTTTCGCGAACTCGTCGGGGCCACCCCGCACGGGTACCTCACCGAATGGCGAATCACGGTTGGCAAACAACTCCTCGCGAGACAACTCCCGGTCTCCGAGGTCGCCGCGACACTCGGCTACACAGGGAGCTCCTTTGCCCGGGTGTTCGCTCAGCGCGAGGGGTGCTCACCGCGTGACTGGGCTACAGCGAGTACGACGCCAACAGGTTAGTTGGGTTGCTGCCCAAACGTCGCCGGGTCCACCGGGCGCTGAGCCCGCGGCAACGTTTCAACGACAAGGAGGTATGACTCGGTCACAAGGTCGCGAACAAGCTCTTCCTCGAGCGCGCCGCCAGCGCGAAGCGTGATCCAGTGCCGCTTGTTCATGTGGTACCCCGGGATGATGTCGTCGAATGCCTCGCGCAGCGTTGACGCGTCGGCGGGCGTCGCCTTGACAGTGACGAACGGCTCGCCGGTGGTGTCGGACAGCAGCAGAAACATCTTGCCGCGCACCTTGTACACCGTCGAGTCGGGCCCGAACGGTTGCTCGGGGGCTGAGCCGGGAAGCTCGTCTGCGCGCGCTGTGGCCCACTCCTGCAGTGTTGTTTGGCTCATGTGGGCTCCGATCATGGGGCGGGCGTGTGCAAGATGAGCTTAGTGGAGGCCCCGGACGCCGGGCCCGGAGCGTCTCGGAGCCTATGCCATGGTGACGCCGTGGGTAGTGGGCCCCAGCCCCAGCCAGTGGTCTTGAGATCTGCGATATCAATGCCGCCCGCCGCTGGAATCCACATTCCTTCTTCAGATCGCATGAGTTACGGCTGACAGCGGCGCGGGCAGCAGCGGTTCGGCATGCCTGGGCGCGGGCAGCAAGGGGCCGGCTGACTTGGGCGAGGGCGGCAGTGGATTGGCCGACAGGCAAGGGTGCGGGCAGCAGCGGTTCGGCAGACTGGGGCACAGGCGACAGTGGTGCTGGCGGCTCGGGGCACGGGTTGCTGGGGGTGGATGACAGGTGGTGGTCCGGCACTGGGCGGAAGACCCGGGGCGGCAGACTACAGTTAAAGCATGGCATCGGTAGTGCGTGGTCGGCCCCCTGCATCCTCACGGGAGACGCTAGCGGACGCTGCGAGTGAGCTGTTCCTTGAACAGGGGTACGACACGACGACGGTTGCCGACATTACGACGCGGGCAGGCGTCAGCCGATCCTCCTTCTTCAACTATTTCGATGGCAAGGCGGCGACGTTTTGGTACGCGCTCGACGAGCACATTGCCAAGTTCGTCGAGGCGTCTGCGGCGCCAGGGCGCGGTGAAAGCCCGGATCAAGCCGCCGAGTCCTTGGCCAGCCAGATTGGGGCGTCCCCGCCGCACACGCTCGCGTTGGCAATCGCGAACGCCGACGCAATGGGGGTGCGCGAGGAACTCGGAACCGGGAGGGCGCTGCGCCAGGCATCGCTCGCAGCCGCGCTCGCCGCAGGCAGCGGAAGCGCACCCGCAAGAGCAATCGCTGCACAGATCGTCGCGGCTGCTCGGGCTACGGCTGTCTTCGCTGGAATCTGGCAGTGGGCCGAGCGAGGCGCAGGCACGACTGACCTCGAAGCCGAGATCCTGACTGCATTGCGATCCGTCGACCTCGGCCGCCTTCCCGCTAAGAACGTGCTGCGTGTGGCTGTTGTGGGAAGTGGTGCGATCGGTGCGCGGGTCATCGAGGAGCTCGCGACGGGCAACGTCCCAGGCGCCGCGCTTGCGGGCGTCGTGACACGGCGGGCTGATGCGCTCACGCAGGCCGTCGGGCAGCTCGCAGCGGGCGTCACTGACTTCGGTGAGGATCTCGACGCGGCGATCCGCGCGAGCGACATCGTTGTCGAGTGCGCCGGGATCGCCGCAGCACAGTCGATCGGCTCGCGGGTGATCGCTTCTGGGCGCGACCTGCTCATCGTCTCGATCGGCGCGCTCGCAGACCCCGCAAGCCGTGAGGCTCTCACCGGCGGGCCCGGGACACTCCGGCTCGCGACGGGGGCGATCGGTGGTCTCGACCTGCTCGCGGCTGCGGCCCGGCCCGGCGGGATCACTGACGGCATCACGAGCGCAAGCCTCACCTCGACGAAGGACGCTGCCTCGCTCGCGCAGCCGTGGATGAGCGCCCAGCAGGTGCGAGAACTTGAGAGCGCCACTGAGCCGTTCGTCCTGTTCGAGGGCACCGTTGCGGAAGCCGTCGCGCGCTATCCGGGGTCCTTGAACGTCGCGTGTGCGCTCGCCCACGCGACCGGGCTCTGGCGTGAGACGCGCGTGCGGCTCATCGCTGATCCTCGTGCCGAGCGCACTACGCACGAGATCGTCGCGGCCGGAGCTGCGGGGGAGTACAGGTTCGTGATGACGAACGCGGTCTCCGAAATGAACCCGACTTCGAGCGCGGTCGTCGCCGAGACAGTGCTGCACGGGATCGCCGCGATCGCTGGTCCCGGCGCAACGTTCGTGTAGCGCGCTGGCCCCGTTACACGTCGAACTCGCCTGCTTCGAGCCGGGCTTTGACCTGCCCAAGGAACCGTGCAGCGTCTGCGCCGTCAACGAGCCGATGATCGTAGCTCAAGGAGAGGTACATCATGTCGCGGGCCTCGATACTTTCGGACCCGTCGGCACGCTGGATCACGGCCGGGCGGCGCGTGGGCGCCCCGGTTCCGAGGATAGCGACCTGCGGCTGGTTGATGATTGGCGTGTCGAAGAGCGTGCCGACCGAGCCGTAGTTCGTGACGGTGAACGTACCGCCGGCGAGATCACCGGCGGTCAGCTTGCCCGCTTGCGCGCGTGAGGCGACGCCCGCGATGGCCGTCGCGAGCGACCGGACCGACAGCGTGGCGGTATCTCGAATGACGGGCACGAGCAGGCCACGGGGCGTATCGACGGCGATGCCAACATGTTCGCCGTCAGGATGGCTGATGACCCCGGCGTCGAGGTCGATCGTTGCGTTCAGCTTGGGATGATCCCTGAGTGCCTCGACCGCAGCATGCACAATGAACGGGAGATAGCTGAGCCCGACACCCTCCTGCTCGCGAAAGCGCTGTTTCACTTCGCGTCGGATGTCTGAGATCGCACTGCAGTCAACCTCGACCGTCGCAGTGAGCTGCGCGGACGTATCGAGCGAGTCGAGCATTCGTTTCGCGATTGTCGCGCGAATCCGCGAGACTCGTTCGGTAGTGCCGTGGTGCGATAGCGACGGTGTGTGGGTGGGTGTCGTCGGCGAATGGGCTGTGTGGGTATTCACTGTGCATCCTCATTGATTACGTCTGGTAGAACCAGGGGTATCCTGACATGACTGAGCGCGAAGGTCAAAGCCTCGCCACTAACTACTTCGAGACGGAGATGTGAAATGCTGAGCGTGTTGTCAACGATCGCGCCGATGTTTGTGCTCCTCGGCCTCGGCATGATTGCTGGCTTCGCGCCACGGTTTCGCAGTGCGCAGGCTGGGCTCAACGCCTTTGTGTTCACCTTCGCGCTGCCTGCGTTCCTGTTCGTGGCTGTGACAAACGCGCCGATCCGAGACGGCGTCCCGCTCGCGTTCGTTGGAATCTCGCTCGGGGCTACCGCGCTCGTCTACGCTCTCGTGCACCTTGGGGCCTTTCTCGTTCGCGGGCGTGGGAGCGCGGGGCGGGCTGGGCTCGCTCCCGGCCCGCTTGCTGTCGCTTCGACGTACGGCAACGTCGGGTACCTTGGCGTGCCCATCGTGCTCAGTGTCGCTGGCCCTGGCGCAGCGCTCGGTGCAGCCCTGGGGCAGCTCCTGCACAACCTGCTGTTCATGGTCGGCTACCCGCTACTGAAGTCCATTCGTGGGGGCACGGCGCGCGGTGGTCGCGAGGGTGAGCGGGGCGTCTGGCGGTTGCTCTGGAGGCTCGCAAAAGGGTCGTTGTTGCTGAACCCGGTGGTGCTGGCGGTGGTTGCGGGCGCGGCGGTCAATCTGCTTGACATTGTGGTGCCCACCGTGTTGGCTGCCAGTCTCGAGATGCTTGGGGGCGCCGCCGTGCCCGCTGCGATGTTCGCTGTCGGGCTCACGATCAAGCCCGCTCTTGCGGGGATGCGCTCGGGTACCGTGTCGATCGCCGGCGTTGCTGTCGCGTCGGTGGTGAAGCTTGTGGCGCTGCCGCTGCTGACGATCCTTGCTGTGGCGCTCTTCGGTGGTGGCCTGGCGCCCCAATGGGTCGCGTCCGCTGTGATTATGGCTGCGATGCCGGTGTCGTCGACCGCGAGTGTCATCGTCTTTGAGTATGACGGTGACGTGCGTCTCGTCGGTGCGGCAACGCTCGTCACGAGTGTTGCCGCGCTCGTCACGATCCCGCTCGTTCTGTCGGTGGCGGGCTAACTCACGGCCTCGCCACGCCCGGGATGCCGCGGCCCGCCGAGCTTGTGGGCGGGCTCCGATTTCGTTGCTGCGACAGGGGAGTGGGCGGGCGGCTTGGACTTCGCCGCTGTGGCTGTGGCGAGACAATGGCGCTCAACGGTTGCCTGGTTCTACCAGAGCGTGCATAATAATCCGAGCGGCCCGTCTGACACTCAGCTGGACCCGCTCCGAGGGCGGTACCTCGCTCTCTCCCTGTCTGACCTGGACGGACACAACAATCCAACCGGTACCGATATCTCAAGGAGGAGATTCACGTGAAGAAGACAAGTTTGATCGCTGCCCTAGCGGTCTCAGCCCTCGCGCTCACTGGCTGTTCGAGTGGTGGCGCACCGTCTGGCGACGCCGGCGGAGAGAGCTATAGCTGGGACATGACAATCACGGTTTCTGAGGCGTCGGCATGGTGGGCCGGGGCAGAGAAGTTCGCCGAGCTCCTCGACGAGAAGTCGGATGGGCGGATGACGCTCAACCTCTTTGCGAATGAGCAACTCTCGGGCGGAGATCCCGCGGCCGGCGTCGAGATGCTTGCGAACGGCGACAAGGCATTCTCATACAACTCGCCGATCATCTACTCGGGTATCGACCCACGATTCTCGGCGATTACCGCGCCCTTCCTGTACGCCGACTACGCTGAGGCCGACGCGGCAATGGCAGACGGCGGCATCGAGATCTACGAGCAGCTCACCGACGAGATGGGCATCAAGATGCTCGGCTTCGGCGAGTCGGGCTTCCGCCAGATTACGAACAGCAAGCACGAGATCACCGAACCGGGCGACCTCAACGGGCTCAAGTTGCGAGTCGCGGGCTCCGAACTCTTTTTGAACATCTACAAGCAACTCGGTGCAGACCCCGTCACGATGAACTTCGCCGAGGTCTTCACGTCGCTTCAGAACGGCACGATCGACGGCCAGGAGAACCCGTTCGACGTGATCTATTCGAACGGCCTCATGGAGGTACAGAAGTACCTCTCGGTCTGGAACTATGTCTACGATCCGCTGATTCTCGGTATGAACAAGGACCTCTTCGAGAGCCTGAGCGACGAAGACAAGAAGATCGTGGAAGAAGCGTCGGCTGAGGCCAACGAGTTCCAGGTCAAGCTCAGCCGCGACCGCGAGGCAGAGCAGCTCGCGGAGATGAAGGACGCCATGACGGTGACCGAACTCACCCCAGAACAGCTCGCGGTGTTCCGCGAGGCCATGCAGCCGGTCTACGACGCCTACGCCGACAAGTGGACGGCTGAGGTCGCCGAGGCAGTGCAGCCGAAGTAGTTCGCTCTGTGGGGAGGCACCTGCGCCGCCCCACAGCGAACCGGATCACTCATGTTTGATCTCATTTTGCGCAGGCTCGAAAACACAATCATCGCGATCACTTTTCTGTTCATCACGTTGCTGGCGTTCGCCAACGTGATCGCGCGCTATGTTTTCCACGCCTCATTTTCGTTCACCAGCGAGCTCCTGATTAATCTCGCTGTGCTGCTGACAATGGTTGGCGCCTCGGCCGCGACGCGGCTCGGTACCCATCCCAGCTTCAGCCTGCTTCGCGACTCGAGTCGCGGAGCACTCCGCAAAGTGGTCGTCGTCGTCATTTGCGCCGGCATGCTCACCTTCTTCCTCATTCTGCTCTGGCTCGGTTTTGAAACAGCAATGAAACAGCTCGAGTCTGGCCGCCTGACCCCTGCGCTGCAGTTCCCGCAGTGGATCTTCTCAATGGGGCTTCCCCTCGGAGCGCTCCTTGGGGCGATCCGCTCGATCCAGGTCTGCGTGATCGAGCTGCGAGGTGGAGAAGCGTTCAAGGGCGAAGAAGCTGAAGCGCTCGAAGTCGCAGCCGCTGTCGAAGCCGAGACTGAGCTGCTTGCGCGCGCACACCAGGAAGGCGGTACGCCCGCCACCCCAACATCCGGACCGAAGGAGGGCGGACGATAATGATTGAACTCGTACTATTCGGTACGTTCCTTGTCTGCCTGTTCATTGGCGTCCCGGTCGCTATGTCGATGGGGCTGTCGGCGTTCGCCACGATCCTGTTTACCGGCGGCGTGAAGGCACTCGCCCCAGCATCAAGCATCTTGTACGCGGGGCTGTCTTCAGAGACGTTGCTCGCGATTCCATTCTTCATCCTTGCCGGTGTGATCATGGAACTCACGGGCATATCGAGGAGGCTCGTAGAATTCGCGGATGCGTGCTTCGGGCATATGAAGAACGGGATCGCGCTCACCGCGATCCTGACTGCCCTACTGTTCTCCTCGATCTCAGGCTCTGGCCCAGCGACTGTCGCCGCAATCGGCGGGATCCTGATCCCAGCGCTCGCGAAGCACGGCTACAGTAAGCGGCACGCAGCCTCGCTCGTCGCAACCTCGGGCGAACTCGGCATCATCCTTCCGCCGAGCATCGCCTACATCGTGTTCGCCGTGGTCGCTGCAGACTACGCAGGTCCCGGTGTCGACCGCGTGACGATCGGCCGCTTGTTCATGGCGGGCGTGGTTCCCGGCCTCATCCTCGTGGTCGTGCTCTACTTCATCGCCCGGTTCCTGCCGCGCGACATGGAGATTGCGAAGTCGAACGCCGCCGCTCACCTGAGCGAGGCAATGGGGAAGAATGCTCGCCGGCGCACTGCAACAGTCACCGCGACGGGCGCCGTCGCGAGCACCGCCGACAACACTGGTCTGCTGACAATTGACGACGTCACGCCTGAGAACGCAAGCTCGGGTGCAGGCATCGGCATGCGAGTTCGGCGGGCCCCAGCCGGGGTCGTCTTCAGAGCGTTCCTGCGAGCTGTGCCCGGCCTGCTGGTTCCAGTCATCATTCTTGGCGGCATCTACGGCGGCATCTTCACCCCAACTGAGTCGGCCGCGGTCGCCTCCGTCTATGCGCTCGTCGTCGGCCTGTTCGTCACTCGCGACCTGAAGATTGCCGAGGTCTTCAAGATCTTCACCTCGGCAGGAATCATGTCGGGGCGCATCATGCTCATCATCGCCTCGGCGACGCTGTTTGCCTACGTGATTACGCGCAACCAGATCGCGAAGCACGTCGCCGACTGGATGCTGAGCCTCACCGACAGCATGGTGCTGCTCGTGTTGATCATTAACCTGGCACTGCTGATCGCGGGAATGTTCCTCGACGCGATTTCGGCCTTCTACCTCTTCATTCCGCTGTTCGTTCCGGTGCTCCTCGAGCTCGGCATGAATCTCACCACGATCGGCGTGATGATGACAATGAACCTCGCCATCGGCCTCATCACGCCGCCGGTCGGAATCGACCTCTTCGTCGCTGCGAGCATCGCGAAGATCCCGTTCGGCGAGGCGGTGAAGGGCGTAGTGCCATTCGTGGTCTCGGGCATCATCGTGCTGCTCTTCGTGACCTTCATCCCAGCCCTGAGTAACTGGCTGCCCGACCTGCTCGGGCTCTAGCCCTTCGAAGGAGTTCGCAAGATGTCAAATGAATTTGCTGGCAAGGTCAGCGTCGTGACCGGTGCGGCCGGAGGAATTGGCGCAGCGATCGCGATCGAGCTCGCGGAGCGCGGGTCCGACGTGCTCGTTGTCGATGTGATCGACGGAGCGGGCACTGTGGCTGCGATCGCCGAACGTACCGGTGGCTCGGTGCGGGCCCGGAGCGAGATCGTCGATATTCGGGATCGGCAGGCAGTGAAGCAGTGCATAGACGGCCTGGTTTCAGATTGGGGCTCGCTCGACGTTCTCGTGAACAACGCGGGCACGGCGGGAAGGCTGAGCCTCGAGGAGATGAGCGACGACGTGTGGGCTCGCGATCTCGAGACGAACCTGACAGGCACGTTCCTGATGTCCCAGAGCGCTGTCTACCCGCACATGCGGGATGCCGGGCAGGGGGCCATCGTGAACGTGAGCTCTATCTCAGGGATCATCGGTGGAGCGAACTCCGGCGGTGATGGGGCTGCTCGCACGGGCCCGGCCTATGCGGCCTCGAAGGGCGGCGTCATCGCCTTCACCCGGTGGGTTGCGAAAGAGGTCGGCCCGCTCGGCGTCACCTGCAACACTGTCGCCCCCGGGCCCGTTGCTACCCCGATGACCGCCGGCGTTCCCTACCCCGTCGATGCGCAGCCGATCAAGCGCATCGGGCAGCCCGCTGACATCGCCCAGGCGGTCGCCTTTCTCGCCTCGCCCGGTGCGAGCTACATCACTGGCGAAACCCTCAAAGTCTGCGGCGGAACCGCCATCGGTTAATACCTCGCCGCACGCCTAGCGCGCTGTCGGTTCGCCCCTATCCGGGTGCGAACCGACAGCACCCCTCACCGCGGGTGCAGCGCTCTTTCTCGACTCTTCCCAACGGTCACAAGCTGGAAGGAGGACCCGATGCTGCCATTAGTGCATCCTGGTCCCAAGACCCAACCCCGAATTCTCACCCGAAACGTGCGCACACTGCGCGCACTCTGCGAGCTCCGTGGGGGCCGCCCCGTCATCGATCAGCTCCACGACACGCTCACCGCCCTTGGCGCCGACAGTGGGTTCGCCGAGATCCACGGCGGAAGCTACGCCCCGCTCAGCTACTGCGTACCCGACGTTGCGACCTCCGAGAAGGCGCTGAGCTTCTCCGCGACGCGGCACCACGACAGCGCCAACCTGCTCTACGGCTCCGTCACGCTTGGGATCCGCGACGACGCCCCGTACATGCACAGCCACTGCTTGTGGCAGGCCCCAGCTGGAGGCCTCGAAGGCGGACACGTTTGGCTCGAGACTGAGGCCGGCGAGGCTGCTCCTGTTGCTGTCGTCACCGCAGTGTTCGATGCGCAATGGCGGAGCACGACCGACCCTGAGACCAAGATGCCGGTGTTCACACCGCACGCGCACACTACCGAACGAGAACGGGGACACGTGATGATTCACGACAGCAACGCAACCCAGCAGCCGGGCCCGACGACTGACGTCGAGCCGGGCGGCGAGGCCGACACGGTCATTGCCCGCGTATTGCCCGGCATCGACATCACCGACGCGCTGATCCGCATCTGCGCGGACGCGGGTTTTGACCGCGCCTCGGTGCGGGCGGGCCTCGGCAGCTTCGTCGGCGCGACCTTTGTTGACCGTGCGACAGGCGGGCACACAGTGATCGACGGCCCGGCAACGGAGGTGATCGCCCTTATCGGGGACGTTCGCCGCGTGGCAGGGGAACTGCAGACGCGCCTGAGCTGCACGCTCGTCGACCGCCACGGAGTCATCCGAGCCGGCGAGCTCGTGCCAGGGGAGAACCTCGTCGCGGCGACGTTCGAGCTCACGGTGCAGCGCCTGGACGCCCCAACAATCACCGTCTCATAGACCATCCACCACCACTCAGAAGGAGAACACCCATGGACGTCAACCTCACCAAGGACCTGCTCGGCGACGAAGAAGAAGCCGACCTTGTCGAATGGCTCGTCGAAGACGGCGCAACAGTTGCCGAGGGACAAAACATTGCCTCGATTGAGACCTCGAAGCTTGTGAATGAGCTTGTTGCACCAGCGGCAGGGGTCATCTCGCACAAGAAAGAGGCCGGCGACATGGTCTCACTCGACGAGACCATCGCAACGATCGAGTAGGGCCACCATGACGACATTTCACGCAGCAGAGCAGGGGCTCGCTGGGCTCGAGCTCATGGCAAAAATCCGTGAGTTCGAACGACGGATGCCGCTGCTCTCGGACGAGGGCCTCATTAGAGGATCAACGCATCCGTCGCTCGGCATGGAAGCGGTCGCGGTCGGTGTCTCGCTGGCGCTTCGCGACGACGACGCCATCGCGAGTAACCACCGTGGGCACGCACACACGCTTGCCAAGGGCGCGGACTTCGGCCGCACGATGGCCGAGATCCTTGGTCGAGCCGACGGCTACTGCCACGGCAAGGGCGGCTCGATGCACATCGGTGTTAAGGAACTCGGCGTGCTCGGCACGAACGGCATCGTTGGCGCGGGGATCGGGATCGCAACCGGTGCCGCCCTCGCTTCAAAAATGAAGGGTGACGACACTGTCGCGGTGTCGTACTTCGGTGACGGCGCATCGAACCAGGGAGTGCTCGCGGAGGCGTTTAACCTCGCAGCGATCTGGAAGCTGCCTGTCATCTTCGTACTCGAGAACAACCACTACGCGCAGTCGGCCGCGATCGAGGACATGGTCGCCCAGATCGACCTGTCGCGCCGTGGAGAGGCGTACGGTGTGCCGTCGTTCTCCGGCGACGGCATGGATCTCGCCGAGGTCTACGAACTGGCCTCCGCGGCTGTCGCGCGGGCACGCGCCGGCGAGGGGCCGACGTTTCTTGTGCTCGACACCTATCGCTACCTCGGGCACATGGCCGGGGACACAGAGATCTATCGCAGCGCCGACGAGGTCGAAGCGGCGAAGAAGAACGACCCGATCGAGAAGCTCCTCGGCCAGCTCATCGAACAGGGCGCCATCACCACCGAGGGCTGGGAGGCCATGACCGCCCGGGTATTTGCAGAGGTCGAAGCGGCGGAGCAGTTCGCGCGGAAGTCGCCCTTCCCGGACCCCGCGGAGGCCTTCACTGATGTGTACGCGAAGGAGACGCAGGGATGAATACACAGACAAAGGACCTCGTCACCTGGCGAGCGCTCAACGCCGCGATGCACGACATCCTCGAGTCGACGCCTGAGGCGTTTGTGCTCGGAGAGGACATCACGACGTGGGGAACTGGGGGCGGAACCTATGGGGTGACGCGCGGACTCAGGAAGAAGTTTGGCAGCGGCCGTGTGATGGACACCCCGATCAGCGAGGAAGTGCTGCTGTCGGCCGTCTCGGCTGCAGCCGCACGGGGCACGCGGCCGATTCTCGAGATCATGTATTCGGACTTCTCGTTTCTCGGCTTCGACGGCATCATCAACCAGGCGGCGAAAGCCCGCTACATGTTTGGCGGACAGTTCGACACACCGCTCGTTATCCGAAGCAACGGCGGATCGGGCATTGGCAAGGCTGCGCAGCACTCGCAGTCGCTCGAGACACTTTTCGCACACATCCCTGGCCTCGAGGTCGTTGTACCAGGGACTCCGGGCGATGCGTACGGGCTGCTCCGCACCGCCGCGGCGAGCGACAATCCGACGATCTTCCTGGAGCACAAGAACCAGTACTACGACCGCGGACCGGTCGACTTCACGCCGATCCCGTTTGGGCAGGCTCGAATCGCGAGGGAGGGAACGCACGCGACGATCGTTGCGACCCAGCAGATCCTCGCCTACTCGATGGCTGCGGCCGAGGAACTCGCAGCCGAAGGCATTGAAGTCGAGATCATCGACCCCCGGACGCTCTACCCGTTCGACATGGACGCGGTTTACGCCTCGGTGGGGAAAACCCGACACCTTGTCGTAGGTCACGAGGCCGTGCGCGACTACGGCTGGGGTGCTGAGTTTGTCGCGCAGACAGTCGAGGCCGCGTGGGACAAGCTTGACGCCGCGCCCGTCAGGGTCGGGGGAGCGCGAGTGCCGATCCCGTATTCGCAGCCCCTCGAAGAAGTCGTCATTCCCTCCAAGGACGACATCGTCGCGGCGGTCAAGCGCACGCTTGCCTGACGCTGTGCTGGGTGGGAGCGGTGTCTCGCCGCTCCCACCCAGCACGCTTCCCAACTCGATCATCACCACTACCACCGCCCCACCGAAGACCCGCTGAAAGGCACCCAATGAACCGTCTATCGAAAAAATCCTGCATCGTCTTTGGCGGGGGCTCTGTCGGAGGCGAAATAAACAACGGCCTGGCCGCCGCGATCACCTACGCCCGAGAGGGTGCGAGCGTGACGATCGTCGACCTGAGCGCTGAAGCGGTCGAGGGCGGCACACGACGGGTCCGCGAAGAGTGCACGAAGCTCGGCCTCTCTCCGTCAGTGCTGGGGATCGTCGGCGACGTTACTGACGAGTCCTCGATTGAAAACGCGGTTGCCGAGACGATCGCCGAGTTTGGTGCAATTGACGTGCTGCACAACAACGTCGGTGTGGCGCGGATGGGGGGTCCGATCGAGCAATCGGTCGAGGACTGGAAGTTCTCCATCGACGTGAACCTCACGAGCATCTTCCTGACATGCAAACACGTGCTCCCGCACATGCTCGCACAGGGCCGCGGCAGCATCATCAACATCGGTTCCGTTGGGGGAATGCGTTACATCGGCTACAACTATCCGAGCTACTCGGCGACGAAGGGGGCCGTCGCACAGTTCACACAGAACCTTGCCCTCGAGTATGCCTCGCGCGGTATTCGAGCGAACACGATTGCCCCCGGGTACATCAACACACCCATGATCTACCGTCAGATTAGCTCGGCGTACGACAGCGTTGAAGCAATGGTGGCCGCACGGGATGCGTTGTCACCCACGGGCAAGATGGGCGACTCGTTCGACGTCGCGAATGCTGCACTCTTCCTCGCATCTGACGAGGCCCGCTACGTCAACGGGGTATGTCTGCCTGTCGATGGCGGGCTGGTGCAGAGCTCGGCGCCCCCTGCGGTGCAGCAGTGAACTAGGGCTTTCTGGCGTCACGCTCGCGCTCGGTGAGCACGTCGAGCCATGCGAAGTGGTCGTCGACAGTTGCCGAGGCGCGGGCGACGTCGCCGGCGCGAACCGCGGCAAATATGTCGTCGTGGACCTTCCGCATGGTCTCGAAGTCTTGCTCGAGCGTGAGGTGCTGCAACGTGCCTTGGAGGACGGGCTGGAGCATCTCAGAAAAGAAGATGAGCCCGGGCGAACCGGAGGCCGCAAACATGGCGCGGTGAAAGGCGCCGTCGGCTTCGAGGAGCTCTTTGCCGTCCTGGGTGCCATGCATGCGCGAGAGGCTGTCTTCGAGCGCCGCGAGCGCTGCGTCGTCAGCGTTGACGCACGCCTCGATGGCGGCCTGACGCTCGAGCGCGTGTCGAACCGAGATGAGGGACTCGACTGTCATCTGCTGGAACATCAGCCCGAGGATGAGCACGTCGCCGGTCTGCTCTGGCTGCACCCCTGTATAGAAGGTACCTTGCCGTTCTTTCCTGCTGAGCACCCCCATGGACTCAAGCTTGCTCATACGATCGCGGAGCGTGTTCCGACTGAGGTTCAGCGTCTGGGTGAGTTCACGCTCGCTTGCGAGTCGCTCGCCGGGAGCCATGCCAAGCAACAGCTCAACGAGTGCGTTGAGTGGGGGATCATTCAACAACGCAAGGGAAAAGTGATGGTTCTTCAGCGACTCCGCCGCCACGAGCGGCGCTCGGCTCTGATCATCCACGGTGGGTCCTTCCCTCGTCATGCTTTCACAGGTATATCACGCTCTCGCAGTGGGAAGTTCACGAAGCCCCCTCCGCGTGGCGAAACGCGACCCGCCGTCACTCGCTTCGCGGCCACTACACTAGCTGAGTGAGTACACCGCGCGCCCTGAAGACGCTTGATCGATTGCCTCGCCGGGTGCTCCAACTCGCTGCCGGGCTCGCACTGTTTGGCATTGGCGTATCGCTCATTCTGAAGTCGAACCTTGGCGCGGCGTCGTGGGACGTGCTGACTCAAGGGCTGAGCCACCACCTGCCGTTGAGCTTTGGCACGATCACGATCATCATGAGTGGCATCGTGCTGCTGTGCTGGATTCCGCTCCGTCAGCGCGTCGGGTTCGGTACGGTCGCCAACGCGATTCTCATCGGCGTCTTCGCTGACGTCGGCCTCGCCCTGTTTCCGACACCAGACGGGTTCTGGGTTCGAATCGCGGTGATGCTGCTCGGCGTACTGCTTGTGGGTATCGCGAGCGGAATTTACATCGGCGCCGGCTTCGGGTCTGGGCCTCGCGATGGGTTAATGATCGGCCTGCACGAGGTGACTGGGCTGCCGATCTGGGTCGTGCGTACCGCGCTTGAGGTGTTCGTCGTCGTGGTCGGCTGGCTGCTTGGCGGGACCGTCGGCATCGGGACGCTCGCGTTTGCCGTGCTCATCGGCCCGCTGTGCCAGGTCTTTCTGCCGTTGTTCGCGATCCGTGACGCGGAAAGGCAGCCGACAGAGGTTGACCCTGCGCTCGAGGCCCCGGTTGTCGTTGCCGAGCCCGAGTTCGCCCCTATCGAGACGGGAAGCATCCCGGTGCAGCCAGCAGCGCGCCAGGGAGAGCCTGCCGTGGAACTGCAGCCCGATCCGGAGCGCGGCGCCGGCGCCTAGACGGGGTGCGCGCCCCGCCGTCGGTATTGCCCGGCCTACACCGCGGCTGCGAGCCTGGTGCCTTGGTCGATTGCCCGTTTCGCATCGAGTTCGCCTGCGACGTCGGCGCCCCCGATGACGTGTGTCGGTACGCCGAGAACGGTGAGTTCGTCGGCGAGAGCCCGCCGGGACTCCTGACCGGCGCAGATCACGATCGAATCGACTTCGAGCACGCGGGCCTCACCCTCGACTGAGATGTGGAGACCGGCGTCGTCGATCCTTTCGTACTCCACTCCGGCAATCATCTGAACGCCGCGGCGAGTGAGCTCGGTCCTGTGGATCCAGCCGGTTGTCTTGCCGAGGTCTTTGCCGAGCTTTGAGTGCTTTCGCTGCAGCATGACGAGTTCGCGTTCGGGAGTGAAGCCGGCGGACTCAGTGAGCCCGCCGGCTCGCTCGTAGGACGGATCAATTCCCCAGTGGTGGAAGAACTCGCCTGCGGTTGCGGGCTCGCCCCGCAGTCCCGGGGAGTCGGCAGGCTCGGTGAGGAATTGGGCAGTGTCGAATCCGATGCCACCGGCTCCGATCACGGCGACCCTGCGCCCGACTGCCGCGCCATCTCGGAGTACTTCAAGGTAGCCGACAACTGACGGATGCTCGATGCCAGGGATTGCGGGTACCCGAGGCGAGACGCCTGTCGCGACGATAACTTCGTCGAACCCCGCTGCTGCGATCGCAGCCGCTGTTGCCTGGCTGCCGAGCCGAACGTCGACGCCGGTTTCGCGGAGCCGTTCGGAGAAGTTCCGCAGGGTCTCCCGAAACTCGCTTTTGCCCGGAACCTTCAGGGCGACGTTGAGCTGGCCGCCGATCCTGTCGGCCGCGTCATAGAGCGTGACAGCGTGACCTCGCTCGGCAGCCGTGATGGCGTATGCGAGCCCAGCAGGCCCAGCGCCGACAACGGCGAGCCGTTTGGGGCGACCTGTCGGAGCGATGATGAGCTCGGTTTCGTGGCCTGCGCGTGGATTCACCAGGCACGACGTGAGTTTGCCCGAGAACGTGTGGTCGAGGCACGCCTGATTGCATGCGATACATGTGTTGATGCGCTCCGGGGTGCCAGCCTTGGACTTCGAGACGAACTCGGGGTCAGCGAGGAACGGCCTGGCGAGCGATACCAGGTCTGCGTCGCCCGACGCGAGGACGTGTTCCGCGCTTTCGGGCGTATTGATGCGGTTCGTTGCGATGAGTGGCACGGCGACCGCGCCACGGAGCTCGCGCGTCACCCATGAGTACGCCGCCCGCGGCACGGATGCGGCGATCGTGGGGATTCGCGCTTCGTGCCAGCCGATCCCGGTGTTAATGATTGTGGCCCCGGCTCGTTCGACGCGTTGCGCGAGCTCGATCACTTCGGCGAGGGTTGAGCCCCCTGGCACGAGGTCGAGCATGGAGAGCCGATAGATGATGATGAAGTCCGGCCCGACAGCTTGTCGCACGCGCCGCACGACTTCGGTGGGGAGCCTGAGCCTGCCCGCGAGGTCGCCACCCCAGCGGTCGTCGCGCATGTTCGTTGCTTTCGCGATGAACTCGTTGATGAGGTAGCCCTCAGACCCCATGATCTCGACGCCGTCGTAGCCGACTGACTGCGCAAGCTTTGCCGCGTGCGCAAAGTCAGCGATCGTGCGCTCGATGTCGTCGTCAGTGAGCTCACGAGGCGTGAGTGGGGAGATCGGTGCTCGAACCGCGCTCGGCGCGACGAGATCCTGCTGCGCACCATACCTGCCGGCATGCAGTAGTTGCAATGCGACCCTGCCACCGACCTCGTGCACTGCACCCGTGATGAGGCGGTGCGGCGCCGCGTCTGCCTCGCTCGCCATCGTCGCGCCCCCAGCAGTGAGCCTGCCCTCAGCGTTTGGAGAGACCCCTCCGGTCACGATGAGCGCTGCACCGCCTGCCGCGCGCTCCCGATAGAACGCCGCGAGGCGTGCGAACCCACCGGGCAGCTCCTCAAGACCGAGGTGCATGGAACCCATGATCGCCCGGTTGGGCAGCGTCACTGGTGTTCCTGGCAGGTCGAGCGGGCTGAACAGCGTCGGGTACGTCGTCGTTGACATGTCGTCCTTCCGGTTCGATGTCCACCGAATCTAGCCGGAGGCTCGTGCGAAGTCGAGCAGGGTGGCGCGACCCGACAACCGTGACTTAGTCGAGCCCCCGCGTCGTCAGCGTGAAGCTCCCACTGTGAATCACCTCGCCCGCAAGCTGCACAACGGCGTCGGCGGAGTCGAGTCTGAGCGCTTCGGCAATGTGCGCTGTAGCAACCGATTCGAGCCCGCGGAACCACCAGGCGAGCGCGCAAAGCGCGGTGAACGCGGCCCGCTCGCTGCGGGAGACGAGCGGCGCGATGAAGGCTAGCGTGTCTGAGGCTGCCACGAGCCTCGAGAGGGCGGCACGATCAGGGTCGCGAGCCGCGGCAGGATCGTGCGCGGTAGACGCGGCGGTGGCGAGGGAATCGAAACAGCACGTCCACCCGGCGTCGGTCGTCAGGTCGCTGACGAGCGACGCGCACTCTTCAAGCGTTCGCTTGCCAGGCGAAAACAAGACTTCGAGCCGATCGCGCAACCGTGCTGCCTGTCTGTCGCCGAGCGCGTGCCAGTCAGCTGCAGCCGTGAGCGTGTGGCCGAAGCTCGGGTGAGCACGTTTAGCCCGCTCGCGTTCGAGGGCCCCTGCGAAGGCGTCTCGCTCGGTGGGCCGCACGCGACGCTGCTGGCCGAGTTCCGCGAGCGTCGGCAGTGGCGAGTCGGGTGCGGCCGCGCTCCTGTCGATGAGGTTCAGCGGGTACCCCGTGAGCGGCGCCCCCAAGTCGAGGTAGCTCGCCCAACCGTCGGGTGCGAGGCAGCACAGCTCTCGCGGGGAGATTCCAGCTCGCTCGAGCTGCGCGTCGAGGCGTCCGGCGAAGCGCCGCCATGGGATCTCGCCGGCCTCCGAAAAACTCAGCGAGCTCGTAATAACGAACGCGGGCCGGCTCGTCCCGTGTTGATGCTCGGCGTGGGCGACCCATCCGATGAGCTCAGCGATGTACGCATCGACTGCTTCCGGGGACTCCCCGTCGGGCAGATCGACGCGCATTGCGCCATGAGCTCGCGACTCCGAGAACAGCACAACGAACAGGCTGTCGGGTGCAGTGAAGCCGACGAGGCGGGGAAGCGCTGCGAGAAAATCGGCGGTTGTCTCGCATCGAATGACTGTCGGGATCTGGGGATCGGACCTCGCCGCACCGCTTGGCGTCGAGCTTGGCGCCTCGGCTTCAGGGCGAACAGGATGTGACGCTGTCGATCCGGGCCCGGCGAGGCTCTCGTGCGTCGCTTCTGTGCCGCTCCGTGCGGCGAACGTGTGGTGAGGAAAGGCCTGTGGTGCGGAAGAATGTGGTGTGTGCATGTGTCGAGCATGCGGGGTGTGAGCGCGCGATCCGGAGCTATCCACAAGGGAAGCGGGAGCGCCGGCAGCGATCCTGATTGTGGACGGTGCTGCATCCGCCGCCCGCGGCAACTCGCACCCAGCGAGACATCGCTGGGTGCGAACCACCAGGTCAATTACTTCTTGGCGTCTACCTGCACAAGGTCAGCCTCGAGCGCGACCCACGCGAGCATCGCGCACTTCACACGCATCACAAACTTCGAGACCCCCTGCAGCGCGACAGCGTCACCGAGGAGATCCTCATCAGGTTCGCCCTCGGTCTTGCCGTGGATCATCTCGCGAAACGCGGCGATCCGCTCACGCGCCTGAGCGCCGTCGAGCGTCTCGTCACGCACGATCTGCGACAGGATCGATGCCGACGCCATCGAGATGGAGCAGCCCTGGCCTTCCCAAGCGAGCGAAGTGATCTCACCGCTGTCGGGATCCACCGCGATCGCCAGATCAATCTCGTCGCCGCAGCTCGGATTGAACTCGTGGTGCGTCGCCGTCAATGACCCCTCATCGGCGGCGAGCTCGCCTTTGCCGATGGGTCGCCGCGAATGATCCAGAATGACCTCTTGATACAGTCCGTCGAGAGCGCTCACGCGGACACCTCCAATCCAAAGTACTGCTGAGCGCCGCGAACGGCGTCAATAAACCGATCCACCTCGTCCTCGGTGGTCGTTGCGTGCACGCTTGCCCGCGTGGACGATGCCATGCCAAGCGCGCGATGCAGCGGCTGCGCGCAGTGGTGGCCGACGCGCACGAGCACACCCTGCTCGTCGAGGAACTGGCCGACATCGTGAGCATGCAAGCCCTCGACCGAGACAGCCGCGAGCGCGATGCGCCGCGACGTCTCAGCCGGGCCGAGCAACCGCACGCCCGGAAGCCCCTGAATGCCGGCAACGAGCCGCTCAACAAGCTCGTGCTCACGCGCAGCGACCCGATCCATGCCAATCTCAGTGAGAAACTCGACTGCCGCGCCGAGTCCCACAACCTGCGAGACTGGCTGCGTACCAGCTTCGAACCGCAGCGGGGGCGGCATGAAGTCGGCGCCCTCCATCGTGACGCGAGTGATCGCAGAACCACCGGTGCGCGAGGCTGGGAGCGCTGCGAGCAACTCTGGCTTTCCATACAGCACGCCGATACCGTTCGGGCCGAGCATCTTATGGCCAGAGAACGCTGCGAAATCGACGCCGAGCTCGGCGAAGTTCACCGGAATATGCGGCACCGACTGGCACGCATCAACAACCGTGACCGCACCCACGGCGTGCGCGAGCTCGACAAGCTCAGCGACTGGCGCGACGAAGCCAGTCACGTTTGAGACGTGCGCAAACGCGAAAAACTTCGTCTTCTCGGTGAGGGCCTCGCGGGCATCGTCGAGGGTCCAAGTGCCGTCTTCGCGCACAGGAATGTAGCGAAGCGTCGCGCCCGTCTTCTTCGCGAGACGCTGCCACGGGATCAGATTCGCGTGGTGTTCAGCCTCGGTGATGAGGATCTCGTCACCCGCCCCGAGCGCGTATCGCTCCGACCCGGCAACGCCGTTGCCCGAATTCGCCTCACCGATGCCGAGCGTCACCAGGTTCAACGCGTCGGTCGCGTTCTCGGCCCACACGATCTGCTCAGGAGTCGCCGCTCCGACAAAGCCCGCGACGAGCGCGCGGGCACCCTCGAATGCGCCAGTCGCCGCCCCGACGGCACCACTCGTGCCGCGGTGAACCGCGGCGTTCGAGTGCTCAAGGAAGCTTCGTTCAGCATCAAGCACAGCGAGCGGGCGTTGCGAGGTCGCTGCCGAATCGAGGTATGCGGGGGCGAGCTGTGCGGCGGCACCCGCCGCGGCCCGCTCGTCGATCGTCTTGAAGTATGGAAATGCGGCGCGCAGGCCTGCAACTTCACCGGGGGACAGAGACGCATGCATAGCTTCTATTCTTCCACTTTCGTGGTCGCCACGGCTGGCTAAGCCGGGCCTTAGCGTACGCTGCGAGCGAAGTGGCCGCAGCTCGCGGCGGCTGGCGGGCCGTGGGGCGTGCATGCCGGTCGTTGGGGCCAAATACACGGGGCGAAGTGTTCGTCGGCGAGGACCGGCGCCTCCGGCGCCTCCAGCGCCTCCGGCCCACCGCGCCCCGCACGGCGTGCGGATGGCGGCGGGCTCCGCGGCGCATCCCCTAGGATCAAAAGCGTGATGGGCGATGTCATCTATGAGGCGCTGCAGCTCGCCGGGATCCTTGCATTCGCGCTGTCTGGCGCTCTCGTCGGCGTGCGGCGAAACCTCGATATTCTCGGGGTCGTCGTTGTTGGCGCGGCGACAGGCACGGGCGGCGGGATCCTGCGCGACATGCTCCTTGGCGTGCACCCTCCCGTATCGTTCCTGCACTGGCCAAACCTCGCGGTTGCTGTCGCCGGGTCGCTTGTGGTGTTCTTCGTCCACCCTGGGCTGACCCGAATCCGCTACTTTGAGGTCGTTTTCGACGCATTCGGTCTCGGTCTGTTCTCTGCGAACGGTGCTGCCCTTGCCTACGCGAGCGGGCAGACGTTCGTCACCGCGGTGCTCGTTGGCACGATCACCGCGATTGGCGGAGGCGTCATTCGCGACGTGCTCGTGAATACGGTCCCGGGCGTGCTGACCCGCGAGCTGTACGCCGTGTCAGCGCTCGCGGGGGGCGTGATCGCGGTGACGATTGGAGCGTTCGGGGGAGGCGTGATCCTCGGTTCCCTTGCGGGCGGCACTGTTGCGATCGCACTGCGCCTCACCTCGGTTGCGCGCGGCTGGCACCTGCCGCGCCCCAAGTTCTCGCCCGAGCCGGCACGTGGCGCCACCGACTCGACCGAGCCGAGTCCGGGGGGCTCCGGCGCGTAGCACGGATCAGGATCGCGGGAGCTTCTCCGTGCGGGCCCAGTATGCCGACGTGTCGCACCGAGACGTACGGAGCATCTGCGGCAGCCGAGGCCAGGCGTTACAGGTCGCGGCCGCTGCCTGACGGCGTGAGTACCCAGTTCAGCGCGCCCGCGACGGTAATGAACACAGCGGCATAGAAGGGGAGCGCGAGCGCGGCAGGCACGCCGACATTCTCTGCGACGGCGCCACCCACTGCGGAGGAGAGCGACTGGCCGAGGATCACCCCTGACCCGAGCATCGTCATGACGGTGGCGCTTCTGCCCTCTGGGCTTCTCGCCGTTCCGAGGCTGTACAAGGTGACGAGGAGCGGGCCGATCCCGATGCCCGTGATTGCAAGACCAACAGCGATCTGCGTCGCAGACGAAGCTGTCGCGAGCAGCGCCTCACCGGCGAGCACGAACAGTGCGAACACGAGCCAGCGGTAGCGCAGCGTGAATTTCGGGGAGAAGAGTGAGACCGAGATCGCGAGGAGCGCAGAACCGATGCCCATGATTCCGTAGAACAGGCCGGCGGCCTCGGGCTGGCCCTGCGCCTGCATGAACGCGGTGAGAGCCGTGAGAGTGCTGCCGAACACCAGGCCGACGCCAGTAATGCCCGCGACGACGACGAGCAGTGACGGCCGAGCGAGCTCCGACGCGGGAGCGAGCGTCTCTGCGCGCTCGGCCGCCGACTTGGCCGGGGCGCTCGTGTGGTGCAGCGCGAACGCGATGATGAAGAGCAGCGTCAGCGCCGCAGCGGCGAGGATCGGGGTGGGCGGACCAAAGAACGTCGCTAGCAGGCCGACGATGACAGGCCCGAAGACGAACACGACCTCGTCTGCAGCCGACTCGTACGCGAGTACCTGCGACATGATCTTCGGTCGGCGTTCTGTCGGCAGGAAGTTCTGGATGATGAGCACGAGCCGAGAGCGAGACATCGGCGATGTTTGGGGGCTCGTCGCGCCGACCGCAAACGCGACGGCGAGCATCGCCCAGTCTGGGGAATCCGAGTACGCGATAAACGCGAGCCCGACGAGCGCGGCGCTGTGAGTCGCAGCGGCGAGGAGGAGCGCGATTCGCTGGCCGTACCTGTCCGCTGCCGCTCCGATGAAGGGACCGACGATCGCCGAGCCGATGCCAACGATGGCAGATGAGAGGCCGCCGAGCTGCAGTGACCCGCGCGCTGACACGACGAGCGTGAGCACGCCGACGACCATCATCGCGAAGGGAAGACGAGCGACGAGCGCGAGGGGGAAGTAGACGACGCCTGTGCGCTCGAGCAGCGTGGGTGATGATTTCGAATCGTGCATAGCCGACCAAGCTTACCCGAGGGCAAGCGCGGGCGCACCTGTCGAAAACTCGGTGGCCGCCGCGCCGCGCTGCGAGCCCGTAGCATTGGGGCATGATCCTTCTCGCGGCGACCCCGATCGGCAATCTTGGAGACGCGTCGGTGCGACTGCGTGAGACGCTCGCACAGGCGACGGTGATCGCGGCCGAAGACACCAGGCATACAGCACAGTTGCTGCGGTTGCTCGAGATTGATGCCCGGCCAGAGCTTGTCGCGCTGCACGACCACAACGAGCACGACAGGGCGGCGACTCTCGTGGAACGAGCGAAGCACGAGGACATCGTGCTCGTCAGTGATGCGGGCATGCCGACAGTGTCTGACCCTGGCTTCCGTGTTGTTCAGCTCGCGGCCGAGGCGGGCGTGCAGGTGAGCGCGATCCCTGGCCCATCTGCGGTGATCACGGCGCTCGCCGTCTCGGGCCTCCCAACAGACAGGTTCGCGTTTGAGGGATTCTTGCCGCGCAAGGCTGGCGAGCGCGGGCGGCTGCTTCGAGACCTCGTGGGTGAACGCCGCACGCTCGTGTTCTTCGAATCGCCCTCCCGCCTGGCGACGTCACTCGCCGACCTTGCAGACGCGTTCGGAGCGGATCGCCCTGCCGCGGTGTGCCGCGAACTCACCAAGATGTACGAGGAAGTGAAGCGTGGCGGGCTCGCTGAACTCACCCAGTGGGCGCAGGCGGGTGTGCGCGGGGAGATCGTTGTCGTTGTCGGCGGAGCGACCGCTGCAGCAACCTCGCCAGAGGATGCGCTCGCCGAGGTGCTTGAGCGCGTCGCAGCGGGGGACCGGCTGAAAGACGTGACGCGGGAAGTCGCCGAGGCCTCGGGGCTTTCGAGCAAGGAGCTCTACGCAGCTGCGCTCGCCGCCAAGCGCGCGTAAGGCTGGGGCCTTACTGAGTCGGCTGCTCTGCTGGGTCTGCCCTTGCGGGGCCGTCCCTCACCCCTTCCCTGGCGCGCGCACCGAACGTGATCTGCAAAAGCAATGCCGTTCTTGGGCTGTATGCCAATAGGGACCGTCGAACGCAGATCTAGTGAGATGGCTCAGCCGGTGAGCGACCCCAATCAATGAGTCTGCCCGCCCAGTGAACGGAGAGAGCTCGCGAGTCGGTTTGCCCTAGCGAGTCGTCTGCTTTTGCTCATCGAACCACACGAGGATTGCCCTCATGCGCCGCTCAACCTCGACGAAGTAGTCGTTCATTTGCCGCAGATGGGTAGCAGCGGGGGACTCCTCGTCGCCGAGCGCCTCGAGGGTCGTGAGTGCAAGTGTGGAGTACTCCTGGACGCCGGCGATGCCGTCCTCCTCCATGTTGCGCCAGGCATCGGGATGAATGACAAGACCTGTCTGGCGGCTGCCGCTCAACCCAACCCGCAGTGCAAAGCGTTTCTCAAGTAGAGCCCGCGTTGCGGTGCTCACAGCGCCTAGGCTCGCGTCGAGCTGGTCGCGGAGCTCTGCCTGAGTGAGAGGGCCGTCGGCGACGAGGAGGCAGCCGAGTACTCTGCCGTTCATACGCGGCATCCAGCGGATGCTTTCGACGAGGAACCCAAGGGCCTCGACGAACTCAGCGCGCGCTTCGTGGCTCCGATTCGCGGGATCTTCCGCTGCGGGCCGTTGTTCGTTCTGCACAGTTCTCCCTTGTGTGGTGACTATCGCTCGACTCTACCGGGGTGATCGCGCCGAAACAATGCAAAAAATAAAGTTTCAGTAATTTCTGAAAATAGTGTTAATGTCGAGCAACCCCAACTCGAAGGTGAGTCAATGACGGAACACACACCCCACTCGTTTGCAGCCGACGCTGCCGCATCCGCCGCACGGTTTGCCTGGCTGAACACGCCGGGCGCTGAGGTTGAAGCCTGGATCGATGCCGAGAACGCGCGCGCTGACGCGCACCTCGACGCAATCCCCGGAATCGATGCGATCCGCGCTGACCTGACTGAGATTCTCGGCACAGAGGACCAGTCCCTCCCGAAGACGGCAGGTGGCCGCACCTTCCAACTTCGACGCGCACAGGGTGAGGAACAGCACTCGCTGTGGGTGAGCGACGCCACGGGATCCCGTGTTCTCGTCTCGGCCGACGTGCTTGAGACGACAACGGACTCGATCGCAACTTTCTCCCCAAGCCCCGATGGTGCCCACGTGGTGTGGACCGTATCGACAGGTGGGGCCGATTGGCAGCTCGCCCGCATCCGTGACGTGGTTACGGGTGAAGACGCCCCTGACGTGCTCACCGGGATGAAGTGGCCTGACCTCGCATGGCTTGACGACCGAACGTTTGTGTACATGTCGTGGGATATGCCTCCTGCGGGCGAGGAGCTCACCGCGCTCAACTCGGGCGCCCGCATCCGAGTGCACCGGGTCGGCACGGAGCAGGCGTCCGACCCTGTCATATACGAGCCGCGCGAGACGACCTGGGTCATCCCCACAGCCTCGGCCGACGGTCACTGGCTCTTCCTGGAACAACTCAAGGGGATTGTGCCCGCGACCATCCTCCGCCGACCGCTGCCGCTGAGCGACGCAGATGTCTGGGAAACGGTGCTTGACGAGGAAGGGCCAGACTCACTCGTCGGTGCTCACGACGGCGCGACCCTCGTGCTGAGCTACCGCGGCCACTCCGCCGGGCGACTACTCTCGGTCGACACGGCCGGAACCGAATCAGTGCTCTACGAGTCGCCGGAAAATGAGCCGCTCTCGGAGGCTCACCAGCTCGGTGCGAACTGCGTACTTATCGCTCACACGCTCGAAGGGACAAGGTTCACGGTCGTTTCAGCGGTTGACGGCTCGGTCGCTCAGCGCGACACGCTCCCCGCCAGTAGCGTTCTGCAGCGGTCGGCCACCTTTGGCGCTGATGCGCTCGCCCTGGACATTGAGGTCATCGGGGGAGCACGAACGGTCGCCCGCGTAGAGCTGGCTGAGTTGGCGACGCTGGCCGCAGAAGACTCGTCGCCGCTCACCGTCGAGACGCACTGGGCGACGAGCGCCGACGGCACTCGGATCCCGATGCGCGTGGTGCGGGCCGCGGGCGTCGCGCCTGCTGGCAACGCGCGGGTCTTCCTCTCGGTGTATGGCGGATATTCGGTGCCGTTCGCGACCAACGGCTTCAGCGCCTGGCACCTCGCCTGGCTGCGCGGCGGCGGCGTCCTTGCCTATGCAGGCGTGCGCGGCGGCGGCGAGCTTGGCGAGAGCTGGCATCAGGCCGCGCGACGCGAGCGCAAACAGCTGGGGATCGAGGATCTCATTGCGTGCGCAGAGTGGTTCGAAGCCACGGGCTGGGCTGGGCCGCGTAGCGTCGCAATCAACGGTATGTCCAACGGCGGGCTCATGACTTCGGCCGCGCTCGTGCAGCGGCCAGAGCTATTCGGGGCCGTCATTACGGAGGTGCCCGTCGCAGACATGCTGAACTTCCATCGCTACACGGCTGCGCACGGCTGGATCGCTGAGTTTGGCGACCCTGACGCGCCCGCTGATCGCGAGTTTCTTGCGGCGTACTCGCCGCTGCACAACGTGTTCCCGGAGCGCAGCTACGCGCCGACGCTTGTGCTCACGGCTGACCAGGATGACCGGGTGCCTCCGGGCCCACACGCCTACCCGCTTGCTGCCGCGTTACGAGAGACAGTCGGGGGCGAGTCGACGACATTCCTCCGCGTCACGCGCAACGCGGGCCACGCGACGGGCCGCTCGCTCGCTGACACGGTCGCTGAGCGCTCCGCAGCCTTGGGGTTTGCTGCATGGGGCATCGCACATTCTTCACCCACTAACACCGAAGGAAATGGAGTCGCATAGTGAAGTATGCGACAAAGCGCAGGAGCAGAGTCGCTCTTGCCGCCGGGGGAGCCGCCCTCGCTCTCTCGCTGCTCGTCGGCTGCTCAGTCCCAGGAGCCGGTAGCGGCGACGGGTCGTCAAGTTTCAAGATCTCGATGTATGACCCGGTGAACCTGACACCCGCAAACACCTGGGACTACAACCTCTCAAAGATGCTGTTCACGACGCCGATGGATCTCGATGCTGAGACCGGCGAACCGGTTCCCGCGGCCGCCAAGTCCGTGGAGTCGGACGACCAACTCACCTGGACGATCACGCTCCAGGAGGGCTGGAAGTTCCATAACGGCGAGCCCGTCACCTCCGCGAGCTTCATCCGGGCGTGGAACGCCGCTGCGCTCGGCAAGAACGCTTGGTTGCAAAACGGAAGCTTCAACAAGATCGCGGGATACGCTGACCTCAACCCCGCGGAGGGTGAGGCGAAGACCACGGAGCTGTCTGGCCTCACTGAGGTGAGCGAAACCGAGTTCACGGTAACGCTCACTGAGCCCTTCGGCCTCTTCCCCTACCTGCTCACCTCGAATGCGTTCGCGCCGATGCCTAAAGCTGCGTTTGAGGACATCGATGGCTTCGGCAAGAAGCCGATCGGAAACGGTCCTTACTCAATCGACAACGCCTACGAGCCCAACCAGCCTGTCGACGTGACCCGGTTCGACGAGTACCAGGGCAAGGCCGGCAACGCGGAGAAGATCACGTTCGTCCCGTATCAGAGCCAGGACACCGCGTTCAATGACCTCTTGGCTGGGAACCTTGACATCGTCTACCCCGTTCCGCCGGACCGCCTCACAGAGGTCGACGGCCTTGTCGACGGACGCACTGCGGTCTCGAAGATCCCGAACCTGAACTACCTCGGGTTGCCACTCTGGGATGAGCGCTTCGCCGATGTAAAGGTTCGCCAGACGCTCTCGCTCGCGATTGACCGTGATGCCTTCACCGAGAAGATCCTGAACGGTGCGGGCGCGCCCGCGAGTTCGATCGCACCCGACACCGTCGTCGGAGCGCAAGAGGGCGTTTGCGGCGCCTGCACGTACGACCCCGAGCGGGCCAAGCAGCTCCTCGAAGAAGCCGGCGGCTGGTCTGGCGAGATGGTGCTCTACGGCGACCAGTACGCCGGCCGTGACCAGGAGCTGCAGGCGATGGCGAACCAGTTCAAGAAGGTTCTCGGAATCGACGACGTCACTTTTGAATTGAGCAGCTACGCCAAGCACGCCGAGATCGTTGACGCCAAGCAGGCGCAGGGACCCTTCCAGCTGTACATGGGCGCCTACTACCCGCACGTCTCCGACTTCCTTGGCCCGCTCGTCACAACGGGCGGCTACGGCAACAAGACGGGCTACTCAAACCCAAAGGTTGACGAACTCGTCGCGCAGGCGAACGCTCTCCCCGTCGAAGAAGGCTTGCCCCTCTTCGAGGAAGCCGAACGCCTCCTTTGGGAAGATCAGCCGATCATCCCGCTCTACTACGGCTACTACACGGCAGCCTGGTCCGAGAACGTGAAGTCCGTACCCGTCGGCTTCAGCGGCCTCGGCGACCTGCGCGACGTGCAGGTGAACTAGCTCACCACGCGGATACCGGGGTGGCGCGCCGCGTCGCGCCACCCCGCCCGCGCGAGAGGAACCGATGGCCGGTTACATCTTCAAACGCCTGCTTCAGGTGATTCCCGTATTCCTGGGGACAACCTTCCTGATCTTCGTCGTCGTGTATGCCCTTCCAGGCGACCCGATTGCCGCGCTCGGCGGTGGCAAACAGCACCTGTCGCCCTCCGTGTACAACGAGCTTCGCCAGCGCTACAACCTTGACGACCCCCTGCTCGTTCAGTACGGCAAGTACATGCTGAACCTGTTCCAAGGCAACTTCGGTACGGACTTCCAGGGGCACGAGGTCTCCGCGATCATCGCGCGAAACTGGCCGACGAGCATCATGCTCGGCGCGACAGCTTGGGCGATGCAGGTGATCGTCGGAATCCCGCTCGGGGTTTGGGCCGCGCTCAACCGCGGTCGGTTCCCTGACCACCTGGTTGGCATCGTGACCACGCTTGCGTTCGCGGTTCCCGTGTTTGTTGTCGCGTACGTCTCTCAGATCGCCTTCGGTGTACAGCTCAAGTGGTTCCCCGTCGCTGGCGTCTCCGCTGGGTGGCCGGTCGCATTCATCGTGCCTGCTGCAGCGCTCGCGATTATGGGGCTCGCAGCAACAGCGCGCCTCACACGGTCAAGCCTGATCGAGAATCTGCAGTCGGACTACGTTCGCACCGCGATTGCAAAAGGGATGCCACGCCGCAGGGTTGTCACGAACCACGCGCTGCGCAATTCCCTGATCCCGGTCGTGACGTTTCTCGGCATCGAATTCGGTGCTCTGATGGGCGGCGCAATCATTATCGAGGGCATCTTCAACCTGCCGGGGCTCGGCAACCAGATCTTCCTCGCCATCGGCCAGCAGAACGGTCCGACGGTCGTCGGCATCTCGACGCTGCTCGTCATCGTGTTCCTCGTCGTGAACCTGCTCGTCGACGTGCTCTACGCCTACCTAGATCCGAGGATTCGCCATGCCTAACCCAGCTACTGCGCCCCGCACGGAGGCGATCGTCACCGCGACCAGGCGCAAGCCCCCCGCGTTCCTCGCTCTGCTGCGGCGCCCGGGGTTCGTGATTCCCGCGGCAATAGTGATCCTATTTCTCTTTATTTCGATCGTGCCGCAGCCGTTCGCGGCGCTGTTCGGCAACGGCGACCCGCGAGACTGTGACCTCGCGTTCTCGGGAATGCCACCTACGTCGGGGCACCCGTTCGGGTTCGATGTGCAGGGGTGCGACCTGTACGCGAACGTGATCTATGGGGCACGGCCGTCGATTACGATCGCGATTGCTGTCACACTCACGACGATGGCTATCTCAGTTGTGTTGGGCCTGCTCTCCGGCTTCTACGGCGGCTGGTTCGATGCCGTGCTCGGGCGCATCACTGACGTGTTCTACGGCTTCCCGTTCATGGTTGCCGCGATCGTGATCCTCACGGCAATCGGGGTTCGCAACATCCTCACGGTATGCATTACGCTCGCGATCTTCTCCTGGCCCACGCAGACGCGCGTCATGCGCTCGACGGTGATGAGTGTGAAGAACATGGAGTATGTGCGAGCGGCGCGGGCGCTCGGCGCCTCGAATGGGCGGATCATGCGCAGGCATATCCTCCCGAACGCGATCCAGCCCGTCATTGTGCTGTCGAGCTTGAGCGTCGGCGGGATCATCGCCGGTGAAGCCGGCCTCACGTACCTCGGCGTTGGCCTCCAAGCCCCCGCGATCTCTTGGGGCCTGCAATTGAACACGGCGCAGAGCTACTTCAACTCGCACCCGCACCTCCTGTTATTCCCGTCACTGTTTCTCTGCGTCACGGTGCTCGCCTTTGTTGTTCTCGGCGATACGGTGCGCGACTTGCTCGACCCAAAGGTGCGCTCATGACAACGCAACTTCTCTCGGTAGATGGGCTGAACGTCAGCTTCGGCCGCGACCAGCAGACCCCCATCCCAGCGGTGCGCGATGTCACGTTTAGCGTCGCGAAGGGTGAGTGCGTCGTCGTGCTCGGCGAATCCGGATCTGGCAAGTCCGTGACGGCGCAGTCGATTCTCGGCCTCCACGATCCCCGCACGACCGCGGTGACCGCTAACCGGCTCCACCTGGGAGACGAAGACCTGCTGTCGGGCGACCTCAACCGCGTTCGTGGTAGTCGCATTTCAATGGTGTTTCAAGACGCGCTGTCGGCGCTCAACCCAGTGCACCGCGTGGGTGCCCAGATCGCGGAGGCCCTCCGCGTACACCGCGGGATGGGCCGCAAAGAAGCGGGCAACACCGCCGTTGAGCTCATGCGTGCCATGCAGATTCCCGACCCAGAGCAGAGGGCGAAGAACTACCCGCACCAGCTCTCCGGAGGCATGCGGCAGCGCATCATGATCGCGATGGCCCTCGCGCTCGAGCCTGAACTCCTCATCGCGGACGAGCCAACGACCGCGCTCGACGTGACCGTGCAACTGCAGATTCTGCAGCTGCTCCGACGCATGTGTGCCGAGCGCGACATGGCTCTACTCATGATCACGCACGACGTGGGAGTCGCCGCGGAGATGGCCGACAGGATCGTCGTGATGTACGCGGGGAAGATCGTCGAGGTCGGGTCGGTGCACGAGGTGCTTGGCAACCCCAAGCATCCCTACACCCGTGGTCTCCTTGGCTCGGTCCCGCGCATCGATCTCACCGCGCTTCCAACGCCGATTCCGGGCGGCCTACCCGACCCCGGACGGCTGCCTAGCGGGTGCGTGTTCGCGCCGCGCTGTCCGATCGCGACATCGCTGTGTGAGGCGGAGCAGCCGCCCATGCAGCACGGCGCTACTGGGCGCGAGCTTGCGTGCCACCTCGAACACGTTGACGAAACTGACGGAGCTAGCTCATGACGAACGCACTGTTTACGGGTTCGGGCCTTGCGAAGCATTTTGCGGTGAAGCGGTCGGGTGGCCGTGGAAAGGCGACGGTGTACGCGGTTAATGGCGTTGATCTGGCGATCGCGCCGGGCGAATGCCTCGCGTTGGTGGGTGAGTCCGGCTGCGGTAAGAGTACGCTCGCCTCACTCGTGAGTCTGCTTGAAGAACCGAGCGCGGGCGACGTGCGTTTCGAAGGCGCCCCCATCGGTACTGATCGCCGTTCCAGGCTGAGGTTTCGGCGTGACGTGCAAATCGTGCTGCAAGACCCGTTTGCTTCGCTGAACCCTCGGATGACGATCGAGGACATTCTCTGCGAGCCCTTTGAAATCCACGGGGATCTCGCGCCGCGTGCAGAGTGGCGAGGGAGAGTGACCTCGCTGCTCGAACTTGTCGGCCTCGGTGCCGAGCACCTCGAGAGGTACCCGCACGAGTTCTCTGGCGGGCAACGACAGCGCATTAGTATCGCGCGGGCTCTCGCTGTCGAGCCTCGGATGCTTGTGCTCGACGAGCCGCTCTCGGCGCTCGACGTATCGGTGCAGGCGCAGATCGTGACGCTGCTCAAGGATCTGCAAGCCAGGCTCGGGCTCAGCTACCTGTTCATCAGCCACGATCTCGCTGTCGTGCGCAGTATGGCCGACCGGGTAGCAGTGATGTATCTCGGAAGGATCGTAGAGGAGGGGCCAACGGAGCGCGTGTACGCAGCCCCGAGCCACCCGTACACGCGCGCCCTCCTGTCGTCGTCCCCGATCCCTGACCCTGCCGCGCGGGAAACGCGGCAGCGCATCCAGTTGACTGGGGAGGTGCCGAGCCCCATTGACCCGCCGTCGGGCTGTCCGTTCCGCACACGCTGCTGGCGGGCCGTTGAAGCCTGTTCGACTGGGCGGCCCGAGCTCGAGTCGCGGCCAGCGCCGCATGGTGACCACCGTGTCGCCTGCTTCCGCCCGGGGACGGAGGAGTCGGGGGCGTAGCGGACTCTCCGGCTCGCGCAGGGGATGTGATCTGCAAAGGCAATGCCGCTTCGGGGCTGTTTGGCAATAGGCAACGTCGAACGCAGATCTATTGAGCTGCCCAGCCAAGGGCGGGCCGAAGCTGCCCCGCGGAAGCGCCCCGAGACCCGGCCGCGGGGCCCGGATGCGGCCCGCTCCCAGCCTCAGGCTCACACGATGCCCCAGACTTGAAGTACATTTGACCCGTCTGATCCCATCGACGAGAACAGGATCCCCGTGAAACTCTCCCGCCTTTTTATTCCGACAGCCATCGTTGGTGCGCTGCTGCTTTCGGGCTGTACGACAGGTAGCGACACTGTCATCGCCAAGGACGCGAGCGGCGAGTCCTGCGCGCCAGCCGGTGCAGCGAGCAAGTCTGTCAAGGTGACTGGCGACGTCGGTGGTGAAATCAAACTCACCTCGAAGACCCCGATCGAGGCCGGCGACAAGATCGAGCGCACCGTGCTCAAGAACGGTGAGTCGAAGCCGTTTGCGGAGGGCCAGGTTGCGACGGGCAACTACACGATCTTCAACGGCAAGACCGGTGAAGTCATCAACGTCGCTCCCGACATGAAGTTCCCGAACGATGCCGACCAGTTCGCTGACGCGCAGTGGGCATACGAAGCCGTGCGTTGCGGTTCCGTCGGACAGCGCACAGTCATCGTGTCCTCGGTTGCTGACGCGCTCGGCGATGTGGATCCCGCAGAGCGGGGCTTCACCGGTCTGGAGAAGACCGACGCTTTCGTGTTCGTGTTCGACTTCACCGAGGCCGCAGAGGTCTGTGACGACCCGAAGCCGCGCGATGAGAAGTATCCCGAGGTCGACCTGGGCGACGGCAAGTCAGAGCCGACAATCACGATCCCGACGTGTATGGAAGCGCCCGCTGAACTTGAGCTGAAGGTGCTTGAGGAGGGCGACGGACCTGTCGTCGCTGACAACGAGAAGATCATGACGAACTACGTCGGCGTTGACTGGAACGGCGCTGAGCGTTTCGACGGGAACTGGAGTGAGACGGGCATTGAGTTCTCGACTGCGGAGGGCGCGCTCGTTGAGGGCTTCCGCCAGGCGATGATCGGCCAGAAGGTCGGATCCACTATCCTCGTCACGATGCCCTCCGAGATGGGGTACAACGACGGCATGACCCGCACCTTCGTGCTGCAGCTCGTTTCGAAGGTCGAGTAACACCTCGGATCGGCCCCGCTCGCGGGACGTCGGTCACACCGCACAGCGCGCCTCAGGCAGAATAGTCTGCATGAGGCGCGTTGTGATTTTGGGGTCCACTGGTTCGATTGGCGAGCAAGCACTCGACGTGATCAGGCGCCACCCAGACAGGTTTGAGGTTGTCGCTCTTGGTACTGGGCGCAACGCCGAGCGGCTCGCCGCGCAGGCGGCAGAGTTCGGTGTCGAGCACACGGGGCTTGGCGTCGACGCTGCAGTACAGCTTGCGCGTGACGTCGACGCCGATGTCGTGCTGAACGGCATCACCGGCTCGGTGGGTCTCGCCCCGACACTTGCGGCGATTGAGGCTGGGCGCACGCTCGCCCTCGCTAACAAGGAGTCCCTCATTGTCGGCGGCGATCTCGTGAAGCGGCTCGCCAAGCCTGGCCAGATCGTGCCCGTGGACTCCGAGCATTCTGCGATTGCGCAGGCCCTCCGCTCAGGCACCCATGACGAGGTGCGTAGGCTCGTGCTCACCGCCTCAGGCGGGCCGTTCCGCGGGCGCACCCGTGACGAGCTGCACGACGTCACGCCGCAGCAGGCGCTCGCACACCCGACGTGGGATATGGGCAGGGTCATTACGACGAACTCGGCGACGCTCGTGAACAAGGGTCTCGAGGTCATCGAGGCCCACCTGCTGTTCGACGTACCCTACGAGCACATCGACATCGTCGTGCACCCGCAGTCGATCGTGCACTCGATGGTTGAGTTCATTGACGGGTCGACGATTGCGCAGGCGTCGCCGCCCGACATGCGCCTGCCGATCGCTCTCGGTCTCGCGTGGCCAGAGCGGCTGTCAAACATCGGGGTTCCCCTCGACTGGACGACGGCGGCGACCTGGGAGTTCGAGCCCGTCGACAACGAGGCGTTCCCGGCGCTGAACCTCGCGAAGCAGGTCGGCGCGGCGAAGGGCACCTTCCCCGCCGTGTTCAACGCGGCCAACGAGGAGGCGGTCGACGCGTTCCACGACGGCAAGATCACGTTCACTGGAATCGTTGACGCCGTGCGCGAGGTCGTCGATCGGCACGATGCGCCGGGCGAATTGACGCTCGAGACTCTTGCTGAGGCCGAGCGCTGGGCGCGGGCGGAGGCCCACCGGGTGTTCGCGGCGTAGCCTGAGCTCTGGCAGCAGGGTAGACTCTGCCGTAACAACTGAATACGCCGTTGAAGCATTGCGGGAGAGACCGGGTGAGCCCCGGCGCCGTAGGAGCAAACCCTCCCTGGGAAACTCTCAGGCCCCTGTACCGCAACGCCTAGGCAACTCTGAAAAGCAGCGGGTTTCCCGCTCACCGAAGGTGCAAGGGTGCAGTGGTGGTTTCACTCGCTCGAATCTCTCAGGTCACAGTACAGAGCGGGGAGGATCTTTACGTTGGTCGCGCGCGACCCCGATATTGGAGATCCTCTGTGACATCACCAGCACTGTCCGTACCCTTTGCGAACCGCCACATCGGCGTCGCGTCAGACGCCGATCAGCGGGTCATGCTCGACGCGCTCGGGTTTACGAGCCGCGCGGCCCTCGTCGACGCGGCCGTTCCCGCCGCGATCCGCAGCGCGCGCCCGCTCGAACTGCCCGACGCGCTGAGCGAGGAAGAGATCCTCGCCGAGCTTCGCGGCCTCGCATCGCAGAACGTCGTGAAGACGCAGCTCATCGGGCAGGGGTTCTACGGGACTCACACGCCGCCGGTGATTCGCCGCAACGTGCTCGAGAGCCCCTCGTGGTACACGGCATACACGCCCTACCAGCCCGAAATTTCGCAGGGCCGGCTTGAGGCGCTCCTGAACTTTCAGACAATGGTGTCTGACCTGACAGGCCTGCCGGTCGCGAACGCGTCGATGCTCGACGAGGCGTCGTCGGCGGCCGAGGCTGTGCTGCTTATGCGCCGCGCGAACAAGGCGAAGGCAGACGCGAAGACCGTCGTTGACCAGAACCTTTTCCCCCAGACGATCGCCGTCATCCAGGGCCGCGCGGAGGCGCTCGGCTTCGAGGTCGAGGTCGCGGATCTCTCGCAGGGTCTGCCCGACGGCGAGATCTCGGGCATCGTGCTGCAGCAGCCGGGTAACGACGGCGCGGTTGTGGACCACGCGGCGGTGATCAAAGAGGCAAAGGATCGCGGCGCGATGGTCACCGTCGCAGCCGACCTCCTCGCGCTCACGCTCATCACCTCACCCGGCGAGCAGGGCGCCGACATCGCGGTCGGCAACACGCAGCGCTTCGGCGTGCCGCTGTTCTTCGGTGGCCCGCACGCCGCGTTCCTCGCGGTGCGCGAGGGCCTCGAGCGCTCGCTCCCGGGTCGCCTCGTCGGCGTCTCGAAGGATCAGGAGGGTCGCACAGCCTACCGCCTGGCGCTGCAGACCCGTGAGCAGCACATCCGTCGTGAGAAGGCCACGAGCAACATCTGCACCGCGCAGGCGCTCCTCGCGATCACCGCGTCGATGTACGCCGTGTACCACGGCCCCGATGGGCTCAAGCGGATCGCCGAGCGCACGCACGCGCACGCCCGCACGCTCGCCGCGGCCCTCACCGGCGTCGGCGTCGAGCTCACGCGCGACTCCTTCTTCGACACGCTGTGGGCGCGGGTTCCCGGCGTCGCGTCGAAGATCGTCGCCGTCGCTGCAGACGCGGGGCTGAACCTCCGTCTCGTCGACGAGGACACCGTCGGCGTCTCGCTCGACGAGACCACGACGGCCCACACCGTCGCGGCGGTCGCCGAGGTCTTCGGCGCGACGGCCCCTGAGGCTGTCGCCGCTGGGGAGTACGCCTTCGCTGCGGAGCTCACCCGCACGAGCGAGTACCTGACACACCCGATCTTCCACGAGGTTCGGTCGGAAACGCAGATGCTGCGCTACCTCCGCCGCCTCGCTGACCGCGATCTCGCGCTCGACCGCACAATGATTCCGCTCGGCTCGTGCACGATGAAGCTCAACTCGACCGCCGAGATGGAATCGATTTCGTGGCCCGAGTTCGCCGGGATCCACCCGTATGTTCCAGCCGATCAGAGCGTCGGCTGGCGCGAGCTCATCGGCCGCCTCGAAAGCTGGCTTCTTGAGATCACCGGCTACGCGGGAATCTCGCTGCAGCCGAACGCCGGCTCGCAGGGCGAGTACGCTGGTCTCCTCGCGATTCGTAGCTACCACCTCGCGAACGGCGACGACGGCCGCGACATCTGCCTCATCCCCGAGTCCGCCCATGGCACCAACGCCGCGTCGGCTGTGCTCGCAGGCATGCGTGTCGTGATCGTGAAGAACACGCCGACCGGCGCGATCGACCTCGACGACCTCGACGCGAAAATCGAGCAGCACGCCGCGGCGCTCTCGGCAATCATGATCACCTACCCCTCGACGTACGGCGTGTACGATGCCGACGTGCGCGACGTCTGCGATCGCGTGCACGCGGCGGGCGGCCAGGTGTACATCGACGGCGCGAACATGAACGCGCTCGTCGGGCTCGGCAAGCCGGGCGAGTTCGGCGGCGACGTCTCGCACCTGAACCTGCACAAGACGTTCGCGATCCCGCACGGTGGCGGTGGGCCGGGAGTCGGCCCGGTCGCCGTCGCTGAGCACCTGAAGCCGTTCCTGCCGGGCAACCCGGCGAGGGGCGCTGGCTCAGCAGGGATCCAGACGACCGACGGCATCCCCGTAGCGGCGACGCTCTTCGGCTCCGCCGGCGTCCTGCCAATCTCGTTCGCGTACGTCGCGATGATGGGCAGTGAGGGGCTCACGCGCGCGACCGAGACTGCGCTGCTCTCGGCAAACTACATCGCCGCGCGCCTCCGCGAGCACTTCCCTGTGCTCTTCACCGGCGAGACCGGCCTTGTCGCGCACGAGTGCATTCTTGACCTGCGCGAGCTCACCGCGAAGTCTGGCGTCACCGCCGAGGACGTGGCGAAGCGTCTCATCGACTTCGGCTTCCACGCGCCGACGCTCGCGTTCCCGGTTCCGGGGACCCTCATGGTCGAGCCGACAGAGTCGGAGGATCTCGGAGAGATCGAGCGGTTCATTGAGGCGATGATCCAGATCCGCGCCGAGATCGACGAGGTCGTCGCTGGCACCTACGCGATCGAGGCATCGCCGCTGCGCGGAGCGCCGCACCCCGCCGCGGTCGTCGTCTCTGACAGCTGGGACCGGGCGTACAGCCGTGAGCAGGCAGCGTTCCCGAGCGAACGTCTGCGCGTCGACAAGTACTTCCCGCCGGTCTCGCGCATTGACGGCGCGTTCGGTGACCGCAACCTAGTCTGCTCCTGCCCGCCCATCGACGCCTACGAGGACTAATCATGACTGAGCACACGACTGAGCAGCCGAAGCGCACGTCGCTGCACGCCGAGCACGAGAAACTCGGCGCATCGTTCACCGACTTCGGCGGCTGGGACATGCCGCTGAAGTACGGCAGCGAGCTCGCGGAGCACCGCGCCGTTCGCGAGACCGCAGGCCTGTTCGACCTATCGCACATGGGGGAGGTGTGGGTGTCGGGTGATGACGCCGCCGCCTTCCTGAACACCGCACTCGTGGGAAACTTCGCGGTGACCCCCGTTGGCAAGGCGAAGTACTCGCTCATCGTGAACGCCGATGGTGGCATCGTCGACGACCTCATCGTCTACCGCATCGCTGAGACGCGCTACCTCGTCGTGCCGAACGCTGGCAACGCCCCCACTGTCGCGCGCCTCTTGACCGAGCGCGCCGAGGGCTTCGCGGTGGAGGTCACTGACGCGTCAGCCGACACCGCGCTCATCGCCGTGCAGGGGCCGCACTCCGAGGAGATCGTGCGCGCCGTTGTCGCGAACGACGAGCAGCGGGCTGCTGCCACCGAGCTCGCGTACTACGCCTGGACCGCCGTCACGATCGCTGGCATGGACGTGCTGCTCGCGCGCACAGGCTACACGGGCGAGGATGGGTTCGAACTCTACATCCCGGCCGAGCGTGCCCCCGAGCTGTGGCAGCTGCTGCTCACCGCAGGCGAGGGCCACGGGCTGACGCCGTGCGGCCTCGCCTCGCGCGACTCGCTCCGCCTCGAGGCGGGCATGCCGCTCTACGGCAACGAGCTCAACGTCGACACGACGCCGTTCGAGGCGAACCTCGGTGGCGTCGTCTCGTTCAAGAAGACCGAGAGCTTCGTGGGTCGCGCCGCGCTTGAAGCAGCGAAGGAAGCTGGGTCGCGCCGCGTGCTCGTCGGGCTCAAGGGACTCGGACGTCGCGCAGGTCGCGGCGGCTACGCGGTGTACTCCCCGCCATCCGAGGTTACTGACGAGGCGCCCCGCGAGATCGGCGTGATCACAAGCGGCCAGCCCAGTCCGACCCTTGGTTACCCGATCGCGCTCGCAAAGCTCGATGCGGGCTTCGCCGAGCCAGGCACGACAGTCGAGGTCGACCTGCGCGGCAAGCGCGAGCCGTTCGAAGTCATCGCCCTCCCGTTCTACAAGCGCGGCGCGTAGCCCCGGGGCTACACCGCCCACTGCACACCCCCACAGCACCCCACAGAAAGAAATCGAGAAACCCATGAGCCAGGTACACGCAGGATTCCGCTACTCCGAAGAGCACGAGTGGATCGACGATCAGAGCCCCGCAACCGTTGGTGTCAGCCAGGTCGCGGCAGACGCCCTCGGCGACGTTGTCTACATCGAGCTGCCTGAGGTTGGCGCGCAGCTCACCGCAGGCGAGGTCTGCGGCGAAATCGAGTCGACGAAGTCGGTTTCTGACCTCTACAGCCCCGTCACTGGCGAGGTCGTCGAGGTCAACGACGCCGTCGTCGCCGACCCTGCACTCGTGAACAGCGACCCATACGGTGCGGCGTGGCTGTTCCGCGTCGCAGTCACCTCTGAGGGCCCGCTGCTCTCGGCTGAGGAGTACGCCGCCGCGAACGACGCAACCGTCGCGTAACGCGCCCTCACCAACCCACACCCCGAAAGGCAGGCCGCAGCGTGGCGATCAGCGTATTCGATCTCTTTACCGTCGGGATCGGGCCATCGAGCTCTCATACCGTCGGGCCGATGCGCGCCGGTCACGCGTTTGTTGCTGGTATCGCAGCGCGCGGCAAGCTTACCGGGGTGGCCGGGCTGCGGGTGGACCTCTTCGGTTCGCTCGCAGCTACCGGCCACGGGCACGGCACCTTCACCGCAGTGCTGCTCGGGCTTGAGGGATTCGACCCCGAGACTGTGCTGCCGAGCGAGGTCGAGGCCGCGCTCGCCCGCATTGAGGAGACGGGAGAGCTGCGGGTCGGCGTCGAGCTCGGAGCCGCGGCGAACGGCGCCGAGCCGGCGATCGTGCAGTTCGGCGTCGCCGACATTGTGCTTCGCCCGCTGACGGTGCTTGAGACCCACACGAACGGCATGCGGTTCGCGGCGCTCGACGCCGCGGGCGAAGTGCTCGACGAGCAGACCTACTACTCGGTCGGCGGCGGCTTCATCGTGCGCGACGGGGCCGAGGAGAAGATCCTCGACCGCCTCGCAGAGCAGCTCGCCGAGCAGCCTTACCCCTTCACCACGGCGGCTGAGCTGCTCGTGCACAGCGAATCAAACGGGCTGAGCATCGCTGAAGTGATGTTCGCGAACGAACTCGTCAGCCGAGACGAGGAGAGCATTTGCAGCGGCCTCGCCCACATCTGGGACGTGATGGAGGGGTGCAAGAACTCAGCCCTCACCCGCACCGGCGTGCTGCCCGGCGGGCTGAACGTACGCAGGCGAGCGCCTGAGTGGCACCGGAAGCTGAGCGAGCAGGATCCTGACCGCGACCCCGTGTTCTGGCAGGAATGGATCAACCTCGTCGCCCTCGCTGTGAACGAGGAGAACGCGTCTGGTGGTCGCGTCGTCACCGCGCCAACGAACGGTGCGGCGGGGATCATTCCTGCGGTGCTGTTTTACGCGACCCATTACGCGCCAGGCGCCGCGACATGGAGCCCGGACGAGAAGCAGCGCGTCGTCGTCGATTTCCTGCTCGCCGCGGCAGCAATTGGTGTGCTGTTCAAAGAGCAGGCCTCAATCTCTGGTGCAGAGGTGGGGTGCCAGGGCGAGGTCGGTTCTGCCTCCTCCATGGCGGCAGCTGGCCTCGCGCAGATCCTTGGGGGCACGCCGCAGCAGGTCGAGAACGCCGCAGAGATTGCGATGGAGCACAACCTCGGGCTGACGTGCGACCCGATCGGCGGGCTCGTGCAGATCCCGTGCATCGAGCGCAACGCGATCGCGGCATCGAAGGCGATCAACGCGGCGAAGATGGCGCTCATGGGTGACGGAGAACACCACGTCACGCTCGACGAGGTCATCATCACGATGCGCGAGACAGGCAAAGACATGAGCGACAAGTACAAGGAGACTGCGCGCGGCGGGCTTGCTGTGAATGTCATCGAGTGCTGAGAACTCGCCCCGCTGAGGGGCTAAACACAGCCGCCGCGGGTACGCTAAACCGGTGACTACCGTTCTGCTCTATGCCCTCGGGATCCTGATCGTCGTGCTGCTGCTCGGCATCTCGATCGCGCTGCACGAAATCGGGCACCTGCTCCCCGCCAAGCTCTTTGGCGTGAAGGTGACGCAGTACATGATCGGCTTCGGGCGCACAATCTGGTCGCGCAAGAAAGGCGAGACTGAGTACGGCGTGAAGGTGCTCCCGTTCGGGGGTTACGTCGCGATGATTGGCATGTATCCGCCATCGAAGCCGGGGGAAGCGCCGCGCGAGGCGACGACGGGGTTTCTGAACTCGGTCGTCGAAGACGCGCCAGTGAAGGTCGGCAAGAAGCACGGCGAGGCGATCGTCGATGAGATCACGCGGGTCGGCTCCGCCGAGACTGCCGCTGGCGGCCCCGACGAGGTCGAGTATCGTCGCGGGATCGCGGGCTGGGTTGACGAAGCACGCGACGCGAGCGCGGAGACGATCGGCGAAGGTGAGGATCACCGGTCGTTCTACAGGCTCCCAGTCTGGAAGAAGATCATCGTGATGGCGGGCGGGCCGTTCATGAACTTGCTGCTCGCGTTCCTGTTCTTCGGCATCGTGATCTCGGGCTTCGGCGTCGCCCAATCGAGCACGACGCTCGCGCACGTGAGCGAGTGCCTCGTACCGGCGGGCAGCACGCAGACGAGTTGCGGCACTGACGATCAGGCGGCCCCAGCTGCGGCGGCCGGGCTGAAGCCCGGAGACAAGCTTGTTGCAGTCAACGGGCAGCAGATTGAAGACTGGGAGCAGTTCCGGTCAATCGTGGCTTCGTCGCCAGGGCAGACGCTGCAGGTCGAGATCGAGCGCAACGGCACGACCGAGACAGTCGGGCTCACGCCAGAGGCGAATGAGCGGATTCTCGCCGACGCGAACGGCAAAGCGGTGTTGAACGCCGACGGAACACCGAAGACCGAGAGCGTCGGCATGATCGGGGCGTCGCCGGGCACCGAAGTGGTGCAGCAGCCGATCACCGAGATCCCAGCTTTTGTCGGCGAAAACGTCAAGAACGTCGCCGGCGTCATCATCAACCTGCCGGCGCGGCTCGTCGACGTCTGGCAGGCCGCGTTCGGCGCGGAGGAGCGCGATCCCAACGGGCCGATGGGTGTCGTCGGGATTGGCAGGCTCGCCGGTGAAGTGGTGAGCATGGACGAGGTGCCGTTCTCCGCTCGTGCCCAGTTCATCTTCAGCCTCGCAGGCTCGCTCAACGTCGCACTGTTCGTCTTCAACCTCGTACCGCTCATGCCGCTCGACGGCGGTCACATCGCCGGCGCGATCTATGAGGCGATCAAGCGCGGGTGGGCGAGGCTGCGGGGGAAGCCCGATCCTGGCCCGGTCGACACTGCAAAGATGGTTCCCGTCACATTCGTTGTCGTGATTGCGCTCGGAGCAATGAGCCTGCTGCTCATGTACGCGGATATTGTGAAGCCTGTCGCACTATTCGGCTAACGTTCGGCTGACCGCGGTAGACTCGAGTCCGTGGCAGCAGTGAATTTGGGAATGCCGAAGGTACCGGAAGTTCTGGCACCGCGGCGCAAGACCCGTCAAATCAAGGTCGGCTCAGTCGGCGTGGGCAGCGACTCGCAGATCTCTGTGCAGTCGATGACCACGACTGCGACGACCGACATCAACGGTACGCTCCAGCAGATCGCGGAGCTTACGGCGGCGGGGTGCGACATTGTTCGTGTCGCCGTCCCGAGCCAGGACGACGCGGATGTATTGCACATCATTGCGAAGAAGAGCCAAATTCCGGTGATCGCCGACATCCACTTCCAGCCGCGCTACATCTACGCGGCGATCGACGCCGGGTGCGCCGCGGTTCGTGTGAACCCAGGCAATATCCGCCAGTTCGACGGAAACGTCGGCGCGATTGCCAAGGCCGCGAAGGACGCGGGAGTCTCCTTGAGGATCGGCGTGAACGCCGGCTCGCTCGACCGTCGCCTGCTGCAGAAGTACGGCAAGCCGACAGCAGAAGCGCTCGTGGAGAGCGCAGTCTGGGAGGCATCGCTCTTCGAGGAGCACGACTTTCACGACTTCAAGATCTCGGTGAAGCACAATGACCCCATCGTGATGACGAAGGCCTACAGGCAGCTCGCCGCGCAGGGCGACTGGCCGCTGCACCTTGGTGTGACCGAGGCGGGCCCGGCGTTCCAGGGAACGATCAAGAGCGCCACAGCCTTTGGCATTCTGCTGTCCGAGGGCATTGGTGACACGATTCGCGTGTCACTCTCGGCCCCGCCCGTCGAGGAGGTCAAGGTTGGCCTGCAGATCCTGCAGTCGCTGAACCTCCGCGAGCGCAAGCTTGAGATCGTGTCGTGCCCCTCGTGTGGCCGCGCGCAGGTCGACGTCTACACGCTCGCCGAGGAGGTCACCAAGGGCCTTGAAGGCATGACCGTGCCGCTGCGCGTCGCAGTCATGGGCTGCGTTGTGAACGGGCCAGGGGAGGCCCGCGAGGCAGACCTTGGTGTTGCTTCGGGCAACGGCAAGGGGCAGATCTTCGTGAAGGGCGAGGTCATCAAGACCGTTCCCGAGTCTGAGATCGTCGCCACGCTCATCGAAGAAGCGAACCGCATCGCTGACGAGATGGGGCACGAGCGCGAGTCTGGCAAGCCTGAGGTTATCGCCTCGAAGTAGCGCCAGCCAGTCTGCGGCTCCACCCTCGGCCACTGTCGGGCTCTGCCCAGCTCTGCCGGGCTCTGCCCAGCTCTGTCGGGCTCTGCCCAGCTCTGTCGGGCTCTGCCCAGCTCTGTCGGGCTCTGCCCAGCTCCATGCGGCTCCAGCCTCGGCCACTGTCGGGCTCTGCGCAGCTCCATCCGGCTCTGCCCAGCTCCATCCGGCTCTCGGCGCATTGAACGACCCCAATCCCTGCGATCTGTCGATCGTATGCAGGATTGGGGTCGTTTCTGCATTTGCATCGTTGAACACATGGCGTGCGCGCGACAGGAATCGTTCGGGGCCGGTTCGCGGCTTCCAGTCGACCACCGCCCGCCCAGGCAGTCGAAAGTCACGACTTGCGCATCTATAAACTCCGTGTATACGCTCGGTGTATGGCAACGATGGACTCCTCACACGCCCTTCTCGGGCTGCTCGGAACCGGCTCCGGTTACGGCTACGACCTGAAGCACGACTACGACAGGCACTTCGGGGCCGAGAAACCCCTCGCATTCGGTCAGGTGTACGCGACGCTCGCACGACTCATGAAGCACGGTTTCATTGCGCTGCTCGGCGACGAGGCGGGCGGCGGCCCCGACCGCAAACGCTACGAGATCACAGCCACAGGTCGCGCCGAGCTCGAGGATTGGCTGTTTTCGGCCGACACCCCATCGCCGGCGCTGCAGAGCAACTTGTTCGCGAAGACGATCATCGCGCTGCTGCTCGAAGATGATGCCGCCCGACTGCTCGACATCCAACGAGCAGAACACCTTGAGCGGATGCGCGAGCTGACGAGGCGCAAGCTTGGGGCCGACCTCGCGACGGTGCTCGTCTGCGACCACGCCCTGTTTCACATCGAGGCCGACCTCCGTTGGATCGAGCTCACCTCAGCGCGTCTTGGCGAACTGCGGGCGGAGGTGGCGCGATGAACCCCGTGCTCAGCGTTCGCGGCATTGAGCGGTCCTTCGGCATGGACGTCGCGCTCCGAGGTGTCGACCTCGATGTCGCGCAGGGCGAGATCCTGGCGATCATGGGGCCCTCTGGATCAGGGAAGTCAACGCTGTTGCATATCCTCGCTGGCGTGCTCACACCCGACGACGGGACAGCAATCTATCGCGACCCCGCAACGAGCGAGACCTCGGAGCTGAGCGGGCTCGGCGAGGCAGCGCGGGCGAAGCTCAGGCTCTCGGAGTTCGGCTTCATCTTTCAGTTTGGGCAGCTGCTGCCAGATCTCAGCGCTGTCGACAACGTGTCGCTCCCGCTGCTCCTCTCTGGGCAGCCGCGCAAGATCGCGTTGCGTCAGGCACGCCGGTGGCTCGAACGGCTCGGCCTCGACGAGCACGTACAGAAGCTGCCGTCAGAACTCTCGGGTGGGCAGGCACAGCGCGTCGCGATTGCCAGAGCACTCGTGACGGCCCCAAAGGTGATCTTTGCCGACGAGCCGACGGGTGCACTCGATTCGCTGTCTGCCGAGCAGGTGATGCTCACCCTCACGGAGCTCTCGCGCGCATCGGGAACAACGGTAGTGCTCGTGACTCACGATGCCCGCACCGCCGCATATGCAGACCGCGAGGTCGTCGTGCGCGACGGCAAGCTATCGGGGCTCGCGCGATGAGGGCGGTCATCGTCGGTTGGGTGCTCGCTTCGCGCGAGCGCGGTGGCGTGAAGCGCCTCGTCGGAATCGCGGCCGGTGTTGCTGTTGGCGTCGCGCTCCTGCTCCTCGTGATCGCCGCTTACCAGGCGCTCGGGGACCGGAGTGCTCGCTCGACCTGGCCGCTTGATAGCGCCTTCAAAACAGGTCAGATCGCCGACCTTGAGTTCGGCGACGACACAGTGTGGGTCGCGCCGAGCGGCATGCTCGGCGCCCCCGGAGACTTCTACGATGGTGAAGCGATCACGCGGGTGTCTATCGCGGCGACGGCAAACTCGACCGTCGCGGTCCCCGGGGTTGAACGCGCCCCGCAGCCGGGGGAGTACTACGCCTCGCCAGCGCTCGCCGAGCTCATCGACGCCGCGCCTGCCGACGAGCTCGGAGACCGCTTCGGCACTCGGATTGGAATCATCGGCCCAGATGCGCTGCTCGGCCCCGACAGTATGCTCGCAATCGTCGGCACCGAGGCGGCCGTTGTGGAACCGATGCTCGGCGCGAGCCTGCATGCCGACCTCTCGGGCGTGAGGTTTCCGACTCCCGCCTACGCAATGATCGCGATCATAGGTGGGGTCGCCGTGCTCTTCCCGGTCGTGGTGCTTATCTCGATCGTCACGAAGCTTGGACAAGCCGCGCGTACGGAACGCTTCTCAACGATCCGACTTATCGGCGCTTCGCCGCGCCTTGTCGCCGTGCTCGCAGCGCTCGAAGCAGTCGCACCGGCAATCGTCGGCGCACTTGTCGGCGTCGGGCTCTTTTTTGCCGTTCGCCCGCTCGCGGCGCTCGTCGAGATCGAAGGCTCTCGATTCTTCGTCAGCGACCTCGCAGTTCCGTCTTGGGTGATGATCGTCGCAGCGCTTGGCACAGCGGCGCTTGCAGGCATCGTCGCATTTGTCACAGCCCTTCGGACAGGGCTCGGCCCGCTCGGCGGGAGCCGCGAGCAACATGAGCGCCCGGCCAGATGGTTGTCGCTTGTTCCACTCATGCTCGGCGCGATTGTGATCGCGACGCCGGCAGTCGTGACGTCCTCGGGGCTTGATGTGCGGGTCCCCGACATCACAATCCTCGTCGGGTTCGTCCTCGTGACTACTGGGCTTGTGCTCGCAGGCCCGTGGCTCGCGGCGACAGTCAGCGGCTTCGGAGCTCGCCGAGCGAACGGTGCCGCTGGAGTGATCGCCATGCGCAGGATTGCCCGCCACCCGCGCGCGACGTTCAGGTCAGTGAGCGGCCTCGTGCTTGCGGTGTTTGTTGTCACAGTGTTTGCCGTCGGCACGACGACCGAGATCGTAGACGAAGTCGCCGACGTGCCGGCGACCGAACTCGTGCGAGCCGAGACGCTCGTCGCAAACGTCGCCGTCGACGCCGATCCGGCTGCGCAAGAGGCTGGCCTCGCGCGGGTGGCTGAGATCCCTGGCGTTGAACGCATTGTGCGAGTCGGTTGGTATGAAGGGGAGAACACCTCCCTTGGCGGTGAGAGCGAACCTGCAGGAGCCTCCCACCCAGAAGAGACGCCCGCGGGCGTTGACGGCGAACTGCTCGATGGCGGCTTTGTCCTCTCCGGCGAGGATGCCCGTGCGCTTGGACTCGATCCGGGAACCGCTGAGTGGCTGTGGCTGGAGCAGCCGTACTTCAGCCCATTCGCGATCGGTCGCGATGTCTATACCGCAGCGATGACCGAGGCCGCCGCCGCGACAGCAACACCGACGCTCGTGGCGGTGCTCACCGACGATCGGCCCGGATCGCTCGAACGAGCGCGGACCGCGATCACCACGAGCGGCCTCACGCTTGCGGGGCTTCCCGCGACGCGGGTAGAGAGCACCGATGCCGGGGCGACCCGGTTCGCGCGCCAGTACGTCAGCCTCGCCTGGATCGGGATCCTGATCGCCACGCTCATCTCGGCGATCTCCCTGTCGGTCTCGACAGTCGCTGGCATGATCGACCGGCGCCGCCAGCTCGGCCTGCTGCGACTGAGCGGAATGCCGGCGGCAACGCTCAGGCGGATGATCGTCGTCGAGACCGCGCTCCCGCTTGCGGCAGTCTTTCTACTCACGATCGGGCTCGGCTTTCTCACGGCGTGGGCTGTCGTTGTCGCCCTGAGCGGCGGCGACAGAGGTGTGACGCTGCCCGATGCGAGCTATCTCGGGCTGATCGGGATCTGCCTCGGGCTCGCGGCCGCCGCGATCCTCGTCGTGTTCCGCTCTGTGCGGAGCGAGCTGCCGCTCGCCGCGACAAGGTTCGAATAACCGAGATCGCACCTCACGCGACGGCGAGTTCGATCGTCCCCGTCGCAATCTCCGCACTCACGACCCTGACGCGGGCGTGGCGCCCAGCACTGAGCGCTCCGCCCGTGTTCGGCACTCTGGCGGTGACCGCGGGGTCGACGATCTGCACGCGTGCGCCGCCGCCCCGGGCCTCGAGCACGACGGCGTCGAATTCCTCGCCTGCCCGGTCGCGGAGCAGCGCTGCCTCGATCCTGTCGAGCGCCTCGGAACCGAGCCTGCCGGCGAGCGAGGAGGACGACCGCATGAGTCCAGGTACCTCGCCAAGACTCGAACTGGCCCATTCGGGCACCTCGCGCCCAGCACAGAGCGCCTCACAGATCACCAGGCCCCACCTGTCGACGAGTCGCCTCAGCGGCGCAGTCACGTGCGCGTAGGGCGCGGCGATTGCTGCTTGCTCTGGACGTTCGGGCGGCGCGAGCCGCTCCCCATCGTGGGTGACCCCAAACGCCGCATAGTCGGCGCCCCGGAAGAGACTCGCCGCGGCGTGCAGCACGGCGGCCCCAGCAGGCGTTCCGGCAGGGACTGTGCGCAGGTACTCGCCATACGCGATACCGGCAGGCCAGGGAAGGCCGAGAGCCGCGACCCTGTCGTGAAACTCAGCGAGCGCCGTCGCATCTGGCGACGGCATCGTTCGGAGGATCCCGATTCCGCCGTCGAGCATGATCCTGCCCGCCGCCATCCCGGTGAGGAGCGACAACTGTGCGTTCCACTCCTCCACCCGGAGCGGGAACCGGCGTTCGATCCGGTAGCCACTGTTGTCGCGGAGGACCTCCTCCTCGGGCATGTTCAGGCTCGCGCCGCCGCGCGCCCGTTCGCAGCCGATGCGCAGCTCGCCGACCTCCCGGAGTAGCGTGAGAGCCTCCGCAGCAGGGCCGGAGCCCGCGGCGCCCGAATCGAGTGTGAGCTGGGCCGAAGCGTAGTCGAGTTTCGCGCAGGATCGGATGAGCGCACGCTCCACCCGCGCGGGGGAGACCGCTGCTCCGTCGAGTGCAGCGCGGCCATCGGTATCGAGCTCGATCGTCCACACGAACGCTGTGCGCTCCTCATTCGGCAGGAGCGAGGCGCGACCCTCGCTGAGCTCTCGCGGATGCAACGGCACCGAGCCGTCTGGGAGGTACAGCGTCTGACCGCGGCGTCGCGCTTCAGCGTCGAGCGCGCCACCCGCCGCGACGAAGCCCGGAACGTCGGCGATTGCGTAGCGAATGACGAACCCGCCGCCTGTGAGCCGCTTGATGTCGAACGCCTGGTCGAGGTCTCGCGACTCTGCCGGGTCGAGCGTCACGAACCCGATATCGCGGAGGTCGAGCTCTGGGGTGGGCGGCGTGACTGAGACGGCCTCGGCGACTGCCTCGGGCGGGAACGCGTCGACGATCCCGCCCGCCTCCCTGAGCGCGGTGAGGGCCGCGGCGAGCTGGCCGCCTGGTGCGTAAGGTGCGATATGCGTCCGCCTGCTGGGCATGGTCGTAGCCTAGCGCCCCGCCCCCAACAAACTCCTAGACTGGGGCTATGACAGCCGCAGAGAACCTCGAGACAACAGAGGCCGTCGACGCCCTCCTGAAGACCGCTGGCGTGACGCAGCAGCGCGGACTCGTGCGGCGCATCATTGAGGCGGGCCTCGGGCTTTCCTCTGACGACGCCTCACGGCTTGACGTGAAGATCTCTGCAGTGGCACTGGAAGAGATGCGGGAAGCATTCGCACTCTTCGCCCCCTACAAGGGAGTGCGCAAGGCGACGATCTTCGGGTCCGCTCGAACTCAACCGGGCGACCTGCTGTACACGGCAGCAGAGACGAGCGCACGCGCGCTCTCAGACGACAACTGGATGGTCGTCACCGGCGCCGGCCCCGGAATCATGGAGGCCGCCGCGGTCGGTGCGGGCGCTGAACACTCGCTCGGTGTGTCGATCAGGCTGCCCTTCGAGGAGGAGCCGAACGCGTTCGTCGCGAACGACGAACGGCACGTTGCAATGAAGTACTTCTTCACGCGAAAGCTCATGCTCGTCAAGGAATCGAGCGCGTTCATTTGCCTGCCCGGCGGGTTTGGCACGATGGACGAGACCTTTGAGCTTCTCACCCTGCAGCAGACAGGAAAGATGGTGCCCGTGCCGATCGTGCTGCTCGACAGGCCTGGCGGTACGTACTGGAGTGGGTTCAAGAGCTTCGTGCTCAACGAACTCGAGCGTGGCGGCTTCGTCACCCCGGGCGACCTCGATCGCGTGCTCATCACGGACTCTGCGGACGCCGCCGTCGAGCACGTGCACGGCTTCTGGAGCAACTACACAGACCTGCGGTGGTTCCCGACCAACGTGCCCGGAGAACGGGACACGCTGCTGCTGTACGTTCGTACTGCTCCGACCGCGGCACAGCTTGTCGAGCTCAACGAACGCTTCGGTTTCATGCTCGCGGCGGGCGTGATCGAGATCGCCGAGCCATACCCCGAGGAAGGCTCGGAGCGCGCCAACCTCGTACGAGTGCGCCTCGTACCTCGGCCGCATGCGATCGGGGAGCTCTACAGGATCATCTGGGCACTGAACGAAATGGCGCCCGGCGACCCCTCCACGGAGGAGTAGCCGTGGGGATAGCCGCTAGCACAGACGACGATGCGCCCCGCGCCGCGCTCGTTACGACGCGTGCGCAGGTTGCAGCTCGCCTGGCTGATCTCGAGCGCTCGCTCGCCGACCTTGTGCGAAGCCGCGAATCCGCGAACGACGACGACGAGCACGACCCGGAGGGTGTGACGCTCTCGTCTGAGTGGTCTCGCCTGAGTGGCCTCGCTGAGGCGGCGCGCGCCGAACTCGCCGAGGTTGACGGGGCGCTCGAACGATGGGCTGCAGGAGACTACGGAGTGTGCGAGAGCTGCGGCAGGCAGATTCCTGTCGAGCGGCTCGAGGTTCGCCCGTTCGCGACACGCTGTGTGCGGTGCGCGAGCCTGGCGCGCTGACAGGAGCTATCGACGTGTGGCGCTGCGCGGCAGTTGTCCACAGATCGCACGATGCGGTCGCTACGCGCGGGGGTCGCCGCAATCCTTGAGACATGAACAGGCCCGCACGCCAGCTGCCAGTAGACCTCGGCGATGCGTTTCTGTGGTCGGATGCGATCGCCGCTGGCGTCTCTCCTCGACGCCTGCGAAATGCTGATCTTGAGGCGCCGTTCCGAGGCGTGCGGAAGAAGCGCGTTGATCCGCTCCGCGTGTCGCAGCCGGGGCCGATCGGGCACGTTTCCGCCGGTCACGCGAGCGCTGCCCATCCGCTTGCCAGGCGGAGGGTCGAGCACCTCGAGCGGGCCAAGCTCTATAGCCTGATCGCGTCCGATGGCGCTTTCTTTTGCGGCAGAACGGCTGCGGTGATCCTAGGGCTCCCCGTTGAGCTCAAGCCCGCTCAAGATCTCGAGGTGGGGCGGCTGTATCCCGCCCGCGCCCCGAGAGTGCGGGGCATCCGGGGCGTCCAAGTTCGGCCAGGGCTCGTCGCGCTGCAGTCGTCCTCGGGGCTGCGCACGACCAGTCCATCGACGACGTGGGCGATGCTCGGCCGCTGGCTCAGCATGGAAGAACTTGTTGTACTCGGCGACGCGATCGTGAACGATTCGCGCTTCGGGCGGGACGCACTGATCGCGCTTGACGCGGCCGCAAGCGTTCCAGGCAGGCCCAGGGCGCGGCTGCTCAGGGAGGCGCTCTCGCTCGTGCGCGTTGGCAGTGCCTCTCCGCCCGAGACTCAGCTGCGACTGGCGCTTCACGCTGCTGGCCTGCCTGAGCCTGAGCTCGATGTCAATGTGCGGGACGCGAGCGGTGGCTTCCTTGGGCGGAGCGAGCTCGCGTATCCGGACAGCCGACTTGCAATCGAGTACGAGAGCGACCACCACCGCGTCGACCAGCGACAGTGGAACCGCGACATCGACAAGTATCAGGCCTACGCCGAGTCAGGATGGCGCATCATCAGGGTGACCGCGGCGATGTTGTACACCAACAGCGGTGAGATGGTGCGGCAGATTGCGGATGCCCTCGCCGCGGCAGAGCGCTGAGCTCGGTAGCTCTCGTGGTACTGGGATGCCAGCCATGGCGGTGCCAGCCATGGCGGTGCCAGCCAGGGAGTTGGCAGTTGTGGCCGTGCCAGCCAGGGAGTTGGCAGTTGTGGCCGCTTGCGGGCACCCAGAACGACCACTGGCGCCAACCCGGGCGAGTGAGAGTTGGACCGGGGGAGGTATCTTGCCCCCGGCCCTGCCCTCATGCCCACCTTCTGCCCCTGAGTTGGCAGTTGTGGTCGTTTGCCGGCGCTCGCAGCGACCACTAGTGCCAACTGCCTGGGGTTGGGTAGGGCCGGAGAGCAGGGCCCGGGAGCAGGGCCGGGGTCGGAGCCAAGTTGGGGTTGGGGCAGGCCCTGCCCTAGCCGACGTACTCTGCGAGGTGCTCGCCCGTGAGGGTCGACTTCGCTCCAACCAGGTCCGCGGGTGTGCCTTCGAAGACGACAGTGCCGCCGTCCTGGCCTGCTCCAGGCCCGATGTCGATGATCCAGTCGGCGTGCGCCATCACAGCCTGGTGATGTTCGATAACCACGACGCTCTTGCCTGAGTCCACGAGTCTGTCGAGCACGCCGAGCAGCTGCTCGACGTCAGCGAGGTGTAGGCCCGTTGTGGGCTCGTCGAGCACATAGACGCCAGCGTCCTCTGCCATCGCGATCGCGAGCTTCACGCGCTGGCGCTCGCCGCCGGAGAGTGTGGTGAGCGGCTGGCCGAGGGTGAGGTAGCCCACACCGACGTCGACGAGGCGAGCGAGGATCTTCGCGGCCTTGGGTACCTTCACGCTCGCACCGGCGGGGGAGGTCCCAGCGAGGAAGTCGTGGGCGTCGGTGATTGACATCTCGAGGAGCTCGGCGATGTTCTTGCCGCCCTCGCCCTCGCTCCCTCCCAGGCGGTACTGCAGCACCTCGGCCTGGTAGCGCCGGCCCTCGCACTCGTCGCACGGCGTCGCGACGCCGGCCATCACAACGAGGTCTGTGTAGATGACGCCGGCGCCCTTGCAGACCGGGCAGGCGCCCTCGGAGTTCGCCGAGAACAGTGCCGGTTTCACGCCGTTCGCCTTCGCGAATGCGGTTCGGATCGGGTCGAGCACTCCGGTGTAGGTGGCGGGGTTTGACCTGCGGGAACCCTTGATGGGGGACTGGTCAACAGCGATGACACCCTCACGGCCCGAGACGTAGCCGTGGATGAGCGAGGACTTGCCGGAGCCCGCGACGCCAGTGATCGCGCACAGCACGCCGAGAGGCACGTCGACGTCGACGTCGCGAAGGTTGTTGCGGTTCGCACCCCGTACTTCAATCGCGCCGGTCGCCTTGCGGACGGATTCTTTCAGCGAGGCGCGGTCGCCGAAGTGCCTGCCAGTGACGGTGTCAGAAATGGCGAGCTCCTCGACGGTGCCCTCGAAGCAGATCTCGCCGCCCGCGGCGCCCGCTGCGGGGCCGAGGTCGACGACGTGGTCGGCGATCCTGATCATCTCTGGCTTGTGCTCGACTACGAGCACCGTGTTGCCCTTGTCGCGTAGCCTGAGCAGGAGCCCGTTCATGCGCTGGATGTCGTGTGGGTGGAGGCCGATCGATGGCTCGTCGAAGATGTAGGTGACGTCGGTGAGGCTCGAACCGAGGTGGCGGATCATCTTGGTGCGCTGCGACTCGCCGCCGGACAGCGTGCCTGCGGGCCTGTCGAGCGAGAGGTAGCCGAGCCCGATCTCGACGAACGAGTCGAGGGTGTCGGCGAGGTTTGCGAGGAGCGGCGCCACGGACGTGTCCTCGAGCCCGCGCACCCACTCCGCGAGGTCCGAGATTTGCATCATGCAGGCGTCCGCGATCGAGATGCCGTTGATCTTCGAGGAGCGCGCGAGCTCGGTGAGCCGCGTACCGTCGCACTCTGGGCAGGTATCGAATGTGATCGCTCGGTCCACGAATGCGCGGATGTGCGGCTGCATCGCCTCGCGGTCCTTCGAAAGCATCGACTTCTGGATCTTCGGGATGAGCCCCTCGTAGGTGACGTTGATGCCGTCGACCTTGATCTTCGTCGGCTCCTTGTAGAGGAGCGCGTCGAGCTGCTTCTCAGTGAAGTCCTTGATCGGGGTGTCGGCGTCGAAGAAGTCGTTTCCGCCGAAGATTCGCCCATACCAGCCATCCATCGAGTAGCCCGGGATCGTGAGCGCGCCCTCGTTGAGGGTCTTCGAGGCGTCATAGAGCGCGGTGAGGTCGAAGTCGCTCACCTTGCCGCGGCCCTCGCAGCGTGGGCACATGCCGCCGATGATGTTGAACGAGCGGCGCTCCTTGGTGGCTCGGCCGCCCTTTTCGAGTGTGACCGCGCCTGCGCCTGAGATGGACGCGACGTTGAACGAGAACGCCTTGGCAGGGCCGATGTGCGGGGTGCCAAGGCGGCTGAAGAGGATGCGGAGCATTGCGTTCGCGTCGGTCGCGGTGCCGACGGTGGAGCGCGGATCGGCACCCATGCGCTGCTGATCGACGAGGATCGCGGTTGTCACTCCGTCGAGTAGGTCGACGTCGGGGCGGGCAAGGGTGGGCATGAACCCCTGCACAAACGTTGAGTAGGTCTCGTTGATGAGGCGCTGAGACTCGGCAGCAATTGTCGCGAAGACGAGGGAGCTTTTGCCTGAGCCGGAGACCCCGGTGAACGCGGTCAGGCGCCGTTTGGGGAGCTCGACGCTGACGTTCTTGAGGTTGTTTTCGCGGGCGCCATAGACGCGAATGCGGTCGTGGGAATCAGCTGGATGGGTGGCTGCCTCGGTGCTCATACGCAAATCGTAGTGCTCGGGCCTAAAGCTCACAGGAAAAGTTTTGTTCATGCATTGCAATCCTTGTTACCCAAGGTATAGTCGCAGCATGGACTCCCCGTCTGACCGCATCGCCACGAACCTTCGTAAGGGGGTGCTCGAATACTGCGTGCTCGCGCTGTTATCCGAGCGTGACATGTACGGCCTCGAGCTCGCAAACGCCCTTATGGAACGGGGGCTGAGCGCGAGCGAAGGGAGCCTGTACCCCCTCCTCGCGCGAATGCGAGAGGGCGGGGCAGTCGACACGCGGTGGGAGCAACCAGCTGAATCCGGTGGCACACGGCCACGGCGCTACTACGCGATCACTGATCGGGGCCGAGAGCTCCTTGTCGTGTTCGCGGGGATCTGGCGGGGCCTTGCCGCCGAAGTCGACACGCTGATCTCTGACGTTGTTGATCGCCCAGATGCGGAGGAAAATGCATGAACGCTCACCCACTGCCGGCGCGGGCCGAAACCTACCTCGAACAGCTTCTTGGCGCGCTCGCCGACGCGCCTGCGGATGTACGAGCTGCAGCCCTCGACGACGTTCGCGCGCACGTGGCGGAGGCGCTCGACAGCGGCAGAACCGTCAATGAGGCGCTTGCAGGGCTCGGGCCTGCGCAGACGTTCGCGGCACAGTTCCGTGAGGAACTCGGCCTGCCTGAGGAACACGAGGCAGACGAGACCAGCGGCGCGCGCCTCTTGCATGTCACGGCTGTGGTGGTCGCGGTACTCGGTGGCGTCATGAATGTGTGGCTCGAGACGGCGGCCCGGGATCTATCCCTTGGCGTTGCAGTGCTGCTGTTTATCCCCGCCGTACTCTCTGCGCTGCCGCTGGTGCTACCGGCCCACTTGCGGGTGCCTGTCGGTCTCGCAAACGCCGTCGTTGTCACGGCGTTCGTCGTGCTGACGATCGGTGGTGTTGGCGCGTTCTTTGCTCCCCTCGCGCTGCAGCTCTGGGTGGCGGTGATTGTCCCGTGGCGGGTATCGAAGGGGCTCGATCTCTCGCATGGGCTCATGTTGCGGATCCTTGGCGCGGTCACGGTTGCGCTGCCCGCGCTGCTGCTCATCGCTGGCATGACCTCGGGATCGCTGGGGTGGAGCCTGGCGACCGCAGCAATCGTGGCTGTGCTCATCGCACTCGCGCTGGGGTTTGCCCTCGGGCTTCGCTTCACAGCCTGGGTTGTCGCCGCGCTCGGCGTGGCGCTGCTTATCGCAGCGTTCTTTGACCCGGGCATGCTCATGCTCGGAGTCTGGTGGGTCGGCGGCTACTACCTGAGCTTCGGGGTCGGGTCGGCAGTCGCTTGGACGCACGCTGCGAGACCGGCACCGCGGGGCCCAGCGGCTACGCTGGAGGCGTGATCGAACACCCCGTACCGACCCTGCGAGCGCTGCCACTTGCCGGCGCACTGCTTGTCGTGCTCGCGGCGCCGGCGTTCTTCGTCGCCGAGCTCCCGTGGCTCGGGCTGGGCCTCCTGCTCGCGGGGCTCATCGTCGCCTGGGTAGCTGACGCTCGGTCAGGGGTGTTGGTGTGGCCCGGTCGCCCCTCGCAGGGCTGGCGCCCGACGCCTTCGCTCACGCGCGACCTCTCACTGGTCGCGCTCGGACTTCTTATCGTGCGCACGATTCCCCTCGCGGCAGAACTTGATACCCTCTCGATGCTGCGGTTCACGCTCGCGCTTGGTGGGGCCGTGACAGTGCCCTACCTCGTGTCCCGCTACGTCTATGGCGACAGAGCTACAGGCTTCCCGTGGCGCGGCGAAACTCCCGGTCGGCGTTGGGGTGCGCTCCATTGGGGGTGGCTCGGTGGCGTACTCGTGCTCGGGTGGTTGATCTTGCCGTACTACTTCATCTCGTCAGGCGTCTATGCGAACTGGCCGGAGATCACCACGCAAGATCTCACGGCCCGCCTGTTCATCGGGGTTGGGGCAGTCGGAATCTGGGACGAGCTGTTCTTCATCTGCACAGTGTTTGCGGTGCTGCTGAGGCACTTCCCGGTGTGGGCCGCGAATGTGCTTCAGGCTGTAGTCTTCGTGTCGTTTCTGTGGGAGCTCGGCTACAGGGCCTGGGGGCCGATCTTGACGATCCCATTCGCGCTCGTGCAAGGTTTCATCTTCGTGCGGACTCGCTCGCTCGCGTACGTCGTCACAGTGCACCTCTTGTTCGACGCGGTCGTGTTCGCGGTGCTCGTGCACGCCCACAATCCAGCACTGTTCGACGTGTTTCCTACCGCCCCGTAGGGCGGCGGCTACCGAGCAAGTAGGCTCGCGATCCTGCGTACCGCAAACTCGTAGCCTTGGATACCCGCGCCGGTAATGACGAACTCTGCGAGCGGCGAGATGAACGAGTGATGGCGGAACTCTTCGCGGGCGAACACGTTTGAGATGTGAATCTCGGCGAATGGCAGCGGTACGCCTGCAAGCGCGTCACGCAGCACCACTGACGTGTGGGTGAGCCCTGCCGGGTTGATGATGATGGCCGAGCAGTCGTGCCTGGCCTCGTGGATCGCGTCGAGAATGACGCCCTCGTGGTTCGACTGGACCGCGCGGACATCGATTCCGTACTCCTTGGCAACACGAATGACGAGCCGTTCAACGTCCTTGAGAGTGTCACTGCCGTAGATTTCGGGCTCGCGGGTGCCGAGCAGGTTGAGGTTCGGTCCGTTTACCAGCAGGATCCGCTTCATCTCGGCACACTCCTTGTGACTCGTTCTGTGTCTCACCATCGTAGCCCCGGAGGGTGACTGTGTCGGGATACGCGTGCGCCGCAATTGCACTCTCAGGGGCGCCCGGCTACCGTTGACGGGTGACTGAGCAGCCGCGCAAAGCCTTTGACCCCTCGACATTCCGCGACAAACCCGTATCGTTTGTCCGCCGAAGCGGCAGGATGACGCCATCCCAGGAGCGGGCATGGGAGGAATCGCGAAGCGACTTCCTGCTCGAGATTGCTCACGGTCCGGCCGCGACGAGCGTCGCGCCGGGGGAGACTGGGGACCCGGCTCAGATCTTTGGGCGCGACGCTGAGCTCATCGTAGAGGTGGGTTCTGGTCAGGGCCATCAGATCCTCTCTGCCGCAGCTGCACGGCCTGAGACAAACTTCCTCGCTATTGAGGTGTTTCGCGCGGGTCTCGCACGAACCGTCATTCGGGCGGCTGACGCCGGACTCACGAACTTGCGCCTCGCCGAGGTGAATGCCCCTGAGTTGCTCGAACACTACTTGCCGGCGGGCTCGGTCGCAGAGATCTGGGTGTTCTTCCCAGACCCCTGGAAGAAGGCCAAGCACCACAAGCGCAGACTCATCAGCGCAGATTTCGCGAGGATCGCCCACCGGGCATTGCAGCCTGGTGGAGTGCTGCGTCTCGGCACTGACTGGCAGAACTACGCAGACCATATGCGCGTTGTCATGGACGAAGCGCCCGGTTTCGAGCGCGCATTCGAGGGGGAGTGGGCTGAGCGCTACGAAGGTCGAGTGCTCACGGCATTTGAAAACAAGGGCATTGAGAAGGGCCGCGACATCCGCGACCTCACGTACCGCAAGGTCTAGACGCGAGCAGGGTCTCGCCGGCCCCGGGAGGGCGCTCAGCGTGAATGGAGCCGTGCGTCTGCGATCTGCATTCGCTCTGACCCGCGGGGAGGATCCTGGCATTGTTACTATCGATCGCATACCGAACGCGTGAGTCGTAAAGACCCTGTACGAGCCGAGCGGAGCATGCCCGCGATCCGAGTCGACGACACGCCGCGACACGCGACACGCCCGGGTTGCACCGCGCGAATCCCTGTGTCAGAATAGACAGGTTCAGTACTCCGTGCATGCGGATCACTGCCAGGTAGTGCATTGCTTCTCGACTTGATCGAGACGTGAGGCCGCGGGCAGCGAACACAGCCTGCACGCCGAGAGGCGACCAGACGTCAGTCCGGTCGTTTTTGTGCGTGCAGAAATTGATAGGTGAACAGAGACCCAGCACTAAGGCACTTCAGGGTGCCCGTCTGCCAAGGGCGCTGGTACGCAAGACGTCCAATGCTGTCGGCCACAAGCCGAGAGTACGACGCAAGTAGAAAGTAGAGATGTCATGGCGGGACAGAAGATCCGCATTCGACTCAAGTCGTATGACCACGAGGTCATTGATAGCTCAGCGCGCAAGATCGTAGATACGGTCACCCGCGCGGGCGCAACCGTGATCGGCCCAGTGCCGCTCCCCACGGAAAAGAACGTGATCGCTGTGATCCGTTCGCCGCACAAGTACAAGGACAGCCGCGAGCACTTTGAGAAGCGCACGCACAAGCGCCTGATCGACATCGTCGATCCCACCCCGAAGGCCGTCGATTCGCTCATGCGTCTCGATCTCCCGGCCGATGTCAACATCGAGATCAAGCTCTAAGGGGGGATCCAGACATGACTGCAGTACGTAATGTGAAGGGTCTCCTGGGCACCAAGCTCGGCATGACTCAGGTATGGGACGAGGACGGCAAGGTCGTTCCCGTTACCGTCATCGAGGTGGCGCCTAACGTTGTCACCCAGATCCGCACCCCCGAGGTCGACGGCTACAGCGCCGTTCAGATCGCCGCGGGTCAGATCGATCCCCGCAAGGTGAACCAGCCCTCGGCTGGTCACTTCGAGAAGGCCGGCGTGACGCCGCGCCGCCACATCACCGAGATCCGCACCGCCGACGCTGCTGAGTACAGCCTCGGCCAGGAGCTCACCATCGAGGGCGCTTTCGAAGCCGGTCAGAAGATCGACGTCGTTGGCACTTCGAAGGGTAAGGGCTTCGCGGGCGCTATGAAGCGTCACAACTTCAAGGGCGTTGGCGCTTCGCACGGTGCACACCGCAACCACCGTAAGCCTGGTTCGGTTGGTGGCGCAGCAACTCCTGGTCGCGTTTTCCGCGGCAAGAAGATGCCTGGCCGTATGGGTACCGATCGCGTGACCGTGCAGAACCTCACCGTTCAGGCGATCGACGCCGAGAAGGGCCTCATCCTGATTAAGGGTGCAGTTCCCGGTGCGCGTGGTCGTCTCGTTTTCGTCCGCAACGCAGTGAAGGGGGCGTAGTTCATGGCTACCGCTACCAAGCTCGAGGTTTTCGACGCGAAGGGCAAGAAGGCTGGGTCGGTTGACCTTCCCGATGCTATCTTCGGCGCCGAGACCAACGTTCCGCTGATCCACCAGGTGGTCACGGCACAGCTGGCTGCTGCCCGTCAGGGTACGCACAAGACCAAGACCCGTGGCGAGCGCTCGGGTTCAGGCGTCAAGCCGTTCAAGCAGAAGGGCACTGGCCGTGCACGCCAGGGCTCGGTCCGCATGCCGCAGCACCGCGGCGGTGGCATCGTCCACGGGCCCGTGCCCCGCGATTACTCGCAGCGCACCCCCAAGAAGATGATTGCTGCTGCACTCGTTGGCCTGCTTTCGGACCGCGCACGCGCGAACCGCCTGCACGTCGTCGAAGGCTTCGGCATCGCCGACAAGCCGAGCACCAAGACCGCACGCGAGTTCCTCGCACAGGTCGCACCGGGCAACCGCGTGCTCGTGGTCGTTGACCGCGAAGACGTGCTCACCGTGCTCAGCGTTCAGAACCTTCCGAACGTGCACGTGCTGTTCCACGATCAGCTCAACGCCTACGACGTTGTCGTCAGTGACGATCTCGTCTTCACCAAGGCAGCTTTCGACGCATTCGTCGAGGGTCGCGCCGTTAAGGAGGACTCGAAGTGAGCATGAACAAGGCTGCGCACGACGTCATCATCCGCCCGATCGTCTCGGAGAAGAGCTACGGCCTCATCGACGCAAACGGACAGTACACCTTCGAGGTTGCTCCCACCGCGTCGAAGACTGAGATCAAGCTCGCCATCGAGTCGGTATTCGGTGTGAAGGTCGCAAAGATCAACACCCTGAACCGCAAGGGCAAGACCCGCCGCACGAAGTTTGGCCTCGGCAAGCGCAAGGACACCAAGCGCGCCATCGTCACGCTGAAGTCGGGCTCCATCGACATCTTCACGGCTGCGCTGTAGAAGGGGCGAAAAGGAACACAACATGGCAATTCGCAAGTACAAGCCGACGACCCCAGGTCGTCGCGGGTCGAGCGTTGCTGATTTCGCTGAGATCACGCGCTCCACGCCCGAGAAGTCGCTGCTGCGTCCGCTCCCGAAGACGGGTGGCCGCAACAACCAGGGCCGCATCACGACTCGTCACATTGGTGGTGGCCACAAGCGCCAGTACCGCGTCATCGACTTCCGTCGCAATGACAAGGACGGCGTCAACGCCCGCGTAGCGCACATCGAGTACGACCCCAACCGCACCGCGCGCATTGCGCTTTTGCACTTTGAGGACGGCACGAAGCGTTACATCATCGCTCCGAACAAGCTCAAGCAGGGCGACATCGTTGAGTCGGGCGCTGGCTCGGACATCAAGCCCGGCAACAACATGCCGCTGAAGAACATCCCCACGGGTACTGTGATTCACGCGATTGAGCTGAAGCCCGGTGGGGGAGCGAAGCTCGCTCGTTCCGCTGGCTCGTCGGTTCGCCTCGTGGCGAAGGATGGCCCCTACGCACAGCTGCGTCTCCCCTCGGGCGAGATCCGCAACGTTGACGCGCGCTGCCGCGCGACCGTCGGCGAGGTCGGCAACGCTGAGCAGTCGAACATCAACTGGGGTAAGGCCGGCCGTATGCGCTGGAAGGGCGTTCGCCCGACCGTGCGTGGTGTCGTCATGAACCCGGTGGATCACCCCCACGGTGGTGGCGAAGGCCGCACCTCGGGTGGCCGTCACCCGGTGAGCCCCTGGGGCCAGAAGGAAGGCCGTACGCGCCGTCCGAACAAGGAAAGCGACAAGCTCATTGTGCGCCGCCGTAACGCTGGCAAGAAGCGCTAGTCGGCAGGTAGGAGAATAGAAGATGCCTCGTAGTCTCAAGAAGGGCCCCTTCGTCGACAACCACCTGCTCAACAAGGTGGTCGTACAGAACGAAGCTGGCACCAAGAACGTGATCAAGACCTGGTCGCGCCGCTCGATGATTATCCCCGCAATGCTGGGCCACACCATCGCAGTGCACGACGGTCGGAAGCACATCCCCGTATTCGTCACCGAAACCATGGTTGGACACAAGCTGGGCGAGTTCGCCCCGACTCGTACCTTCCGTGGCCACGTGAAGGACGACAAGAAGGGCCGTCGCCGCTAACGCGGTGGCGAGAGGAGGAAGAGAAATGGTGGAATCGATCGCACGCGTGCGTCATATCCGCATCACCCCCCAGAAGGCCCGTCGTGTCGTTGACCTGGTTCGTGGCAAGAACGCGCAGGAGGCCCTCGCCATCCTGAAGTTCGCGCCCCAGGCTGCCGCTGAGCCCGTGTTCAAGCTCGTCGCTTCGGCGATCGCGAACGCACGTGTAAAGGCTGACGCTGAGAACCTGCGCCTCAACGAGGACGAGCTCGTCATTGCACGCGCATTCGTGGATGAGGGTGCAACGCTCAAGCGTTTCCGCCCCCGTGCACAGGGCCGCGCGTTCCGTATCAACAAGCGCACCAGCCACATCACGGTCGTTCTTCAGACCGCTGATGAGCTGGCAGCTCAGAAGGGAGCCTAAGGAATGGGCCAGAAGATTCATCCCTACGGCTTCCGCCTCGGGATTACAACCGACCACGTGTCGCGTTGGTTCTCGGACTCGACGAAGAAGGGCCAGCGTTACGCTGACTACCTCGCCGAGGACATCAAGATCCGCCAGCACCTGCAGGTCCAGTTGGACCGCGCCGGTGTCTCGCGTGTTGAGATCGAGCGCACCCGCGACCGCGTCCGCGTAGACATCCACACTGCTCGCCCCGGCATCGTTATCGGTCGCCGTGGAGCAGAGGCTGAGCGCATCCGCGCTGACCTCGAGAAGCTCACAGGCAAGCAGATCCAGCTGAACATCCTCGAGGTGAAGAACCCCGAGGCTGACGCCCAGCTCGTCGCACAGGGCATCGCCGAGCAGCTCGCTGCTCGTGTGGCATTCCGTCGCGCAATGCGCAAGGGCCTCCAGGGTGCTCAGCGCGCTGGCGCCAAGGGTGTCCGTATCCAGGTATCCGGCCGCCTTGGCGGCGCTGAGATGAGCCGCTCGGAGTTCTACCGTGAGGGTCGCGTGCCGCTGCACACGCTCCGCGCGAACATCGACTACGGCTTCTACGAGGCGAAGACCACCTTCGGTCGCATCGGCGTGAAGGTCTGGATCTACAAGGGCGACCTGACGAACAAGGAGCTCGCTCGTGAGCAGGCTAACCAGAAGCCGTCTCGTGAGCGTGGCGATCGCCGCCGTGCGCCCCGTGGCGCTCAGGCTGAGGCTGCACCCGCTGCAGCAGGAGCGGAGAAGTAACACATGCTGATTCCCCGTCGAGTCAAGTACCGCAAGCAGCACCACCCGAGCCGCAGCGGTCAGTCCAAGGGTGGCAACACTGTCACCTTCGGTGAGTTCGGTATTCAGGCGCTCAGCCCCGCTTACGTGACGAACCGTCAGATCGAGTCCGCTCGTATCGCCATGACGCGTCACATCAAGCGTGGCGGCAAGGTGTGGATCAACATCTACCCTGACCGTCCGCTGACCAAGAAGCCCGCTGAAACCCGCATGGGTTCCGGTAAGGGCTCACCCGAGTGGTGGGTTGCGAATGTCAAGCCGGGCCGCGTCCTCTTCGAGGTCGCAGGTGTTGACGAGGAGCTTGCGCGCGAGGCACTGACCCGCGCGATCCACAAGCTCCCCCTCAAGGCCCGCATTATTAAGCGCGAGGAGGGCGACGCGTAATGGCGATCGGAACCAAGGAACTGGCTGTCACCGAGCTTGACAGCTTCGAAAACGAGCGTCTCGCGGAAGAGCTGAAGAAGGCCAAGGCCGAGCTCTTCAACCTGCGTTTCCAGTCGGCCACCGGCCAGCTTGAGAACCACGGGCGCGTACGTCAGGTGAAGCGCGACATCGCTCGCATCTACACCGTGCTCCGCGAGCGCGAGCTCGGCATTCGGGTCACCCCGGCAGCTGAGCCCGCGAAGAAGGCTTCTGCAAAGAAGTCGTCCACCAAGAAGACCGAGCAGGCGCCCGCCGCCGCTGAGACGAAGGAGGCCTAAGAATGGCTGAGGTCGAGAAGGAACAGCGACCGTATCGCAAGGCGCGCCGTGGCTACGTCGTCAGCGACAAGATGGACAAGACCATCGTTGTTGAGGTCGAGGACCGCGTGAAGCACCCGCTCTACGGCAAGGTCATGCGTCGCTCATCGAAGGTGAAGGCCCACGACGAGCAGAACACCGCCGGCATCGGCGATCTCGTACTCATCCACGAGACCCGCCCGCTCAGCGCCTCAAAGCGCTGGCGTCTGGTCGAGATCCTCGAGAAGGCGAAGTAAGCGCCTCGCGCTTACTGACTGAAGGAGTAGCAAGTGATTCAGCAGGAATCCCGACTCAAGGTTGCCGATAACACCGGCGCCAAGGAGTTGCTTACCATCCGTGTCCTCGGGGGCTCAGGACGTCGTTACGCAGGTCTCGGCGACACCATCGTCGCGACTGTTAAGGACGCGATCCCCGGCGGCAACGTGAAGAAGGGTGAGGTCGTCAAGGCCGTCATCGTTCGTACCCGCAAGTCGACCCGTCGCGTTGACGGTTCGTACATCAGCTTCGACGAGAACGCCGCCGTTATCCTGAAGGCAGACGGGGAGCCCCGCGGCACCCGTATCTTCGGGCCGGTTGGCCGTGAGCTTCGCGACAAGAAGTTCATGAAGATCGTCTCGCTCGCACCGGAGGTGATCTAGTCCTATGGCTGCAAAGATCAAGAAGGGTGACCTCGTCGAGGTCATCTCGGGACCGACCCAGGAGCGCGGTGGCTACCGTGGCAAGCAGGGTGTTGTTCTCGAGGTTCTCACTGAGACCGATCGTCTGATCGTCGAAGGTGTGAACTACGTCACCAAGCACGTTCGCGTCGGCCAGTCCGACCGCGGTACGAAGGAGGGTGGCATCGAGACCGTAGAGGCTCCCATTCACGTATCGAACGTTGCTGTCGTTGACCCCTCGACGAAGAAGCCGACTCGTGTTGGCTTCCGCGTCGAGGAGACCACGAAGGACGGCAAGAAGAAGACGGTTCGCGTGCGTTACGCGAAGTCGTCCGGGAAGGACCTCTAATGTCTGAAGCTGCTGTGGCGGCTGGCAAAATCCAGCCTCGCTTGAAGCAGAAGTACCGCGGCGAAATCGTCCCGGCACTCCGCGAAGAGTTCTCCTACGCAAACGTCATGCAGGTTCCCGGTCTCGTAAAGATCGTTGTGAACACCGGCGTTGGCGAGGCGGCTCGTGACAGCAAGGTGATCGAGGGCGCAGTTGCTGACCTCGTGAAGATCACCGGCCAGAAGCCCAAGGTCACCCTGGCCCGCAAGTCCATCGCGCAGTTCAAGCTGCGTGAGGGTCAGGCCATCGGTGCGCACGTCACGCTTCGTGGCGATCGTGCCTGGGAGTTCCTTGATCGCCTCGTGAACCTCGCACTGCCCCGTATCCGCGATTTCCGCGGACTTTCGGACAAGCAGTTTGACGGTGCTGGCAACTACACGTTCGGTTTGACCGAGCAGAGTGTGTTCCACGAGATCGATCAGGATAAGATTGACCGCGTGCGTGGTTTTGACATCACCATTGTCACCACCGCAAAGACTGACGACGAGGGTCGTGCGCTGCTCAAGGCGCTCGGCTTCCCGTTCAAGGCCGACAACTAAATAGTCCAAGCGGATAGGGTGCCCGGGGCCTTCCCGGGCACCCCGTTCGCGTGTCACCCAGGTCGCGACCCGTGTAACGGGTCGTGAAACCAGGCGAGAAAGAAAGAGTCAATCATGACGATGACTGATCCGGTAGCAGACATGCTTACCCGGTTGCGCAACGCAAATAGCGCACATCATGACGACGTTTCGCTTCCCGGCTCAAAGCTGAAGGAGCGGATCGCCGAGATCCTCAAGCGTGAGGGTTACATCAGCGACTGGAAGGTCGAGGCGGCACGCGTCGGCACGACCCTCACCATGACGCTGAAGTACGGACCGAACCGCGAGGCTTCGATCGAGGGCCTCAAGCGCGTCTCGAAGCCGGGCCTCCGCGTGTACGCGGGCGCTGCTGAGATTCCGAGCGTGCTCGGTGGCCTCGGTATTGCGATCCTGTCCACCTCTTCGGGGCTCCTCACGGACCGCGAGGCCGAGCAGAAGGGCGTGGGCGGCGAAGTGCTGGCCTACGTGTGGTAAGCCGTCATGTCACGTATTGGAAAGCTTCCCATCGCCATCCCCGGCGGTGTAGATGTCAAGATCGATGGCCAGCAGGTCACGGTCAAGGGTTCGAAGGGTGAGCTGTCGCTCACCGTTGCAGAGCCCATTCGCGTCGCAGTTGAGGACGGCCAGATCCTGGTCACTCGTCCCAACGACGAGCGCGAGTCCCGAGCGCTGCACGGCCTGAGCCGTACGCTCATCAACAACAACATCATTGGTGTGACTGAGGGCTACGCAAAGCAGCTCGAGGTTGTTGGCACCGGCTACCGCGTGCAGCAGAAGGGTGCGGACCTCGAGCTCGCACTCGGCTTCTCGCACCCTGTGTCGTTCACCGCTCCTGAGGGCATCACGCTCGTCGTTGAGGGCGCCAACAAGATCACCGTCAGCGGCATCTCCAAGCAGGCAGTCGGTGAGGCCGCAGCGAACATTCGCAAGCTGAAGAAGCCGGAGCCCTACAAGGGCAAGGGCATTCGTTACGCTGACGAGGTTGTTCGTCGCAAGGCTGGAAAGGCTGGTAAGTAACCATGGCCGCTAACATCACCCGTGCAAAGGGTCGTTCGGCTGCGCGCGTTCGCCGCCACGCCCGCCTGCGCAAGAAGATTGTCGGCACCGAACTGCGTCCCCGTCTCTCGGTGACCCGCTCGTCGCGCCACGTATTCGTGCAGATCATTGACGACTCCAAGGGCCACACCGTGGCTTCGGCGTCGACGATGGAAGCAGATCTCCGTGCATTCGACGGCGACAAGACCGCTAAGGCCCGCAAGGTCGGCGAGCTCGTCGCAGAGCGTGCAAAGGCTGCTGGCGTCGAGGCTGTTGTCTTCGACCGTGGCGGTAGCAAGTACGCAGGCCGTGTCGCTGCGATCGCCGAGGGCGCTCGCGAGGGAGGTCTGACACTGTGAGCAACGAAACGAAGGAGCAGGAAGTGACTGCTGAGGCTCAGACAGAGGCTCCGGCCGCTGAGGCGCAGAACAGCGATCACCGCAACGAGCCCCGTGAGCAGCGTCGCGGAAGCCGCGACCGCGGCACCCGTGGCGAGCGTGGTGGCCGTGGCGAGCGCGCCGAGAGCCAGTTCCTCGAGCGCGTCGTAACCATCAACCGCGTGTCGAAGGTCGTCAAGGGCGGCCGTCGCTTCAGCTTCACCGCGCTTGTCGTGGTAGGCGATGGCAACGGCACCGTCGGCGTCGGCTACGGGAAGGCGAAGGAAGTTCCCCTCGCAATCTCGAAGGGCGTTGAAGAGGCGAAGAAGAACTTCTTCCGCGTGCCGCGCGTCGGCAGCACGATCCCGCACCCGGTGCAGGGCGAGGCCGCTGCTGGCGTCGTTCTCCTCCGTCCGGCAGCAGCTGGTACCGGTGTTATCGCCGGTGGCCCGGTTCGCGCCGTACTCGAGTGCGCTGGAATCCACGACGTGCTGAGCAAGTCGCTCGGTTCGTCGAACACCCTGAACATCGTGCATGCGACCGTTGAGGCGCTGCGTCAGCTCGAGGAGCCCCGCTCCGTTGCAGCTCGTCGTGGTCTCGACTTCGACCGCGTCGCTCCGGCCCGCCTCGTGCGTGCTGAGGCGAAGGCTGCGGCCGACGCTGCCGCTAAGGCAAAGGCAGGTGCGTAATGGCTAAGAGCCTGAAGATTACGCAGACGAAGTCCGTGATCAGTGAGAAGCAGAACCAGCGCGACACGCTCCGCAGCCTCGGTCTCCGCAAGATCGGCCAGACGGTCGTTCGCGAGGACACCCAGGCGAACCGCGGTTACGTGCGTGCGGTTGCTCACCTGGTCCAGGTTGAGGAGATCGACGAATGAGCGAGAACAACGAAGAGCGCGGCGCCGTGCTGAAGGCACACCACCTTCGCCCGGCTGCTGGTTCGAAGACTGCTAAGACCCGCGTTGGTCGTGGCGAGGCGTCCAAGGGTAAGACCGCTGGTCGCGGTACCAAGGGCACCAAGGCGCGCTACCAGGTCAAGGCAGGCTTCGAGGGTGGCCAGATGCCACTGCACATGCGTACCCCGAAGCTGCGCGGGTTCAAGAACCCGTTCCGCACCGAGTACCAGGTTGTGAACGTCGCCAAGCTCGAGGAGCTGTACCCGAACGGTGGCGAGGTCACGATCGAGGATCTCGTTGCAAAGGGTGCCGTGCGCAAGAACCAGCCCGTCAAGGTGCTGGGCAACGGTGACCTGAAGGTCAAGCTCTCCGTTCAGGTCGACAAGGTCTCCGGCTCTGCAGCCGAGAAGATTGTCGCCGCTGGCGGTGAAGTGAAGTAACATTCGAGTTTTACTCGAGTGAATAAGGGGGTGTTGGGGAGCCCGTTTGGCTCCCCAACACCCCCTTTTCGTTCACCAGCACGCACCGCACGTGTAGGCTGGTCTAGTTGCTCCTCGCAGGCAAAGGCCCGCGAACTATCCAGGAGGCTAAGTTTTGTTCAGCGCCATTGGACGGATCTTCCGTACACCCGACCTCCGTCGGAAGATCGTTTTTACGCTCGGAATCGTCGCACTGTTCCGGCTCGGTTCGTTTATCCCTACGCCGTTTGTTGACTTCAACAACGTCCAGGCCTGCCTTGCCTCGAACAAGGGTGACGGCACCGCCGGTCTCTACGACATGGTCAACCTCTTTAGCGGCGGCGCACTCCTGCAGCTTTCGATCTTCGCGCTCGGCATCATGCCGTACATTACTGCGTCGATCATCACCCAGCTTCTGCGCGTGGTTATCCCGCACTTCGAGACCCTCCACAAGGAGGGCCAGGCTGGCCAGGCGAAGCTCACGCAGTACACCCGTTACCTGACGATCGCGCTCGCAGTGCTGCAGTCGACGACGCTCATCACCGTCGCGCGTTCAGGCCAGCTCTTCGGCTCGGCTGTGAACCAGGCCTGCCAGAACCTTGTCGCGCAGGAGTGGTGGGCGATCCTCATCATGATCATCACGATGACCGCCGGTACCGGCCTCATTATGTGGTTCGGTGAGCTCATCACCGAGCGTGGCGTCGGCAATGGCATGTCGCTTCTCATCTTCACCTCGATCGCTGCGAGCTTCCCGGGCGCCCTCTGGGTCATCAAGGAGCAGCGTGGCTGGGAGGTCTTCTTCTTTGTCATTCTCGTCGGCATGCTGGTCATTGGCGCTGTCGTGTTCGTCGAGCAGTCCCAGCGCCGTATCCCGGTGCAGTACGCGAAGCGCGTTGTTGGACGTCGCACCTACGGCGGTTCCAGCACGTACATTCCGATCAAGGTGAATATGGCTGGCGTGATCCCAGTCATCTTCGCCTCGGCGATCCTGTATCTCCCGATGCTGATTGCTCAGTTCAATCAGCCGAAGGCGGGCGAGGAGCCCGCCGCGTGGATCGTGTGGGTCCAGAACAACCTCGTGTACGGCGATCAGCCGCTGTACATGCTCGTGTTCTTCCTGCTCGTCATTGGGTTTACGTTCTTCTACGTCCAGATCACCTTCAATCCTGAAGAGGTCGCGGACAACATGAAGAAGTACTCGGGCTTTATCCCCGGCATTCGTGCGGGCCGCCCGACGGCTGAGTACCTGAACTACGTGCTTACGCGCATCACCAGCGCTGGCTCGCTCTACCTCGGCATCATTGCGCTGCTTCCGCTCGTGGCGCTTTCGTTCTTCGGCGCAAACCAGAACTTCCCGTTCGGTGGCGCGTCGATCCTCATTATCGTTGGCGTGGGTCTCGAGACCGTCAAGCAGATTGACGCTCAGCTCCAGCAGCGCCACTACGAAGGACTTCTCAAGTGACAGTAACTCGACTTCTCATCATTGGCCCTCCTGGCGCGGGCAAAGGCACCCAGGCTTCGAAGATCGCCGAATCGTATGGCGTTCCCGCGATCTCCACTGGAGACATTTTTCGCGCGAACATCAAGGGCGGCACGGAGCTCGGTCAGCGTGTGCAGGCGATCATTGAGTCGGGCGAGCTCGTTCCAGACTCGCTGACGAACGAGATCGTTCAGGATCGCCTCCAGCAGGAGGACGCTGTAGGCGGATTCCTGCTCGATGGCTACCCGAGAAATGTTGAGCAGGTTGAGGCTCTTGACGGGATGCTTGAGGGCGACGCGCTTGACGCGGTTGTGCTCCTTGAAGCCGATACTGACGAGGTCGTCGCGCGTCTCTTGAAGCGCGCCGAGATCGAGGGTCGTGCAGACGACACTGAAGAGGTCATCCGCCACCGCCAGGATGTGTACGCGCAGCAGACTGCTCCGCTTATCGAGCTCTTCACTGAGCGCGGCATTCTTGTGAGCGTTGACGGGCTTGGGGGCATCGACGAGGTCGCCGAGCGCATTGCCGTCGCCCTCAGCGAGAGGTTGGGCCGCTAGGAATGTCGCGTCGCGGGTTCCTCCGCCGTTCGATCTATAAGTCGCCGGCGCAGCTCCGGCTCATGATTGAGCCGGGTTTGGCTGCTGTTGACGCGCTCGCTGCGATGCGAGCTGCGGTGAAGCCGGGGATCACCACGCTCGAGCTTGACGCGATCGCGGAGGACGCGATTCGCGCGAGGGGTGGCGAGCCGAACTTCATGCTCGAGCCTGGCTACAGGCACACGATCTGTGCGAACGTGAATGCCGACGTTGTCCATGCAATTCCGACTGACAGGCCGCTTGCTCCGGGCGACATTGTGTCGCTCGACGTGGGCGCCGTTATCGGGGGCTGGCACAGCGACGCCGCATTCACTGCCGTGATTCCGGACCCGTCGAGGCCTGAGCTCACCGAAGCGAACGAAAAGCTCTCGCATGTGACCGAGCAGGCCATGTGGCAGGGGATCGCGCGTCTCGCGCGTGCGACGCACCTGAACGAGGTCGGCGATGCGGTTGAGCGCTACGTTCGTAAGCACAGTGACTTCGGCGTGCTTGAAGATTACATTGGTCACGGAATTGGCCGGAGCATGCACGAGGACCCGCCGGTGTTCAACGTTGCGGTGCCGAAGCGGGGCCCCGAGGTAAAGCCTGGTCTTGTTGTCGCCATCGAGCCGATTATTTCGGCTGGCACGATCGACACTGTTGTTCAGGACGATGACTGGACAGTGTCGATTGCTGACGGTGCTATGAGTGCCCAGTGGGAGCACTCTGTTGCCGTGCATGAGGGCGGAATCTGGGTCCTGACGGCTGATGACGGTGGCGCCGCTGGTCTCGCCCAGTTCGGGATCACGCCCGCGCCGATCGCCTAGTTCACGCAGGTCTCTACAGCAGAGCGCCGCTACCAACGGGTAGCGGCGCTCTGCTGTATTGGGGGACTTAGCTAGCTGAACATCGGGAGCGTGGGCCACGCCTGCTCGAGCGTTTCCCACTCCGCCATGAACGCACCGCGAAGGCGCTTCGGCTCCCAATCGGCTTGGCGAAGCTCACCGGGCAGGAGCGGATCCACTGCGAGTGCCTGATCAAGCCCCTCTGCGAGCTGCAGCGCTCGCGCGCTTGCGGCGATCTCATCGAGGCTGCCGTTCGCTGGCGACGCGAGTACGGCGGCCAGTGGTGCATAAGCGGCTATCGTCGTCTCGGCGGGCCACAGGCCCTCCGCGATGTCTTGGTGGGTGCTAAATCCAGGAAGGGTGAGGTCGGTCGAGGTTGCCCGAACGAGCCATCTTTCGATTGTGGTTGGCGAGAGCGTTGCCGCGAGCTCATCTCCGAGCTCGTGTGGGCTGGCATACATTCCAGCACCGATCGGTGCGGCGCCGAGCCAGACCAGTGCGTTTCGGAGTGCATCGCGTTCCGCGCGTGAACGTTCGGGGATGGAGAAGGCGTACAGGCGCCATTTTTCGTCCCAGACGACGCTTCCCGCGTCCTGCGCGAATGCGAAGTCGACGAGCGCCCGTTCCCGACGCGTCCGTGCACGCGCGTCGGGGGTGCGTTCGATGCGGCCGGCGCGGCCGCGGCCTATCTGCGTGAGCTCGCCGGCGGCCTGCATGCGGCGCAGCGCGAGCCGCACGGTCTGCTCGGCGATGCCGAGCGCGAGGCCGACATCGTAGACCGCTGCAAGCTGCGCTTCACCCGCTGCGCTAAAGGAGCCGTCGATGAGCGTGCGCGCGGATACTGTGACGGTGGGAGACGCGACAGTGGGAGACGCGACAGTGGGCGAGGGGCTCGGCGCAGTGGCGCTTACGCTTGAAATCACTGCGCAGCCACCCGCGAGCCGCGGTCGATTGACTCCCAGGGGTAGCCGTGGCGGGTGAACGCCGCGGCGATTGCCGCCTTGCCGCCCTCGACATCGTCGTGAAACAGGATCCGGCCTTCGCGGGACTCGATCCGCACCTTGCCGCCTTTCGCGTAGACGCCCCCAACGTTCCTGCGCTCGATGACTCTTGTGTCGTCACCCTCAGTCACCTGAATTGACTGGTTGGTGATGACAAGTTGGGCTGCCTCGTGGGTGATGTAGAACGCAAAGGCGAGGCCAATGACGCCGAGGACGGCGGGCCTGCCGGCCACCATGAACGGGGAATCGATTGAGCCGAGCGCCTGAAGCGCGTTGATGTAAGGGATTGGCCACGAGGCAGCGTGCTGAAGGATCCAGGGGAGTGCGAGGCCAAGGGCGACGCCTGCCGCGCCGCGCACCGCCCAGATGAGTGCCTTCGTGCCTGTCGTCATCTTGAGCGTTGTCGCCTCGGCGCTTTCACCGGTCGCATTCATTCGAGCTCCCAACTATCTGTCCTGCAACGATCGTAGCAGTTCCGATAGAAATCGCCCTGTAGGGTCGATGGAGCCATGCAGAGTGGCTTGGGCGCAGTCCGCCTGCAGAGGGAGTCGTCAGTGTGTCCGCGCTCACTCCGTGGCGGTGGTGTCGCCGGCGTCGGCGACCGCTCCCGATTTGCGATGGAGAGCAACTCTGGTTCGGGTGGCGCACGTCGTGCTGCAGAATCGCTGCGCCGCGCGTCGTCCCTCGTCGATGAACGCCCGATCGCATCCAGTGGCCTCGCACAGGCCCCAGGCGCATCGGCCACGCTCCGAGAGCCAGGTCGCGAGCACAAAGGCCCCGACGCGAGTGAGGGCTGTGGCAGCCGTGGATGTGTCGGTGAGGCTTGGCCGAAGCGCCCATCGGCCGTCAGGAAGTTCGGCCAGTTCTGGTTGCGTCGAGCACTCAGCGAGGAGTTGGTTGAGTTTGGCTGCGGCCTGGCCTGGATCCTGGATCGCAAAGATGCTTCGCAGCGCGTGCACCGCCGCGTGAACGTGCTCTTGCTGGGTTGCGAGTTCGCTGAGTAGCGGGTCGCCGTGGGCCTCGGTCAGCGCGCTCCAGGAGGATGAAGGCTTGGGGGCGTTGATGGCGTCAACGACGAAGCGGAGGCCCAGGGGACGTGCGGGGTCTTGGCGTTGGGTCTGGCGAGGCTGCATGCACCTAGTGTAACGTCTAATCTGAAGTTAGGCGTTACGGAGGTAGCTTTGCAAGAGAACACGACGCGGCGAGAAGTCATCATCGTTGGTGCGGGTCCGGTTGGCCTGACGCTCGCGGCGCTGCTCGGTCAGCGGGGCGTCGACGTGCTTGTGGTCGAGGCGCACCCGGGGTTGTCTCGGCACCCGAAGGCTCGAGGCGTCTCCGCGAGCTCAATGGAGACCTACCGTGGGTTGGGCATCGAGGGTGCCGTGCGGGCGGCATCGCTCCCAGCCGAGCACGTGCGCTTTTTTCGGGGGAAGAGCCTCATTGACCCAGTAGCAGAGCTGACTGCAGGGGCCTCGGGTCCCACCGGGTCCTCGGTGAATACGCCCTCACCAGGTGCGCTGTGCTCGCAAGACCGCCTCGAACCGGTGCTCGCCGAGGCGGTGCGGGAGGCCGGTGCCGATCTGATGCTCGGGGCTCGGGTTGTTGATCTCGCCGAAGACGAGCGCGGTGTCACTGTCACTATCGATGGTGTCGCTGGGCGCAGTGAACTCCGCGCCGACTGGGTCGTCGGGTGCGATGGGGCGCGCAGTATCGTCCGAGAGCGGGCGGGTATCGCGCTTCAAGGTGAGCAGGATCTCGGCCGCTATCTTTCCGTCCGCTTCCGCGCGCCGCTCGGGAAGGTTGTGCAAGGACGCGAGGCGACCTCCTACTTCATCTCGGGAGGAAAAGGGGGGTTTCTCGCGGTTGACAACGATACCGAGTGGATATATCAGTATCCGATTTCGGTCGGCGAAGAGTCCGACGCCCTCAGGCACGACCTGCCGCGGCTTGTGGAGCTCGTGCGCGACGCAGCAGGCATATCGGACCTCCCAGTTGAGGTCACCGACACAATGGTCTGGCGCATGGACGCCTGCGTTGCTGACTCATTCCGCGCGGGACGGCTCCTGCTCGCTGGCGACTCTGCGCATCAGACCCCACCAACGGGCGGACACGGCATGAATGTCGGAATCGCTGACGCTCAGGCACTTGCGTGGCAGCTAATAGCCGTGATCCGGGGCGAGGCAGAGGCCTCCCTCCTCGACAGCTATACGGCGCAGCGCCGGCCCGTCGCGGTCGCGGTTGTTGATCGTTCACTCGGCAACGCGGGCCGGGCGTATGGCATCGAGGACGAGTTGCTCTTAGGGAGTGGCTACGCGCCGGCGCAGGCGCTGCCCGAAGGCCCATATGCGCCCGCTGCGCTGCCGGGACGACGGCTGCCACACGCGGAACTCGATGGTGGCGGCTCGGTGCTCGACGCCGAATGGGGGCGCACGCGACTTCTCGTGGCGGGCAGCGCTGAGCGTTGGGCCGAATGGAAAAGTTCGGTCCCTGCCGGACCGAACGTCGACCTGGCGGTTGTCTCGCTAACGGAGGGGGAGTGGGCCTCGGCGGCGCTCCTGAACCGCGCCCAGCTCGCGCCCGGCGAGGCCCTCTTCGTGAGGCCCGACGGGGTGATCGCCGCGCGCGCGGCGTCTGGCGAGCCGACCAGTTGGCTGGACGAGGCTGTCGCCGCGATGCTCGGCGGCTAGCCCGTCGCGGTGGAACCGCCTTCCGCTACTTCCTCGAGCCGCACGGGGCCCGAGCCCTGCTCCGCGAGTACGTCGCCGGGGTTGAGCGCGTTGCAGTTGCTGAGTGAGAGACAGCCGCACCCGATGCATGCCGCAAGCTCCTGCTGCAATGCCTCAAGCCGCCGCCTGCGCTCGTCGAGCAGGGCGGACCAGCGCGCAGAGATCCGTGTCCAGTCGCGCTTGCTTGGCATTCTGTCTGCTGGCAGTGACTCAAACACGACGGTGACCTCTGTGAGCGGAATCCCTAGACGCTTCGCGTAGCCGATGATCGAGAGCCGGCGCAGCGTGTGGCGGGGGTAGCGTCGCTGGTTTCCGGCAGTGCGCACGGATGAGATGAGCCCCTCCTGCTCGTAGAAACGGATCGCGGAGGTCGCGATTCCGGCTCGGGCGGCGACCTCGCCGATCGTCAGGTTGTCTGTCGGAGTCTTGCGTTCCATGATGCCCCTTGACTTCAAGTTAACTTGAACTTCTAGGCTAACCCGCGTGACTGAAAATGCAACGAACAAGACCGAAGGCGCGGGCAACGCATTCGAAGGTGGGGGAGATAGCCGCCTCTTCTCAGCAGCCTACGTTGTGCAAGCATCGATCCTCGCGGGCGGGACCGTGCTGTACGCCATGAACCTCTACTTCACCGCGGCGCTCCTACCCTCAATCGTCAGTGACATAGGCGGGGAGGCGCTATTCGCCTGGGTCGCGACGGGGTTCCTCATCGCCGCGGTGATCGCCTCGACGCTTGTCGCGGGCACCATCGCCGCGCTAGGCGCGAAAGGAGCATACCTCGTCGGATTCTCAGGCTTCGCGCTCGGGTCAGCCGCCGCAGCTGTGAGCGGCACAATGGAACTGTTCGTTGCGAGCCGCATCCTTCAAGGCGTCGGCGGTGGGCTGCTTGCCGGGCTCGGCTACGCAGTCATCAGGTCGGCGCTGCCACGCGCTCTCTGGCTGAAGGCCGCGGCCCTCGTCTCGGCAATGTGGGGTGTTGGGGCGCTTGTCGGGCCGAGCCTGGGTGGCGTTTTTGGGGAGCTCGGCGCGTGGCGGGCAGCCTACGCAGTGCTTGCCGGCGTCGCGATCCTGCTCGGCGTGCTCAGCATCCGGGCGCTCCCGGCTCGTGCTATCACTGATCGTGTGCCGGAGCCGCTTCCCTATGCGTCGCTCCTCGTGCTCGCCGGCGCAGCGGCGAGCCTCAGCGTCGCGCCTATGCTCCGCCCCGCGGGGCTCGATAGCCTGGCCATTGCTATCGGCGCGCTTCTGCTCGTGCTCTTTCTCGCAGTTGAGTCGCGTGCGCGTCACACTGTGCTCCCAAAGCTTGCGTTCGCTCGCGGAAACCAGCTGAAATGGGTCTACGTGCTTGTCGCGACGCTCTGCGCCGGGGTCATGATTGAGACATACGTGCCGCTGTTTGGGCAGCAGCTCGGCGGCCTGTCGCCGGTGTGGGCCGGGTTCCTCGGAGCCGCGCTCTCGCTCGGTTGGACAGGAATGCAGCTCGTGAGCGTGAAGTTTGGCCCGCGGCTCGCTCGCGCGGCAATGATCGGCGCACCGAGCTTGCTGGCGGTGTCAATGGCGGCGTTCGGTCTGCTGCAGGCGCCTGAATCTAGCCCTGGCAGGATCCTCGCCTGGGCGCTCGCGCTCGTGCTCGGTGGTGTCGCGATTGGCGCTGTGTTTCCACACCTCAGTGTGGGCGCGATGGGCGTAAGCGCCGACGCCGCGGAGGGAGAAAAGGCCGCCGCTGCGCTCAGCACAACCCAGCTGATCTCATACGCTCTCGTCTCAGCTCTCCTGGGAATCTTCGCCGCTGGGGCGCACGGAGACCTCGTTGTGGCTGCCGAGCGGATCTCGTTTGGTCTCGCCGCCATCGCTGGAATCGGTGTCATTCCCGGTCTCATGCTGATCCGCAGCGCCCGCAATGCGCGATGACAGGGACAGCGTAAGTCTCTGGATAGGGTGCACACACGATCGAGAGGTAGACATGCGGGGGAATCGGGGATATGATTACTCGTTGGTGCTTTGTGCCTGTTTTCGTGATCGCGAAAACCGGGGGGAAGCATTCGCAAGACCGGTGAATCAACACGAGCGACAGTGAGGCTATGGCGAAGAAAGACGGCGTCATCGAGATCGAGGGCCAGGTAGCTGAGGCGCTCCCGAACGCACAGTTCCGGGTAGAGCTTACAAACGGCCACAGGGTGCTCGCGCACATCTCGGGCAAAATGCGTCAGCACTACATCCGCATTCTCCCAGGAGACCGCGTGATTGTTGAGTTGACCCCGTACGATCTGACCCGCGGTCGCATCGTCTACCGTTACAAGTAGACCTGCGCACGTCCATCGGAAAGTAACGACTCGCGGCATCCCGCGAGTACGAGGACAGCGAACCCGCTAAAGGAAAAACAATGAAGGTCAACCCCAGCGTTAAGCCCATCTGCGATCACTGCAAGGTGATCCGCCGCCACGGCCGCGTCATGGTGATCTGCAAGAGCAACCCGCGTCACAAGCAGCGCCAGGGCTAACCAGCCCGCTGCAGCTCGCAGATCAAGTAAATCAAAATAGAAACAGCGCATCGAAGAACCCCACGGCTCACGCCAAGGGGGGACACCTTGGGTCGGAGGCCTAATCCCACGATGCGCACCACACCTCCACTAATCCGCAAGGAGAGCCAGACATGGCACGTATTGCAGGCGTAGACATCCCGCGCGAAAAGCGCGTAGAGATCGCGCTCACCTACATCTATGGCGTCGGCCGCACGAGCGCACTCAAGACGCTCGAGGCGACTGGCATCGACGGGAACACCCGTGTTCGCGACCTGAGCGACGACCAGCTCGTTCTGCTCCGCGACCACATCGAGGGCAACTTCAAGGTAGAGGGTGACCTCCGCCGTGAGGTTCAGGCCGACATCCGCCGCAAGGTTGAGATCGGCAGCTACCAGGGTATTCGCCACCGCCGGGGCATGCCTGTGCATGGTCAGCGCACCAAGACGAACGCTCGTACCCGCAAGGGCCCGAAGCGCACCGTCGCCGGTAAGAAGAAGTAACACCGGTTCACACCGACCATCACACATAGCTTTCAGGAGAATTCTCAATGGCTGCACCTAAGTCGGCTGCGCGCAAGCCGCGCCGCAAGGACAAGAAGAACATCGCCGTGGGCCACGCCCACATCAAGTCGACGTTCAACAACACGATCATCTCGATCACGGACACCACTGGTGCCGTGCTGACCTGGGCTTCCTCGGGTGGAGTTGGCTTCAAGGGTTCGCGTAAGTCGACCCCGTTCGCCGCTCAGCTCGCCGCAGAGTCCGTCGCCCGTAAGGCGCAGGAGCACGGCATGAAGAAGGTCGACGTCTTCGTGAAGGGCCCCGGATCGGGCCGCGAGACCGCGATCCGCTCGCTGCAGGCCGCAGGCCTCGAGGTTGGCTCAATTAACGACGTCACCCCGCAGACCCACAACGGCTGCCGCCCGCCGAAGCGTCGCCGCGTCTGAGCCTCACTGTCGCGCCGGCCTCGGTCGGCGCGACACCGGCTCTCCTCACACGAGATCCGGTACGTTCCCAACACCCTCTTTACCGCAGAGTCATATAGCGGACTCCAGCGAAAGGAACTAACACAGTGCTCATTGCACAGCGCCCCACTCTGACCGAAGATTCAATCTCCGAGTACCGCTCGCGCTTCACCATCGAGCCCCTCGAGCCTGGCTTCGGTTACACGCTTGGAAACTCGCTCCGTCGTACCCTGCTTTCCTCGATCCCCGGAGCCGCTGTGACAAGCGTTCGCTTCGAGGGCGTCGCTCACGAGTTCACGACGATCCCCGGTGTCACTGAAGACGTCACCGAGATCATCCTGAACATCAAGGGCCTCGTTGTTTCGAGCGAGCACGACGAGCCGATCACCGCGTACCTTCGCAAGACCGGGGCAGGCGAGGTTACCGCCGCTGACATCTCGGCGCCTGCTGGCGTTGAGGTGCACAACCCCGAGCTCGTCATTGCGACACTTGGCGACGACGCACAGTTCGAGCTTGAGCTCACCATCGAGCGCGGCCGTGGCTACGTTTCTGCAGCGCAGAACCGTAACGACGACGCAGAGGTAGGCCGTATTCCGGTCGACTCGATCTACTCGCCCGTGCTCAAGGTGACCTACCGTGTCGAGGCAACTCGTGCCGGCGAGCGCACTGACTTCGACCGCCTGGTGGTCGACGTCGAGTCGAAGCCAGCTATCAGCCCCCGCGACGCAATCGCGTCAGCAGGTTCGACGCTTGTCGAGCTGTTCGGGCTTGCACGCGAGCTGAACACTGCCGCTGAGGGCGTCGAGATCGGCCCCGCGCCGGTTGAGGTTGTCGCCGAGGGCGAGCTCTCGATTCCGATCGAGGATCTCGACCTTTCGGTTCGCAGCTACAACTGCCTCAAGCGTGAGGGCATCAACTCCGTGAGCGAACTCGTTGCGCTCTCGGAAGCCCAGCTCATGAACATTCGTAACTTCGGTCAGAAGTCCGTCTTTGAGGTGCGCGACAAGCTCGCCGAGATGGGTCTCTCGCTCAAGGACGCGGTTCCCGGTTTTGACGGAGCCAACTTCTACAGCTACGAGGACGACGTTAACTAACGATCCGGCTTCAACGCTGATCGAACACTTACAGGAGTACAACCATGCCTAAGCCCACCAAGGGCCCCCGCCTCGGAGGCGGACCCACTCACGAGCGCCTCATGCTCAACCAGATGGCTGCGCAGCTCTTCGAGCACAAGCGCATCCAGACCACCGAGACCAAGGCGAAGCGTCTGCAGCCCATCGCAGAGCGCCTCGTGACCTTCGCTAAGCGTGGAGATCTCCACGCTCGCCGTCGCGTCATGCGCCAGATCCTCGACAAGTCGGTTGTGCACGAGCTCTTCACCGAGATCGCACCGCTCGTCGAGAACCGCGAGGGTGGCTACACTCGCATCGTCAAGACCGGTTTCCGCAAGGGCGACAACGCTCCCCTCGCAGTGATCGAGCTCGTTCTCGAGCCCGTCCAGCCGAAGCCGAAGACGAAGAAGGCTGCTGCTCCGGCTGCAGAGGTCGTCGAGGAAGCACCCGAGGCTGTCGAAGAGGCAACTGAGGTTGTCGAGGAGGCCGCTGAGACCGAGGCTCCCGCCGAGGAGAAGGCCGAGTAAGGGATCACTCCCACTCGTCTGACGCAGAAACGCCCCGTGGCTTCGGCCCGGGGCGTTTCTGCGTGTCCGCAGGGCTCCAGCGAATGCGGAGCCGCGTGAGGGTTGGAGCCGTGGGAGGATCTCGGAGACGCGTTAGCGCCTGGCCACCGACCAACCGCGAGCTTCGGCAGGGGAGAGTAATTCGTCGAGCGCCTGCCTGATCTGGGCTGCGTAGATCTCGCCGCCCTCGGGCCCCGGATGGATGCCGTCCTCAGCGAGGAACTCCGGGGTGCCAGCTACGCCCGTGTCCCACTTGGCGACGACAACCCCTCTGTGGGCTGCGGCAAACGAGTTGAGGTTCTCGTTGACTTCAGGGATCCAGTCGCGATCCGCGTGGGCGTCGACGAGCACGAGGGGTCGCGCGCCAATCACGTCCTTGAGCGCAGTGAGCGACTCCGGCTCGACGGGCCCGTTCGTCCCGAGCCCAACGACGACGACGTCCCGCAGTTCACCCCGGGCCGCAATCTCGCCAAGGATGTCAACGCCGGCCCACAGCCCACGAGAGACCGCGGCGTCAACCTCGATTCCGGGGAATGCTTCAGTGAGCTCGGGATAGCTTGCGAGCATAACCGAGTCGCCGATGGCCGTGATCTCGGGGCCAGTGAACTGGATCGCTGGCGATGCCTGTGCCTGATCCTGATCGCGAATTGCAGGCTCATCGGACGGAGGGGACGCGACGCCTTGCTCATCAGTGCCGTCCTGTTCGACGCCAGTGCCCTGCCCATCGGCGGCACCCTTGTCGGCCTCGAGTTGTTCTTGGCCGCGCAGGATCGAGTCGGCCGACGACGTACGCTCAGGTGCGATCGCGACCGCGACGCCCGTGAGCGGAAACGTCACCGCGAGCACTGAGGCAAGCGCGATGGAGACGCGCCGCTGCCTGGTTGTGTACCGACGCGGACTGAACCAGCGAAGAAGTGCGCCTCGCAGGCCAACGCGGCGCACGGGCTGCTCGACGAAGCGGTAGGAGAGTGCGGCGAGCACGAGAGTGAGGGCGAGTGAGACGAACTGCGCAACCGGTGTCGTTCCGAGCCCGGCAGCCGTTGCGACACTCGTCGCGATCACCAGTAGCGGCCAATGCCAGAGGTAGATGCCGTAGGAGCGCTCGCCGACCCAGCGGAGCGGGGCGACGTCAAGGAGCCTGCCGATAAGCGCGCCCTCGCGGGTGACAGCCCACACAATGCCGAGCGCTGCGAAAGTCGCAGCCTGGAACCCCCAAGCGAAGCTCTCCGGGCTCGCCTCCTGCAGCGCCACCGCGAGGTAGCCAAGCACGGCGAAGCCTGCAGCCGCGACGCTCACCGAGGCGATCTGCCCTGCCCGCCCGATGCGCTGCTGCTCGCGCGAAGACAGCACCACCGCCATGGCCGCGCCAAGAAAAAGCCCGAAACTATGAGAGTCGGAACCGAAGTAGACACGGGTGGGCTCAGCGCCCCCATTCGCGAGCGCGGCCATGAGAAACGCCGACCCGACCCCGAGGAGAGCAAGAGGGATCGCCCGGGTAAGCCGAGAGCGAAGCTTGAACACAAGCACCGCGATGAGCGGCAAGACGATGTAGAACTGCTCCTCAAGCGCGAGTGACCAGAAATTGCGGAAGAGTTCTGGAGCATCCCTGGCAAAGTAATCGGAGCCGTTCGCGATGAACACCCAGTTGCTCACGAACAGCAGCGCGCCGGCAATCTGCTGGGCCACGCCGACAAGCAGGTCACGGCTCGCTGCGAGCGCGAGCGACGTACTGACGAGCACGACAAGGGCGACAGCGGGGAGTAATCTCCGTGCCCTGCGACGCCAGAACGCGAGCAAATCGATGCGGCCGGTGCCCTGCAACTCGCGTAGCAACAGCGAGGTGATCAGAAACCCGCTCATGACGAAGAAGACGTCAACGCCAAGGAAACCGCCAGGCAGCGCGGTGGGGAAGAGATGGTACACAAGCACCATGCCAACTGCGATCGCGCGCAGGCCGTCAAGCCCGCCGAACCTGCGTCCGCGTGCAGTCGCGGGAGCTCCAGTCGGGCGCAACGGACTAACAGACACTCGAAGATGGTACCTCGGAAGGATGAGAGAGCCCAGTTCGGTGCCGCGTGACTACAGTCGTCACGCCCCCGCAACGCCCTGCCAGACATCTGGCAAGCTTGAGGGGTGGAAACGATCCGGCTGCGCCTCGACATCGCCTACGACGGGACAGACTTCTCGGGCTGGGCGACCCAGCCAGGCCTGCGCACTGTGCAAGGCGAGATCGAGGCCGCACTTGCACGGCTTTTGCGCGCCGAAGCGGGACAACTGCGACTCACCGTTGGCGGGCGAACCGACGCCGGAGTACACGCTCGCGGTCAGGTCGCGCACCTTGATGTCACGCCAGAGCAGCTAGAGAAATGGGGTGCGACCCAGCGGCGGGGGGCCACGGTCGCGGCCGCGGCCCCCGCGTCCGCCTGCACCGCATCCAGTGAGGCCGCCCGGCTTATGACACGACGCCTGAACGGCGTCTTGCAGCGCAGCGCGGGCGACATTGCGATTCACAGCGTCGCCCAAGCAGCGGAAGGATTCGACGCCCGCTTCTCGGCCCTCCGGCGCAGATACGAGTACCGCCTTCGGCCGAAGAACGCCCGCCGCGACCCACTTACCGCCCGCTTTACCGCCGACGTTCCGCGTGTACTCGACCTCGCCACCATGCAGCGCGTATCTGAAGACCTCCTCGGGCTTCAGGACTTCACCACCTTTTGCAAAGCGCGCGAGGGCGCGACTGCCGTGCGGGAACTCCTCGCGTTTGACTGGCGCGAAACCGATGACGGCGCATACGCCGCCCGAATCGAGGCAGATGCCTTCTGTCACTCGATGGTGCGAGCGCTCGTCGGCTCGGTCGTCGCTGTCGGGCATGGCCGCCTCACCCCGGGGGAGCTCGTCGGGCTGCGCGACGCGAGAGCGCGCACGAGCAGCTTTACTGTGATGCCGGCCCACGGGCTCTCGCTCGAGGAGATCGGCTACCCCGAAGACTCCGAGCTTGCCGCGCGGGCAGAGCAGACCAGAGCACGCCGCGACCCGCTCGATGACTGAGCGATCTGTGCTAAAGTTGATCCTTGGTGCGCAAGCACCCGAATTGTTGAGCCCTCCACCGCACAGGAACTCACGAGGCACTGCCCCGCGAGACCTCGCACGGAGTGGGATTCAAGAACTCCTCCATTTCGACAGAAAGCAGCACGACAGTGACTCGCACATACTCGCCGAAGGCAGCTGACCAGAAGCACGACTGGATCGTCATCGACGCAACAGACGTGGTTCTCGGCCGCCTCGCATCCCACGCCGCAGCTCTGCTTCGCGGCAAGCACAAGACCACCTTCGCACCGCACATGGACATGGGTGACTACGTCATCATCGTCAACGCGGACAAGGTTGTGCTGACCGGCAACAAGGCAGCGCAGAAGAAGGCATACCGCCACTCGGGCTACCCGGGCGGCCTCCGTTCGGTGAGCTACACCGAGCTCCTCACGAAGAACCCCGAGCGCGCAGTCGAGAAGGCCATCCGTGGCATGCTCCCGAAGAACTCGCTCGGTGCAGACCTGTTCCGCAAGCTGAAGGTTTACGCGGGTCCGGAGCACCCCCACGCTGCGCAGCAGCCGACCCCCTACACCTTTGGCCAGGTTGCGCAGTAAGCGCGCTAGAGACGCAAGAAGAGAGACTGTAACGTGACTGAAGAGCAGACCGTGGCCCCTGAGAGCTACACCACTGAGACCCCCGCGTCGCAGGCAACCGCTGCAACCCCGCGTCCCGCACTCACCGTTCCCGGTGCAGCTGTTGGCCGCCGCAAGCAGGCTGTCGCACGCGTTCGCCTCATCCCGGGCGAGGGCAAGATGACCGTTAACGGTCGCGAGCTCGCTGAGTACTTCCCGAACAAGCTGCACCAGCAGCTCATCACCGATCCGTTCACCGTGCTCGAGCTCGGCGGCGCATACGACCTCATCGCCAACATCGATGGCGGCGGCCCCTCGGGCCAGGCAGGCGCACTCCGCCTCGCAGTCGCACGCGCCCTCAACGAGATTGACGCTGAGCACAACCGTGCAACGCTGAAGAAGGCTGGCTTCCTGAGCCGCGACGCTCGCATCAAGGAGCGCAAGAAGGCTGGACTCAAGAAGGCCCGTAAGGCGCCTCAGTACTCGAAGCGCTAAACCGGAGCGTATTCCCACATGGGACGCCTGTTTGGCACTGATGGGGTGCGGGGCTTGGCCGGGGTGGATATCACCGCCGACCTTGCCCTGCGCCTCGCGCACGCAGCGGCTCTCGTACTCGGACGTAACGCCCGAGGCGAGAGCCGTCGCGCTACCGCGATCGTTGCGCGCGATCCGCGGGTTTCTGGCGAGTTCATCTCGGCCGCAGTGTCGGCCGGCCTCGCCGCAGCCGGCGTCGACGTACTCGATGCTGGTGTCATCCCGACGCCTGCCGCCGCGTATCTCGTTGCTGACACCGGAGCCGACTTCGGCGTCATGGTGTCGGCATCGCACAACCCCGCGCCCGACAACGGCATTAAGTTCTTCGCCGAGGGCGGGCGAAAGCTCCCTGACGACGTCGAGGACAAGATTGAGGCCGCAATGCGCGAGCCTGCGATCGCCGTCACCGGACACGAGGTCGGCAGGATCCAGCGGTTCGCTGACGCTGAGGATCGCTACCTCGTGCACCTCCTCGGGACACTCGAGGGCCTCTCGCTCGAAGGGCTGTCTGTCGTGCTCGATTGCGCCCACGGTGCAGCGTCAGGCATTTCCCCCGACGCGTTCAGTGATGCGGGCGCGAAGGTCGTCGTGATCGGTAACGACCCCGACGGCATGAACATCAATGACGGCGTGGGATCCACCCACCTCGAACCGCTCATCGCCGCAGTTCTTGAGCACGGCGCCGATCTCGGCATTGCGCACGACGGTGATGCTGATCGCTGCCTCGCAGTCGACAGCGCAGGCAACGTAATTGACGGCGACCGCATCATGGCGATTCTCGCGCTCTCGATGTCCGCACGCGGCAAGCTTGACCAGAACACGCTTGTCGCCACCGTGATGTCGAACCTCGGACTGAAGCTCGCGATGGCAGACAACGGGATCGACGTCGTCGAGACCGGCGTTGGCGACCGCTATGTGCTTGAAGCAATCAACGAGTACGGGTATTCGCTTGGCGGAGAGCAGTCCGGCCATGTCATCATGAGCGAGTTCGCAACGACCGGTGACGGTATCCTCACGGGGCTGCACATTGCCGCTGAGATCGTCCGCTCGGGCAAGTCGCTTGCCGAGCTCGGCGAGTGCATGAAGGTGTACCCGCAGGTGCTCGTGAACGTGCGCGGTGTCGACCGCTCGCGCGCGAGCAGCGACGAGGTGCTCCAGCAAGCTGTTCACCAGGTTGAGGAAGCGCTGAAGGGTGAGGGGCGCGTGCTGCTTCGACCCTCTGGCACCGAGCCTGTCGTCCGCGTGATGGTTGAGGCTGCCGAGGTCGCTCAGGCCCAGCAGCTCGCCGATGACCTTGCGGCGATCGTGAAGGAACGTCTGGCGGTCTAGTCCTGGCTCTCTCTGGCCGGGGTGTGGCGACGACAAGTCGCTGCGCCCCGGCCGTTGGCGTTCTTGGGGAGTGTGCTGTGCAATCGGCGCTGCGCCGGGTATCTGCGGTTCCGCCCTGTAGAGGCCTCGGGACCCGTCGGGCTCTGTGGAACTCGTCGGGCCAGTGGAATTTCTTGGGCTCTGTGGAACCTGCCGGGGTCTGTGGGGCCCTTTGGCACCCGTCGGGGTCTGGGGGCCATACAGAACCCTTTGGAACCGGTCGGTCTCGGTGGCGCCATGCGGAATCCTTTGGGAACCTTTGGCCTTCCGCCTCCCAATCCGTCGACACTGCCACGCATCTGCGTTGCGTATGGGATCTTCACCTGGAATGCAGCAGCGACTTGCAGTTGGCTTTTCTTATGCAGATCACATGTGATGTTGCTGAGGTGCACCTCGACGCGCACGACCGAGCTGCCCTCGATGGCAAGCCCCGTCGTAGCCAACACAGAGTTCTCTCGCTCACTACGCGAGCCGCGCTGGCTGATGGAGTCCAACCGCAACCGCTCTCATAATGAGTGCCTGCGTCTCGGGCCAGGAATGCATCACCTGCGCATAGCTCACCCGAATGACGGTGAACCCGCGAAGTCGGAGTTGCGCGTCATGTTCGATGTCGACATCGCGCTGCGGCCCAGTGTGGTGGGCGCCGTCAATCTGCACGACAAGGCGCGACCCAATGAGAAAGTCGACTCTCCGACCCACAAGCCAGGCTTGAGCCACGAGCGGTAGCCTCATCCAGTTCAGGCGTAGCCTGAAGTAGCTTTCAAGCCCCGAGTCTGCGAATGGGTCCGTCGCATGAAGCACACGCTTTGACGCGGCCGGCAGCGGCAAAAGGTCAAGCCCAGCCCGATCCACAAGATTTTTGTTGAGCGCAGAGTCCCAGGTCGCGACCGCATCTTCGAACGGCTCGCACTGTGCGACGAGCATGAGGACGTTCTCGATCGTGTCGACGAGGGCGAACCTCTCCCGTGGCACGATCGGCGCATGGTAGTGGATTACCGACCCGTCTGGGCGCCTTTCCGAGCCTGGCCGAGGAACGCCGAAGTGCTCACTCTTGGGCACTCGCCGAACCCAGAGTCCCAGGCGGGCCGCCTGGGTGACGCAACTTAAAGTGAGACCCGCAGTCGCGGCAGCAACAATCTGAGGGTCAGCAGTGGGAGTTGCGAGCCATCCCTTCTTGAACCGGATGAGCCCGCCGGCTATGACCTCTTGCTGTATGCGGTACCGGGTCATTCCGCGTGCAACAAGTTCGGAGCTTCGGATGACTCCGCCGCGCTTCGAGAGAATTCCTGTAATCATGTGAGTCAGTCTGCGCCCACGGACTCGTCTGAGAGGGGCCTCTCGCCCGGTCTGAGCAGAACTGAGGGGGATTGCTGAGACAAGCAGGATGTGGACGAAGCAACTTGGGGGATGGGCGCCGTACGATGTGGCGACCGTTTGGTCGGCTATTGCCGGGCCTGTTGTGGCCCAAAGCAATGCGATCCCTAATGGATATGCCAAAAACCGCGCCGTTAGGCATTGATACTGCAGATCCCAGGTGTACTGAACGCGAGAGTCGCTGTCGGCTCCGGCACGATGGCTGCGGCTGTGGCTGGGCTGAGGGCGGATGGGGCAGGACACAAACAGTCAGCAGAAGGTATGGGATCTGCGATGTCAATGTCGAGCATCGGGCTGCTGGGCATTGATGCTGCAGATCCCAGGGATACGGGCGGCGGGCGGCGGGCTGCGGGGCTGCAATGCCGCAGATCCCATGGGTACTGGCCGAGGGGCTGCATGAGCGGTTGCCCGGCGCAGCAGCCCCAACCCAGCGCCTACAGCTTCCGGAGAAGCACCTTTTCGACGCGGTGGTCGGCGCCCTTGCGCAGCACGAGCGTTGCTCTCGCCCGCGTCGGCCGGATGTTCTCAATGAGGTTCGGCTCGTTGATCGACTTCCAGATGCCGTGCGCGTAGGCGCGGCTCTCAGAATCGCTGAGCGTCGCGAACTTGCGGAAGAACGAGTTGGGGTCTGAGAACGCCCCATCGCGCAGCCTGAAGAAGCGCTGTGTGAACCACTCCTCGATGTGGTCGGTGCGCGCGTCAACGTACACGGAGAAGTCGAACAGATCTGAAACCGCGAGGGGGTGCTCGCGGGTCGGCGGCTGCAGCACGTTAAGGCCCTCGAGGATGAGGATGTCTGGCTGGCGAACCGTCGTGTACTCGTCGGGCACGATGTCGTAGATCAGGTGACTGTAGTGCGGCGCCCGAACCTCGGGCATGCCTGACTTCACCTGGGACACGAAGCGGAGCAGCGCTCGTCTGTCGTACGACTCGGGGAAGCCCTTGCGGTGGGCGATGCCGCGCCGCTCGAGCTCGGCGTTGGGGTAGAGGAAGCCGTCGGTCGTGACGAGGGTGACGTTTGGCGTCTCGGGCCAGCGAGCGAGGAGGTCGCGCAGGATACGCGCGACAGTGGACTTGCCGACCGCCACGGACCCTGCGACGCCAATCACAAAGGTGCTCTGTTTTTCGCCTTCGCGTTTCAGAAAGCTGCGAGTTCGCTGATGCATCTCGCGGGCGGCGATTGCGTACTGGTTGATGAGTCGGCTGAGCGGCCGGTAGACCTCCGAAACCTCTTCAACGTCGAGCGAGACGCCAAGGCCCCGGAAGGCCTCGACCTCCGCCTCGGTAAGCGGCATAGGGGTTTCCCCAGCGAGCCGCGCCCATTCCGACCTGCCGATCTCCCCGAACGGCGAGGTGAACTCGGGCCGAACAAGTGTCTGAGTTTCAGGGCCGAGCACCAGGTTTCGTGAACTTTCTTCGGCAGCCTCGTCGTCGCGAGCAAGGTCGGTGACTGCGCCTTCGCTGTGTTTTTCGCTCATCGCACTCCATCGTGCCACTAAAATTGGGCGTATGTGTGGAATCGTAGGATATGCAGGCCCAAATGAGACCATTGAGGCCCTCCTGAACGGCCTTCGCCGGCTCGAGTACCGCGGATACGACTCCGCAGGTGTCGCTGTTATTGATGACACCGGCGGTATCTCGGTACGCAAGAAGTCGGGCAAGCTCCTAAACCTTGAGGATCTTCTTGAGGCGAGCCCGGTACAGGCCGCCGGAACCGGCATTGGTCACACGCGCTGGGCGACGCACGGCGGGCCGACCGATGTAAATGCGCACCCGCACCTGGGTGACGACGGGCGCCTCGCAGTGATCCACAACGGCATCGTCGAGAACTTCGCCGAGCTCCGCGATGAGGTTGTCTCTCGCGGCGCCGAACTCGCGAGCGAGACAGACACCGAGGTTGTCGCTGCGCTGCTCGGCCTCGAGACAGGTTCGGGCAAGGACCTCGAGACGGCGTTCCGCGACGTCGTGGGGCGCCTGCACGGGACGTTCACGCTGCTCGCGATGCATCAGAGCGAGCCTGGCAAGATTGTTGCGGCGCGTCATCATTCGCCCCTCGTCGTTGGTCTTGGCGACGGCGAGAACTTCCTCGGATCCGACGTCGCGGCGTTCGTTTCGTCGACGCGCCGGGCGGTTGTGGTTGAGGAAGACAACATCGCTGTCATTACGCCCGACAGCGTCCGGATCACCGATTTTGCAGGTGCCCAGGTCGCGTTTGAGGAGTACGAGGTCGAATGGGACGCCGGCGCCGCCGACAAGGGCGGTTGGTCGTCGTTCATGGCGAAGGAGATCAACGAGCAGCCGGAGGCGATCGAGAACACGATCCGCGGTCGCATCGTCGACGGCCACGTCGAGATCCCTGAGCTCACCGCTCTCGGTGAGGATCGCCTGCGGAGCATCGATCGCATCATCATCGTCGCCTGCGGCACCGCCTCGTACGCTGGCCTCGTCGGGTCGTACGCGATCGAGCAGTGGGCGCGCATCCCCGTCGAGGTCCAACTCAGCCACGAGTTCCGCTACCGCGACCCTGTGCTCACTGAGAACACAATGGTCGTCTCGGTGAGCCAGTCGGGCGAGACGATGGACACGCTGATGGCTGTGAAGTATGCGATCGAGCGCGGCGTGACGACTGTGTCGGTCTGCAACACTCAGAGCGCAACGATTCCGCGGGAGTCAGACGCCGCCGTCTACACGCATGCTGGCCCCGAGGTTGCAGTTGCTTCGACGAAGGCGTTCGTCGCACAGATCACCGCGCTGTACCTCCTTGGGTTGCACCTCGGGCGCGTGCGCGAGACGCTCTCCGCGGCAGACGAGTCGGCTGCGATCGAGCAGTTCGAGTCGCTTCCCGAGAAGATGGCTGAGGCAGTCGCGACGCACGACCAGATCGCTGAGCTCGCGCACTGGATGGCCGACACCCGTTCGGTGCTCTTCCTCGGTCGTCACGCTGGCTACCCGGCGGCGCTCGAGGGCGCGTTGAAGCTCAAGGAGATCGCCTACATTCATGCTGAGGGGTTCGCCGCGGGCGAGTTGAAGCACGGCCCGATCGCGCTCATCGATCATGGCCAGCCCGTGTTCGTGCTTGTGCCGAGCCCGCGCACGTCGCCGCTCATGCACTCGAAGGTTGTGTCGAACATCCAAGAGATCCGTGCGCGTGGGGCGCGTGTCATCGCGATCGTCGAGAAGGGCGACACTTCGGTGTTGCCGTTCGCAGACGAGGTCGTGCGGATCCCGCTCACTGACGCGCTGTTTGACCCGATCCTGCAGGTTGTTCCGCTGCAGTGGTTCGCCCTCGAGCTCTCGACGGCGAAGGGCCTCGACGTTGACCAGCCGCGAAACCTCGCGAAATCGGTGACAGTCGAGTGATCATCGGCATCGGCGTCGACACTGTCGATATCCAGCGTTTCGAGCAGCAGCTTGAGCGCACTCCGAAACTGCGGGAACGTTTGTTCAGCGCAGCGGAGGGACAGCTGTCGATTCCGTCGCTTGCAGCGCGATTCGCCGCCAAGGAGGCGCTGATTAAGGCGCTCGGCGATTCGGGCGACCTCACGTGGCCTGACATGGAGGTGCGTCGGAACGAACTTCGAGCTCCGGAGTTTGTTCCGACGACCGGCCTCCTCGCCGCGCTTGCCGCACGCGGGGCTGACAGGATTCACCTGACGATGACCCACGACACCGGGGTTGCGACCGCGTTCGTTATTGTTGAGCACGGAGGTGGGGCTAAATGAGAACCGGGTCTATGCGGGTTGCCGAGATCTCTGTGCCGGCGATTCGCGCGAACGTTGGCCGTGTGCGCGAGCTCACAGCTGGCGCAAACGTCATCGTCGTGGTGAAGGCGTGCGGTTACGGCCACGATGCGGCGATAGCGGCGCGCGCTGCAATGGAGGGTGGCGCGACGATGATCGCAACAGCCGACCTCGAGGAGTCGCTGAAGCTTCGCGAGAGCGGCATCGACGCGCCGCTCTTGTGCTGGCTGCACGGCCCACGGGTCGACTTCGCGGCTGCGATCGAGCACTCGATTGACGTTGGGGTGTCTCACCTCAGCCAGCTTGAGGCGCTTGCGGAGGCCGCGCGCGTCACTGGCAAGCGTGCAACGCTGCAGTTCAAGGTCGATACCGGCCTGAGCCGAAACGGGGCTGCCCGCGAGGAGTGGGAGGCGCTGTTCGCTCGCGGCGCCGAGCTTGAGCGTGAGGGTCTCGTCTCTGTGCGGGGCATCTTCAGCCACCTTGCGAACGCGGGGGAGGAGGCCGACCTGGCACAGGGAGAGCGCTTCGACGAAGCTGTTGCAGCGCTCAGGGCTGCCGGCTCCGCGCCCGAGATGATTCACCTCGCCGCGAGCGCAGCGATATTCACCCGCCCCGAGCTCTCCTACAACACTGTACGCGTCGGCATGGCGGCATACGGCCTGAGCCCGCTCGCCGGGAAGAACTCGGCTCAGCTGGGCCTCGTCCCGGCGATGACGCTCCGCTCGGAAGTCGTCGCGCTGCGCGGCGTCCCAGCAGGCACCGGCGTCTCCTACGGGTTTAACCACGTGTGCGAGGTCGCCACGACGCTCGCCCTCGTGCCTGTCGGGTACGCGGACGGCATGCCGCGCGCGCTGAATGGCGCGGGCGCGTGGGTCACTATCGCTGGGGAGCGCTGCCCGATCGTTGGCAGGATCGGCATGGACCAGTTCATCGTCGACGTCGGGCCGATCGCCGGCCGCATCGACATCGGGGCGCCGGTGATCCTCTTCGGAGACCCCGAGCGCGGCTTCCCGTCGATCGACATCTGGGCTGGCCTGATGCGCACGATCAACTACGAGATTTTGGTCGGGATCGGACCCCGCGTGGTGCGGGTCGCGGTCGACGAGGATGAGCTGTGAGCGTCGTCGAGCGCTACTCCGCAGCCGATCCTGATGCGATGCACGAACTCGGAATTGAGTTTGGCAGGCGTCTCGGCGCCGGCGACCTCGTGATCTTGACAGGTGAACTTGGCGCAGGGAAGACGACGTTCACCCGCGGGCTCGGCGAGGGCCTTGGCGTGCGCGGCCCGGTGCAGAGCCCGACGTTCGTGATTGCGCGGACGCACCCGTCGCTCGTGGGTGGTGCACCACTCATCCACGTGGACGCGTACAGGCTCGCAGACTCAAGCGAGCTCGAGGACCTCGATCTCGATTTTGACGGCTCAGTCGTCGTGGCCGAGTGGGGCGCTGGCCTCGTTGACGCGCGCGATTCGTGGCTTGAGATTGTCATCGATCGCCCTGTCGGCGCTGGTGACGGCGAGGCAGATGCGGCCGAGGCTGACGACAACGTCGCGGAGGCGCCGATCGAGCCCCGCGCACTGACGGTCACGGGGCACGGCCCACGGTGGCAGGACGGAGTGCTGGCGTGACCGGTGTTGAGGTGCGTACAGTCGCGGCGCCCGAGCTTGGGGAGCGCGTGATCCTCGCGATCGATACGTCGCTTGGTACGAGCGTCGCGGTCGGCGCGGGCGGGCAGATCGCCGAGGTGTCGAGCGACGATCCGCGCGGGCACGCGGAGGTGATTGGCGACCTTATTGCGCGCGCGTTTGCAGAGATCAGGATCCCCACGGCTTCGACAACCCACGTTGTCGCAGGGATGGGACCTGGGCCGTTTACTGGCCTCCGCGTCGGCATTGCTGCCGCGCACGCGTTCGCGCTCGGCAGGGACTTGAGCATCCTGCCGCTTGTCAGCCATGATGCTGTCGCGCTTGAGCATCTCGAGACTGGCGCCATTTCTGGTGTTCGTGTCGTGCAGGACGCGAAGCGGCGCGAGCTGTTCGTGACCGACTACACCGGGCTTGACTGGACTGGCACCCCGGAGCGCGACGCCGAACCGCGCCTGCTGCCGCGGGAGGGCTACGAGAGCATCGTTAACGAGGTGTGGCCAGAACGCGTCCCAGCCGCCGCTCTCGTGCGCCTTGCCGCGCGGCGCCTCGCATCGGGCGCCACCTTCGAGGCCGACCAAGCACTGTACCTCCGGCTGCCTGATGTGATGCAGCCGAAGGCTCCGAAGCCGGTGACACCGTGATCCTGCGTGACGCGACGACCGCGGACCTCGACCAGATCGCGGCGCTCGAAGCCGACCTCTTCGGGAGCGACGCGTGGAGCCGCGACATCGTGCGCGAGGAACTCGCTGGCGAACACCGCAGGTACCTCGTGCTCGTCGACGGCGACGTGGACGGAGCCGGCGGGGGCGCAATTCGGGGCTATGCCGGGCTCCTCGTCGTCGGCACTGATGGTGACATCCAGACGATCGCCGTCGCCCCTGAGCTGCGCGGCGCCGGGCACGGCCGTGCCCTCATGACTGAACTGCTCGCTGAGGCCGCACGCCGCGGCGCGAGTCAGGTGTTTCTTGAGGTGCGCGCGGACAACCCGCCAGCTCGTGGCCTCTACGCATCGCTCGGATTTGTTGAGATCGGCGTGCGCCCAAAGTATTACCAGCCCGAGGGCATCGACGCGATCGTGATGCAGTTGCAGCTGAAGGAGCAACAGTGAGTGAGACAGTACGCGCGGCAGCGGTCGGCGCGGCACCTGAGGCGGTCAGCTTTGCAGCTGAGCCGCTCGTGCTCGGGATCGAAACAAGCTGCGACGAGACCGGGATCGGGATCGTCCGCGGACGCACTCTGCTCGCGAACTCGATCGCCTCGTCCATGGACGAGCATGCCCGGTTCGGCGGAGTCATCCCAGAGATCGCAGCACGTGCCCACCTCGAATCCATGACGCCCACGATCGAGCGGGCGCTTGCCGAAGCTGGCGTGACGCTCGACGAGCTCGACGCGATCGCCGTGACCGGTGGGCCGGGGCTTGCCGGCGCGCTGATGGTCGGCGTTTCGGCAGCGAAGGCGCTCGCGGTGTCGCTCGACAAACCGCTCTACGCGGTGAACCACCTTGTCGGTCACGTCGGGGCCGACATGCTCCACGGCGATGGCCTGCGGCCGGCTGTCGGAACCGTCGGCGAGCTCGAACTGCCGACAGTTGCGCTGCTCGTCTCTGGCGGCCACACGTCGCTGCTGCTCGTGCGCGACCTTGTCAGCGACGTCGAGTTGCTCGGCGAGACAATTGACGACGCTGCGGGGGAGGCGTTCGACAAGGTCGCCAGGCTGCTCGGGCTGCCGTACCCAGGGGGGCCACACATCGATCGGGTCGCCGCCGACGGTGATCCCCAGGCGATTCGCTTTCCGCGCGGCTTGACGCTTCCGAAAGACATGGCGAAGCACCGCTACGACTTCTCCTTCTCTGGACTCAAGACCTCGGTCGCGCGGTGGGTTGAGAAGCGCGTGGCGGCGGGTGAGGACGTGCCTGTGGCCGATGTCGCCGCGAGCTTCCGAGAAGCAGTCGTCGACGTTCTCCTGACGAAGGCGCTCGCCGCCTGCGCTGACCTTGGCGTTCCGCGGTTGCTGCTCGGCGGCGGGGTTGTCGCGAACGCTCGGCTTCGTGAGGTCGCTGCTGAGCGTTCGGCTGCAGTCGGAGTGGAGCTGCGCGTGCCGCCGCTATCGCTGTGCACCGACAACGGTGCGATGATCGCGTCGCTTGGGGCGCAGCTCGTCGCCGCGGGGCACGCACCCTCTTCGTTGAGCTTCGGCGCCGACTCGACTCTCCCGGTGACAGACATTCAGTTGTAGCCAACTCGCGCCCGGGCTGTATCGTTGTAGCTAGGGCTATGCCCTCCGTGACCTTTACCGTTAGGAACGCTATGTCCGACAACACGCCGAACACCGACCCGGGAACCACCCCCGAGCAGCCCCAGGCCGTGCCTGCCGCGCCCGAGGCGCCCGCAGCATTCCCGCCCGTCGATCCGTCGCCGGCCGCGGCCCCCGCCGCCCCGCCTGTGCCGCCGACGGCTCCGCCTGTTCCGCCGGCGGCTCCGCCAGTCGCCCCGCCACTTCCGCAGGCTGCCCCGTTTGGCGAGCAGGCCCAGCAGCAGCCAGAGAGTCCGACGGTGCCAGGAGCGCCGTACGTGGCTCCGGGAACCTCGGCGCCCGGGTACCCGGCGCCCCAGGGGCAGAACTACCCGCAGGGCTACGGTGCGATGCCGCAGGCGCCCCAGGGATACGCGCCGGTGCCCACGACAGTCCCGGGCAAGACGCTCGGCATCGTCGGCCTCATCGTCTCGTTCATCCTGCCGATCTCGCTCGTTGGTCTCGTGCTCAGCATCATCGGACTCGTGCAGTCGAAGAAGGCGCAGGCGAAGAACATTCCAGCCGTCGTCGGCATCATCGTCGGCGCGCTCGGCGTCATTACAGGCATCATCCTCGCAGTCGTGTTCATCGGTCTCGCGGTCGCTGGGGCTGACGCCGCGCAGGCGTGCCTCGACGGCGCGGAGTCGGTCCAGGTGTTCGGCGAGACGATCCCGTGCTCGGCGGTCCTCTCGGGCGCGTACGAGTTCAGCTACTAGCGGCTACTGCACCTCAGCAGCGTTCGGCGAGCAGCGCAATGTGCCTGTTCGCCGAGCGGCTGAGGATCAGCGTCGCAGCGCCTGAGCCTGTGAGGCGCAGGCGCGTGCGAAGCGCGGCGGGATCCACATCCACGCCGCGCTTTTTGATTTCCAGCCTGCCGATCCCTCGTGCGGCCAGGGCGCGCTTGAGATCCTTCTCGCGTGCGGGGAGCTCCTCGAGGATCCTGAAGACCTGCCCGAACGGCGTCGCGGTCGCGTTGTCGGCGGTGAGGTAGGCGATCCCGTCGTGGATCATGCCGGCGTCGAGCTCCGCAGCGAGCTTTCCGATGAGGCGCGCGCGGATCACCGCACCGTCAGGCTCGATGAGGTACTCGCCGAGCTCGCGGGTATCGGCGTCCGGAAAGTCGGCGGCCGCGCTGAGCTCATGCCAGACCGGTGTGCTGCCGGTGACAGCTGCGCCGCCCGCGGCTGCCGCCCGCCCAGGGTCCCCACGCAGCACAGCTGCCGAGCGGCGGATACCCTGTCTGGCGGCGTCGCCGAACCACAGCCCCATCTCGACGACCTGGCCGTCGACCGAGACCCACTGAGCCTCGGCGTCGTCGGGAATGAGTTCGCGGTCGAGGCCGGGCCCGAGCTTGACGCCCCCGAACCGCACGGACCGTGCGGCGTCGAACGCGAAGGTGAGCGAGGGGGAGTAATCGTCGCTCGAGGCGAGCCTTCGAGTGTCTCGGTGGCCGGCAGTTCGTCGTGCAGGGTCGAGAAACACGGCGTCGGCGGCGCCTGCCCCGAGCTCAGTCGCGTCGCCAATGATCACCTCGTGCGGCGGGGCGCTACCGTGACAAGCCTCGATCCAGGCGGCTTCGACAGAGACATTGTGTGCAGCGAAGTCTGCAGTGAGCGGGTCGAGCTCGACCGCGCGTACTCCGAGCCCCGCGCGCAGAAACGCAAGCGACTCGGCGCCGAGGCCGCAGCCGAGGTCGGCGACCGCTGTTGCGCCGTGAAAACGGCGCGCGTGAAGCTCCGCAACGGAGCAACGAGACGCCTGTTCGAGCCCTGCCTGGGTGAAGAGCATTTCTCCGGCCCGCGGCCCGAACTTCGCTGCTGCTTTCTCGCGCAGCCCGGTCACCGTGAGCGCCGCGGCGAGCTCGTCAGGGGCTACGCCGTCGCGCCGCAGGTGCCGCCCGACGCTGTCAAGGCTGTCACCTGCCTCTCGCAGGGCCGCAGCTGAGGCGAGCAGCTCCGCGCCACGCCGACTCGTGAGCACATCCCATCCAGGAGGGGACGAAGCGGGCCCCGGGCTGGTCGCCCGGGGCCCGTCGCTGCGTGAGCCGCTCACTAGTAGTAGTAGCTCCCGCTCGCTGCCGCGCCGATGATCATGACGATGAAGCCGATGTACATTACGACAAACAACACGCCGAGCGCGATGGTGCAGTACCCGTAGATGACCGCGGTGAGCGCGAGGCCGCGCCCTGCGTCTCCGGTGCGCTTGATCTGGTTCAACCCAAGGTGCCCGAAGATGATTCCGGCGATGGGCGCGATGAACGCAAGGATGATCGCCACAAGCGCGTACGTGTTTGTGTCCTTGACGGTTGTGCGCTGCGGGGTGGCTGCTGCAGCCTGGTACGCGTAGGCGGGCGTCTCGTATCCGTACTGCGGCGCGGCGGTGCTTGCAGCGTCAGTAAGCGGCGCCCCGTGCGGCAGTTGCTCTGTCGGCTGTTCGGAAGCCGGTTGAGGCTGGTGCTGGGCTGGCACTGTGGGGTCGGTGGTGCTCATCATGCTCCAAGTCGTAGTGGGTGTACCACAGAGTGTACTCACTGGGTCTGAGGGGCCTGTGCGGCCGGTGTTCGCTGTCCGCGATTCGGCGCATCAACAGTTGGCACTCACCTTGCATGAGTGCCAACAGGGGTCATAGAATCTCGTACAGAGGCACTCGCAAGAGTGCGAAACTAACAGCTTTGGAAAGAGGTCAACCGTGTCGGTCGCCATTAAGCCGCTCGAGGATCGCATTGTCATTCAGCAGGTCGAGGCTGAGCAGACTACTGCTTCGGGTCTCGTTATCCCTGACAGCGCAAAGGAAAAGCCCCAGGAGGGCAAGGTTGTTGCAGTGGGCCCCGGCCGTGTCTCAGACAACGGCACCCGCATCCCCGTCGACGTGAACGTCGGCGACATCGTGATCTACTCGAAGTTCGGCGGCACCGAGATCAAGGCCGCTGGCGAGGAGTACCTCGTGCTCTCGAGCCGCGACATCCTCGCAGTCATCGAGCGCTAAGCATCGCTGAACGAGCCGGGGCCCGCCAACGCGGGGCCCCGGCTTTTTCGTACCCGCCAGTCGCCGTAGACTGTGAAGGTGAAGGACACTCGTGCTGGCTTAGGGTATGGAATCGGCGCGTATCTGATTTGGGGCGCATTCCCGCTCTTTTTCACGCTTATCGCGGTCGTGAACCCGTTCGAGGTCGTCTCGTGGCGAGTCGTCACGACGCTGCTTGTCTGCGCGGTGATTGTGACGGTGACGCGCAGGTGGCGCCGCGTTGGCAACGTGCTGAAGCAGCCGAAAACGTTTGGGCTGTTCGCCCTCTCGTCGATCCTGCTGTACGCGAACTGGCAGATCTTCGTGATCGGGGTGATCTCCGGCCACGTGCTCGAGACGTCGCTCGGCTACTTCATCAACCCGCTCTTCACGATCCTGTTCGGAGTGATCTTCTGGCGCGAGAAGCTCTCGCGCCTCCAGTGGATCGCGGTCGTCGTCGCTGGCACAGGTGTGCTGTTCTCAGCGATCTCCTACGGCAAGGTGCCGTGGATCGCGCTGGGTCTTGCCCTCTCGTTCGGCCTATACGGCGTCGTGCACCAACGCATCGAAGACGTCGATGGGGTCACGGGGCTCACTGTCGAGACACTCGTCTCCGTGCCGATCGGCCTGACCCAACTGGCAATCGTCGGTTCCGTCGCGGGTCTGAGCGCGTTCTCTCACGGGGGCGTGATTACGGCACTCGTGCTCGTCAGTGGGCTCCTCACAGCGGTTCCGCTCATCCTCTTCGGTGAGGCAGCTCGCAGGCTCCCGCTCACCTATGTTGGGTTCCTGCAGTTCCTCACCCCGGTGCTCGGTTTCCTCTTCGGGTACTTCATCATGCATGAAGAACTTCCCATCGCGCGGTGGATCGGCTTCATTGCTGTGTGGATCGCGCTCATGTTCCTCATCGCCGACATGATCGTGCGATTGCGGCGTTCGCCTAGCGCGGACCTCGCCCATCAGCCTCATACAGGTCCCATTCCCTTAGACTAGATAGTCTTCGACGACGCCACGAGCATTAAAGAGGTTGTATGGAACAGCGTGACCCTTTCGCGTTCACAGGACTCACTTACGACGACGTGCTGCTGCTTCCCGCGCACACCGACGTCATTCCGAGCGAGGCGGATACCTCGACGCAGCTCACGAGGCGCGTGCGGCTTGCAATGCCGCTCATTTCGGCGGCAATGGACACTGTCACCGAGACGCGCATGGCTGTCGCTATGGCGCGTAACGGCGGCCTTGGGATCCTGCACCGCAACCTGTCTATTCAGGATCAGGCGGAGATGGTTGACCGCGTGAAGCGGTCTGAAGCCGGGATGATCACGAACCCGCTCACCACGACTGTCGATGCGACAGTCGCTGAGGTCGACGCGATCTGCGGCGAGTACCGAGTCTCGGGACTGCCCGTCGTTGACTCGGCAGGGATCCTGCTTGGAATCATCACGAACCGCGACATGCGTTTCATCGATCCGAAGGACCGCGCGAATGTTCGCGTGTCCGAGGCGATGACACGAATGCCGCTCATTACCGCACCCGCAGGGATCTCCAAGGACGACGCGGCTGAGCTGTTCAAGCAGCACAAGATCGAGAAGCTCCCGCTTGTCGACGGCGAGGGGCGCCTGACTGGCCTCATCACCGTGAAGGACTTTGATAAGGAGGAGCAGTACCCACTCGCGACGAAGGACGACGCCGGTCGGCTTCGCGTTGGCGCGGCTGTCGGTTTCTTCGGCGACGCGTGGAAGCGCGCTGGCTCGCTGCTTGAGGCCGGCGTCGACGTGCTCGTCGTCGACACCGCAAACGGTGATTCGAAGGGCGTGCTCGACATTATTGCGAAGATCAAGGGTGACCCGGCGTTCGCCGGTGTTGACGTGATCGGTGGCAACGTGGCGACGTACAACGGCGCGAAGGCGATCGTTGACGCGGGCGCAGATGCGGTGAAGGTCGGCGTTGGGCCGGGCTCGATCTGCACGACTCGTGTGATTGCAGGTGTCGGTGTTCCTCAGGTCACCGCCGTCTACGAGGCCGCGAAGGCTGCGACGCCGGCGGGTGTACCGGTGATTGCTGACGGCGGCCTGCAGTACTCGGGAGATATCGCGAAGGCTCTTGTTGCTGGCGCATCGTCAGTGATGATGGGCTCGCTGCTCGCTGGCACTGACGAGAGCCCTGGCGACCTCGTCTTCGTCGGCGGCAAGCAGTACAAGACGTACCGTGGTATGGGGTCACTCGGCGCGCTGCAAACGCGCGGTGAGCGCACCTCGTACTCGAAGGATCGCTACTTCCAGGCGGATGTGCCGAGCGACGAGAAGCTCATTCCCGAGGGCATCGAGGGCCAGGTTCCCTACCGCGGCCCCGTTGGCGCTGTCGCGCACCAGATGGTCGGCGGTCTGCGCCAGTCCATGTTCTACGTTGGTGCACGCTCAGTTGCCGAGCTCAAGGAGCGGGGCCAGTTCGTGCGCATCACTTCAGCTGGTCTGAAGGAGAGCCACCCGCACGACATTCAGATGGTCGTTGAGGCGCCGAACTACCGTAAGTAGGGGAGCGCCCACTGCCTGAGCCGAGGGCCGCAGCGAATCAGTGTGATTCAGCTGCGGCCCTCGTGCCGTGTACGGGGCACAGCGCGACGTTGTCGCCCGTGAGGCCCAGCAGTCGCTCGGCGGCCGTGAGAAGCTCGGTGATGGCCTCGCTGTGAAGCAGTGAGTACACCGACGCCCTGCCCTGCGGGCGCGACTCGACGAGGCCAGCGTCTTTCAGGCGGGCGAGGTGCTTCGAGACTGTGCTCTGCGAGAGCCCCAGATGATCCGTGAGCTCGACTACGCGGTGCTCTCCGAGTTGCAGGTGGCGCAGAATCACGAGGCGCGACGGATCGCTCAGGCTGTGGAACAGGCAGGTCGCTGGAAGCAGCATCTCAAGTTCTTTGGCCCTATCGCCGTCTGATGTTTCTACAGTGATCGCCATCTCTCGATGATACCGCTCGTCGTGCGTGATCCCTGGTTACGAGGTCGTACCCGTGCCTGCGAGCTCGCGGTGCAACTGCCCTTCATGTTCGAGGTGGGTCGACTCCTCGAGCTGGAAGGTGCAGTGCTCGATGCCAAAGTGCTGCCGCATTGTGGCGGTGAGCTCGTCGAGGAGTCGTGAGTTGTCGGTGCCGGCACTCGGTACGACATGGGCAGACATGACAGACACCCCGCTCGTGAGGCCCCACACGTGCAGGCTGTGAAGAGCCTCGACTCCCTCGGTGGCAACGATTTCGCCCCGCACCTCGTCGATATCGATGTTGTGAGGTACGCCCTGCATGATCAGGTTGACCGCCTGCTTCAGGAGCAAGAAGGCTCGCGGCAGGATGATCACTCCGATTGCCGCTGCCGCGATTGCATCACCGCGGTTCCATCCGAGCGTGACGTTGAGCACGCCTGAGATGATGATCGCCGCAGCGCCGATCCCGTCGCTCATGACCTCGAGAAATGCGGCCTTGACGTTCAGGCTCTCTTTCGCGCCGCGGTTGAGAATCACCAGGGACGCCGCAGCGCCGATGAGCCCAACGATCGCGAAGGCGATCACGCCGCCACCGGCGACGTCGGTGGGGTTGAACCACCGCTCGACGGCTTCGAACAGGATGTAGCCGCCAAGCCCGAAGAGCAGCAAGCAGTTAATGAGCACCGCGACGATTTCTGCGCGCATGAGGCCGTAGCTTCGCCGCTTGGATGCGGCACGCGTCGCGAGGATCGACGCGATCAGGGCGATGAGGATCCCGCTCGCGTCGACAGCCATGTGCATCGCCTCGGCCGCGAGAGCCAAGCTGTTCGTGACCGTGGCCCCAACAATCTGGGCGGCAATGATCGCCCCGTAGATCGACAGGACAAGCACGAGTCGTCGTCTGTGGGTGCCTGTCGCAGTCTGAAGCGCTCCGGCACCGTGGTCGTGGCCCATTCCCATAGGAGTTCCTCTCAATAGGTAAATCATCGCTTTATGGCGATGATAGCGAACTTTAACGATATTGTCGCCCCGTGTGCGGAATGTGTGGACTGTGCGGACTGTGCGGAACTCAGGATGCGCGGCTCGCGCACCCGATAGACTGTCTGGGTGAGCAACGAGATCGAGATTGGTCGCGGAAAGCGCGCCCGCCGTGTGTATACATTCGACGAGATTGGTATTGTGCCGACGCGGCGTACCCGAGACCCCGAGCTCGTCTCGACCTCCTGGACAATTGACGCGTTCCAGTTCGACATTCCCGTCATCGGCGCGCCGATGGACTCCGTCATGTCGCCCGCGACTGCGATTCAGCTTGGAAAGCTCGGCGGACTCGGCGTACTCAACCTTGAAGGCCTGTGGACTCGGCACGAGAACCCCGAGCCACTGCTTGCAGAGATCGCGCGAGTTGATGACGAGATCGCCGCGGTTAAGCGGATGCGCGAGTTGTATTCAGCGCCGATCAAGCCGGAGCTGATCCGCGATCGCCTCGCGGAAATCCGCGACGCGGGCGTTACCGTAGCCGGCGCGCTCTCGCCGCACCGCACGGCTGAGTTCACTGACACCGTCGTGAAGGCAGGAGTCGACCTCTTCGTCATCCGCGGCAACACGGTCTCTGCCGAGCACGTGTCGGTCGATGGTCGTGAGCCATTGAACCTCAAGCAGTTCATCTACGAACTCGATGTCCCAGTCATCGTGGGCGGCGCAGCAACCTACCAGTCGGCGCTCCACCTCATGCGCACGGGCGCGGCAGGTGTGCTCGTCGGCTTCGGTGGGGGAGCGTCCTCGACGACTCGGGTTACCCTCGGAATTCGCGCACCAATGGCAAGCGCAATCGCAGACGTTGCTGGGGCCCGCACCGACTACCTCGACGAGTCGGGCGGGCGCTACGTGCACGTCATCGCTGATGGCGGCCTGGGCACCTCGGGTGACCTCGTGAAGGCGATTGCCTGCGGAGCTGACGCTGTCATGCTCGGTGCGGCGCTCGCTCGCGCAACCGATGCGCCCGGCCGCGGCTGGCACTGGGGCCAGGAAGCGCACCACGAAGACCTTCCCCGCGGGCGACGCGTCGCCGTCGAACAGATCGCGCCGCTCGCCGAGATCATGAATGGCCCAGCCCACATCGCTGACGGCAGCGCGAACCTGCTCGGGGCACTGCGCCGGGCTATGGCGACGAGTGGCTACTCCGACGTGAAGGAGTTTCAGCGGGTCGACATCGTTCACGCTGAGCGGTAGTCGTGGCCTCGCGCACTCCCGAATACCTCGGGGAGCCGACTCTCGGACAGGTCATGCGGCGGCCCCAGTGGATCGCCGCGCTTCTGCTCGCGATGGTTGTCGCGGCTGTGTTCGCCTGGCTCGGGCAGTGGCAAATGGGCAACGCGATCCGCGACAACGTTGACGACCTCACCGCAACTGAGACCGTCCGCCCGATCGATACGCTCACCGAGCCGATCGCCGGCATCCCAGAGATCGCCGCGGGCGCTGTCGTCTCGGTCGAAGGGACGTTCGTGCCGGGTGACTTCTCAGTCATCGGCGAGCGGATGAACCAGGGAGCCGACGAGAGCGCAGAGCGTCGGCAGGGAGCCTGGGTCGTTGGGCACCTCGTACGCACGGAGTTCGACGACGCAAGCCTAGCCGTCGCAGTTGGTTGGGCGCCGAGCGAGGCTGAGGCGCAGCGCGCGGTTGAGCGGTTGAGCCAGCTCCCGGAAGCAGAACGGGCGCTCGAAGGTCGCTACCTACCGGCCGAAGCGCCCGAGATTCCGAGGCCAGACGCCGACTCGCGCTACATGCGAACGATGGTTCCCGCGTTTCTCGCAAATGAGTGGGAACAGGTTCCCACAGGCCCGATCTACGGCGGATACCTCGTGCTGCACGACGCCGCACAGGCACCCGACCTTGCGAGCGTTGGCCTCGAGCCTATTGACTCTGTCGCGCCGAGCGCGCCCGAGAAGGTGAGCTGGCTGAACGTCTTCTACGCCATCGAGTGGGTGGTGTTCGCGGGCGTCGCACTGTTCCTGTGGTACCGCCTTGCGCGTGACGCGTGGGAGAAGGAACACGAGATCCTGATCCTCACGGCCGAGGCCGAGGCCGAGGCAGCCGCAGCAGAATCCGCCGGTGACTCCGGCGCAACGCCAAAACCATAGAATGGAAGCCATGCAACTCCAGCCCAAGCCCGAGGACTACCCACGTATTCGCCGCTCGCTGCGCGTCTACAAGGTGACCTCGGTCATCACCGGAATTATGCTCCTGCTGCTCTGCGCGGTCATGGTCATGAAGTACGCGTTCAAGGTTGAGTTGTTCCTGTTCACCCCGAATGGTGTCGCCGAGTTTCTGCCGACGATCCCGAAGGGGCAGGAAGCCGAGTTCGTTCGCGAGGGATTCGACCTCTTCAAAGCGATCCTCATCGCTCACGGCTGGTTCTACGTGGTGTACCTCATTGCGAACTTCATGCTCTGGAGCCCGATGCGCTGGAACTTTGCGAAATTCTTGCTGCTCGCGCTCGGCGGCGTGATCCCGTTTCTCTCATTCATCCTCGAAGGGCGCATTGCCCGCGAGGTGACACAGTTTTTGGATGCGAAGGAGTCGGCGATCGCCGACTCTGCAGCATCCGCTGACCCAGATCGCCAGGAAGGCAAAGCATGACAGAAGTAGCGCACGATGGGCATCGGCCCGTCCTCGTCGTTGATTTTGGTGCGCAGTACGCGCAGCTGATCGCCAGGCGTGTGCGCGAGGCCGGGGTGTACTCCGAACTCGTTCCGCACACAATCAGCGCAGACGAGGTCCGCGCGAAGAACCCCGCGGGTCTTGTGCTCTCGGGCGGCCCGTCGTCAGTGTACGAGGAGGGGGCGCCGGCATTTGACGACGCGATCTTCGATCTCGGCATCCCGACGCTCGGCATTTGCTACGGCTTCCAGGTCATGGCGCGCGCCCTCGGCGGTACTGTCGGCAACACTGGCGACCGCGAGTATGGCTCCACCGAGGCGAAGGTTCTCGGCGATGGCGGGGCGATCCTCGGTGGACAGCCTGTTGATCAGCTCGTCTGGATGAGCCATGGAGACGCCGTTCAGCAGGCGCCACAGGGATTTGATGTGCTCGCAAGCACTGACGTCACCCCTGTCGCAGCCTTCGGATCGCCGGAACGCAAGATGTACGGCGTGCAGTGGCACCCAGAAGTGAAGCACTCCGAGCATGGCCAGCGCATCCTCGAGAACTTCCTGCACACAGTCGCCGGCATCCCTGCCGACTGGAACGCTGGCAACGTCATCGCGGAGCAGATCGAGGCAATTCGAGCGCAGGTCGGCAACGCCCGCGTGATCTCGGCGCTCTCGGGCGGCGTAGACTCGGCTGTCTCCACCGCACTCGTGCACGAGGCGATTGGCGATCAGCTCACCGCAGTGTTCGTTGACCACGGACTGCTGCGCAAGGGCGAGCGCGAGCAGGTCGAGCGCGACTACGTTGCATCGACTGGCGTGCGGCTCATCACGGTTGACGCCGCCGACATCTTCCTTGGGCACCTCGCTGGGGTCACCGACCCCGAAGAGAAGCGCAAGATCATCGGCCGCGAGTTCATTCGCGCGTTCGAGAAGGTGCAGCTCGACCTCGTTGCCGAAGCAAAGGCCGAGGGCGAGCCCATCAAGTTCCTCGTGCAGGGCACACTCTACCCAGACGTTGTAGAGTCGGGCGGCGGCGCAGGCACCGCGAACATCAAGAGCCATCACAACGTTGGCGGGCTGCCGGAGGATCTCGACTTCGAGCTCATCGAGCCGCTGCGCGCGCTGTTCAAGGACGAAGTTCGGGCAATCGGCCGCGAGCTCGGCCTGCCCGAGGCAATCGTTGGCCGTCAGCCCTTCCCCGGCCCTGGCCTCGGAATTCGTATCGTCGGCGAGGTCACTCGCGAGCGTCTCGACATCCTTCGTGAAGCAGATGCTATCGCGCGCGCCGAGCTCACCGCAGCCGGCCTTGACGACTCGATCTGGCAGTGCCCTGTCGTGCTGCTCGCCGATGTCCGCTCCGTCGGCGTCCAGGGCGATGGTCGTACCTACGGTCACCCAATCGTGCTGCGCCCCGTCTCGAGCGAGGACGCGATGACCGCTGACTGGACTCGGGTGCCATACGACGTGCTCGCGCGCATCTCGAACAAGATCACGAACCAGGTGCCCGACGTGAACCGCGTCGTGCTCGACGTCACGTCGAAGCCGCCTGGGACGATTGAGTGGGAGTAGTCCCGGGCGTGACGCAGTAGCCCGAAGATCTGCGATGTGAATGCCGGGTGCGCTTTGCACCCGGCATTCGTTTTGCCTATTGCACTGCGTGTGTCTGATGCCGGCCGCTGAGGTTCTGCCGCATGTTCGCTGCCAACACGTGGCATAACCTGCGACACTTGAGGTGTGCTAGATATGCAAAACGGTCGCGTAGCGGTCTACCTCGATTTCGACAACATCGTGCTCTCGTGGTACGACCGAGTGCACGGCCGGAACTCGTTCTCACGTGATAGGCAACACATTGCTGAGGGCGATCGCAGCCCAGAGATCGCTGCTCGGCTCGAGGCCGCGGTCGTCGACGTCGGTGCGATCATCGACTACGCATCATCGTTTGGCACGCTCGTGCTGACGCGAGCATACGCTGACTGGTCCGCGCCCATGAACGCGGAGTACAGGTCGCAGCTCGTTGCACGCGCTGTCGATCTTGTGCAGCTGTTTCCGGCTGCTGCATACGCGAAGAACGGCGCCGACATTCGACTCGCGGTCGACACCGTCGAAGACATGTTTCGCCTCGAAGATCTCAGTCACGTGATCATCGTCGCAGGCGACTCAGACTACGTGCCGCTCGCGCAGCGTTGCAAACGCCTCGGCCGGTACGTCGTCGGGGTGGGCGTCGCTGGCTCGACGGCGAAGTCCCTCGCCGCCGCGTGCGACGAGTTCACGAGCTACGACTCGCTGCCTGGCGTCCAGCCACCACGGCAGCGCGGCGACGACGAGAAGGCGAGGCGCGGTCGGGGGAGCTCCAAGCGCGGGGGTGCAACGGGCGCGACCGACAAGCATGCCGCAGACCTCGCCGTGGGAACTGCGGCTGACACCGCCAGCAACGAACCGGCGTCAGGGGCCGTGATCGACTCAGCTTCGGATCAGGTCTCCGCGCCTGCCGAGGCGAGCCGCTTGGGCAGCAAACGTAGCTCGGCGGTGAAGCAGAGCCAACAGACTCGAAAGGCCGCCTCAGAACCCCACGCCACAGACGCCGATGGCCTCGACGACGACACGCTCGACTCGGAGTTTGAGAGTGAAGAAGAGCGGGATATTGCGGTCACCGGCCTCCTGATCCGCGCGTTGTGGCTCAGCCAAGACACCGACGACTCGGGCTGGCTGTACAGTTCGGCAGTGAAGCAGCAGATGCGCCGGATGGACCCGTCGTTCAACGAGAAGGCGCTCGGGTTCCGTTCGTTCTCCGACTTCCTGCGCTCGCGCTCCGACGTCGTCGAGCTCGAGGAGAGCGGGCACGAGCGGCTCGTGCGCCTCGCAGACCAGTCGGAGTAGCGCACGCGAAGCCTCGGGCAGCTAGTTGAACGCGCGCTCGTCGACGAGTCCGGCCGAGACGAGATCCTGCCAGAGGGCGTCTGGAACCGTCTTCTCGTAGCGCGCGACAGTATCGGGAATATGGCCCTGGCGCGACGCTCCGACGACGACGGAAGCCACGCTGGGCTGCCGCAGCGCGAACGCGAGGGCCGCATCGGGGAGCGAGACGCCGTGCAGTTCGCAGACGTCGGCGAGCGCGTTCGTGCGCGCGACGAGCTCGGCGGGGGCGGCAGCATAGTTGTACTGCGCGTCGGGAGCGGGGCGAGGGGTCGCGAGTAGGCCGGAGTTGTAGACGCCTGCGACCACGACCGAAGCATGTGCAGCCCGAGCGGCAGGGAACAGGTCGGCGAGCGAGGCCTGCTCGAGCAGCGTGAATCTTCCCGCCACCATCACCAGGTCAGCATCACCCTCGGTGATGAACCGGGCGAGCATGGCGGACTGGTTCATGCCTGCGCCGAAGCTTGTGATGGTGCCCTCGTCGCGGAGCCGGCGTAGCGCTGGAACTGCTCCCGAGATTGCCTCATCCCAGTGCTCGTCAGGATCGTGAATGAACGCGATGTCGATCCTGTCGAGCCCGAGGCGCTCCAGGCTCTCCTCAACCGAGGTCAGCACGCCCGCCTCGCTGTAGTCGAGCAGCCGTCGCTTCGTGGCTGGGACCGCGAATCCCTCGGTGTCCTCGCCGGTACCACCGGGATTTGGGCGAATCAGGCGGCCGACTTTCGTGGCGACGACGTATTCCTCGCGTGGGTACCGGCGAAGGGCGGCGCCGAGCCGCTCCTCGGAGAGGCCGAGGCCGTAGTGCGGGGCAGTGTCGAAGAACCGAATGCCGGCGTCCCACGCTGCGTCAACGATCTCATCGACAGTCGAATCGGGCATCGCTCGGTACAGATTGCCGAACTGTGCGCCGCCGAGGCCGAGCTCGGTCAGTTCCAGGCCAGTGCGCGTGATCCGGCGGGAAATGTTGGGGCTCATGAGATCCTTTGCGACCTGTCGCGGCCGGCGGCCGAGTGGGTGGGGGTGCTGTCTGTGCGGATGGATTCGTCAATCGCCGCTGCGAGACCGCTGTACCAGGATCGGGCGGTCCCTGCCCATACCGCAGCTTGCTCAGCGGGGCTCAGTTGGGCGAGGAAGCTCTCGGTGATGGCGACGGCGTCTGCATAGCCTCCTCCAAGGACACTGACCGGCCAGTCACTGCCAAACATCATGCGATCGGGCCCGAACGCCGTGAGCGCAACGCTTCCGTATGGGGCCAGCCGCTCCGCCGTCATCTTGCGTCCGTCGAATGTGAGAAAGCCCGAGAACTTGCAGGCAACAAGATCGTGGGCGGCGATCGCGGTGATCGCCCGCTCCCACTCGGTGAAGTCCGCGTCGCGCATCGTTGGCTTCGCCAGGTGATTGACGATCATGCGGGTCTCCGGATTCGCTGCCGCGAGCCGCTCCGCCGCCCGCAGGTTGGCGGGGGCGAGCAGCAGGTCGAGCGTGAGGTTGCGCTCGCCGAGCGCCCGGGCGAGATTGTGGACTGGCGGGGAGTCGAGGTAGTCAGGGTCGGGATTGTGCTCACCAGCGACGCGCACGCCGGTGAGGTGCTCGCCGCCGGTCCCTTCACGGAGGGCGTCGAGCTTCGCGCCCGCTGCGCCCGTGTCGGTATCGATGTCGATCCATCCGACGACTGCGGCCAGACGCGCATCCTCCGCAGCGAGTGCAAGTACTTCTGGTGTCTCCGCGGGGTCTGGCACTGTCTGGACAAACACTCCGTGAGTGACCCCGGCAGGGGCAGCGGTTGTCGCCCAGTCATCCGCGGTATATGGGCCCCCGATGACGACCTGGGTTGCCTCGTCCATCCAGCTCTGCCGCCGCACTGTCTGATCCCACAGGTGGTGGTGTGCGTCGATTCTCATCGTTGATCCTCCGTGCATGTGTGGTCGCCGTTGGGGCACGATACCCACAATATCGTGTATTGAATCAGCATATCGTGCAGGATTCTTGTGGGGCTGGCGAAACGGGCGGGCGAGGTGAATCTGAGCGCGGCAGGCTTGCGGGCGGAAAGACAACGGTGGCCCGGAGGAAAACTCCGGGCCACCGTTGAATCGCAGGGCCGCGAGACCCGTGGCGCGAACTAGTCGCGGAAGATCGCGATGATTCGCAGGATCTCGAGGTAGAGCCATACAAGCGTGACTGTCAGGCCGAATGCGGCAGACCAACCCCACTTCTCAGGGACGCGGTTCTGCACGCCGTTCTGCACGAGCTCGAAATCCATTACGAGCGAGTAGGCGGCGAGCAAGACTGCGAGGCCACCGATGATGAGGCCGAGAGTACCGCCGCGAAGGCCCCACGGGTCGCTGTTGATGCCGGTGATCATCACGACGAAGTTGATGAGCGAGAACACGAGGTAGCCCGCCATCGCGATGAGCACGATCTTGGTGAGGCGCGGGCTTGTGCGCACCTTGCCGCTGCGGAACAACAGGAGGGTGACGCCGAACACTGCAAGCGTTCCGATCACTGCCTGCGAGACGATGCCCGGGAGGCGAGCCTCGAACGTGCCAGAGATCGCGCCGAGGAACAGCCCCTGCGCAGCGGCGTAGGCGATGATAAGCGGGACGCTCGGCTCCTTCTTGAAGGAGTTCACGAGACCGAGCACGAGACCAGCGATCGCGCCGGGAATCATGAGCGCTGGCATCATCCAGCCGACGGCGCCCAAGGCAAGCACGATGACGAACAGGAACACGGTCTTCGAGATCGTGTTCTCGTAGGTCATCGGGCGATCTGACGGAGTGATGACCGGCGGCTGGCCGGCATTCGAAGCCGACTCCGCAGGCACGTCGACGCCAGGGCGGTTCGTCGCCGCCGCGGGCTGATCGTAGATACGGTGCAGCTCCTCGGCGGTGAGGGTCTTCCCGTTCAGTGCCGGGTTGTTGCTGAGTGCAGGATTGCTCATTCGCTGGGACCTTTCGAAGCGTAATCGGGCAATAACTCAAGTGTATAGATTCAGCGGCTTTCGATGCTGAGACTGTGCATGATGTTCGCTCACGGCGGTGGCGCGGGAGGCCCTAGGCTTGGAGGCATGTCAGAGCCCCAGGCACTCCCACTCATCATTGGGCACCGCGGTGCACCCGGGTATCGCCCTGAGCACTCTGAAGCGTCGTACAGGCTCGCGTTCGATCTTGGTGCCGACGCCGTCGAGCCTGACGTCGTCGTCACGAGCGACGGAGTGCTCGTCGTGCGCCACGAGAATGAGATCTCTGGGACCACCGACGTGGCCTCGCGAAGGGAGTTCAAGAGTCGCCGCACCACGAAGGTCGTTGACGGAGTCCGTATGACGGGGTGGTTCACCGAGGACTTCACCTGGGCCGAGCTCGCAACACTCAGGTGCGTCGAACGGCTCAAGCGCGTGCGGGCCGACAACCGTGCGTACGACGGCAAGGAGCCGATGCTGCGCCTCAGCGATGTGCTGCGCATCGTCGACGAGGAGAGCGATCGGGGCGGGCGGCCGCTCGGCGTCGTGCTTGAGGTGAAGCACGCAGACTACTTCACATCGATCGGGTTCGACATCGCTGCGCTGATTCAAGACGAGCTCGCGCGCACGGGGTGGGCCGATCGGCCCGAGCGGCTCACGATCGAGTGCTTCGAGCTCGGCGTACTCCTGCGGCTCAGGCAGGCCGGGGTGCGTGCCAGCTACGTGTTTCTCGCCGAACGCAACGGTGCGCCCGCGGACGAGGTGGCGCACTCAGGAGAGACCGGTGTGCGCGCGAACACGTATGAGTGGTACCGGAGTGACGCAGGGCTCGACTACCTTGCATCGCGCGTCGATGGGATTAGCGTTGACAAGGGAAGTCTCATTCGCACGAACGCAATTGGGCTTGCGGCGGGCCCCGAGGACCTCGTGGCCCGCGCTCATGCCCGAGGCCTGCTCGTCTACACCTGGACGCTCCGGCCTGAGAACAGGTACCTGAACTTGCGGTTCCACTCGTCGCTGAGCGGTGCCGAGTGGGGGGACTGGCAGTCCGAGTTCTCGCTCGTGCTGTCGTCGGGGGTCGACGGGATTTTCGTTGACCACCCAGACCTCGGCGTCGCCGCGCGCGAGGCGGAGTCAGTCGCCGGCTGACCCGGCGCGGGCCGAAGCCGGACGGCGCGACGGCTCGACGCACTCGCCGATGAGATTCATGGGCATGAGATGCGCAATCTCCTCGGTGGTGAAGCCGCGATCCAGCAGGTAGCCAAGCTTCGCGATTGACGCCTCGACTGTGAGGTCTGCGCCCGCAATGACGCCCGCTGCTGCAAGCTGTCGGCCCACCGCGTAGCGGTCAGTATCGACGCTGCCAAGCGCGCACTGGGTGATCGCGACGACAGGCATGCGGTCGCTAATGCTCCGCAGCGCATCCTTCATCCCCGGCTTCGACATCGGCGCGTTGCCTGCACCGTAGCACTCGAGCACCATGGCAGCGGTGCCTGTCGAAGCGAGCGCGAGGAGATCTGCTGCCGCTAGACCCGGAGTGAAACGGATCGCGGTAACTCGGGCGTGGTCGGCGCGCACGAGCGGCGCGTCCTCGGGGCTGCCGGGAAGCCCGCGCGGTGCACCGCCGAGCTCGCGCTCAGCGCGGAACGCAGTGAGGGCCTCAGCGTCTGCCTTTGTGACGCGCACCGCGGGCAGGATCTTGCCCCCGAACGCGACCGCCACCGGGGCGGACGGGTTCGCCTGGGTGACCGCGCGGATCGCGAGCTGCAGATTATCGAAGGCGTCGGTGGGCCTGGCGCCGTGCGCGAACTGACTGCCTGTCACGACAACAGGCACCCCGAGTCCCGATAGTTCAAACGCGAGCCGCGACGCAGTGTAGGCGAGGGTGTCAGTGCCATGCGTGACGACGACGCCGCTCGCCCGCATCGCGCCCACCCGGGCGCGGAGTGCGCGAGCGATCTTCGGGGCCGTCTCTTCGTCGGCGTTCGCACTGTCGATCGCAGGTTGGAGCTGGTTCACACGTGCGCGATACCCGAACCGTGAAGCGACCCTGTCGGCACGTTCCTCGAGGACCTCGAGGAACGTGGGGTCTGGTTCGAGCCCGCTCCCAACGTCATGCATCCCGATCGTGCCGCCTGTGGCGAAAATGAGGATCGTGGGAAGCTCGGGCGGTGTCTTGCGCATCCAACCATTGTCTCGCATTGGCAGGTTCTCCGTGAGCGCGCCGGGAATTGCGAGCCAGGGGGCCTCGGCTCTGCGCGAGGTGCCGCAACGTCAGAGGCCCCGCCTACACTAGAGAGACGATGAGTGAGTTCGAGCTTCTTGACCCAGGCGCAGCGTTCGGCGGCGCGCAGCCAGCAGACGGCACTGACCCGCTGCTTGACGGATTGAACCCGGAACAGCGGCGCGCAGTCGTCGCCCGCGGACCTGCGCTGCTGATCGTCGCGGGTGCGGGGTCAGGCAAGACCCGCGTGCTCACGCACCGCATCGCGCACCTCATTCGCGAGAAAGAGGCGTGGCCGAGCCAGATTCTCGCCATTACGTTCACCAACAAGGCTGCGGCTGAAATGCGGGAGCGCCTGGGCGGGCTGCTCGGCTCGGGCGTGGAGGGCATGTGGGTGTCGACTTTTCACTCGGCGTGCGTGCGCATTCTGCGGCGAGAAGCCGAGCGCTTCGGGTACGTTTCGGGCTTCACTATCTACGACTCGGCAGACTCGCGTGCGCTACTCAAGCGCATCATCAAAGACCTCGACGCCGATACCTATGGCTTCACACCGGCGAATACGAGCGCGAAGATCTCGAAGCTGAAGAACGAGCTCTCTGACGCGTCCGACTACGCCTCAACGATGAACCCGAGCGACCCGCGCGAGCGACTTTTCACCGAGATCTTCACTGCGTACGAGCAAGAACTGAAGCGGGCGAACGCCTTCGACTTCGACGACCTCATCGGGCAGACCGTGCAGCTGTTCCGCGCGCACCCCGACGTTGCTGCGATCTACAAGCGCAGGTTCCGCCACATCCTCGTCGATGAGTACCAAGATACGAACCACGCGCAGTACTCGCTCATCCGCGAGCTGACGAAGAGCGTTGAGCCCGCCGAGCTCGCGACACTCGTGCCGCCCGTGCGCGAGCGCGAGCTCGATGGCCTCGGCCGGATTCCGGGCGCGAGCCTTACCGTCGTCGGCGACTCCGACCAATCGATCTACGCGTTCCGTGGCGCAGACATCCGCAACATCGTCGAGTTTGAGCGCGACTTCTCGAACGCCGAGGTTGTGAAGCTCGAGCAGAACTACCGGTCGACGCAGAACATCCTGAGCGCCGCGAATGCCGTCATCGGCAACAACTTCGATCGCCAGGACAAGAAACTGTGGACGGCGGAGGGCGACGGCGACAAGATTGTCGGCTTCACCGGCTACTCGCAGCACGACGAGGCGCGTTTCGTCGCCGAAGAGATTGAGGATCTTCACCGGGACGGCATGGCCTACGGCGATATCGCCGTCTTCTACCGCACCAACTCGCAGACGCGAGCGCTTGAGGAGCTGCTCATTCGGTCAGCTATTCCGTATCGGGTGCTTGGCGGTACGAAGTTCTACGACCGCGCCGAGATCAAGGACGCGATGGCGTACCTCACGACAATTGCGAATCCGTTTGATCCCATTGCTTGGTCGCGCATGCTTGGAGCGCCGAAGCGCGGCGTCGGGCCGATGGCGGAGGCTCACCTCGCGAACTTCCAGGAAGCCGAGGGCGTCTCGTTCCATCAGGCGATGGAGCGCGCCGCCGAGATCCCGGCGCTCGGACCGAAGATTCGCACCACAGTCGTTGAGCTTGCCGACATGCTGACGCGAGCGACCGCAATGGCGCTTGGCGGCGGGGCCACCGACGTGCTGCCGCCCGTCGCCGAGGAAGCTGACGAGGAGACCGCTGACGCGTCGCAGAAGAAGCCGGCGCCAGTCGCAGACGTGCTGAAGCTCGTGCTCGACACGACAGAGATGATCGAGAAGCTTCGCGCGAAGCGAGACCCGCAGGACGATGCGCGAGCGGAGAACCTCGAGGAGCTTCTCGCTGTGGCGCGAGAGTTCGACGCGCAGCAGCCCGGGGCAGGCCTCCTCGCGTTCCTCACCGAGGTGTCGCTCGTTGCTGCGGCTGACGACCTCGACGATCAGAGCGGCACTGTCTCACTGATGACGCTGCACACCGCGAAGGGCCTCGAATACCCCGCTGTCTTTATCACGGGCGTCGAGGAGGGGCTTATCCCGCACCAGATGTCGGTCGATGAGCTTGGCGGAATCAACGAAGAACGGCGGCTGATGTACGTCGGCATCACGCGTGCCAGGCAGAAGCTCTTCATCACGCTCGCATCGACGCGTGCAACGTTCGGAGACGTCGCGGTCGCGATGCCGTCGAGGTTCCTCCAGGAGATCCCTGAGGGCCTCATCGAATGGCGGCAGTCGCCGGGTGAAGTCACCGGGCGGGGTGGTACCGCCTCCCGGGCGCTCAACGCTGGCCGTGCGCCGGGTGCTGGAGGGTCGAGCGGTGCCTCGTGGTCGCGAAACCGTGACTCGCAGGTCTCGTTTGGGGCGAGCGGTGGTGGCGGCAGCTCCGCGGCGGTGTCCGAGCCCGCGAGCGGCAACATGCAGTCAGCGCTCGACAAGTGGCGCGAGCGCAAGCGCCTCGCCAAGGAAGCTCAGGCCGCGGGCGGGGGATTTCCGAACACCATCGTCGGCAACATTCGAGATAACGGCGATCTCGAACTCGCCCTCGGGGACCGCATTAGGCACGACGAATATGGTGAGGGCCGTGTCAACGCGGTCACCGGCGCCGGCTCAAAGCGTGTCGCACACGTCACATTCGACAGCGTCGGCGAGCGCAAGCTGCTCGTAAAGCTCGCGCCGATCGAGAAGGTCTCGGAGTAGCCCGAGCGCTCACGATGACGATGCCCGGTGGGGCGGCGGCCTCTGATGAGGCCCCGCCCACCGGGCATCGTGCATATCTCGGGTTGCGTTAGCCTGCCAGCTTCACGACGTAGCTCCCCGCGAGGAATAGCAGGAACGCGAGGCCGAAGAGCGCGAGGACAAGCTGTGGCGTCTTGATGCGCAGTTCGCCGCGGTCGCGGTGCCTGCCGAGGAACACCATCACGGCGCCAATGAGCGGTACGACAACGATTGTCACGGCTTGCGCCGTGATGATGAGCTGGATCGGAATCCCGCCGAACACCGTCGCGATCACCCCGCCGAGCACGATGACGAGCGAGATGCACGCCTTGACTGGCGCAGACGCGAGGCCACCGCCGTCAATCTTGAACACACCCGCGAGCATCGACCCGCCGATCGTCGAATTGCCGAGTAGCGACGAGAACGCCGCAGCCCACAGGCCGATCGCGAAGAGCCAGACCGCCCACGAGCCGATCGGCTCGAGGATCTGGGCGAGCGCGGCCGGGGAGTTCGCTTCGATGCCTGCAGGGTTGAGCGTCGCGGCGGCGGCAATCATGATGACGGTCGACAGCGCCCCGAGGATGAGCGTGCCGAGTACGGCATCGCGGCGCGCGAGCTTGAAATCTCCGCTCGTCCATCCCTTCTCGCGTACGAGCTGGATTTGATAGAGGGCGCCGACAATCGAGAACGTCGTTGCCGCGAGCCCGACGATGAGTGGGATAGAGCCGTCGGGGATCGAGGGAACCAGACCGCCGACGACAGCGCCGAGATCGGGCTTGCTCACCACGGCTGTCGTGATCATCGCGACGAGGAGCACGATGATCACGACGACCATCAGCTTCTCGAGGGCCGGGTAGAACTTGGGGATCCACACGAAGATGAGCCCGATGACAGTGAAGAGCACGGCGAAGAACCGGGGGTCGCCACCGAACAAGAGCTGGCCCGCAGCGCCTGTGCCGGCCGAGTTGCCGGCCTGGAACGATGTCACGACGAGGAAAGATCCGAGGCCGACGATGATCGCCACGATGCCAGTCAACCGGTGCGCGACGGTCCCGAGGATACTCTTGTCTGTCGTCAGGCCGATGCGCACTCCGATGTTCACGAAGCAGAGCATGAGAATCGTCGCGATCACAGGGACCCAGATGAGCTCATAACCGAACGACGCGCCCATCGCGCTCGCGGTCGCGATCGATCCTGGCCCGAAGACAAGCGCAGCGGTGATGAAAGCCGGACCGATCGAGCTGAAGACGCCGCGTTTTGGTGGCGCCCCTTGCGCGGTGGCTGTGACGGGAGTGGAGGTCATCAGTGACTCTTTTCTGTGTGGTGAGTTCCGCGCAGCGCCTCTGCTGCGCGGAGTGTGTTTGTGGCGACAGTGCGTGCCGATTCCCACGGCGCCGTCGCGCTTCCGCCTTGGAAGTTTTCGATAAGTGCAGCTGCGAGCTCTGCGAATCCGAGCGAGTCGTGTGGGTGGGGAAACTCGAGGCTGACTGACAGCGTGCCAGTCGCAGTGAAGACGTCGATGGCGTAGCGCTCGGGGCCTGGCGTGCCTGTCACTGTCATCCCGAACGGCACTTCGCGGTGATCCGGCACGGCGACGGTGCCGGCGAGCTGCGCGATCTCCTCGGACGCGCTGCGCGAGCCCGGGGAGCGATGCGTCCAGCCGGAGACGTCGCCGACGAGCTCAGCGCCGGGGAGCACCGACTCCAGCATCTCCCAGGCGTGGAGTCCCGCCGTCACGAGCGTGCCGCCGCCGCGCTCAGGATCGTCTTGCCACGCCCGGTTGGGCGCGAGGAACATTTCGATGTCGTGCTGGGCGAGCACTCGCACTCCCCACACCTCTCGGCTCGCGACCTGCGTCGCGAGCTCGCGGAGGGCCGGTGCGAACCTGAGTACTGACGACGTGCCGACCCGATCCTCGTTGCCAGCGACCGCCGATTCCCACTCCGCGAGCTGCGCGGTGGTTCCCGCAACAACCTTGTTCGCGAAAACGAAGGCGTCCGTCGTGTGCAGCAGTTCGCTCACGAACGGGACAGTCTCGTGCGGGCGTGCGGTGAGAATGACGATGTTGGGCCGGGTGCCGGCGAGCTCCGCGATCGTTCGAACGGCCTCGCAATCGAAGCTCGTCGCGAACGAGCTCGCGAGCGTCGCGTCGGAATCATAGACGCCGACGAATTCGACGGGGGCGCCATGCTCGCGCAGCCGCGCCAGGTTTCCCGCGTCGGTCACCGGGTGAGAGTGCGCGAGGCCAGCGAAGGCGATCCGGATCGGGGTCATGGTCCGCTACCGCAGCCAGGATTCCAAGTGCTCGGAGATGAAGGCGTCGTCGCTGAGCTCTGGATACGCGAGGCGCACGCGGCGGATTTCGTCGGCTTGACCCGGAGACAGGCCCTCGCTCGGGTCGAGACACCATACACCCTCAAGGAGCCCCTGCTGGCGGAGCACCTCGTGCACGCCAGCGATCACCCCGGCGAAGTCGTGAGCCGGATCGAAGACGGCCTGGTTGAAGTCGACCATGTCCGCGCTCGCGCGATTGAGGTCCGCGAGCGATTCGAGATCCCCGGCTGCCGCCCGGTGCGCCGTGTTGAGCAGCGTGACAGCCGCGCGGGTGCCGACCGCCCATTGGCCGAGCAGCCCTCCCACGAAGCGCAGCGTGGTGGGGCCCGCTGGCGACGCGACGTGGAACTCAGACTGCAAGTCGGACACGATCGCGTCGTCGTTGCCCGTGTACAGGGCGATTTCCTGTGCGCGACCCGACTCGGCGACGCCGCGGATGAGCTCGAGCGTCTTGTACCTGTCAAACGGTGCCGCCTTCACCGCGACAACGGCCGGGATCTCGGCGAACTCCCGCCAGAAATCGCGGGAAAGCGTGGGGCCGCCAATCGCGGTCTGCAGGTAGAAGCCGACGAGGGGGAGTACCTCGCCGATGGCGCGTGCGCGCTCGAGTAGCGACGCTTCGGTCGCCCCCGGGACTCGAGGGCTCACGAGCACGGCGTCGTAGCCGAGGTCGCGGGCGAGCTCGGCCTCGGCAACAGCCTGTGCCGTGTCGTCGGTGACGCCCGCGATCCGCACAATGCTGTCGTCGCCGTGTGCCGAGATCTCCTCCGCGGCGATCCGCAGCACGGGCTCAAAGAGATTGTGCTCAGGGTCGCGGATCTCGAACTGGGTCGTGTGCACCCCAACTGCGAGTCCGCCGGCGCCTGCGGCGAGGTAGTAGCGCGTGAGCGCGCGCTGGCGGCGCTCGTCGAGCGTGCGCTCGGCGGTGAGAGCGAGCGGTTGAGCTGGGATGACAACCCCTCGAAGGAGTGCTTCCCGTGCGGCACGTCGAAGCTGTGGCGTTGTAGACATCTAGAACTTCCCGTCGCGGACTGCCCACTTGGTGGGCTTTGCGGTCATCGGCAGGCCAGCCTCGATCCATTGCGCCTGCCACTCGATGAGGGTCTGCGCCGAGACCGCCGGGTACCCAAAGAGTGCCATGCACCGGCTCGAGTCGTTGAGAAGCGCCGTTGGCTGGGGCTCGCCAACGATTGTCACGTCGCGCCCGAGCAGGCTTCCAAAGCGGTGAGCCACGGCGTCGACCGACAGCGTCTCGGGGCCTGTGAGGTTGATCGTGAACACGTCTGTTGAGGCATGGGTGAGGCTTCGCAGCACGACCTCGTTCGCGTAGCCCTGCCAGACGACGTTGACGTTCGCTGTGGCTACCGAGACGGGCTCACCCGAGTGCACGGCCGAGCCGATATCCGCGAGCACGCCGTAACGCAGATCGACAGCGTAGTTCAGGCGGACAATCGAGACGCGGGTGCCGCGCTCCTCAGCCGCGAACTCAAAGACCCGCTCGCGGCCGAGGCAGGACTGCGCGTACTCGCCGATCGGCGACGGAGCAACGTCCTCTGATGCGCCGCCAGAAGACGCAGGCACGAACGGATACACGTTGCCAGTCGACAGCGCGGCGATTGCGCTCGTGCGGTAGCGGCGGGCGATGCGGTCTGGCAGGGCTGCGTTGACCTCCCACGCCCAGGACGGGCTTGTCGCAGCGCCGAACTTTGCGCCAACCATAAAGATGACGTTGGGCGCATCGGGGAGCGCATCGAGGCTGTCGTTCTTGACGAGGTCGAATTGCACGACCTCGACCCCGGCCTGCGTGAGGCGCTCTCGGACGCTCTCCTCACCAAAGCGCGACACTGCGTACACAGTGTCGCTTTCTCGCCCGGCAGCGTTCAGGGCGTTGCGTGCGAGCACGGCGAGCGTCGGCCCCATCTTCCCGCCGGCGCCGAGGATGACGATGTCGCCCGCGCCTTTCGCGAAGTCTTCGACGAGGCCGGCGCTCGGTGCGACGAGTCGCGCCTCAAGCTCGGCTTCGGATGTAAAACCCTGTGGCATTCTCGATCCTCCATTGGTTCGTTAGCGAGCGATTCGCTTGAGTGAAATTAAACACCAAGGTGTGATAATTCGCAATATTCGATCTGTGTCCCCGTAAACACGCGAAGATCTGGTTCAGTTTTTCTGGCACGGGCAGGGCATATTGGCCATATTCTCGACCTTGGGCATGGGGTGTTGGCTAGGATGATGGCCACTGTGCGGTGCCAACGCTGGCCCGCGAACTCAGCGCTTGGAGGTGCACCGTGGCAAAAGCGAACTCGTCGTCAATTTCGGCGAGAGTGGCGCTCAAGCTTCGCGACGGCGGCCCAGACTCCGTTAACGGCATTGCCGAGGCACTCGAGCTGTCACGAACCTCTGTCGAGAACGTGCTCGGAGTCTTGACGGCCTCGGCCGACATCACCCGCACCACGGTTGCAGGCAGCGGGGTTGGTCGGCCGTCGCGCCGATACGAGCTTGACGCGCCCGCCGGCTACGTTGCGGGCGTTGACGTGGGCAAGGCGAGCATACGTGTCGTCATCGCAGACCTTGCAGGAACAGTGATTGCAGACCACGCGGGTGGCGGCGTCGGAACGGTCGCCGACGGGGCGTCGAAACTTGACACCGTGACACTGCAGGTGAAGGCGGCCTTCCATGAGGCTTCACTCCCGCTCGATAGGCTTCGCGCGGTCGGGCTCTCGCTCCCCGGCATCGTTGACGAGGCGGGGAGCGTGGTGACGTCAGTCGTCATTCCCGAATGGTCTGGGGTTGATGTTGGCAGTCGGCTGGCCGTCGCGCTGGGTGCCCCCGTTGTCGTCGACAATGGCGTTCGGCTGGCGGCAGTCGCCGAACATGAGCTCGGCGCCGCCCAGCTTGTCGACGACGTGCTGTACCTGTCGGTGGGAAACCGTATCGCGATGGGCCTCATACTTGACGGGAAGCCCAGGCGGGGGCGGCACAACGCCGCGGGCGATATTGGCCGCCTGGCGGTTCGGGGCGTTGACCCCGAAACCGGTGAGATCCGCTGGGCCCACGGAACCGGTGCAGCAGAGCTGTTCCAGCGGGTCCGAGACGACGAGCCAGCCGCTATTCAGGAGCTCGCCGCATTCACTGAGGAGCTTGCGCATTCGCTCGCAACGCTGATTATGGCAGTGGACCCGGGCAAGGTCGTTGTCGGGGGAGGGCTCTCGCGTGCCCACGACGAGTTCCTCGTGCCGTTGGGGCGGGCGGTGTCGCGCCGCATTCGGTTGGCAGCGGAAGTGCCGATCGTTGGGGCCCGACTGGGGGACGAGGCAGCTGCACACGGGGCGCTCGTGCACGCTTTTGCCCACGCCTCCGAGCGAATCTATGGAATTGCGGGAATGACGGTGCCGAGAATCACGCCAATCGCGTAAGACGAGCCGAACCGCTCGACGGCTGGCAGGCTGGCCTGCCGTACGGGTGGGCTGACCTGCTGCACGGGCGGGCTGACTGGGCGGGAGCCAAAACGGGCCGCTGCGGTTGCGCGATCCTGCGGATTTGATCCCCACTATGCGCTGCCGAAGCCGTGTCGCGTAAAGAGTGCGATTTCCTACGGTATGGAGGCGCTGATTCGCCTGGATCGCTTGAACCGTGGGTGCCTAAATGCTGGTTCAGTCGAATCGTTGCCGCCGTTCGCGGCCGCGATCGCCGGGTGGCGTCTACAGCTGAGCGCCACGGCTGAATCTACCGAGACACCGGTGTTAGACTGGCAAACGGTCGACATTTCTCTCGACATCGAGACATTTTTGCCTCGGGTAACCAAACATCCCAAGCAGAAGGACAGTACGTGGATCTGTACGAGTACCAGGCACGCGATCTTTTCGAACGATACGGGGTGCCGGTGCTCCCCGGCATCGTCGCTGACACCCCCGAGGAGGTGCGTGCAGCAGCCGAGAAGCTTGGTGGCGTCGTCGTCGTCAAAGCTCAGGTAAAGGTCGGCGGTCGCGGCAAGGCTGGCGGCGTGAAGGTCGCAAAGAACCCCGACGAGGCGTTTGAGGCCGCGCAGGCAATCCTCGGCCTCGACATCAAGGGCCACACAGTCAACCGCGTCATGGTTGCCGCTGGCGCTGACATCAAGGAGGAGTTCTACTTCTCAGTCCTGCTCGACCGGGCAAACAGGTCGTACCTCTCGCTGTGCAGCGTTGAGGGTGGCATGGAGATCGAGGTCCTCGCAGTCGAGAAGCCCGAGGCTCTCGCGCGTATCGAGATCGATCCGATCGCCGGCATTGACGCGGCAAAGGCCGAGGAGATCGCACGTGCGGCGAAGTTCCCTGAGGAGCTCGTCGGCAAGGTCGTGCCCGTCTTCCAGAAGCTCTACGAGGTTTACGTCGGTGAAGACGCAACCCTCGTCGAGGTCAACCCGCTCGTGCTCACAGGCGAGGGCGACATCGTCGCACTCGACGGCAAGGTCTCGCTCGACGAGAACGCTGACTTCCGTCAGCCGGGCCACGTTGAGCTCGAGGACAAGGCAGCCGAGGATCCGCTCGAGGCGAAGGCCAAGGCTCAGGATCTCAACTACGTGAAGCTCGACGGCGAGGTTGGTGTCATCGGCAACGGTGCAGGCCTCGTGATGTCGACGCTTGACGTCGTTGCCTACGCTGGCGAGAACCACGGCAACGTGAAGCCCGCGAACTTCCTCGACATCGGCGGCGGTGCATCGGCTGAGGTTATGGCTGCTGGCCTTGACGTCATCCTCGGCGACCCGCAGGTGAAGTCGGTCTTCGTGAACGTCTTCGGCGGAATCACCGCGTGTGACGCAGTCGCAAACGGCATCGTCGGCGCGCTTGAGAAGCTCGGTGACGCAGCGAACAAGCCCCTTGTTGTTCGCCTCGACGGCAACAACGTTGAGGAGGGGCGCCGCATCCTCAACGAGGCGAACCACCCGCTCGTGACCCAGGCCGCCACGATGGACGAGGGCGCCGACAAGGCCGCCGAGCTCGCCAACGCACGCTGAACCGCCCCCTGGAACTAGAAGGAATTACAGAACTATGTCGATCTTCCTGAACAAGGATTCAAAGGTCATCGTCCAGGGCATCACCGGCGGCGAAGGCACAAAGCACACTGCGCGCATGCTCGCTGCTGGCACCCAGGTCGTCGGTGGCGTGAACGCCCGCAAGGCAGGCACGACAGTGTCGCATGTTGACCCTGACGGCAACGCAGTCGAGCTTCCCGTCTTCGCGACGGTTGCTGAGGCGATGGCTGAGACCGGAGCCGACGTTTCGGTCGCCTTCGTGCCGCCCGCCTTCACAAAGGATGCGGCGATCGAGGCAATCGATGCAAGCATCGGCCTGCTCGTGATCATCACCGAGGGCGTGCCCGTGAAGGACTCGGCTGAGCTCTGGGCTCACGCCAAGGCCACCGGTGGCAAGACTCGCATCATCGGCCCGAACTGCCCCGGCATCATCACCCCGGGCGAGGCGCTTGCAGGCATCACGCCTGCGACGATCACCGGCAAGGGCCCGATCGGTCTCGTGTCGAAGTCCGGTACCCTCACCTACCAGATGATGTACGAGCTCCGTGATCTCGGTTTCTCGACCGCAATCGGTATCGGTGGCGACCCCGTCATCGGAACAACGCACATCGATGCGCTGGAGGCGTTCGAGAACGACCCCGAGACCAAGGCAATCGTGATGATCGGTGAGATCGGTGGCGACGCTGAGGAGCGCGCAGCCGAGTACATCAAGGCGAACGTCACGAAGCCTGTAGTCGGCTACGTTGCGGGATTCACCGCTCCCGAGGGCAAGACGATGGGCCACGCTGGCGCCATTGTGTCGGGCTCGGCGGGCACCGCTCAGGGGAAGAAGGAGGCCCTCGAGGCCGCAGGCGTGAAGGTCGGTAAGACTCCGACCGAGACCGCGGAGCTGTTGCGCGCTGCTTTCGCACAGCTGTAACGCGCAGCGATTACGCACAGGACCCCGCAGGCATTTGCCTGCGGGGTCCTGTGCGTCCTGGGGATTCCGGTTGAGAAGCCCCACCAGCGCTGGCCCCCGGGCCGGGGTGCCGGCCCTGCTCGTGCCGATCTGCCCCGCAAACGCACACGATCCTCGCAAAACCGCCCCTTAATTCAGGTATTTAACGTGTGGTTTTGCGAGGATCGTGTGCACCGGCGGGGCGAGCCGAGAGGCAAGGCCTTGGCGGCGCGGGTTCGGGGCGACCTCCAGCGGCGGCGAGGCATGCCCGGCGCCAGCCCGGCACTCCGGCCGCGTCAGCGCTAGAAGGCTGCAGGCACGTCGAACTCTTCGAGCACGGCGCGCACTTCGTCGCTGTGGAACGCCCGTGCGAGGGCCTTCACCTCTGGCGAGTTCTGATTGTCTGCGCGGCTCACGAGCGACACCGCGAACTGCGGGTCTTGCTCGACAGCAATCGCATCTTCTCCTGGCACGAGCCCAAGCTGTCGCGCGAACGTGCCGTGCAGGAAGACGCCGTCGGCCTCTGGATACGCCGCGTTCAACTGCATGAGATCTACCTCAGTGAACTGGAGGTTCTGAGGGTTCTCGACGACGTCCTTCACCGTGACCTCCCACTTGTCGACCTTCGGGTCGAGCTTGATGAGCCCCGCGCCCGCGTACATCTGTAGCGCGCGCGACTGGTTCGAGAGATCCTGTGGAACGACGATGTGGCCGCCCTCAGGGATGTCCTCCATGCTCTCGTGCTTGCTCGAGTACGTGCCGACGACGGTGAGATACACGGGTTCGATCGCGACGAGCGACGCGTTGTTTGCGGCGTTGAAGTCTTCCATGAACGGCGGGTGCTGTACGAAGTTCGCGTCGAGCTCGCCTGCGGCGAGCATCGTGTTCGGCTGCACGTAGTCCGCGACCTCGACGAGTTCGATTGAGTACGGCTCCTCGATTGCCTCGGCAGCGGCACGCACGACTTCGGGCATTGGAGTTGTCGTCGCGGCAACCTTGAGCACGTGTGTGCCGGAGGTGTCATCGGCAGTGCCGTCTGCGCCTGGGGTTGCCGCGCAACCGGCAAGCGCCAGCATCGCCGTTGCGAGGGCGGCGGCCGTGATGAGCCTCGGGTGCTTGGAGGGTGTCGAGCGAATCATTGTGTGTCTCCTTTCGGGCCGTGGCTATGCCATCGGCCGGTTAACGCTTGTCGAGTGCGCGCGAGATCCTGAGGCCGGTGGCCTGCAGCAGAACGACGCAGGCGACGATGAGCAGAATCGTGGTGTACATAAGGGTGAAGTCGTATCGCTGGTAGCCGTAACGCATCGCGAAGTCCCCGATACCGCCGCCACCGACCACGCCGAGCACTGTCGAGTACGACACGAAGCTCACAGTCGCCGAGGTGAGCGCATACACGAGGCCTGAGCGGCCGTCGACGAGGAGAAACCGGAAGACTGTTTGTGGCACTGTCGCGCCCATCGAAGCCGCGGCCTGCCAGAGGCCACTCGGTAGCTCGAGGAGGATCTGCTCCGTGAGGCGCGCATAGATCGCGACTGCAACGAAGGCGAGCGGGAATGTCGCGGCGACGGTTCCGAAGCTAGTCCCAAACACGAGGCGCGTGAGCGGGATCATGAACACAACGAACAGGAGAAAGGGGAACGACCGAAACACGGTGACGTACAGGTCGGCGATGAGCCAGACGGCCCGGTTCTCGAGGATTCCGCCTGCGCGGGTGAGCGTGATGACGACGCCGAGTGGCAGCCCGATGAGTACGGCGACACCGATGGACGTGAGCACCATGTAGCCCGTCTCAGCCATCGCTGTGGCGATCTCTGCTCCGTGCTCGCCGAACACTCGCTGGAACTCCGTGAGGATCGCATTCATCGCCGGAGCTCCGCTCTCACGTGCTCGACGTAGCTGAGTTCCCGTGAGTCAGCGTGTGACTCGACCCGGATGATGTCTCGCAGTTCGCCCGCTTCGAATATCGCTGCCGAATCGCAGCTGCGCTTCACGGCGTCGAGCTCGTGTGTCACGAGCACGATACTTGTTCCGAACTCAGACCGGGTGGCGCCCAGCAGGGTAAGGATCTCTCCTGTCGTGTGAGTGTCGAGCGCGGAGGTTGGTTCGTCACAGAGCAGCATTGTTGGGTTCGTCGCGAGGGCACGCGCGATTGCGACGCGCTGTTTCTCGCCGCCGGAGAGCTGGGCTGGGTAGTGGTCAAGGCGTGGCCCGAGCCCGACGAACTCGGCGAGCTCAGCGACGCGACGCGCGGCGTCGGTGCCTCTGGCTCGCTGTAGCTTGAGGGGAAGCGCGATGTTGTCGCGCACCGTGAGGTTGCCGACGAGGTTGAACGATTGGAAGACGACGCCGATCCGATGGCGCACGGCGTTGAGCTCTCGCTGGGTGAGCGTCGCGAGGTCAATGCCGTCGAACAGGACGCGGCCGCTCGTGGGGTGGTCGAGTCCGTTCATCATGCGAAGCAGTGTCGACTTGCCTGCACCACTCTCGCCCACGACACCGAATACGGCGCCTCGTGGCACAGCAAGGGAAACGTCTGTCAGGGCGTTCACTTCCTGTGCGCCTGTGCCAAAGCTCCGGGTGACATGAATGAACTCCACGGCGGGAGCTGTTGGAGCGGTCATCGTTCGTGCATCTCGGTGAGTCGGACTTTCGGGGAGGGATGGAGGCGGTGTGTGGTTGTCGGGGCCCGGCCTGGGCAACCCTGCAAGCATGACACATTTATTGGACTGCGTCTAACTTGTGGGTAATGTGGGTGAGACCACTGTCGAAAGGAGTCCAGGTGAACGACCGAGAAACCACGGAAACACCCGGCCATGGCCCGGCCCTGTACACGGCTGTCGCGCGAAACTCGACGGGTGTTAACGGCGAGAGCACAGCAGAAGGTGGACTGACTGTCGCTGTCGCGTCTCCTCCGACTGGCGCTGGCTCTGCCCCCGCGGGAACGACGAACCCCGAGGAACTCCTCGCGCTGTCGTGGGCGACATGCCTGAATGCGGCAGCGCGCGTCGTTGCGGGAGCCAGCGTCGAGGTTTCGGCGCGTGTCGAGATCTCGCTGCACGCGCGCGGGGCGGGCGACGGGTATGAGTTCTCTGGGCGCGCGGAGCTCTTCTTTGCCGGGATCGAGGAACCGCAAGCTGAGGCACTGGCGGCAGCCGCCCACGCAAGATGTCCGGTCTCGCGAATGCTTGCGGGAACCTCGCGCGTGGAAGTCGCCGCAGTGGGCGCCCCGCGCTGACACGCTCGATGACCGCAGCTCCACTCAGCCCAGGGGCGGGCGCCGGACCCGTCACGATTCGCAACACGGAACAGTGTGGGGGATCTGTCGGGGATACTTGAAGCATGAGCGACAGTCAGGTCCAGGGAGCCCACCTCGTGGGAAGCATCAACTTTGACGACGCGGAGCAGACGATGCGCGTCGCCGCCGAAGAACTCGGGGGCCTCCTCCGCAGGATTCCCGACGGCGAGGTTGGGGAGCGCTTTCACTGGATCCTCTTCCAGGCAGATAAGCTCGGCGCAGCCGAGGGCATTGAGCGGGTAGGTGACACGCCGATCCCGATGCGCATGCTCGACATTCGCCCCGTGAAGCTCGCGCAGGGCGTGCAGGCGGCGGATGTCACATTGCCGCCGCTCGGATACGCGGCAGCGGCCGTCGAATCCTGGCGCACCTTTAGTGGGCTGAAAGCCGCCGGGGTCATCCCCGCGAAGACTCGCTTCCAGGTTTCCCTGCCCACACCGCTCGGCGTCGTCGCGAGCCTCGTGCTCGCTGCGGACCGCGAGGCATTCGAGCCCGTCTACGAGCGCGCGCTCGCTGCCGAGCTTGCCGAGATTGTCGCCACAATTCCGGGCGATGAACTCGCGATTCAGTGGGACGCGGCGCTCGAATTTGCAATTCTTGAGGGGCTCACCGCGCACACCGGTGACCGCTACGAGTGGTTCGGCGACGTCTGGGATGCGACCAGCGAGCGGCTTGCCCGGCAGATCGACAGGGTGCCGCTCGACGTCGAGGTCGGCGTCCACCTCTGCTATGGAGACGTCGCTGAGAAGCACTTCGTCGAACCGCGCGACGCCGCACACCTCACCCGGTTTGCAAACGCAGTCGCCGCCGCGGCCGAGCGAGACCTCACCTGGCTCCACCTCCCGGTTCCGATCGAACGAGACGACACCGAGTTCTTCGGTCCGCTCGCCGAGCTGAACGTGCCCGCGACGACTGAGCTATACCTCGGTCTCGTGCACCGCGAGGACGGAGTTGAGGGCGCCACTCGACGTATCGCGGCAGCCACCCAGGTGCTGTCGCGCGATTTCGGCGTCGCGACCGAGTGCGGGTTCGGGCGAGCGCCCGAAGGCACGACGGTGCCGCTGTTCGAGACACACCGGGCGGTCGCTGCAGCCTGGTAGCCGTGTGCGTGTCGCCGGGTAGACTTTCGGACGATGAGAGCAATACTGACCGGGGTTGTCGCAACGATTGAGGCCGTCGCGGTCGCGCTGGCGTCGCTGCTCGCGGTCGCTGCCTACGCGTTCCTCGTGTGGTGGCTCGGCTTCGGCCTTGCCGCCGAACCGAGCGCGGTGTTCGGCGGAGCTGGCGCAGCGTGGCTGCTCGCTCACTTCGTGCCACTCACCGCCGAGATCTCGGCCGAAGCCATGCAGGTGCTCGGGTTCGCCCCTGAGGCGCTGACGTTCTCGGTGTCACTCGCGCCGCTCGGGCTCACTCTCGCAACGGTTGTCTTCGCAGCGCGTGCGGGCTGGCGGTTCGGTGCTCGTGGCGGCGCTGGCGGAGTTGGCGTGCTCGGCGGCGCACTCGGGTTTGGCGCTGTCGCAGCGGTCGTCGCCTCCGCGGTTGCTCCGGGAGGCGAGGTGGCGGTCGGTCTGGGCTGGGCGGCCGCCGCTGGGTGCGCAGCAATCGTCTACGGCGCACCGTCTGGGGTTGCCTACCTCACCCGGGCAGCGCGCGACGAACACCCCTGGTGGATAGCGGCGGTCAGCGGGATCGAAGCTGGGCTCGGGCGACTTCGGATCCCGCGGCCTGCTGTCGTTCCCCGCGTGGCGGGGCAGGCCTTGAGGCTCGCCTCAGCGCTTGTCGCGGCATACATCGGGATCGCCGCGCTCGGATTCACGTTTTCGCTGCTCGGCCGTTTCGCGCTGGTGATCGGCGCGTCAGAGGCGCTGCAGCTCGACCTGGCCGGCACGATCCTGATGTTTCTCCTGCAGCTCGCGCTGCTGCCCGTGTTCGTGATCTGGAGCGGTGCGTGGCTGACAGGCTCCGGCTTCGCCGTCGGTATCGGCAGCTCGGCTTCGCCCTTCGGGCAACTGCTCGGCCCGATGCCAGGCATTCCGGTGCTCGCTGCGATCCCTGACGGGTGGGGGAGCGTCGCGGTGCTCGCTCCGCTTCTCCTCGTGCTCCTCGGGCTTGCAGTTGGGATCGGGCTCGGCGACGTGGCGCGCCGCCAGTCCATGGCACGCCTGGGGGCTCAGATCGCAGGGGCCGTGATCGTCGCAGGGCTCACCATCGCATTGCTTAACTGGACGGCGACAGGCGCTCTCGGGCCGGGGCGGCTCGCAGAAGTTGGACCCGACGTCTGGCGGGCCGCGGGCCTTGCCGCCGCGGAGCTCGGGGTTGGCTGCCTACTTGGTGCGCTCGCGGCGCGCGCCGATATCGCCCGGCGGGTCGTCGCAGGGCCAGGCGAGGTCGCCGCGCTTCTCGGGCTTGGGGACGACGGGGCCGCTGCCGATCCTGATCGAGGGATTGCACTCGGCGGAGAGCCCGACCCAGCGACAGTGCGCCAGGCTCCTGCCAGGACGGCGTCAGAAGAAGATCCCGTCGAGGACGAGCAACGGCTCGCGCCAGTGTCGCCACTCGTCCCGCACGCGCGAGCCTCGGCGGGGAGCCGCGTCGACGATCAACTCACCGAGCCGCTTGAGCTCGATGTCGATGTCGATGTTGACACCGACATCCTGCCCGACCTCAAGGGTACGCCAGGCATGCCGGGCGACAGCGCCTTGGCGCCGGCTAGCGACCGGGCATGGTGGCATACGCGCGACGCCGATCCAGCGGGAGTGGATTCAGCGGACGCGGATCCGGGTAGCCTGCACGTCCCCCAACCAGACGCCGAGCTCTTCGATCAGCACGCGGTGACGGGACCTGTCGAAGCCGTTACCGCACATCCCGCAGAGGAGGCGACCGCGAGCGAAGCCGTCGACGCTCAAATCGACGAGGAAGCCCTCGTCGAGGCTTACTCTTGGGACAACGTCGATCTCGACGCAGACCGCGGTGGCGACGAGAAGCGAGCCGGCTGGCGCTGGCCCGGCCGTAAGGGCTAGGCTGAGGGAGCAATCCACGGGAGTCCCGGCGCGCGGGGCTGAGAGGGAGCACGCGTGCTCCGACCGTTCAACCTGATCTGGTTCATGCCAGCGGAGGAAGGACTCTTCTCGTTATGCGTACACGTGCACGCTCTTACACATTGGCTGCGCTTATCGCGCTCCCACTCGCCGCCATGCTCGCCCTCACTGGCTGCGCTGGGGGCCAGGATTCGAGCGCTGAAGACGGCGACTCGGCGAAGGTCACGCTCGTCGTCCATGACAGCTTCGTCGACGGCGACGAGTTCTCACAGCTCGCGAGCGCGGCGACAGGCTACGACGTCGAAGTTCTCACTGCTGGCGACGGCGGCCAACTCGCGAACAAGCTTGTGCTCACAAAGGGGGCGCCGATTGCTGACGCGTTTTTTGGCGTCGACAATACGCTCGCCTCCCGCCTGATCGAGAACGACGTAGCGCTGCCGGTTCCGGCAAGTCTCCTGAAGGGTGACGGCCTCCTGCTCGCCACCGAGCTCGATGCCGAAAGTGCGGAATCGGGCAGCGTGCCGCTCGTGCCGATCGACCGCGGGGCGACATGCGTAAACATCGACACCGCGTGGTTCGCGGAGAAGGGTATCGCAGAGCCGGAGACGCTCGACGACCTCGCGGATCCCGCCTACAAGGACCTCACCGTGCTGCTCGATCCCACGGCATCAAGCACGGGCGCTTCGTTCATGATCGCGACGATTGCAGCGTTCGGCGAGGACGGCTTCGTTGACTACTGGAAGCGCCTCGAAGCGAACGGCGCCCGCACCGTGCAGGGCTGGACCGAGGCCTACAACACGGAGTTCACCGGCGTGAGCGAGACAGGCACCAGGCCGATCGTCGTCTCCTACTCGACGTCGCCAGCGTTCACTGTGAACGACGACGAGAGCGCATCGAATACGAGGGCGCTGCTCGACACCTGCTCGCAGCAGGTCGAATACGCTGGCGTGCTCAAGGGCGGCGAGAACCCAGACGGAGCGCGCGCCGTCGTTGAGTACCTGCTCTCTGAGGAGTTCCAGTCAGGCATCGCCGACAACATGTACATGTACCCTGTCGACGAAGACGTGGAGCTGCCCGCAAGCTGGGCGAAGTTCGCGCCGCTGCCAGAGTCGGGCCAGACACACGACCTGCCAGCAACCGAGATCCAGGCGGGCCTCGACGGTTGGCTGCGGACGCTCGGCGACGCCGTCGGGCTCTAACAGAGCACGATACAGGTCAGAGGAAGTCGCGGTGCGTGCACGCTCACGTCGCCCGCTCGGGCCCCTCGCTTGGGGGTTCGCAGCGGCGATTCCTGTGCTCTTCGTCGGGGTCTTCTTCCTCTGGCCTGTCATCGCGCTCGTCGCGACGGGTCTCACGAGCGGCGGGCAGCTCGACCTCGGCGGCCTCCCGGAGGTGCTCGGGCTCGAACGCAGCTGGCGGGTGCTGCAGAACACGCTCGTGCAGGCGAGCCTCGCGACTGTCGTCGCGATCCTGCTCGGCGTCCCCGCGGCCTACGTGCTCTACCGCCTTGAGTTCCGCGGGCGCGGGGTGCTCAGGGCGCTACTCACAGTGCCGTTTGTGCTGCCTGCCGTCGTCGTCGGCGTCGCGTTCACCGCACTGTTCGGGCCCGGGGGAGCCCTGTACTGGCTTGGCCTCGACAGGTCGCTCGTGGTCGTCGTGCTCGCGCTCGCATTCTTCAACGTCACCGTCGTGGCGCGCACAGTCGGGGGCTACTGGGCGCAGCTGGACACCCGCCAGGGGCAGGCAGCGCGCACGCTCGGGGCAGGCCCGGTGAGGGTGTTCTGCACGGTCACGCTGCCCGCGCTCGGCCCGGCGCTCGCATCTGCCGGGGCGCTCGTGTTCCTGTTCTGCGCGACCTCGTTTGGCGTCGTGCTGATTCTTGGCGGGCGCGAGTTCGCGAACATCGAGACCGAGGTATACAGGCTCACAGTGCAGTTTCTCGATCTGCGCTCAGCGGCCGTGCTGTCGCTTGTGCAGTTCGCGATTGTAGCGCTCGCGCTCATCGCCTCGGCGCTGCTGCGGAGCCGAAACGAACGTGCCCAGGAGGTTCGCATCGAGGTGCGCGCACCGCGCAGAACGGACGCACCAGTGCTGGCGGTGTTCGGCGTCACAGTGCTGCTGCTGCACGTGCTGCCGATCGGTGCGCTCGTGTGGCGGTCGCTCCAGGGGCCGCGGGGTGTCGGGATCTCGTTCGCGAACTATCGAGCACTCTTCGACCCGCCTGAGCGCTCGCCATTGCACGGGTCAGTCGTCGACGCGGCGCTGCTCTCGTTCGGGATCGCGTGCGTCGCGACCCTCATCGCGGTGACGCTCGGGATGCTTGTCTCGCTGATCGTGTCGCGACGGCCTCGCTCAGCGGCGCTGCGCCGGGGCATCGCCGTCTACGACGCAGCGATCATGCTTCCCCTCGGGATCTCTGCGGTGACACTTGGGTTCGGGCTGCTGCTCACGATGCACAAGCCGCTCGGAATTGGATTCGACCTGCGCACCTCAGTCGTGCTTATCCCGATCGCGCAGGCGCTCGTCGCGTTGCCGCTTGTGGTGCGCACGCTCACGCCCGTACTCAGATCGATTGATCCACGTACCCGAGAGGCCGCAATGATGCTCGGGGCCTCACCGTTGCGCGTCTTGCGCACGATTGATTTCGCGCTGCTCGGTCGGTCGGCTGGCCTCGCGCTCGGATTCGCGTTCGCCGTGTCGCTCGGGGAGTTCGGGGCGACAGCATTTCTCGTGCGCCCCGACGCGCAGACGCTGCCAGTCGCGATCGCGGCCCTCGTCGGCAGCCCAGACCCCGCGAGCTACGGAATGGCGCTCGCCGCTTCAGTGGTGCTTGGGGCGATTGCAGCGGGCATTATGGTCGTAGCTGAACGCTGGCGGGTAGACAGCGGAGTAGGGGGAAGCTGGTGACAGCACAGGCACGCACTGGGGCCGCGAGCGGGCTGAACGTCGCAGACGTCAGCGTCGCATACCGCCGTGACGAGGTCGTCGTGCGCGACGCGACCTTCGGCGTTCCACGCGGCGACGTCGTCGCCCTGCTCGGCCCCTCTGGCTGCGGGAAGTCGACGCTGTTGCGGGCTATCGCCGGGCTCGAGCCGCTGACGTCAGGCGTCGTCAGTTGGGCGGGAGAGGATCTCGTCGGCGTCCCCCCGCACCGCCGCGAGTTCGGGCTTGTGTTTCAAGACGGCCAGCTCTTCACTCACCGCTCGGTCGGGGAGAACATCGCGTACGGCCTGCGGGTGAAGCGTTGGCCGCGTGCGGATCGCGACGCACGAGTCGCTGAGCTTCTCGAACTCGTTGGGCTCGGAGGCTTCACGAACCGCCCAGTCACCGAGCTCTCCGGCGGTCAGCGCCAGCGCGTCGCTCTCGCACGCGCGCTCGCGCCGAGCCCGCGACTGCTGCTGCTCGACGAGCCGCTCTCCGCGCTCGACCGCGAGCTGCGCGACAGACTCGCCGTCGATCTCGCCGATCTGCTGCGCAAGACGGCGACCACAGCGATTCTCGTCACCCACGACGAGAGCGAGGCCGAGACCATTGCCGACAGGGTGCTGCGGATGAGTGACGGGCGGGTCGCGGGGTGAGCGGTCAACTCACCGTTCCCGCGATTGGCGCGGGCGCGGGGCCTTTTGCCTGCGGCGGGCCGGATGCGCTCGCTGCGCGGCTTGGGAGCCGGCTGGGCTCGGGCCGGCTGGGCGCTGGCAGGCTACCTGCGACGGGTCAGAATGACGACCCATCTGGCTGGCCACGGGTGCTGTTCATCGACGGCAGATCAGGATCGGGTAAGACCTCACTCGCCGAGTCCCTCGCCAGCGCACGCGAGGCAAACGGATGGGAGCGCCCGCACATCGTCGGCATGGACGAGCTCTACCCCGGATGGGATGGGCTTGCCGCTGGCAGCGCCGCGGTCCCGGCGCTCCTGCTGTCGGGCGCCTACCGCCGCTATGACTGGTACGCAAAGAGCTTCACACCCGAAGTCGAGTTCGACAGGGCTGCGCCCCTCATCGTCGAAGGGTGCGGCTCTATCAGCGCGCGTGCCCTCGCTGTCGCCCGTTCACTCGGCTCTGCGTACGCGGTGTGGGTGGAGTGCCCGGCAACGCTGCGACGGGAACGTGCGCTTGCCCGCGACGGTGAGACCTTTATTCCGCATTGGGAGCGCTGGGCTGAGCAAGAAGTGCGGCACTTCGCGATCACACAGCCCGTGGCCCGGGCACACGAAGTGCTCCACGTGGCAGGTTGAGCGTCCCGTCGTAACTTGGGATCGTCCACAGCTCGTATCCCTGGGATCGGCAGTTGGTATTGCGCAACCGTGAGACGCAGGCATATGAACTGCAGATCCCAGGTGATAGGACGTACCGCCCCCGGCAAACTAGTGCACGGAGAAGCCGCCGTCGACTGCGAGTGACTGGCCAGTGATGTACGCGGCGGCGGGACTCGCGAGGAAGACTGCCGCGCCAGCGAAGTCCTCGGGGAGTCCGTTGCGCCCAACAAGCGTGCGAGCGGCAAGTGCCGCGACGACTCCCGGGTCCGAGCTCAGCCTGGTGTTCAGCGGGGTTTGCACAAACCCTGGGATGAGCGAGTTCGCGGTCACTCCGCCCGCCGACCACGCCTCGGCCTGCGACCGTGCGAGCCCCTCTACGGCCGCCTTGGACACCCCGTACGCACCGCTTGAGGCGAATGGTCTGTGTGCCTGCTGCGAGCTGATGTGGATGAAGCGGCCGTAGCCGCGCGCAAGCATCGCCGGGGCGAGCCGCTGGCCGAGTACGAATGGAGCTTCGAGGTTCACTGCCATTGTCGTGTCCCACTCGGGCTCGGTCAGCTCGCTAAGCGGTGGCCGGATGTTCACGCCAGCCGAGTTCACGACGATATCTACGTGACCGTGCCCCTCAAGTACGGCGTCAGCGAGCGCATGCGCGCCAGCCCGGTTCGTCAGGTCGGCTCGCAGCCAGGACACCTCTCCGCCCGCAGCGCTGACGGCTTCGTTCGCCGTGACCTCGGCGGTGGTCCGCTCGAGCCCTTCGACGGTCCGTGCTGCGATGACGACGTGTGCGCCTGCGCCAGCCAGCGCTTCGGCAATCGCTCGGCCGATACCCGAGCTTCCGCCGGTGACAAGTGCTGTGCGGCCGGTCAGGCCGAAGAGATCGTGAAGAAGCATGGGGAGAGCTTACCGCCGGGCCTGGCGGGCGCGAGGTGTGGGGTTCGGCAATGCAATTGAGCCAGAAACGCAAGCGCGAGGCTCGTCGTGCGGGCCTCCACACATCTACACAGCGAGTAGACTGGGCGAGTGTTGAGACTCGCGGTTCTTATCTCAGGTGGCGGCAGCAACCTTCAGGCCCTCATCGAGGCGACGGCAGATCCTGATTTTCCAGCTGAGATCGTGTGCGTCGGCGCCGACACCGACGCTGCAGGCCTCGCGCACGCCGCGGCTGCCGCGATCCCGAGCTTTGTCGTTCGACCGGCCGACTACGCGAGCCGCGCCGACTGGGGGGCCGCGTTTGCGGCAGCGATCCAGGACTACGACGTTGACCTCGTGGTGAGCGCGGGCCTCATGCGTATTCTTCCTGCAGCCTTCGTGAGCACCTTCTCGCCGCGGCTCATCAACACCCATCCGGCATTGCTGCCCCTGTTCCCGGGCGCGCACGCGGTGCGTGACGCACTCGCCGCTGGCGCAACCGAAACCGGCGTCACCGTGCACATCATCGATGAGGGCGTCGACACGGGCCCGGTGCTGCGACAGGCGGTCGTCGCCGTGCATGAGGGGGAGGCGGAGGCTGACCTTCACGAGCGCATCAAACAGGAGGAGCGACCACTGCTCGTCCGAACCGTCCGCGAGATCGCCGACGGGTCGCTCGACCTCGCCGCCGTCGCTGCCGCAGCCGCTGCGCCCACCCCGTAGCCACGACTTTTTAGCCCCCACACCGCACGAATTCAAGGAGCCCCATGGCAGTCCAGAGCCACGACCCGAGCCTGTACGAGCATCGCGACCTCATCGAGGTGAAGCGCGCGCTCATCTCTGTGAGCGACAAGACGAAGCTGCTCGATCTCGCCGCAGCGCTTGCCGCTGCCGGCGTCGAGATCGTGTCGACAGGGTCGACTGCCGCCACCATTCGCGAGGCTGGCCACGCAGTGACCGACGTTGCCGAGGTGACAGGGTTCGCTGAGGCACTCGACGGTCGCGTGAAGACGCTGCACCCGGCGGTGCACTCGGGCCTGCTCGCCGACCTGCGCCTCGCGGATCACCGCGCGCAGCTCGAGCAGCTCGGCTTCGCCCCGTTCGAGCTCGTCGTCGTGAATCTGTACCCGTTCGAGCAGACTGTCGCAGCAGGCAAGCCCGCCGCTGACATCGTCGAGAACGTCGATATTGGCGGCCCAGCGATGGTCCGTGCGACGGCGAAGAACCACGCGAATGCGGCGATCGTCGTCTCGCCCGGCCGCTACGACGAGGTCATCTCGGCGATTCAGGCCGGTGGCACGACCCTCGCGCTTCGCCGCTCGCTCGCGACCGAGGCATTCGTGCACACCGCGCAGTATGACGGTGCGGTCGCGAACTGGTTCCTCGACCAGCAGGACGCAGGCTGGGAGGATGCCCCCGCGGCAGCAGAACTCGAGGCCCCCGAAGAAGACGAGGTCGCGGCGATCTTCGCCACGAGCGAGGGTTACGTCGGCTACGAGGTGTTTGGCCTCCGCGAGTCGGTGCTGCGCTACGGCGAGAACAGCCACCAGCGTGCCGCACTGTTCAGCGAGAACGAGGGTGTGGGGATCGCCCAGGCGACCCAGCTGCACGGCAAGGAAATGTCGTACAACAACTATGTTGACGCCGACGCCGCGCTGCGGGCAGCGTATGACCACGAGCGCCCCGCGGTCGCCATCATCAAGCACGCGAACCCGTGCGGCGTCGCTGTCGCCCCCGAGGGTGCAGCCGACCCGATCGCTGCCGCACACGAACTCGCGCACGCATGCGACCCTGTCTCCGCATTTGGTGGCGTAATCGCGGCCAACCGCGTCGTCACCGAGGGCATGGCCAAGACAGTCTCAGAGATTTTCACCGAGGTCATCATCGCGCCTGGCTTCGAGCCTGAAGCGCTGGCGATCCTCGCACAGAAGAAGAACGTGCGCTTGCTCGTGCTGCCTGAGGGGTACGCGCAGAACCCTGTCGAGCTGAAGCAGGTCTCCGGCGGCTTCCTGATCCAGGACGCCGACCGCCACTTCGCACCCGCAGCCGAGTGGACCCTCGCCGCCGGCGAGGCAGCCGACCCAGAGACGCTCGCGGAGCTCGAGTTCGCGTGGCGAGCGTGCCGCGCAGTGAAGTCGAACGGCATTCTGCTCACGAACGGCGGCGCCTCGGTCGGCGTTGGAATGGGGCAGGTCAACCGTGTCGACTCGTGCCGCCTCGCGGTTTCTCGCGCCGGTGAGCGTGCCGCGGGCGCTGTCGCTGCGTCCGACGCCTTCTTCCCGTTCGCTGACGGCCTGCAGGTGCTGCTCGACGCCGGTGTTCGCGCCGTCGTTCAGCCGGGAGGTTCGGTTCGCGACGAAGAGGTCATCGCGGCGGCTCAGGCGGCCGGTGTGACGATGTACTTCACCGGTGAGCGGCACTTCTTCCACTAGGACCCGCGCTTTGCCAGGCGGGCAGGAGAGATGAGCTCGACGCCCTGCCCGCTTGGCCTCACACGTTCCGGCCGTAGCGCCGACACCCACACACATTCGCAATTACACGGGAGGAATACACGATGGAAATTTTGAGAAACATCCTGCTGATCCTGCACATCGTTGGCTTCGCAGGCGTCGCTGGCGCGACGATCGCACAGTTGCCCAAGGTTAAGGAGGGCGTCGCCAAGGTATCGGGCGGCATCCTGCACAGCGCCTGGCTCATGCTTGCGACGGGCCTTGGCCTCGTCGGCATGATGTACGCAATGGGAGGCTCTCCGAACAACATGAAGATCGGCGTGAAGACGATCGTGCTCGTCGCGATCATCGTGCTCGCCCTGGTCTTCAAGAAGAAGGAGAACGTCTCGGGTGGCGTGCTTGGCGCGATCCTGGGGCTCTCGGTGCTGAACGTGGCGCTGGCTGTCGCTTGGTAACTGAGTAAGTCGTTCGCCGGGCGCCGGCGAACAGTTCAACGTCCCGCTGGTGGGCTGGGCGCGCAACGCAAGAGGCGGGGTGAGGATCAGATCCTCACCCCGCCTCTTGCGTTGCTCCTGAGCGATGCCGCCCGGCTGCGACCTACTCGGGGGCAGTGAACTCGGTCTTCTTGAGCGAGCCGATCTTCTTGCCCTCTTCATCGCTGAACGAGATCTTGTCGCCCTCGACGACGGCGGTCGATGCGCCAGTCAGCCACGTGTCGACGCCCTCACAGAACATCATCGTCGAAGCGAGCGGCCCGAATGTAACCTTGCCCTTTTCCTCGGTCCACGTGCCGTTAACGATGTTGCAGCCGTCAGTGCCGAAGGCCTTGCCGTCTGCGGTAAACGTCATTGCCGGTTCGCCGCGGGTATCGAGCGTTCCCCAGCTCGTATCGGCGACGGAGGCGCTGCCAGAGCATGCTGTCAGCACGAGCGCCGCAGCGCCGAGCAGGGCAGCTGCGGTCGCGCCGCGGAAGGTGCGTGAGCGGGTAACGGTGCGTGTGTTCGTCATGTGCTCAGCGTAACCTATCCGGTTCCAATCAGTGCATGGAATCGGCTGAGGGGTCGACTGTGGAATCGAGCGCTGCGCGGGCAGCCTCTGCGACAGCTTCCTGCCTGAACGTATTACCCCTGGGCATCCTCGGGAATGCGCCTGCTGCGGAGTCTGAGGAGGAGCCAGACGGCGGTCAACGGTGCGACCAGTATCGGTGTGACCAGTATCGACGCGTGAGGGCCGGGGAGAAGCGGATTCGCCGAATCCTGCCCGCCCGCCACCGTGCTGAAGAGCCAGGAGAGGAGAGCCGGGATAAGCAACGCAAGTGGTGGGAAAATGATCGCCCAAACTTTCTCACTGATCCGCCAGAACCCACTTGTGGCAACGAGTACGCAGCCGACAAGCCAGCCAATGACTGGCAGCACGATGCCGCCTACTCCGAATGTGATGAGGCCTGCGACTGCATAGCCGCGGGTCTCCGAGAGGGCCCGTACCTGCGCCGGCTGAGGCGCTAGCTGTGTCGGGGCGGCGGAGCGAGATCCTGCCGCCTGGTCAGGCAAGGCAGCGGCTCCAACATGAGCCGGGGGAAGGTTTGTGCTGTAGCCGGCGAAAGGCGAGGCGCTGGTTCCCGGCCCCTCATCGCGCCCTGCGATCGCGGCGGCGCTGGCGACTTCAATGGGGTCCCCAAGTGCGGTGATCCGAGCGCGCAGTTCGTCACCTTCGAGGCAGGCGAGCTCTTCGCCCACCCCGGCGCGGAGTTCGACAGCTAGCCTGTGGGGCAGCCCGCCGATGGCTTCGTCGAGTGCTGCTAGATAGGCGGTTCGTTCATCGTCAGCTGTCAACGGAGTGTGCCGACGATCGTTCGTCGTGTCGTCGTTACTCATGATTCGAGCCCCTTCTCAAGTATCTCGGTGACGTTCTGCGTGAATGGCCCCCACTGGGTGCGGAAGGCCGCGAGGTGGGACTCGCCCTCCTGAGTGAGCCTGTAATACTTGCGCGTCGGGCCGCCCGACGGCGTTGCGACTCCGGCGTCGGGGGTCGGATCGGGTTCGCCATTGTCCTGCTGCTCGAACGTGACGATGAGGCCGCGGTCTCGCAGCCTCCCGAGTAGCGGGTAGAGCGTGCCGATGCTCGCAATGAGGCCGCGTTCAATCAGCGCGGAGGAGAGTTCCCAGCCGTACATCGGGCGCGCCGACAGGAAGCCGAGAACGCAGAATTCGACGACGCCCCTGCGCAGTTGCGTAGCGACGTCATCTATCATGCGACACAAGCTAGCATGTCTCGCAAGATAGTGTCAACACGTGCCAGGGATTCATCTCGCCGCATTCGTCCCCGCCCCCTAAAACGGCAGTGCGGCCCACCCCTGAGGGGTGGGCCGCACGCATATTGAGTCCGGCCGGTGGGCGGACAGCGCCGCTATCCGCGGTACTGGCTGCCCCAGTCGCCCGACTGGCCTGCTGGCGAGATCGCCTGCGGGAGGCCGAGCGGGTTGTCATCGCGCAGCGCCTCGGGGAGGAACGCCTCAGGCGTGTTCTGGAACGCGACAGGACGCAGGAAGCGCTTGATGGCAGACGTGCCGACCGAGGTGCTTGCGTCGTTCGAAGTCGCCGGCCACGGGCCGCCGTGCTGCTGCGCGGGGGTGACTGCGACGCCTGTCGACCAGCCGTTGAACAGGACGCGGCCGACCTGCTTCGCGAGGGCCGCGACGAGTGCGCGGAGTTCGCCAACGTTTGCGGTCGTGCCTGACGCCTCATCGGCGCTCACGTGGATGGTGCCAGAGAGGTTGCCCTCGTAGAACTCGGGCATGAGTGCTGCGAGGTCGGTGCCCTCGGGGGTCTCCACGAGGATCGTGAGAGGCCCGAATGCCTCCTCTACGAGCTCCTGGTGGCCGGCGCGGAAGTCTGCGAGCGAGACCGAAACGACGGTGGGTGATGCCCAGCCGTGGCCCTCTTCGTCGAAGCGAACGCCGCCTGGGATGACAGCGGAGACGCCAGGGGCCGCGAGGATCGTGTCGCGACGCTCGTTGAAGCTCTGCGCGATCCGCGGGTCGAGGAGGCGGTGCTCGGGGAGTTCGCCCGCCGCGGCAGTTACGGCCGCGGGGAGAGCTGAGCCAGCGGGGATGAAGATGAAGCCAGGCTTCGTGCAGAGCTGGCCAGCCGAGCCAGCAACGCTCGTGATGAGGCCCGATGCGATCTCATCTGCGCGCTCGGCGATAGCCGCCGCGGTGATGAACACGGGGTTGACCGAGCCGAGCTCGCCGTAGAAGGGGATCGGGGTGGGCCGCGCGGCTGCGATGTCGGTGAGCAGACGGCCGATGCCGATCGAGCCTGTAAACGAGCCCGCCTTGATCCGCGGGTCCTTGAGCACTGCAACGCCTGCCTCGCGGCCGTGGATGAGGTTGAACACGCCTTCTGGCGCGCCGACAGACGCGAGGGCCTCGCGCGCAACCTCCGCGGTCGCGTCTGAGAGCTCGGGGTGGCCTGAGTGGGCCTTCACGATGACCGGGCAGCCCGCCGCGAGGATCGACGCGGTGTCACCGCCAAGCACTGAGAAGGCAAAGGGGAAGTTCGACGCCGAGAAGTTGATGATCGGGCCGAGGGGCACGTGCGTGCGGCGAATGTCGGGGCGCGGTCCGAGGACGAACTCGGGGTCTGCGTAGTCGATGCGCGCGTCGAGGTACGACCCGTCCATGACGGTTTCCGAGAAGAGGCGGAGCTGCACTGCGGTGCGCGTTACTTCGCCGTTGAGGCGAGCCTCGGTGAGGCCGGTTTCGCGCATTGCGATCTCAACGAGGCGCGGCTTCGCTGCTTCGAGTGCGTCGCCGAGGGCGACGAGGATGCGTGCGCGGTCGGCGGGCGCGAGGGCCGCGTAGGCGGGCGCGGCGGCTGCGGCGCCGGCGACTACCGCTTCGAGCTCGGGGGTGAGAGTGCTCTCGGTCATCTATCGTTCCTTATGTGGTGAGGGATCGAGGCGCGCGATCGGTGCGCGCCAAGCAATCGTCATGTGACATTGTACAGGCTGGGGTGGGGCATGTCGCCCCTGACGCTACAGCGCCGGTTGTTGCTGGGTGATGCAGTGGATACCGCCACCGCGGGCGAAGAGCGGGCGCGCATCGATCGCCATCACCTCGCGGCCGGGGTACACGTCGCGGAGTACGCCGAGCGCGCGGTCATCCGCGGGGTCGGCGAAGGCGCACGCAAGCACGCCGCCGTTCACAACAAGATGGTTGATGTAGCTGTAGTCGACGAAGCCCTCGTCGTCGTGGAGCGTCTCTGGCGCAGGGAGGTCAACGATCTCGAACTGATCCGAGCGGTCGTCGCGGTAGCGCTCGACAACCTCGCGGTTCGCGCGCGCGATTGCGTGGTCTGGGTGGGACTCGGCGTCCTGGCGGTGCATGAGCAGCACGTCTGGCGTGGTGAAGGCCGCCAGAATGTCGGCGTGTCCGCGGGTGCCAAAGGTGTCATGATCGCGTGTGAGGCCCCGGGGAAGCCAGATCGCGCGGTCAGTACCAATTGTGCGCGCGAGTTCAGCCTCAACCTGCTCCTTCGTCCAGCCAGGGTTTCGACCCGGATCGAGTTGCACGGTCTCGGTAAGTACGACGCGGCCAGTGCCGTCGACCTGGATCCCGCCACCCTCGTTCGTCATCTCAGAGTCGACGAGAGTTGCCCCCGCGGCCTCTGCGATGATTCGACCGATGTGCTGATCCTTATCCCACTCGGCCCAGTCTTGCCCGCCCCAGCCATTGAAACGGTAATTCACGGCTCCGAGCGTGCCATCGTCGCCGAGAACAAAGCTCGGGCCGATGTCGCGCATCCAGGCATCATTCAGCGGGGCGACGAGACGATCGATCTGACCCGACAAGTATCGGGAAGCGATCGCCTCGTCACCTGGGTTCACGACCACGGTGACTGCCTCAAACTCGCTGGCAGCATTCGCGACGGCGGCCCACGTCGTGCGAGCCGACTCGACCTCCGCCTCGGTGTCGCCAAGCGTGTAGCCCGAGGTCGGCCATGCGAGCCAAATGCGCTCCTGCGTGTGGCCCTCGATTGGCATGCGCCATGTGGTCATCGGTGATCCCCCTGAATGAAGTACGAACTCGCGCTTAGTCGAACTTGAGCGCCTGCGTGAGCAGGGCTTCCTGCTCGACAGCGTGCACCTTCGCCGAGCCCGTTGAGGGCGCAGCCGACGCCGCACGCGAGACAACTCGAATGCGGTCGTTCGCCAGGTGCTTCGCGAGCACGAGCGAGATGAAGGGCCACGCACCCTGGTTCTCAGGCTCGTCCTGAACCCAGACGAGCTCGGCGTTCGGGTAGGTCGCGATGATGCGAGTAAGGTCGATGACCGGCATCGGGTAGTACTGCTCGACTCGCACAATTGCGACGCGGGAGTCGGGATTCTTCGCGAGCGCACCCTCGAGGTCGTAGTAGACCTTGCCGGAGGTGAGGATCACGCGCTGAACCGCATCGCGATCCTGCACATTCGGGTCATCGATCACGGGCTTGAAGCTGCCCGTCGTGAAGTCCTCGACGCTCGAGGTCGCGCCACGCAGTCGCAGCATCGACTTCGGGGTGAAGACGATGAGCGGCTTGCGCGGACGGGCGTACGCCTGGCGGCGAAGCAGGTGGAAGTAGTTCGCGGGCGTCGACGGACGCGCGACGATCATGTTGTCTTCTGCACACAGCTGCAGGAATCGCTCGATGCGGGCCGACGAGTGGTCGGGGCCTTGGCCTTCGTAGCCGTGGGGGAGCAGCATGACGACGGACGACTGCTGGCCCCACTTCTGCTCGGCCGCGGCGACATACTCGTCGATGACTGCCTGCGCGGTGTTCACGAAGTCACCGAACTGCGCCTCCCACAGTACGAGTGCATCCTCACGCTGCAGCGAGTAGCCGTACTCGAATGCGAGCGCCGCGTACTCAGAGAGCAGCGAATCGTAGATCCAGAAGCGGGCCTGATCCTCGGAGAGGTTCAGGAGCGGCAGCCATTCCTGGCCGTTCGCCCGGTCGTGGAAGACTGCGTGGCGCTGCGTGAACGTACCGCGGCGGGCGTCCTGGCCAGCGAAGCGCACGGGGGTGCCCTCCATGAGCAGCGAACCGAGCGCGAGCAGCTCGCCGAAGCCCCAGTCGATTTCACCGGAGCGGCTCATCTCAACGCGCTTGGCGAGGAGCTGCTGCAGCTTGCGGTGCACGGTGAAGCCCTCAGGGGTGTTGCCGTGTGCGTCACCAATACGGTGGATGACTTCCGTCGATACGGCGGTGTCGAGCACCTCGCCAGTCAGCTGACCGGGCTCTTCGCGCTCGGCGATGCCCGACTGATCGATCACGGGGATCGAGCCGGTCTGCGCGGCGTGTGTCTCCATGAACGCCTGCTCGAGGCGGTCTTGGAAGTCTTGCTTTGCAGTCTCGTACTGCTCCTGCGTGATATCGCCACGGCCGACGAGCCCCTCGGTGTAGAGGCGCCTCGTTGAGCGCTTCGCCTCGATCAGGTCAGTCATGAGCGGCTGAGTCATCGACGGGTCGTCGCCCTCGTTGTGCCCGCGGCGGCGGTAGCAGATGAGGTCGATGATGACGTCTTTATGGAACTTCTGGCGGAACTCGTATGCGAGCTGCGCCACGCGCACGACAGACTCGGGGTCGTCGCCGTTCACGTGGAAGATCGGCGACTGGATCACCTTGCCGACGTCTGACGAGTAGACACCCGTGCGGGAGTCGAGCGGCAGCGTCGTGAAGCCGACCTGGTTGTTGATGATGATGTGAATCGTGCCGCCGGTGCGGTAGCCGCGCAGCTGCGACATCTGGAGCGTCTCGTAGACGACGCCCTGACCGGCCATCGCTGCGTCGCCGTGAATGAGCAGCGGCAGCGTGGTGAACGAGCCGATCGGCTTGAGATCCTGCTTCGCGCGGACGATGCCCTCGAGCACACCGTTCACAGTCTCAAGGTGCGACGGGTTCGCGGCGAGGTGGATCGGGACCTGCGTGCCGTTCGGTGCCGTGAAGACGCCAGACGTGCCGAGGTGGTACTTCACGTCGCCCGAGCCTGTCTTCTGCGCGGTCCCCTCGAACTCGCGGAAGATCTGGCCGTACGTCTTCCCGGCGATGTTCGAGAGCACGTTCAGGCGGCCACGGTGCGCCATACCGATGTCGACAGAGTCCACGCCATCTTCTGCGGCGTCGATGAGCATCGCGTCGAGCAGCGGAATGACTGACTCGCCGCCCTCCAGGCTAAAGCGCTTCTGCCCGACGTACTTGGTCTGCAGGAATGTCTCGAAGGCTTCCGCCTCGTTGAGCTTCTCGAGGATGCGCATCTGCTCCTCGCTTGTCGGCTTCGCGTAGGTCACCTCGAGCTGGTCGCGCAACCAGATCCGCTCTTCCGGATCCTGGATGTGCATGTACTCGACGCCGATCTTTCGGCAGTAGGTGTCGCGGAGCACGCCGAGAATGTCGCGCAGCTTCATTGTCGGCTTGCCGCCGATGCCGCCGGTGACGAACTCGCGGTCGAGATCCCAGAACGTCAGTCCGTGGCTCTCGATCTCGAGGTCGGGGTGCGTGCGCTGCACGTACTCGAGCGGGTCGACGTCGGCCATGAGGTGGCCGCGCACGCGGAAGGCGTTGATGAGCTCCTGCACGCGCGCTGACTTGCCGATCGCGCCCGAGACGTCAACATGGATGTCTTTCGCCCACTGGATGGGCTTGTAGGGGATGCGGAGCGCCGCGAAGACGTCTTCGTAGAAGTTGTGCCCGCCGGCGAGGAGCTCGTGGACGTACTTCAGGAACTCACCGGAGCCCGCGCCCTGGATGACGCGGTGGTCGTAGGTGCTCGTCAGGGTGATCGTCTTCGAGATGCCGAGGTTCGAGAGCACCTCTTCAGAAGCGCCCTGGAACTCTGCGGGGTACTCGAGCGCGCCAGCGCCGATGATCGAGCCCTGCCCGTTCATGAGGCGGGGGACCGAGTGCACGGTGCCGATGCCGCCCGGGTTTGTGAGCGAGATCGTGGTGCCCTGGAAGTCGCTCGCGGTGAGCTTGTTCTCGCGCGAGCGCTTCACGAGGTCTTCGTATGCCGCGAGGTACTCGTTAAAGTCGAGCGTCTCCGCGTACTTGATCGCGGGGACCATGAGCGAGCGGCTGCCATCTGCCTTCTGCACGTCGACGGCGATGCCGAGACCCACGTGTGCTGGCACGACGACGCCGGGCTTGCCGTCGACCTCGGTGTAGAAGACGTTCTGCGCCGGATGCGCCTTGAGTGCCTGGATGAGCGCCCAACCGATGAGGTGAGTGAACGACACCTTGCCGCCGCGGCTCCGGCGCAGGTGACTGTTGATCACGATGCGATTGTCGATGAGGAGCTTCGCGGGGACAGTGCGAACGCTCGTCGCTGTGGGAACAGTGAGGCTCGCGTCCATGTTCTTGGACAGAGTGCGCGCCATGCCCTTGAACACGCTGAACTCGTCGGTTGCCGTATCGTCTGCTGCCGCCTGCGGGGTGACGGGCGTCTTGCGCGGCGCGTCAGCAGGGATCGGGGCGGTGCGAGGCGCGACATTCGTGGTGCGGGCGGGCTGCGTTGCAGGCCCGGTGCCTGGCGCTGCGTGTGCCGCGACCGGCGTGGTGGAAGCCGTCGCAGGTGCCGACGGCGGTGCCGCGGGCGCTGACTGAGACTGAACTGCTGACTGAGTGGCCGCAAACTTCTCGAGCGTCGGCCACCAGGCCGGGTCTACCGAGTTCTTGTCGACGACGTACTGTTTGTACATCTCATCGACAAGCCAAGCGTTCGCACCAAAATCTTCTGCGGAACCATCCTGTGAGGTGGTTTCCGAGCGCTCTGCCAAAGCGACTTCCTCTCCCGTGAGTAATGTTGTCTCGTGCGAAAGTGCCGCTGTATCCGGCGGCACGACCCGCGATAACGGTTCGCCATCGCACACTGTATAAGCCTACGCCGTTCCCGCTCCGAAAACGCCAATCTCGCTGATAAAGTAGAGCAATCATGGAAGCGGACCCCCGAAGACCCTCAGACCCTCCGAGTATCAGCCGCGCAGAAGCGCGGACTTCGCCCAGGAATTCGGTTCTCGTATGAACGAGTGGCTGCAACTTTCTCTCGGTATTCTCCTCACGTTTGGAACAGGTGTGTTCGTCGCGGCGGAGTTCTCGCTCGTCGCGCTCGATAGGCAAGATCTCGAGCGGCGCCGGGGGAGCGGAGAACGCGGCCTCGACCGCGTCATTCGCGGGCTTTCCCACACATCGACTCACCTGTCGAGCGCCCAGCTTGGCATCACGCTCACAACGCTGCTCGCCGGCTACCTGCTTGAACCAGTCATTAGCGGGGCCCTCGGCGGTCCGCTCACAGCGATCGGTCTGCCGCGGGAACTCCTCGGTGTCGTGACGGTTCCGGTGGCAGTTGCAGTCGCGACGATCTTTTCGATGATCGTTGGTGAACTTGTGCCGAAGAACTTCGCGATCTCGATGCCGCTCGCCACAGCGAAGCTCGTAATGCCGCTGCAGGCGGGCTTCACCGCGGTCTTTAAACCCGCGGTGAGGGTGCTGAACGGCAGTGCCAATGGGATTCTTCGCTGGATTGGTATCGAGCCGAAGGAGGAGCTCTCCGGCGCCCGCTCGGCCCAAGAGCTCTCGTCGCTCGTCCGCCACTCGGCGAGCGCTGGCTTGCTCGAAGCTGACACGGCGACGCTGCTCGACAGAACCCTGCACTTCGCAGAGCTCACTGCAGCGGACGTGATGACGCCCAGGCTGCGCATGGAGAGTATTCAGCGTCTGGAGCCTGCGCAGGCGGTGCTCGAACTGTCTGGGCGCACAGGGTTTTCGCGATTCCCGGTCATCGATGAGGATCGCGATGACGTCGTCGGGGTGGTTCACGTGAAGCAGGCCGTCGCGGTTCCGCGTCCGAAGCGCGCTGAGGTGCCTGTCGCGGCGTTGGCGGAGGAGTCACTCCGGGTGCCTGAGACGTTGCGGGTTGACCAGCTGCTTGAACAGCTGCGCGCCTCCGGCTATCAGCTCGCGATCGTCGTGGATGAATACGGTGGCACTGCGGGCCTTGTGACGCTTGAGGATCTCGTTGAGGAGATCATCGGTGAGGTCTCTGATGAGCACGATCGTTCTGCCGCCGGTGTGATTGGCACCGCGAACGAGATGACCTTCCCGGCTGACCTCAGGCCAGACGAGCTGCGCGAGCAGACAGGGATCGAGATTCCAGAATCTGACGACTATGACACTGCCGCAGGGTTCGTGCTGTTCCAACTCGGAGCCATTCCTCTGGTAGGCGACGAGGTCGAGCTGCCAGATGGCGCGACGCTTCGGGTGGAGCGGATGGACGGGAGACGCATTGCCAGGTTGCGGTTCTTCGCTGCGCCAGAGGATGAAGCTCTCGAGGAATCGGGCCACGGCGAAGGGGAACGCGCATGAGTGACTGGCTCGGAATTCTCTGGCTCGTGCTGCTGCTCGCCGCGAACGCCTTCTTTGTCGCCGCGGAGTTCGCGGTGATCTCGGCACGGCGGTCGCAGATCGAACCACGCGCGGAAGCTGGCTCTAAGAGCGCGAAGACAGCCTTGTTCGCGATGGAACATGCGACGCTGATGCTCGCGACGTGCCAGCTTGGTATTACGGTCTGCTCGCTCGTGATCCTGAACGTATCGGAGCCCGCGATCCACCACCTGCTCGCCGGTCCGCTTGAGTGGACAGGGATGAGTGTCGAGGTCGCTGGTATTACCGCGTTTGCACTGACGCTGCTTCTCGTCACCTACCTTCACGTTGTCTTCGGCGAGATGGTTCCGAAGAATGCCGCGTTCACCCTCCCTGATCGCGCCGTGCTGTTGCTTGCACCACCGCTCGTGGCGATCTCACGCGTGCTCCGTCCGATCATCACCGCGCTCAACGCGATCGCAAACGGCGTGCTTCGCATGTTCGGCGTCGAGCCGAAGTCTGAGACGACAAGCACGTTCACGCTTGAGGAGGTCGCGAGTATCGTCGACCACTCGCGTCGGGAGGGAGTGCTTGAGGATCGCTCTGGCGCGCTGACCGCGGCCTTCGAGTTCACCTCGAAGCGTGCAGGCGACGTGCTCGTGCCGATCGACAGGCTTGTTGTGCTCCCTCCGGGGTCGACCCCGGCCGACGTCGAGGCAGCGGTGGCCCGTCACGGGTTCTCGCGCTACCCGATCGTTGACGCCGAGGGCGCGCTCGTCGGCTACGCGCACATCAAGGACCTCGTGCGCATCGGCGAGAGCTGGATCAACGAGCCGATCCCGCCAAAGCGGGTGCGTGAGATTGTCACGATGCGCGTCGATTCGGAGCTTGAGGACGTGCTCTCGCACATGCAGCGTCGCGGCATTCACATGGCGCGTGTTGTCGATGCCCAAGGCGTCGAGCTCGGAGCCGTCTTCCTTGAAGACGTCATCGAGGAGCTCGTCGGCGAGATCCAGGATGCGACGAGGCGCCAACGCTACGAGGAATAGTTGGGTTGGCGTGTCGCCGGGGTGCGATACTTGACGCATGACACGGATGACTGGCCAGACGCTCGGACTCGGAAGCCTGCGGCTTGACGCCGCCTACTGCCTGATCCTTGGCGTGGCAGTCGCGGCGGCGGCAGGCAAGATCGCGGGAGTCATCGCGCTCCCGGAGTCGCTCTTGTTCGCGACCGGTGGCATCGTCGTCGTCTGGGCTGGTCTCGTGTTCTGGATGGCTGGGCGAGTCCCCATGAAGATCGCCTTGCGCGTCGTGATGGGAGTGAACATTGTCGCGACAGCGCTCATTGCGGCTGCATCAGTCACTGCCGCAAGCTGGTTTGTCGTCGCCGTTGTGCTCGCGATTGCAATTGAGGTTGGGTTGTTTGCCGTCAGTCAGGCCGTGGCGATTCGCCGCCTCGCGGCCACTGACGCCGGGTCACGGCTCGCGTAAGCCTCATCGATAGAGGCTTACGCGTCGCGGAGCGCGTCGACAGGTTCGATCTTCGCTGCCTTCATTGCTGGGTAGCTGCCGGCAGCGAGCCCGACAAGCGCTCCGACGGCCACGCCGAGCGGGGCTGCCCACGGGGCGAGCACTGGCGTCCATTGCTGCACGAGACAGACGCCGATGAGTGCGAACATGCCAACCACAACTCCCATGAGCCCACCGAGGAGTCCTGTGGTCACTGACTCGATCATGAACTGGCCGGCGATGTCTCTTGTGCGCGCGCCGAGCGCTCGACGGAGGCCGATCTCACCGCGGCGTTCGGTCACTGACATCAGCGTGACGCTCGCGATGCCGATGCCACCGCCGATGAGCGCGACGACGCCGATTGCGAGAAAGAGCACGTTCACGTCAGCCTCGACGCCTTCCCTGAGCGCATTCGCACTCGACGGTGCGGATACCTTGAACGCGTCTGGGGCGTTGGGGTCGAGTGCGATCGGTGCCTGCCTCGCGACGACGTCTCCTGCCCCGACGGCGATCCTGATGTCGAGGCTGTTCGCGGCCGTGAGGCCGAGCTCACCGCGAGCCGTGTTGACAGGGACAATCACTGAGTCGAGGAGGGTGTTTCGGGTGCCGACCTTGTCGAGGATCCCGATCACCGTGTAGGCGCGCTCCTCGATAAAGATTGCAGGCTGACCGCTCACCCGGTTCACGCCGAGGCGTTCGGCGGCGTCCTTGCCCAGCACGACAACCCGGTCTCCACGGTCGTCATGGCCAGCGTCAAAGAAGCGGCCAGCGCTGATGTGACCGGCGACAGTGTCGAGCAGTTCTGGCGACGCAGCCACCACCGGGGGTGCTGCCTTCGCCGCCGCCGACGGGTCGTTGACGCGTACGGTCACGACGTCTTTGACGTTGTCGAGCTTGGCATAGAGCGCCGCGTGCTCGACGCCAGCGAGGTCGCGAACCCTGTCTGCCGCGTCCCACGGCAGGCGGGCAGTCGCACGCTCTTTGCCGCCAGCTGCCTTCGCCTTGCCAGGTTCGACAGTCACCCGGGTCGCCGAGAGTGCATCGAACTGCTGAGCGATCTGACCGCCCGCAGTTTGCGCGAACCCGATCGTCGCGACGAGAGAGGCGATGCCGAGCACTGTACCCGCGAGGGTGATGAGTAGGCGAGAGGGGCGAGACCCGACGCCCTCGAGCGCTTCTCGAACGAGGTCGCCGCGCGAGATCGTCGACCTGGGGGCGCGGGCGTCCTGCTGCTTGCGGGCACGACGCGACGCAAACAGGCGCTGCCGCTTCTTCTCCGGCTGCTCGGAATCCGTTGACAGGCCCTGCGTGAGCTCCTCGAGCGTGATCTCCGGTGAAGCCGAAGCGCCTGCCGGTGAAGTCTCACGCCGCTTTCTACCGCGCCAACCGCGCTGATTGGGCTTCATTCGATCACCGTAAGCTCTCCGTCATTGATCCGGACTCGGCGGCCGGCGGCCTCAGCCACAGCCTCGTCGTGCGTGATCATCACGATCGTCAGGCCATCGCGTGAGAGTTCGTCGAAGAGCGCCATGATTGCCCGAGAATTTGCCCGGTCCAGGTTGCCCGTTGGCTCGTCAGCGAGGAGGAGGCGAGGGGACGTGCAGACGGCGCGAGCGATCGCGACACGCTGGCGCTCGCCGCCCGACAACGTGTTCGGCGTCGAATCGATGCGGTGCGAAAGCCGCACCCGATCGAGCGCCCGCCGCGCCAACGGCTCCCGCTCCTCGCGGCTGAGTCCGGCATATGTTCCTGCCAGCATGACGTTCTCGAGCACGGTTCGGGTCGGCATGAGATGGAACGACTGGAAGACGAAGCCGATTGCCCGCGAGCGGAGACCCGCACGCTCGTCCTCGCTGAGCCCAGCGACGTCGATCCCCTCAAACAGGAACGTGCCTGTACTTGGCCGATCGAGGAGGCCGAGGGTATTGAGCATCGTCGACTTTCCCGAGCCCGACGGGCCGATGATTGCGAGATAGTCGCCGCGGTCGACAGTGAGGTCGACTCCGCGCAAGGCGTTCACTGGGGGAGGGCCCGGGAAGAACCGGGTCACTCCGCTCAGTTCGGCGATGGGGCCCTCGAACTCCGGGTCCCCGATGTCCGCGCGCTTCGAGGATGCATGCGCCTGCACACCGGCCCCCGTAGTAGCCGCGTTCGCGAGGGTGGCGTCTGCCGCTTCTGCAGCGCCGGCCGAAGCGTTCGAGGGCCCCGCCGAGTCCTCGCGGAACAACTCATCGACGCCACTCACCGACCAACCACGACCTTCGCGCCCTCGACGATGCGGTCGTCGCTGCTCGTGATCTCGACGTAGCCGTCGGCGGCGAGACCTGCCTCGACGGTGACGGTCTCGGTCTCTGCGTTGTGACCGTCACGAACGTCGATGAGCAGCTCCACTCGATCCTCGCCGCCCGAGCCCGCAGACAACGCTGCGATCGGTACTGCGATGACCTCACCGTCTGTCGAAGCAACTGGAATCCGAAGGCGCACGTTCGTGCCGCGCAACTGATCGAACTGCTCAGTCGTGAGATCGACTGGCTCGAGCTCGACAGTGTAGCGGGCGCCGCTGGTGTCGCCGCCGCCACCACCGCCACCTGAACCGCCGCCGCCCTCTGCGCCTTCGCCACCTTCTGAACCGCCACCAGACTTGGGGGCCTTCACCGCGGTGACCTTTGCAGTGAGGGCTGCGCCGTCGGGGCCCGAGAACTCGGCGACGAGACCCTCCGACAGGAGCTCAGCATCTTGCTTGGAGACGGTGCCGCTGATCGACAGCGTGGCGCCAGAAACGCTCATCGGAGACCCCGAGAGCACGTCGCCGCGCTTCACGCTCACCTCGTCAACCCGGCGGGGAAGCCCCGCAAGGAACAGCGCCTCGCCTGCCGGGAGCGTCGGAAGCACGGCAGCCTGCGCCTCACCGAGCGCCTCCTGCGCGTCGTTCACACCCTCCCAGGCCGAGTTCACTGCGGCCTGCTCGCTGGTGACGTTCGGGGCCTTCGCCGCGCGTGCCTCGTCAAGGGCAGCCTGTGCCTGTGCCGCGGCAACATTCGCGTCGCGGAGGGCACGCTCTGCGCTTCTCAGCTGGTCGCGCGACTCGTCGCCGCCAGTCGCTGCGGTGTACCCAAGCTGCTCGTAGAGCGCCCCAACACCCGCAGCGGTATCCCAGTCGAACGTATCAGTGTTGAGGTCACCACTCGCGTAGCCGAGCGCCGACAGCGCCTGCTTGAGCTGGGTCACGTCGGGGCCGCGCATGCCGATGCTCAGGCTGCGGTAGGCGGGGAGCTCTCCGGGAAGCACGATGACGGGCCTGCCGGCGACCTCAAGAGCCACGTTGCCGGCCTTGAAGATGGCGCCGACGGCGGGCACCTGCCCAGTGATGACTGCCTTCGATTCGCCACCAGCGGCGTCGATCGCGACTGCGACCGAGTCTGCGTAGGCGACCTCGCCGCGCAACACCACCGTGTTCTCGATAATCCGGTTCTCGATCGGCGCAGTGACCGGGCCGGGCTTTGGGGCCTCGGTGCGGGCGGCAAGCGTCGCGGGAGAGACGATGAACTGCATGACGATCACGCCGAGCAGGAGCGACGCCACAGCAACCGCGGCGATCAGGGCGACAAGACGCTTGCCGGTCCAGGGCTTCTTCGCGTTCGAATCGTCACCCTCGGCATCTTCTGGCTGTGCAGATTTCCCGGCCTTCGCGGCTTTCGCCTTGGAGCGCTTAGCCCGCTTCGGTGAGTCAGCTTGGGCCCCGCCAGTGCTGGCCCCGCCGGTGCTTGCCTCGACCGTGTCAGCGGCAACGTCAGCGGCAGACTCGGCAGCAGCCTCGGCGGAGCCGGCAGCCTCGGGTTCTGGGGTCTCGGCGTCAGTTACTCCAGCTGCGTCGGTTTCAGCTGTGGGCATGGATTCGGAGGCGTCGCCTCCCTGGCGACGCCTCTTGAAAGCCACGGGTTACTTCTCCTCAGACTTTGAGCCAGACTTCGTCTGGTACTTCGCGAGCATCGCGTCGAGCTCGGCCTTGTGCTCATCAACGAACTTCTGCTCTTGCGCATGCATGATCTTCGTCGACTTCTTGTCGAAGTCGATCTTCTCCTTGCAGGTGAAATCAGCGACTGCCGTCTCGACCTCAAGCTTCTTGAGTTCGTCCATTTCCTTCTTCGACGGCTCCTTGGGCTCCTCACCCTCGACGTACTCGCCGTAGAGACCGTTCTGCGCTTCCATGATCGAGTTCTGCGCATCATCTGGGCTCGCGAACTGCGCGTAGCCGCTGTCTGCCATGCACGAAGCCCACTCGGTGTTGAGCGCGGTCATCTCCTCGGAGGGCTCCATGCCCCATACCTCGTTCATCGCTTCGAATAGGTCAGCGAACTCTGGGTCTTCGTAGGCAGCCTGGGCGCCCTGTGCGTCCTGGGAGATCTCGTGGCGGGCCGCTCCCTGGCAGCCCTCCTGAGTCCAGTCTGAGGTGTAGCTGCCGCCGTCTTCCATCTCGGCCATCTGCTCCTCGGTCGGGCCGGGACCGTACAGCACCTCGTAGAACGCCTGCTGCTCAGACTCGCTCAACGACTCTACGTACTTCTGGTTGGGGTCGACGTATTCGTTCTCGGGCTCTTCGACCTGATTGTTCCAGGGGCTGTCAAAGAATCCGTAGCCGTACTGCTCGGCGAACTCCTTCGTGCCCCACTGGGGGCCGTCCATTTCTTCCTCGTCGCCCGAGAAGAAGGTCATGCTTTGGGTGTCGGGCTCGTACTCGAACCCCTCCTTCTGCATGCAGACAGCGACGAGCTCCTCAACCTTGAGTTGCTCCTCCTGCATTGCCTCCTCCGTCATCTCCTCGCCGTCCCAGAGGGCCGACAGGTACTTGCTCAGCGGCCCCTCCTCGAGCTCCGGCGCCTTGTCGCCTGGCTTTGCCGAGCAGCCAGAGAGTGTGAGGGCCACTGCCGCGGCGATAGCGGTAATGGGCAGGAGAGCCTTGCGGGCATTGCGGGGCATGAAAAGACCTCATTTGATCATGAACGAAGTGTCAGGATGAATTTGAAAGTTAGCACACAAAGCAACACCCCCTGGTGCTTGTGAGCGGTTTGCCAGCTTGTCGTGACCAAGCCGATGCAGAGTCTTCGGCAGGTGTCGGAGAACCGGGCGAAGGTCACCTCACCGGCGCTACAGGGCGAGCAGCCTGTTGAGTTGCGCGCCAACGAGCTCGAACTCGATGAGGAATGAGTCGTGCCCGTAGGGGGAGTCGATCCGCGTCGCCTGGGTACCGTCGAGGCTGCCGGGTGTGTGCCGTGCGATCTCGTCCTGGCCCTCGATCGTGAAGAGACGATCGCTCGGAATTCCGAGGACAAGGGTCGGGATCTCGAGCGTCTGCAATGCAGCCCGTACGCCACCCCTGCCTCGGCCGACATCGTGAGAGTTCATTGCCTGCACGAGCGTCACGTAGCTGTTCGCATCGAACCGCCGAGTGAACTTGTTGCCGTGAAAGTCGAGGTATGACTCGACTGCGAAGCGGCCGCCGCCGCCGAGCGGGCTCACCGCCGACTGCCACGACCTGCCAAACCTGTCGTCCAGTTCGGTGTTGCTTCGGTAGTTCAATAGCGCGAGCCTGCGTGCCGTCGCGAGTCCGTGATGCGGGCCGATCCCGTCGGGAGCATCGTAATAGTCGCCGCCGTGGTACGACGGGTCTGAGCGAATCGCCTCGAGCTGCACGAGGTTCAGCCCAATCTGATCGGCAGTCGTCACTGGCGGTGCGGCGATCACTGCAAGGCGCTCGGTGCGATCCTGATTGATGATTCCCCACTCGAGCGCATGCATTCCGCCCATCGAGCCACCAATGACGGCGGCGAACCGATCAACACCGAGCGCGTCAGCAAACTTGGTCGCTGCAGCCACCTGGTCGCGAACCGTGAGGTACGGGAACCGGGCGCCCCACTCGCGGTGGTCGGCCGCGAGTGAGCCGGGCCCGGTCGAGCCCTGGCAGCCACCGAGCACGTTCGGGGCGATGATGCAGTACCTGTTTGTGTCGAGCGGACGGCCCGGCCCGACGATCTCGCTCCACCAGCCATCAGTCGGGTGACCGGCGGTCGCAGCCCCCACAAGGTGACTGTCCCCAGTGAGCGCATGGAAGACAAGGATGGCGTTGTCGCGAGCCTCATTGAGCTCGCCAAACGTCTCGTAGGCGATGCGCACGTGGGGGAGCTCCTCGCCCGCCTCTGTCGTCAGCGAGCCGATCGACACGAACTGTCGGTTGCCCACAGGATCGCCGTCGCGCCAGCCACCTGAGATTGGCGGTCGACCCATGAGTGCGCGCAACTGCGCGTCGGTGATGAAATCGGTCGGGAACGAGTCCTCGGGGGTCTGCCAGTCCATAACTCCCTATTCTGGCCTGGTTCTTCGCCCGCCGTGCGAATGTTACGCCGCGGCGCGCGAGGCACCATCACGCAGAAGCGCCGCCTGCCCGGAAACCCGGAGCAGGCGGCGCTTCACACCACTGAACCCAAGCTAGGCAGCGGCAGCGGCTACGACCTTTCGTGCCGCCGCGAAGCCGACCTCAAGATCAGCCTTGATGTCGTCGATGTGCTCGAGGCCGACTGAGAGGCGTACGAGGCCGGGGGTCACGCCGCCCGACAGCTGCTGCTCAGGAGTGAGCTGAGAGTGCGTCGTCGATGCCGGGTGGATGACGAGCGAACGCACGTCGCCGATGTTCGCGACGTGGCTGAAGAGCTCAAGGCTGTTCACAAACGCCTTGCCAGCCTCAACGCCGCCCTTCAGCTCGAACGAGAGCACAGCGCCCACGCCCTTCGGGGCGTAAACGTTCGCCGCAGCGTAGCTGGGGTCAGTCGGCAGGCCAGCGTAGTAGACCGAGGCAACGTCGTCGTGCGAGTCGAGCCATTCCGCCACATTCTGTGCGTTCTGAGTGTGGCGCTCCATGCGCAGCGACAGCGTCTCGACGCCCTGCAGCAGCTGCCAGGCGCTCTGTGGGGCGATTGCCGAACCGAGATCGCGCAGCAGCTGAACACGGGCCTTGATGACATACGCGATGCTGTCGCCAACGGCACCCGTGTAGCTCACGCCGTTGTAGGAGGGATCAGGCTCGGTGAGGCCAGGGAACTTGTCGACATTCTCAGACCACGGGAACGAGCCGCCATCGACGATCGCGCCGCCGAGCGTCGTGCCGTGACCGCCAAGGAACTTGGTGACCGAGTGCAGCACAACATCGGCGCCGTGTTCAAGTGGACGGACGAGGAACGGGCTCGCGACAGTGTTGTCGACGATGAGCGGGAGGTGGTTCTCGTGAGCGACGTCAGCAACGGCGCGGATGTCGAGAATCTTCGTGCGGGGGTTCGCGATCGATTCCGCGAAGAAGAGCTTCGTGTTCGGGCGAACGGCGCGCTGCCACTCGGCCGGATCGTCCTGATCCTCAACAAACGTGACCTCAATGCCGAGCTTGGCGAGCGAGTACTTGAAGAGGTTGTAGGTGCCGCCGTAAATGGCAGCAGACGAGACGATGTGGTCGCCCGAGTTCGCGATGTTCAGCACCGCGAAGGTCGACGCAGCCTGACCGCTCGACAGCAGCAGCGCCGCAGTGCCGCCCTCAAGCGCGGCGATGCGCTGCTCGGCGACATCCTGAGTCGGATTCGTGATGCGGGTGTAGATCGGACCGAACTCGGCAAGCGCGAAGCGGTTCGCGGCCTGCTCGGTGCTATCGAAGACGAAAGCAGTGGTCTGATGGATTGGCAGTGCGCGCGACCCCGTTGTCGGATCAGGCTCCTGGCCTGCGTGAATCTGCTTGGTTTCAAAACCCCATGCGGTCTTGTCAGTCATTGTGTGCTCCCCAGAGTTCGGTGTGGTGATAAGACGAGAGTAGGGAAGCACAGGCAGTTCGCGCAATCGCGCCCGACACGAACCGTAATGTTGCGCGTTAGGCTCGGACGTAGAGCGCGGGCGAGGATGCCCGTCGCGTGGACAACAAGAGATGGAGTGGACAGCGATGGCGCAGCGAGTAGTCGTAACGGGAGCGAGCTCAGGAATCGGCGCAGCGACGGTGCGCCGATTCGCAGAACTCGGGTACGAAACTGTCGCCGTGGCGCGCCGTGAGGATCGCCTCCGCGCCCTCGCGGATGAGACCGGTGCGTACGTTATTCAGTGCGACGTGACCGACGAAGCGGCTGTCGCGCGAATGGCCGAGGAGGTCCGGGCGACCGGTGGCGCCTCAGGCCTCGTGAACAATGCGGGCGGTGCGCTCGGCACGGACTCAGTTGAAACCGCGCTCAACGACGACTGGAGGCGCATGTTCGAGGTGAACGTCATCGGGCTGAGAAACGTCACGGCGGCGCTTCTGCCGGTGCTTCGTGAGGCGACCCAGCGGCCGCAGGCTGGGCACCCTGGCGCCGCCTCTGGTGTCGACGCCGGGCACGGCTGGGCATCGATCCTGAACCTCACCTCCACTGCGGGCCTCGCTTCCTACCCTGGCGGCGGCGGATACAACGCGGCGAAGTACGCGGCGCACGCCGTCACGGAGGTGCTGCGGTTGGAGCTCGCGGGCGAGCCGATTCGCGTCATGGAGGTCGCGCCTGGGCTCGTGCACACTGAGGAGTTCACCCTCAACAGACTGCGCGGCGACGCGGCGGCAGCGGCGCTCCCATACGAGAGCGTGACGCCACTCACCGCCGAGGACGTCGCGCGCGTGCTCGTCGGCGCGTTCGAGCAGCCGCCGCACGTGAACCAAGACCTCATCGTTCTGCGCCCGGTCGCACAGTCGAGCGTCTTCCACGTGCACCGCGGCCCACTCGCCGCGAAGTAGTTCGTGTGATTCCAACCTCGCTCACAGAACTCGTCTCGTCGGGTCGCGTCGCCGCCGACTGGGGTGAGGCGCTCGCCGCAGCCGACACCGGAGGCACGCTCGACTCGACGCTTGCTGGGCTCGCCGAGTTCCTTGCCGCCGAGGAGGCCGCCGGGGCAGAAGTGCTGCCCTCCGCTGACCTCGTGTTCCGGGCATTCGCTCGACCGCTCGCTGACGTGCGGGTGCTCATCGTCGGTCAGGATCCGTATCCCACCCCAGGCCACGCCGTCGGACTGTCGTTCTCGACAGCCCGCGACGTGCAGCCGTTGCCGCGGAGCCTGAAGAACATCCTCCGGGAGCTCGACGAAGATCTTGGGGCGGGGGACAGCGGCTCTGGCTCCCTCCCGGAGACCTCGTCTGATACGTGGGCGGAAGACTTCTGGGCCTCCCCAGCCGACAGCAGGGCTGTGGCGGGGCGCTTGGCCGGCGGCGCGCGGAACGCACACGGCGATCTTTCGCCCTGGGCTGACGCGGGTGTGCTGCTGCTCAATCGTGTGCTCACCGTGCGCGCCGGAGATGCTGGCTCGCACCGCCGCGCCGGCTGGGAGTATGTGACTGAGCTTGCGATTCGGGCGCTCGTGGCCCGGGGCGGCCCGCTCGTTGCTGTTCTGTGGGGGGCCGACGCCCGAGGGCTTGTGTCCCTGCTCGGGGAGACTCCGATTGTTGAGAGTGCGCACCCGTCGCCGCTCTCGGCCTCGCGCGGATTCTTCGGATCGCGGCCGTTCAGCCGCGTGAATGAGCTACTTGAAGCTCAGGGTTCGACCCCGATCGACTGGGCCGCTCGGGCGTAGAGGAGGGCCACTGGCTTGGGCCGGGGCGAGTCGGGAAGGGCCTGAAGCGCCGACCCGAACCCGCCCCGGCGGTTACCGCTCCTGGCGTCGCTTCCGGCGAGCCGACACCGCCTGCACCTCAATGGCGCCAGTCTCGTCGACAAGCTCGTAGCGTCGTCGGCCCGCATCCTTCACCAGGAACCGGTAGCCGAGCATGAGCAGCAAGACCCACCCGGCCCCAACGAAGATCGCGGGTCGCGAGTCGGGCACGAGGCCGATCATCACGATTACGAACAGGATAAACGCGATCGCCGCGTACGAAGCTCCAGGCCAGAGGGGCACAGGGAACTCGCTTGGCAGCCGTGACTCGCGGGCGATCTCCCGTTTCATGCGTACGTGGGCGACGAGGATCATCAACCACACAAGCACCGTCGCAAACGTTGCGAGTGCTGCGATGAAGAAGAAGATCTGGTCAGGGAATATCGCGTTGAGTACGACGCCGATCAAGAGCGCCCCAACCATGGTGACGACGGTGAGCCACGGCACGCCGCTCTTCGTGAGTTTCATGAACTGTTTGGGTGCCTGGCCCTGCTCGGCGAGGCCGCGGAGCATGCGTCCGGCGCCGAAGATGTCTGCGTTGATCGCCGACAGCGCTGCGGTGATGACGACGACGTTGAGCACGTGCGCAGCACCTGAGAGGCCGAGGGATTCGAAGATTGATACAAACGGGCTCGTCTTGCCGTCAATCGTTGTCCAAGGCTGGAGGCTCATGATGACGCCGAGGGTGAGCACGTAGAAGAGGAGGATGCGCACGGGGACCGAGTTGATCGCCTGCGGGATGACCTTCTTCGGGTTCTGGGCCTCTCCGGCGGTGATACCGATGACCTCGATGCCACCGAACGCGAACATGACGACGGTGAATGAGGCGAGCAACCCCCAGAGGCCGTTCGGCATAAATCCGCCGTGAGAGACAAGGTTCTGGATGCCCGCGGCCCCTTCGCTCTGATTGCCAAGCCCAAAGACGATGATGCCGATGCCACCAGCGATCATGAGGACGATCGCGGTGATCTTGATGAGGGAGAACCAGAACTCGAGTTCGCCGAACACCTTCACGCTGATGAGGTTGATCGCGGCGATGAAGAAGACCACAGCGAGTACCCAGATCCAGCGTTCGACGTCGGGGAACCAGAACCCCATATAGAGCCCGAACGCAGTCACGTCGGCGAGGGCGACGACGAACATTTCGAACGTGTAGGTCCAGCCCGCGAGGAAACCTGCGAACGGACCGATGTAGCGCGAGGCGTACTGCGCGAATGACCCGGAGACGGGGTGACGAACTGCCATTTCGCCGAGTGCGCGCATGACCATGAAGACTGCGGCGCCGCCGATGATGTAGGCGAGCAAGACTGCGGGCCCTGCGGCCTGGATCGCGCCTGCAGATCCCATGAAGAGGCCAGTGCCGATGGCGGAGCAGAGCGCCATCCAACGAATGTGACGGGCCGTGAGCCCACGCTTCAATGCTTCAGGTGCCGCCATGGTCATGCCTTCCCGAGACGCTGCGCGAGGCCTGCGGCGGCTTCGAGTACGCAGAGTGCTGCGAGTCGAACCGTTCGCCCGTCGGGGGCGTCGGCTGTCGCGTCGACCTCAGCGAGGTCGATGCCTCGTACGCGCGGGTCTGCGGCGAACGTCCGGGCGAAGGCCCGCAGCTCGTGCGCCGCGATCCCGCCGGGAATCGATGCCGGGCAGCCCGGAGCGATCGCGCGGTCGCAGACGTCGACGTCGAGGTCGACGTGGATTGGCCCACCGCCAGCCCCGGCGACCTCGAGCGCCTCTGCGGCGATGTCCGCGACCGTGCGCGTGAAGAGCTCGTCGCGATGGATCACGGTGATGCCCCACTCCTTGGCGCGTTCACGGTAAGCGCGGGAGTTCGCAAAGTCGGCGATGCCGATCTGCACGATTCGGCTCGGGTCAAGTCCTGCCTCGACGAGCCTGCGAACGGGTGATCCGTTTGAGCGGCCGTCGCGCAGGTCGTGGTGGGCATCGAGGGTGATGAGTCCGGCACTTGCGAGCGCGTCTCCCGAGACACCCAGCGCCGCGGGCACGGTGAGTGCGTTGTCGCCGCCGAGAACGACGACGAGCTCCGTTCGGGCGGCAAGTTCGCGCACAGTCTGCGCGGCGGCGAGTTCGCCCTCCTCTGTGTCAGGATCGACGACGTCCCCAGCGTCGCGAATCGTGAGCGCCTCCCCAAGCACTGTGTCGAGTTCTTTGCCGCGGTCGCCCGGCGAACCCGGGGCTACGACGTGGTCGGAGTATCGGCGGAGTGCCTCTCGCACTGCGGCGGGTGTGAGGTGTGCGTTTGTCGGTGACAGCGACGTTCGCGACGTCGGAATTCCAATCAGCGCAAGATCGATCGGGGCGTCGAGATCGGCCGCGCCGGGCGTGGGCCAGGAGCCGGCTCGCGGCCAGTTGGGGTCGTGGGAGAGAGGACGAGCGTCGTTGCTAGTTGGGGTGGTCATAGTTGCACGCTAGCAACGGACGCGAGTTGATCGGTGCGCCCGGTCGGCTCGATCGTCCGGGGTACCGGACAGCAGGTGGTGGAGTGAGCAACACGACAGACGGGGGATGCGGTGTGATCGAATCATGACCGATATGACCCACACAGTGCTCCTCGGAGATGCGCCACTCAACCGCGACGACGTCGTCGCGGTCGCTCGCCATGACGCACGAATCTCAATTTCAGTTGCCGCGCTCGAACGCGTCGCGGCCAGCCGCGCAGTGATTGACGAACTCGCCGACGACACCCGCCCCCACTACGGTGTTTCGACTGGGTTCGGGGCGCTCGCGAAGGTACAGATCCCTGTCGAGAAGCGGCAGCAACTCCAGCGGAGCCTCATCCGCTCGCACGCAGCCGGCACCGGCCCAGAGGTCGAGCGCGAGGTGGTGCGTGCGCTCATGCTGCTCCGTCTGCAGACACTTGCAACGGGGCGAACTGGGGTGCGCCCCGTCGTAGTCGAAACGTACGCTGCGATCGTCAACGCGGGTATCACTCCTGTCGTGCACGAGTACGGCTCGCTCGGCTGCTCGGGCGATCTGAGCCCGCTCGCCCACTGCGCACTCACGCTCATGGGCGAGGGGAACGTGCGAGTAGGGACAGCAGCAGACGAGGATCCGTATGCGCCCACGATTCCCGCGGCCCAAGCGCTCGCGGCTGCCGGTATCGAGCCGCTCGTGCTTGCCGAGAAGGAGGGCCTCGCGCTCATCAACGGCACCGATGGGATGCTCGGCATGCTGTGCCTCGCGCTCCACGATCTCGACGGACTGTTCGCCATCGCTGACGTTGCTGCTGCCGCGAGCATTGAGGGCCTCACCGGAACAGATGCCGTCTTCCAGCCCGAACTGCACGCCCTTCGCCCGCATCCGGGCCAGGCTTCGTCGGCAGCAAACATGGCTGCGGTGCTTGCCGACTCGCACTTGGTGCAGCGCCCGAAGGAGGGTGAGTTTAGCCGGGTGCAGGACGCGTATTCGCTGCGCTGCGCGCCGCAGGTGCACGGTGCCGCGCGCGACACCGCCGCCCACGCGGACCGAGTCGCAGCCGTCGAGCTTGCCTCGGCCGTCGACAACCCGGTTGTGCTGCCAGACGGCCGAGTCGAGTCCAACGGAAACTTCCATGGCGCCCCTGTCGCATACGTGCTTGACTTCTTGGCCATCGCCGTAGCGGACCTCGCGTCGATTTCTGAGCGCCGCACAGATCGGTTCCTCGACGTCGCCAGAAACCACGGGCTCCCGCCGTTCCTGGCAGCAGACGCGGGCCTCGACTCTGGCCTCATGATTGCGCAGTACACGGCTGCTGGCATTGTCTCCGAGCTGAAGCGGCTCGCGACGCCGGCGTCTGTTGACTCGATCCCGTCGTCGGCGATGCAGGAAGATCACGTCTCGATGGGGTGGGCGGCCGCCCGCAAGCTTCGGCGGGCGATTGACGGGCTCGCCCGCGTGCTCTCGATCGAGCTGCTTGCGTCCACGCGCGCGCTCGATTTCCGCGCGGCCGAGGGGGCTGGCGCCCCGGCCCCCGCGACGGCGGCGATCCACGCGCTCTTCCGCACCGAGATCCCCGAGCCAGACACAGACACCTTCCTCTCGCCGACGATCGACGCGGCCCATAGCTTCGTCGTGAGCGGCGCGGCTCTGGGTGCGGCCGAGGAAGCGCTCGGGGCGAAGCTGGCGTAGCGGTGCGGAGGCGGACTCGCGACTTGCATCGCGAGTCCGCCGTGCCCGAGGAGCGCGGGCCGGGTTCCCGCTTCTCGGGCCGAGGAGCACTCGCTCCGGACGCCAGCGGGCCGCTGCGATAGTCTGCAGCTGATTACTCGACGGGCGAGGCCGAGCCGACGGGCCGTGAAATGGGAGAGGGGTGCGGCGAATGCGAGAGCCGAAGGTTCCCGCGGCGGATCAGACGTTGCGCATACTGAGCCTGCTTGCGCGGTCTCGCGGCCCTGTGCCCGCCGGAATGATCGCGACGCAGTTGAAGCTGCCCCGCTCCACTGTGTACCAGTTGCTCGCCACGCTTCAGGAGCATGGCTATGTGATGCACCTTCCCGAAGAGCGGCGCTATGGGTTAGGGATCGCCGCCGTGGAACTCAGCTCCGCCTACGAGCGGCAAGAGCCGCTCGCTCGGTTGGGGCGTCCGTTGCTTGCCGCCCTCGTTGACAGGGTTCGGCTGAGCGGGCACCTTGCCGTCCCAAGCGGCAGCGACGTGTTGTATGTGATCGAGGAGCGTTCACCAGGCTCGCCGTCACTCGTTACTGACGTCGACGTTCGGCTGCCGATGCATCTCACGGCAAGTGGGCGTGCGGTGCTCGCTGCGCTGCCGCGCGCTCAGGTGCGCGCGCTGTATCCGAACGCGCAGGCCTTCTCGCATCGGCTCGCTACGCCAGACGGAATCAACCGCTACTCGCAGCTGCGCACGGTGCTCGATGACGCTGTGACACGCGGCTTTGCGACAGAGCGCGGATCGGTGACGGAGGGGTTTTCATCGGTCGCCGTGCCCGTGCGCGACCACCGTGAGTGGCCGATCGCTGCGGTGGCCATCACGTTTCGAGATGAGGAAGTCTCGGAGGAGCGATATGGCGAGGTGGCGGCCGAAGTTCGTGAGACCGCTGAGGCGCTCTCGGCCCGCATTCACGGCAGGGGGCATCCTGCCCTCTAGCCGCTGGCCGCGCGGGGAGCGCGCAGCTAGCTGCCCTCACTGGCTGGCTCAGGCGAGGTGTTTTAGCGGCAGGTTCACGCTCGGGGCGGGCGCCGGGTCAGCGGTCGGCGAATGAACGCCAGCCATCGTTCAAGATCCGGAACGATCCGGCGAGCATCGTCGCCGGGTCGTCATCATTGTTCGCGAGCAGTTGGATTTGCAGTACGAAGCGCGCGTATGCCCGAATCTCGGGGCTCGGAGTGTCGAGCCCCATGTCGTCTGCGATGGCAGCGGCGAGGGCGTGTTCGTGCCGCGTCCACATGCGCGCGGCGTAGTCGGCGAGCGCGGGCGTGTTGTCGAGCAGTGCGAGAAATTCGCGCGTGCTGTCGCCGTGCCAGGCGCGGTCCTCGAGCATGCCGTGAAGGTAGTACTCGTAGAGTGCGTCAGTAATTGAGACGCCGGCGGGGCGCTCTCGAACCGCAGCGACGAGGCCGTCCCGATGCTCCTCGTCCTCATCAAACACGAGGGCCTCTTTTTGTGGGAAGTGAGCGAAGACCGTCGTTGGGGAGACGTCTGCGCGATCAGCGATCTCTCGAATGCTCACATTGTCAAAGCCGCGTTCGAGGAACATGAGCGTCGCCGTGTCGGAGATCGCCTTTCGCGTTGCCGCCTTCTTGCGCTCGCGGCGTCCGAGTGGGGGTTGCTCAGCCATGTCCCGATTCTATCGCCACCTGTCTCGATCCTGGTATCAATCCAAACTTGGCTTGACTACGAAAGTGGTATTGATACACTTTTTGACATGACTTCTTCCCTCTCGGCGCGAACGCAGGCGGCAGCGACCAGGCGCAGAGCCTGGATCACACTCATCTCAATCACCATGCTCAACGTCATCGGAATGACAGTCGTGCTCCCTGTGCTTCCGTTCGTTGTGCAGCGCTACGTCGATAGCCCAGCCCACCTCGCAGTCTGGGTTGGCGTGTTGGAGTCGGTGAACGCGCTCTGCGCCTTTCTCGTTGCGCCACTGTTCGGTGGACTGTCAGACCGCTTCGGGCGACGCCCGGTCATCATCGTGGCGACGCTCGGCGCCGCGGTCGGGTTCGCGACATTCGGCATCGGCGGCTCGATCTGGGTATTGCTTGCAGGCAGGGTTATTCAGGGCATCACCGCAGGCGACATGCCAGCGCTGTTCGCCTACGCTGCCGACATCACACCGCCTGCGGAGCGTGCGAAACGCTTCGGGCTGCTTGGCGCGCTGAATGGCGTTGGCTTCATGGTCGGCCCGGCGCTAGGTGGGCTGCTCGCCGCGATCCACGTCGACCTCCCAGTTTTTGTCACCGCCGGAATCGCGCTCGGTGTCGCCATCGTGAGCTTCTTCGCACTCCCAGAAAGCCTGGCGCCCGAGAAGCGCACGTCGCGGTTGAAACTGGAGGGGCTCCACCCAATAGCGGTCTTCCGGGGTGCCTTCGGCAGGCCAGAGCTGCGCGGACTGCTCCTAGCGCTCGTGTTCGTGGCACTCCCGTTCGGGATGTTCGTGAACAACTTCAGCGTGCTCGCGCTCGACCAGGTGCGGTGGACGGCAACTGCGATCGGGCTGCTTACCGCCGCGATCGGCATTCTCGACATCGTCTTGCAGGGCGTGCTCATGCAGATCCTCCTCCCACGGCTTGGGGAGCGAGGCATCATTGTCTCCGGGCTCATCGCCCAGGCAGCCGGACTCGCGGCGCTTGCCGTTGTCGGGTCGGTGTTTGCGGAGCCATGGATCCTGATCGTTGGGACGCTGCTCATTGGCGGAGGCCAAGGACCCGCGACCGCGGCGATGGACGGTGTGCTGTCGCAACAGGTCGGCGAGCACGAACAGGGGTGGATCGCCGGGGTGATGCAATCGCTGAACACCGGGGTGAACGTCATCGCGCCGCTCATCGCCGGGGTGCTGTATGCGAGCGTCTCTCACGCTGCACCGTACGCCCTCGGGTTCGTGCTGATGATCGTGGCTGTCGTCGTCGTTGGACGCTCCCGGTTTACGAGCCTCGCAAAGCGGGACCGGGCCGCGCTCGATGTGCAGCGGGACCTGCCAGCCGTCTCATAGTGCCATCGGGCTAGACCGAGCGGACACCAGCCTTCCACACGCCGTGAGTGAGGCGCATCCCAGGGCGGTATGCGAGGTGCGTGACTGACGGGGCGTCGAGCAGCTGCACATCGGCGCGTGCGCCGGGGGAGACAACACCGACTCGCCCCTGGGCCTCGCCACGGGGATTGACCCAGCCGTCCTCGTGCATGCCGAGCGCGATCGCGCCGCCGAGCGTCGCTGCGCTGACGGCCTCTTGAATCGAGAGCCCCATTTGCAGCACCGCGGTCGCGACGCAGAACCCCATCGAGCTCGTGTACGACGTCCCAGGGTTGCAGTTCGAGGCGATCGCGACGACGGCGCCTGCGTCAATGAGGCGCCTCGCCGGGGCGAGCGGCATGCGCGTTGAGAGGTCGCATGCGGGGAGCACTGTCGCGACTGTCCCTCGTTCGCCGTTCGCCCGCGACCACGATCCCGAGAGCGCTTCGACGTCGGCGTCGTCGAGGAAACCGAGGTGGTCGACGCTCAACGCCCCGTGCGCGACGGCAAGCTGCGTGCCTGGGCCGTGCCCGAGCTGATTGCCGTGTACGCGGGTCGCGAGGCCGGCCGCGGCCGCCGCGGTGAGGATCCGCTCGGTTGCCGCCCCGTCGAAGGCGCCGGTCTCGCAGAACACGTCGACGGCGCTGACGAGCGGTGCCACGGCAGCGAGCATCGGGCCGGTCACGAGTTCGAGATACTCGGCCGGATCTGCGCCAGCAGGCACCAGATGCGCGCCCAGGAATGTGACTGCGTCGACCTGAGCGGCCGCGACGCGCGCCGAGCGCACCTCGTCGGCGACCGTCAGCCCGTAGCCTGTCTTCGTCTCCATCGTTGTCGTGCCATCGCGAAGCGCCTCGCCTACGAGCCGTGCGAGGTTCGCCCCGAGTTCGGCCTCGGAGGCCGCCCGAGTGGCGTCCACCGTGACATTGATGCCGCCAGCGGCATATCCCTCACCGGCCATGCGCGCCTCGAACTCGGCGGTGCGGTCGCCCGCGAACACCATGTGGGTGTGAGAGTCGACCCAGCCGGGAAGCGCCGCGCGGCCCTCGGCGTCGACACGTTCGTCGGCCGCCGGGGCGTTCGCTGCTGGGCCAACCCACGCGATCCTGTCGCCGTCGATCACCACGGCGGCATCCCGCATGCGGCCACCGACCCCGTCCCCGAGTGCGGGGTCGTTCGTTGTGAGCTCGCCGATGTTGTCGATGAGGATCGCGTGGGTCATGTGCTCAGTCTCCCAGGATGTGTCGTGAGTTATCTCTGCAGGGGTGCGCCAGCAGGAATTACCAGGCTGCCTCAGTGTTCCGGATCGTGGGTTCGAGTGGCACGCGTACCCCGCGCTCCTTCGCGACCTCGTCTGCACGCTGGTATCCAGCGTCGACGTGACGGATGACACCCATTCCCGGGTCGTTTGTGAGTAGGCGCTCGAGCTTCTCGGCAGCGAGGTCGGTGCCGTCGGCGACCGAGACCTGGCCGGTGTGGATCGAGCGCCCGATGCCAACGCCGCCGCCGTGATGGATCGACACCCAGGTCGCCCCCGACGATGTCGCAGTGAGGGCGTTAAGGAGCGGCCAGTCTGCGATTGCGTCCGAGCCGTCGGCCATTGCCTCGGTCTCGCGGTAGGGCGACGCGACCGACCCGGAGTCGAGGTGGTCGCGGCCAATCACGATCGGCGCCTTCACCTTGCCCTCGGCGACGAGCCTGTTGAAGAGCAGCCCGGCCTGGTGGCGCTCGCCGTACCCGAGCCAGCAGATGCGCGCGGGAAGGCCCTCGAACTCGACGCGTTCGGCAGCGGCGTCGAGCCATTTGTGCAGGTGCGCGTTCTCCGGGAACAGCTCCTTCAGCGCCTCGTCTGTGACGCGGATGTCTTCGGGGTCGCCCGAGAGGGCCGCCCAGCGGAACGGTCCGAGTCCCTCGCAGAACAGCGGGCGGATGTACGCAGGCACGAAGCCTGGGAACTCGAATGCGCGGTCGTAGCCACCCTTGCGGGCCTCATCACGGATTGAGTTGCCGTAGTCAAACACCTCGGCGCCAGTATCCTGGAACTCAACCATCGCCTTGACGTGAGCGGCCATCGCCGCCTGCGCGTCACGGGTGAACTGCTCAGGATCCTGCTCGGCGCGAGCGAGACGCTCGTCGACCGAGTAGCCGATGGGCAGGTACGACAGGGGGTCGTGCGCGCTCGTCTGGTCGGTCACGAGGTCGATTGTGATTTCGCCTGCCTGGTGACGGCGCAGAATCTCGGGGAAGACCTCGGCCGCGTTACCAACGAGGCCGACAGACCAGCCGCGGCGCTCTTGCTTCGCCTGCTGTACCTTCGCGAGCGCCTCGTCGATGTCTTCGACGACCTCGTCAAGGTACCTCTTGCCGACGCGCCTGTCGAGGCGGGTCTTGTCGACATCAACGATGAGGCATGCGCCGTCGTTCAGGGTCACCGCGAGCGGCTGCGCGCCGCCCATGCCGCCGCAGCCGCCGGTGAGCGTGATTGTGCCAGCGAGCGAGCCCTTGCCCTCGACAGGGGTGATGCGCCCTTGCCCCTGGAGCTTGCGGCCAGCCGCCGCGAAGGTTTCGTAGGTGCCCTGCAGGATCCCCTGCGTGCCAATGTAGATCCACGAGCCCGCCGTCATCTGCCCGTACATCATGAGGCCCTCTGCCTCGAGCTTTCGAAACTCGGGCCAGGTCGCCCAATCGCCGACGAGGTTCGAGTTGGCGAGCAGCACGCGGGGCGCCCACTTGTTCGTGCGGAACACGCCAACAGGCTTTCCAGACTGCACGAGCAACGTCTCGTCTTCTTCGAGGTCGCGGAGCGTGTCGACGATCGCGTCGAACGCCTCCCAGCTGCGGGCGGCGCGGCCTGTGCCGCCGTAGACGACGAGGTCGTCAGGGCGCTCGGCAACCTCGGGGTCGAGGTTGTTCATGAGCATGCGAAGCGGGGCCTCGGTCTGCCAGCTCTTCGCTGAAATCTCGGTGCCGCGGGGTGCGCGGACGGGGCGTGCGCCGGGGAGAGCCATCGTTGGTTCCTTTCAAACGGTCTGTGATCGAGCCGATGACTCCATCTCACCCTGCCTGACGGACCCAAACAACGTCGCACCAGGCGACCCTGTCCGGAATACCGGACGTGGGCACCTGGTGCGACGTGCTGGCTCGTGGTGACTGCGCAGGCTACCCCTCGGAGGCGCCGACGACGTCGACAGCCTCGGTGCCGTAGGCGCCCGGCTCCGTGCCATGACCGATCCGCGCGTATACAGCTGGTCGCCTCGCCTTCAGCACGAGACCCCAAATGACGCCGGCGGCGCCTGCAAGAGCGACGATGATCGGCAGCACGTAGGTGGCCGCCGACGGAGCCTCCTGCCCGAGCTGCAAGTGGAAGTTCGCGATGATCATGACGAACACCCACGCGAGCAGGAGACCTGAGATCAGCGGCGCGACGAGCGTGGTCCAGAGGCCCAGGCCGCGCCTGTCACGCGCGAAGAAGCCGATGACTGCCGCGGCAATGACTGCCATGAGCATGACGAGGCCCATCGCGCCAGTGTTCGTGAGCCAAGTGAACATCGTCAGCACCGGGTAGAGGAACCCCTGCTCGCCAAGCGCAGCTTCGCCGCCGAGCGCGCCGGCGATTGCGAAGCCAGCCGTCACCACAAGCGCGATCACTGTCTGCGCGACGGATCCCGCCCACGGCGCCCCTGACTTCGCTGTGTGCGCGAACCAGCCTGGCAGCACGCCCTCGCGGCCAAGCGAGAAGAAATATCGGGCGACAGCATTGTGGAACGACTGCAGTGCCGCGAACAAGCTTGTGAGGAACAAGATGTTCATGATGTCCACGAAGATGACGCTGACGTGCTCAGACATGAACACGAACATGAGGTCTGGGCCGAACTCCTGCGAGGCCCCAACAATGCTCGAGGGCCCAACGCCCACCGAGAATGCCCACGCACTGAACGCGTAGAAGACGCCAATGATCGCGACAGCCGCGTAGGTGGCGCGCGGGACTGTCCGCTTCGGATCCTTCGCCTCTTCACCGTAGATCGCCGCTCCCTCAAACCCCATGAAGGCTGCAACGCCGAACACGAGCACGATGCCGAGTGATGGGCCAAACAGCTCTGCCGGGTTGAGGGTAGCCGCAGTCACACCCTCAGGCGCGGCTGCAAGCGCGTAGACGTCGAACACGATGACTACGAGAAACTCGAGCGCGACGAGGACGCCGAGCACCTTTGCCGAGACGTCGATCTTGTTGACGCCGAGGAGCCCGACAGCGATGATGCCGATGATGATCCAGAGCCACCACGGCGAGGAGAACCCGAGCTTTGCCTCCAGAAACATTGAGAGCTGAAACCCGAACAGCCCAAAGATGCCGATCTGCATTGCGTTGTAGGCGACGAGTGCGATGAGCGAGGCCCCGACGCCTGCCGCCCTGCCGAGCCCTCGGGAGATATAGGCGTAGAACGCGCCAGCGTTCGTGATGTGCCTGCCCATCGCGGTGTAGCCGACCGCGAAGACTGTGAGAATAGCTGCGATGAGCAGGAATCCGAGCGGAACGCCGAGAGACCCGGTGACTGCGAAGGAGGTCGTGACTCCGCCCGCCACGACGGTGAGCGGGGCAGATGCAGCGATGATCATGAGGGTGATCGCGGGGACGCCGAGCGTGCGGCGGCTGAGCCCTGGGTCGTGCGCGCTGTGCTGAGTGTGCGGTGCTTCGCTCATATGCGTGAGTCCTCTCGTGGCGTCGTTGCCTGTGCACGCCCTGGGGCCCAGAGACGTGCGTCGATCAGAGTCTAAGAAGGCGCACAGCTTGGAGATAGGGCTGGGCTGTGTCAGCAGCGCACAGCCCATGTCTGCGAGTGCAGACCTCGACGATCAGTCAAAAGTGAGGCCGCAGGCGGCGCACGGTGCATGACTGTGGGCGCACGTCTCGCCTAGGAAGCGCCCCGCCACCGGAGTGCTTCCTAGGGTGAAAGCATGTACGCAGTGACGGCGGTGCCGATGATGCCCGTGGTGATGGTCTCCGCCGCCGCGCTGTGCCTGTGGTGCGCCGCGCGGTCGGGAAATCGGCTGCAGTTGGGCGCCACATGCGTGATGTTCGCGGCGATGTTCGATCACGCGATCGTCGGGCTCGTGGCTCCCGCGCTATGGGCAGCGCTGCTCGTCTGCGCCGGGCTCATTACCGCGGCCTCGCTGCGGCCAGCCGGAGGGCTGGGCGTTGGCCGGGCCGGCGATTGGAGTGCTGGCTTCGGCGCGGACCGTGGTGCGGCTGGCGATGGTGACCCGACGTGCGATGGCGGTGCTGCCGTCGGACTGTGGCGATCACCCGGACCTGCCGCAGCGCCAGCCACCCTGAGCGGGGCCCGAGTTGCGCACGGGATCCTGACCGCCCTGTCGTACCCAGCAATGGGGGCGCTGCTGCTCGTGAGTGCCGCCCCTCGATCCCAGCCTGCCGCGTCTCCGCTTGCTGTCACGGCAGCGCACAACCACGGTGGGGCGCCATCGGTCGGATGGCTGCTTGCGGCAGTAGTGGTGTTGTCCGTCGCGCTCGCGACCGCGGCGCTTGCCGCGGCCAGGGGCGGCCGCCGACTCGCGGCGGTCGACGCCGGTGCCATGACGCTTATGCTTGGGGCGATGCTCGCCTGACTCCCTTCCGTCTCGCCCCAAACGTTCTCCTCGCCCGCAAATGCTATGGGAGTTCGGGTGCGATGAGAACGTGTGAGCGCCCGCGGAGCTTGCAGCCACCTGCCGGGTTACGACGGGTCGCCGCCGGCGCAGCTGAAATGGCGGAGGGGCTGGAGCACGTGCGCGCTCCAGCCCCTCCGCCATAGCTCTGGTTACAGGGTGTTGCCGAGCTTGAAGCCCTTCTCGCCCTCGTCGTCACGGGTGTACGAGAAGCCGTCGGCGCCGATGGTCACCGCCATCTCGGAGGCGTCGGTGCGGGCCACGACGGGCTGCGGGTTGCCGTCGAGGTCGAGCACGAGCGACGCCTCGGTGTACCACGACGGCACGACCGGGTTGCCCCACCAGTCGCGGCGCTGGTTGTCGTGCACATCCCAGGTGACGACAGGGTTGTCTGGGTCACCGGTGTAGTAGTCCTGGGTGTAGATCTCGACGCGGTGGCCGTCGGGGTCGAGGATGTAGAGGTAGAACGCGTTCGAGACGCCGTGGCGGCCGGGGCCGCGCTCGATGCGGTCGGACATGCGCAGCGCGCCGAGCTTGTCGCAGATCGCGAGGATGTTGTGCTTCTCGTGCGTCGAGAATGCGACGTGGTGCATGCGGGGGCCGTCGCCGCCCGTCGCAGCCGTGTCGTGCACGGTCGGCTTGCGGCGCAGCCAAGCTGCGTACACGGTGCCCTCTTCGTCCTGAATGTCCTCGGTGACGCGGAAGCCAAGATCCTGGTAGTGGCGCACCGCGCGCGGCACGTCGGGGGTGACCTGGTTGAAGTGGTCGAGACGCACGAGCGCGCCAGGGGTGTAGAGGTCGTAGCGCCAGGCGAGACGCTCGACGTGCTCGACATCGTAGAAGAACTCGAACGGGAAGCCGAGCGGATCCTCAACGCGCACTGAGTCGCCGATGCCCTTGGTAAAGCCCTCGCTGCGGCGCTCGACCCGGCAGCCGAGCTCGGTGTAGAAGGCGACGGCCTTGTCGAGATCCTCGGGGGTGCGCACGCGGTACGAGAACGCGGCGACAGCGGCAACCGGGCCCTTGCGCAGCACGAGGTTGTGGTGAATGAACTCTTCGAGCGAGCGCAGGTAGATTGCGTTCTCGTCTTCCTCGGTCACGGTGAGGCCGAGTACGTCGACGTAGAACTCGCGCGACTTCGCGAGGTCGGTGACAACGAGCTCCATGTACGCGCAGCGCAGGATGTCGGGTGCCTCCGACGTCGGCGTGAGGATCGGGTTGTCGGTCTGGATGGGGGCTTCCTTGGTGACGTAGAAGCCAGATGAGGTCTTTTCGCGACCCTTGAGATCAGACATGGGGATGTCCTTCCTGGTGGGGTGGCCAGCGCGCTCGTCGCGGAACGCGCTGGCCGGATTCTTGGTGGTTACTTGCCAGCTCCGAAGCGCGGCGAATGCGCCTCGTTGAGCGTGATGTGCACGGCCTGCTGGTCGGTGTAGAAGTCGATCGAGCGGTAGCCGCCCTCGTGGCCGAGGCCAGAGGCCTTCACGCCGCCGAACGGGGTGCGCAGGTCGCGCACGTTGTTCGAATTCAGCCACACCATGCCGGCCTCGACTGACTGTGAGAAGTTGTGTGCGCGCTTGAGGTCAGACGTCCAGATGTACGCTGCGAGGCCGTACTTCGTGTTGTTCGCGAGCTCGAGCGCTTCCTCGTCGGTGTCGAACGGGGTGATCGCGACGACGGGGCCGAAGATCTCCTCCTGGAAGATTCGCGCGTCGGGCGCGACGTCAGCGAACACAGTGGGGGAGACGAAGTTGCCGACCGGGAACTCGTCGGGGCGACCTCCGCCGGCGACGAGGCGGCCCTCGGTCTTGCCGATTTCGACGTAGCTCATGACCTTCGCGTAGTGCTCGGGGTGCACGAGCGCGCCGACCTCTGTCGCCGGGTCGGAGGGGAGGCCCACAACAACGTTCTTCGCCCGCTCGGCGTAGCGCTCGACGAACTCGTCGTAGATCGAACGCTCGACGAGGATGCGGCTGCCGGCGGTGCAGCGCTCGCCGTTCAGGCTGAACACTCCGAAGACAGTGGCGTCGAGCGCAGACTCGAGGTCGGCGTCAGCGAACACCACAGCCGGGCTCTTGCCGCCGAGCTCCATGGAGAGGCCCTTGAGGTAGGGGGCCGAGTTCGCGAAGATCAGCGAGCCCGTGCTCGACTCGCCAGTGAACGAGATGAGCGGCACCTCGGGGTGCTTCACGAGCGCGTCGCCGGCCTCCTCGCCGAAACCGTTGACAAGGTTGAAAACACCGTCGGGCACGCCAGCCTCGCGGAAAATCTCTCCCCAGAGCGACGCTGACAGGGGCGTGAACTCGGCAGGCTTCAGTACAACGGTGTTGCCTGTCGCGAGCGCGGGGCCGAGCTTCCACGACTCGAGCATGAAGGGCGTGTTCCACGGCGTGATGAGGCCGGCGACGCCGATCGGCTTGCGGTTCACGTAGTTGATCTGCCGGCCCGGCACCTTGAAGGTGTCGTCGTGCTGCGCGACGATGAGATCGGCGAAGAACCTGAAGTTCTCGGCGGCGCGGCGGGCCTGACCCTTGGCCTGGGTGATCGGAAGGCCCGAGTCGAAGCTCTCGAGCTCAGCGAGCTGCGCGTCGCGCGACTCGACGATGTCGGCGACCTTGTGAAGGATCCGCGAGCGCTCGCGCGGCAGCATCTTCGGCCACGGGCCCTCGGTGAACGCGCGGCGTGCGGCCGCAACGGCGAGGTCGATGTCGGCCTGCTGGCCGGCCGCCGCCTGGATATAGGTCTCGTTCGATACGGGATCAAGAACGTCGAACTCCTCGCCGCCGACCGAGTCAACGAACTTGCCGTCGATGAAGTGGCGGATCTTGTCAGGGAGCCCTGCGGGCTTCGTGTGAGTCATGCTGTCGCCTCCGTGTTTGGGTAGTGGAAACTTGAAAATGGGTGGATGGGTTACGCGGCCGAGACCGGATGCTTGAGCTCGTCGGAGTGTGCGAGTACCGCGTCAAGAGTTGCAGTGCGGTGTGCGCGGGCCGCGAGCTCAATCTCGAGCGGGCTGGCACCCTGTTCGATGAGGTCGAGGATGCGTTCGTGCTCCTCGACAGACTCGCTCGCGCGGCCTGGCACGAAGCTGAACGATGAGTTCCGCAGCACCTTCATGCGGTTCCATCCGCGGTGCACGAGGTCGAGAATGTGGGGGTTCGGGCAGGTCTCGAACAACACGGCGTGGAACTCGAGGTTGAGCTCGGTGAACCGTGTCGGGTCGAAGGCTGTGAGCGATTCGCGCATAGTCTCGTTGACTGCGCGTGCGCGGCTGAGCTGATCCTTCGTGATGAACGGCGCTGCCAAGCCCGTCGCCGAGCCCTCGACGAGCGCGAGGGTTTGCATCGTGTGCAGGTACTCGGTCTCCTTCACGAGCGAGACCTGGGCGCCAACGTTCCGCTCGAATGTGACGAGCTGCTCGGCTTCAAGGCGGCGGATCGCCTCGCGCACGGGCACGACCGACATGTCGAGCTCAGCGGCGATCGGGGCGAGCACGAGCCTGTAGCCGGGCATGTACTCGCCGGCGTCGATCCTGCCCCTAATAAGGCGGTACGCGCGCTCGGACTTCGATTCAGCACTCATCGGTTAGCCCCTGCCGGTTTCTGCGACATAGCGTGCGCGCCACTCAGCGTTCATGGGGAACAGCCCGTCGACCGCGTGCCCCTCGGCGACACGATCGGCGACCCAGGCGTCCTCGAGTTCCTGAGCGGCGGCCTCGGTGGCAACCTCTGCGAGCAGGAACGGCGGGATCACGATGACGCCGTCGCGGTCTCCCATGATGATGTCGCCCGGCTGGACGGCAGCCCCGCCGCACGCGATTGTCACGTCGGTCTCCCACGGCACGTGGCGGCGTCCCAGCACGCTCGGGTGCGCGCCCTGCGAGAAGACAGGGATGTCGAACTGCTGCACGGCCGCGAAGTCGCGTACGCCGCCGTCGGTGACGACGCCGGCCGCGCCGCGAACCTGCGCGCGGAGGGCAAGCACGTCGCCGACGGTTCCGGTCGAAGGGACACCGCGCGCCTCGACGACGAGCACCTCACCCTCGTTCACGGTGTCGAACGCGCGCTTCTGGGCGTTGAAACCGCCAGCGTGCTCCTTGAACAGGTCGGGGCGGAACGGAATGAAGCGGAGCGTCTTCGCCGTGCCGAGGATCGTGTCGCCCTCGTGGTTCGGGTACACGCCATCGATGAAGATCTCGGTGTAGCCGCGCTTGCGGAGCGCCGCGGAGACCGTTGCGACCGCAACGCCGCTGAGCAGTTCGCGGATCTCCGGGGTGAGCGGGCTCGCGTCGGCCCCGTTTGCTGCGGCGCTGGTGCCTGCGTTTGCGGCGGCGCTGGTTGCTGCGCCGGTTCCGTCGAGGGGGGTCGCGCGGCCCGCGGCGACGGCCGCGGCGTGCTCGTCTTCGCTGCCCCACGCTTCAATCCGCTGGAGATCGTTCACCGCAGGACGGTTGCCGAAGTCGCCGAACTCGGTCTCGCCCTGTCTGACTGTCGTCACGAGACGCCCGGTGGTCGGGGCGCCCGGCGCCGTCGGGGCGTCGACTTCGACCTCAACCACGTCGCCGGGGAGGAGTACCGACGAGCCCGCGGGAGTGCCTGTCAGGATCACGTCGCCGGGCTCGAGCGTCATGTGCTGCGAGAGGTCGGCGACGAGCTGGCCGAACGGGAACCTCAGGGTGGCGCTCGTGTCGTTCTGTACGAGCTCGCCGTTGACCCAGGTGCGCACCCGCCAGTCGCCCTCACCGATGCCATCGGTCGGGATCGTGACCGGGCCGATCGGCGTGAACCCATCGCCGCCCTTGTTGCGCACGTTCGAGCCCTTGTCTGCGGCGCGCAGATCGTAGAGCCCGAGATCGTTGGCAGCGGTCACTTGCGAGACGTACTTCCAGCCGTCTTCGGGGGAGACCCAGCGGGCCTCTTCGCCAATGACGAGCGCGATCTCGCCCTCGAATGCGAGCAGCTCAGTGCCGGCTGGGCGCTCGACGGTGCCGCCCGTTGGCGCGAGCGACGAGGCTGGCTTGAAGAAGTATGAGGGGAACTCGGGGGTGCGGCCGCGCTGTGCGATCCGCGAGGGGTAGTTCAGGTGGACGGCGATGATCTTGCCAGGCATGTCGATTCCGAACTCGTTGTCGAGCACGGCCTCGAACTCTTGGTCGAAGTCAGCCTCAAACTCGGCTTCGTTTTCAAGCGCTGCATCGTTTTCGAGCGTCATGACTACCTCGTCTCCTCTTTGTATTTCATATCGTATACGATCTGGTGGCCGTTGGGAAGGGGTGGGTGCGGGAGGGCACCGGCTCCACCTCGCCGTCTTCACCCCACCGGAGAGTAGCTTCCCTGCAAAACGGGTCCTTAAACACTGTGGGCAAGGGGGTGTTTTGTCAGATAGTGTCTGTCTTGCGAGCTGAGGGGCCTGGGTAGGCCAGGTCCAGGGTTAGAGCTAGAGCTAGAGCTAGAGCTAGAGCTAGAGCTAGAGCTAGAGCTAGAGCTAGAGCTAGAGCTAGAGCTAGAGCTAGAGCTAGAGCTAGAGCTAGAGCT
>NZ_JBIBVH010000001.1:0-234895 GCF_043080205.1 Leucobacter sp. NPDC015123 | reverse complement strand
CTAGTAGCTGGCGCGTGGTGTGGCAGCGCCACCCGAAGAAGCGCCACCAGGTTCAGTCGGGATGAACTGTTCGACGAGCGCTTCGGTCGCGCGTGCGAGAAGCGCGACATCGGCGCCCACCGCGACGAAGTTCGCCCCGGCCTCGATGTAGCGCTCCGCCTGCTCTGGGACGAACGCGTTCACCCCGACAGGTTTGCCAGCGGCTCGCGCGGCCGAAATGACGTGCAACACCGCGTCAATCACGGCCGGGTGTGACTGCTGGCCGAGAAGGCCCATCGAGGCGGCGAGGTCTGCCGGGCCGACGAACACGGCGTCGACGCCGTCGACGGCCACGATGCGCTGCACGTCACTCACCGCCGAGACCGACTCGATCTGCACGGTCACGCTCACCAGGTCGTGTGCCCGAGTCAGGTAGTTTTCGACGCGATTCCACCGTGCGGAGCGTGCGAGTGCCGAACCGACCCCGCGGGTCCCTTCGGGTGCATAGCGCGTTGCCCGTACGACCTCCTCGGCCTGTTCCGCCGAGTCGACCATCGGGATCAGTAGATTCTGTGCCCCGAGGTCGAGAAACTGCTTGATTGTGACGGTGTCGCCGTAGGGTGGGCGGACCACGACCGTCGCCGGGTATGGCGCCATCGCGTGCAGCTGTGCGAGCAGCGACTCAAGCCCATTGGGGGAGTGCTCGGCGTCGAGGAGCACCCAGTCGCAGCCGCTTCCTGCGACGATCTCGGCGTTCACGGCGCTGCCAGCGGTTGCCCACAGCCCGATCAGTGCACGATCGGACTCGGCGAGGCGATCGCGGAGTGTCGGCGGAAGTTCTAGATGAATCGGCACGTTACTGACCCCAGTCCGTTGTAATCTGCGTGCACGGTGTCGCCGCGCTCGACCCACATGGGCTTGGTGAAGGAGCCCGCAAGGATGATTTCGCCGGCCTCGAGTGACTGCCCGTGCTGGGCAAGCTTGTTCGCGAGCCATGCCACTCCGAGCGCGGGGTGCCCGAGCACGGCGCCAGCGACGCCCGAATCCTCGATCGTCTCGTTGCGGTACAGCAGCGCTGGCACCCAGGTGAGGTCAACATCGTCGACCTTCACTGGCCGGCCGCCCACGACCATCGCGCCCATCGCGGCGTTGTCCGAGATGGTGTCGACAATCGTGCGGCCCTCGAGTTCTAGGTGCGAGTTCAATACCTCGAGCGCTGGGACGACGTACGCTGTTGCGTCGAGCACGTCGAACAGCGACACGTTTGGGCCGGCGAGCGGCTTCGCAAGCACGAACGCGAGCTCGACCTCGATGCGAACATTTGAGAAACGGTCGAACTCGAGCGTTGCGCCCGACTCGAAGACCATATCGTCGTGGATCACGCCATAATCTGGTTCGGTGATTCCTGTCGCGACCTGCATCACCTTCGACGTGAGGCCAATCTTGTGGCCAACAAGGCGGGCCCCAGCGGCGATGCGGCGATCAGACCATTCCTTCTGGATCGCGTACGAGTCCTCGATCACCATGTCGGGGTAGCGAGACGTGAGTCGGGGGAGCACCGCGCGGTCGTGGTCCGCTTGGACGAGTTCGTCGGCAATCGATGCGATTTGAGAGGGATCGAGCACAGGGGCCTCCGCTTCTTCGGGGTGTGGTGCGTGGTGTGCGGCCCCGGCTGGGAGATCCAGTCGCGGCCATATCTCAGATCGTATACGATCCGAGTCCTGTGTTCTAGCCCAGACCGCCGGGGTGATGCGCGAGAGTGTTCCTCGGCGTTTGCCATGAGGGTGTAGACTGATACGATGCCCTCTTCCGAGAACACCGCGCCCGAGTCCGCAGACGAGACCATCGCTGCCGAGACCGCAACCGCTGACGCGCAGACCGAGACGCCAGAAGCGACTTCTGAGACTGCACCTGTGACTGCTCCCGAAACTTCATCCGATTCATCGACCGATTCCAGCCCTGCCGCTGAGCCCGCTTCCGAGAAGCCGGCCCCAGCCGCAGAGGCCGACGCTGAACGCGTGACATTCGCAGACCTCGGCCTCGCGCCGAAGGTGCTCGAAGCGATCACCGCGGTCGGCTACGAGACCCCGTCCGCCATTCAGGCTGCGACGATCCCGACCCTCCTGTCAGGGCGCGACGTCGTCGGCCTCGCGCAGACCGGTACTGGCAAGACCGCTGCGTTCGCGCTGCCGATCCTGTCGCGCATCGAGCCCGGCCAGGGCGTGCCGCAGGCCCTCGTGCTCGCGCCGACCCGTGAGCTCGCTCTCCAGGTGTGTGAGGCCTTCGAGAGCTTCGCGTCGAAGCTTCCCGAGGTGCACCTGCTTCCCGTCTACGGCGGTCAGGCGTACGGGCAGCAGCTCTCGGCGCTGCGCCGCGGCGTCGACATCGTCGTGGGTACCCCGGGCCGCATCATGGATCACCTGAAGCGCGGCTCGCTCGACCTCACACAGATCAAGTACCTCGTGCTTGATGAGGCCGACGAGATGCTGAAGATGGGCTTCGCAGAAGACGTTGAGACGATCCTCGCCGATACCCCGCAGGAGAAGCAGGTCGCGCTGTTCTCGGCCACGATGCCGAACCAGATTCGCCGCATCTCGCAGCAGTACCTCAACGATCCGCGCGAGGTGAAGATTGCCGGCAAGACGCAGACCTCCTCAAACATCACGCAGCGGTACATCGTTGTCTCCTACATGCAGAAGGTTGACGCGCTCACCCGCATTCTCGAGGTCGAAGACTTCGATGGCCTCATCGTCTTTACGCGCACCCGAGGCGATTCCGAGCAGGTTGCCGAGAAGCTCCGCGCACGCGGTTACTCGGCTGCCGCGATCAACGGCGACGTGCCGCAGAACGTGCGCGAGCGCACGGTGCAGTCACTGAAGGACGGGCGCCTCGACATCCTCGTCGCCACTGACGTCGCGGCGCGCGGTCTCGACGTCGAGCGCATCAGCCACGTCGTGAACTTCGACCTGCCGATCGACACCGAGTCGTACGTGCACCGCATTGGCCGTACGGGCCGCGCTGGCCGCTCTGGCGACGCGATCAGCTTCGTCACGCCTCGCGAGCGTCGCATGCTCACGTCGATCGAGAAGGCAACGAAGCAGACGCTCACGCAGATGCAGCTGCCCCGTGTCGAAGAGGTCAACGCGACCCGCCTCACCCGCTTCGACGACGCGATCACCGCGGCGCTCGGGGAGACGGACCGCATCGAGCGCTTTCGCGACATCATCGACCACTATGTGCGTCACCACGATGTTCCCGAGACCGATGTCGCGGCAGCGCTCGCGGTTGTCTCGCAGGGTAAGACGAAGCTGCTGCTTGACGAGGCAGACGACCAGAAGTTCGCGCGTGACCGCCAGCAGGCTGCCCGCTTCCTCGAGGACGGTCAGCGCCACAGGGATCGCGGAGGCCGCGACGATCGTGGCGGCAGGTTCGACCGCGACAAGCGTGAGCCGCGCGCGCAGCGCGATGACTTGCAGATGTACCGCATCGAGGTCGGACGTCGTCAGAAGATTCAGCCGGGCCAGATCATCGGTGCGATCGCGAACGAGGGTGGCCTCACCCGCGACGACTTCGGTCGCATTCAGGTGCGCGATGACTTCTCGCTTGTTGAGCTCCCGAAGAAGCTGTCGGCCGAGACGGTGGCCGCGCTTGCAGACACCCGTATCAGCGGCAAGCTCATTGAGCTTCGCGAAGACTCTGGCCCAAGCCCGCGTGGCAAGGGCTGGGAAGATCGCGGCGATCGCGGTGGGCGCGGCGGCGACCGCGGCGGCGACCGAGGCGGGTACCGCGGACGCGATGACCGTGGCGGTGACCGTGGTGGGTACCGCGGGCGCGACGACCGTGGCGGTGACCGTGGTGGGTACCGCGGCGGCAACGACCGCGGCGGCGACCGTGGTGGGTACCGCGGCGGTAACGACCGTGGCTACGGCGGCGAGCGCGGCGATCGCGGTGGCAACGATCGCGGATACGGTGGCGATCGCGGCGGGTACCGCGGACGCGATGACCGTGGGGATCGCGGCGGCGACCGCGGCGGACGCGGGGGCTACGGCGGCGATCGTGGCGGCTACGGCGGAAACGACCGCGGGAATGACCGTGCTGACGGCAAGCGCAAGCCGCGCTGGTAACTAGCGCAGGCGTAAGTAGCGCAGATGAGGAGGGCCTCCCGGGACAATCGTCCCGGGAGGCCCTCCTCAATTGTGTGGGGCGCACCGACGGGTTAGCCGCTGATGACGTGCGGCTCAGCGACGGCCTTCAAACCGAGCACGCCAAACTCCCTGCCGTAGCCCGACTGCTTTGCCCCGCCGAACGGGATCATCGGGTGCAGGCCGCCGTGCGAGTTGATCCAGGTCGTGCCAGCCTCGAGCCGTGCCGCGACCTCGAGCGCCTTGGCGCGGTCAGACGACCAGACGGAGGAGCCGAGGCCAACCTCGAGTTCGTTCGCGAGCGCGACAGCCTCATCGACATCGGAGTACCGGATGATTGGCAGTGCGGGGCCGAACTGCTCCTCGAGCACGAGTTCTTGGTGGGCATCGATGTCGGCGATGAGCGTCGCCGGGTAGAAGTTGCCGACGGCCTCTCGGTCTGGGTTCCCGCCGAGCACAACCCGCGCGCCCGAGGCCTTCGCCGATTCGACGAGCCTGTCGACGATGTCGAACTGCGCACGGTTCTGTAGCGGCCCGAGCACGTTCTGTTCGTCGAGTCCCACACCCATTGGCACAGCCGCGGCCACCGCCGCAAGCTCCTCGACGACAGCGTCGTACACCGAGTCGTGCACGTACAGGCGCTTGAGCGCGGCACATGTCTGGCCAGTGTTGATGAACGCGCCCCAGAATAGATCCTCAGCGATCGCCTTCGGATCTACGTCGGGCAACACGATCCCCGCGTCGTTTCCGCCGAGCTCGAGCGTGAGCCGCGTCACGTTCGGGGCCGAGGCTTCGATGATGCGCTTGCCGACCGGGGTGGACCCAGTGAACATGATCTTGCCAATCTTCGGGCTGCGCGTGAGCGCGTCGCCGACGGTGCGGCCCGGGCCCGGCACGATGTTCAGTACGCCTTTCGGGAGCACTGTGTTCATCACGTGCACGAGCGCGAGCACGGAGAGGGTCGTTGTCTCCGCTGGCTTCAGCACGACAGTGTTGCCCATGCGCAGCGATGGGGCGATCTGCCAGATCGAGATCATCATCGGCCAGTTCCATGGCGAGATCGCGCCGACGACGCCGATCGGGCGGTAGTGCAGTTCGGCGTAGCCCGACTCGTCATCCACGACAACCTCGACGGGGAGCGGGGTGTCGGCTGCGGCCCGCGTCCACGCGACGCAGCCGCCGACCTCGAACCTCGCGTTCGGGCCGTTCAGCGGCTTGCCCTGCTCACGCGAGAGCAACTCGGCGAGCGGCTCAGCGTGGGCTTCGATTGCGTCGGCCGCGCGGTTCAGCATCTCGCTCCGCGCCTCGTAGCCGAGCGTTGCCCATTCTCGTTGGGCCTTCTCTGCCGTGTCAATCGCCGCTTCGAGCGCTGCGACGTCGCTCACCGGCGCCTGCCCGATGACCGCGTCGGTCGCTGGATCGCGAACCTCGCGGCTGTCGCCGCTGTTTGCGGTCACGGCGGCGAGTAGCTCTTCGTAGCTCAACATGTGGGTTCTCCATCTGTGAAAGGGTGAGTAAAAGTCGACGTTGGAGCGTGGTGGTTCGCCGCTACGCGCGCGGCCGTCCGCACGCACAGGCCGCGCCGCCGCAACGGCATGACCCGCCTGCGCAGCAGCCGCATCCACCGCCAGCGCAGCACCCGCCTGCGGCCCCGGCGTTGGGCCCGGAGTCGCCCGCGCAGGAGGCGCCGGCGCGAGCGTCTTCAGGGAGGTTCATCGCCGGGTTTTGGTCGAGGAACCCGTGCGGCTTGAACCAGAAGCCCGAGTAGTCAACCGGCATGATCGGCCAGTCTTCGGTGCGGGGGATGTGCGTCGGCCCGAACGAGTGCCAGAGCACGATGTCTTCGCCGTCGAGCGATCTGTCTGCCGCTGTCCACGCGGGAAGCCCGGCGCCCGGCTCGTGCGCGTTGGGGTAGAAGCCTGCAGGGTAAAGCTCTTCGGCGTCGTACTGCGTGCCCCACAGGTGCTTCGTCGCGAACGCCGCGCGCCCGTGCACGGTCGCCTCTGGCTGCGCCGCGAGCAGCATCTTGCCCTCGGGGATCAGCCAGTACGCGGTCGGCTTACCAACGTAGTTTGTGCGGTGAGCGGAGCGCACCTCCCATACCCGTGATGACAGCCCGTTCGCGATCCGCTGCGCCTCAAGCTCGCTGGTGAGCTGCGTGCTCGTCCAAGTGAACGCGTTGCCGTATGGATTCTCGGGGCCCGTCGGAATCCCTGCCGCCTCGATCTCGTGCAGCGTGTTGTCCTCGCCGTCGATTGCGACATCGAGTCGCACGCAGAAGATGTGCTGGTGCACGGGAGTGAAGATGCCTGGCGCGATCTCGGGACCGTGCGGATTCTCGCTGCCAGGGATCCCGGCGCCGGCGAACACGATGCCTGTGGCCTTCGCTTCCATCTGGATCGAGCCGTCGAGGTAGAAGTACCAGAAGAACCCGTAGTCGTAGTTGCCAATTGTGGTGAAGTAACTCACGACGAGCCTGCGGCTGCGCCGTGTTTCGGCGTTGCCCGCGAGGTCTGTGTGCTTCCAGAGGACGCCGTAGTCCTCTTCGTGCATGCAGACGGCCTGCGGTATGACGACTGGGTTGCCGTGGTCGTCTGGGACGAACGCGTCGAAGTAGTGGATGACGCCGAGGCAGTCGCATCCGAGCGCGAGCGAGTTCGCGTTCTTGCCGAGCAGGTATTCACCCGCGTCGAAGTAGCTGATCCAGTGCCGGCTCACCGACGTGTCGCCGTACGGCACGACCATCTCGGGCACGCTTGCGCGGGTCGCGACCGAGCGATCCTCATCGCCGTCTCGCCACGTGAGCTGGTTGAGCACGAGGCCTTCCTGCTGGTTGAAACCGATGCGGAACTTCCAGTTCTCCCACTGCACCAGGCTGCCGTCGACGGAGAACGACGGGCCCTCGGGCTGGGTGATCTCGATCGGCTTGAGAGAGGTGCGCACCGGGCCCTGCACGTCGAGCGTGTAGTTGCCGTGCTGCTCAGGGACGGGCACGTCGCCCTCGTCGTCGAGCCTGAAGACTCGCCGCTCGGTGAGGTCAACGTGCGCGACGAGGCCCTCGATCGGGTGCGCCCACGGGCTGTCGTTCTCGGAGAACCGCAGGTAGGTATGCGAGCGGACGATTCGCTTGCCGACCTCGTCCTCGCGGCCGAAGAAGCCTGGGGCGAGCGGCGAGCAGAACGCGAGCTCAATGTGCTCCTCGAGCCCTCGGCGGCGCATCGCAGCCTGCCATTCGGGGGAGGCTTTCACGATGTCGGCCGCGTCATCGTATTCCTCGAAGAGGTACTGCGGCTGCCCGTAGGGTGCCTCGCCGTTCGGAATCACGGTGAGCGAGTCGACCTCGCCGCGAGTCACCGAAACGATCGCCTCCGACGCGACCCCCGTCGAGCGTTCGAGGAGCGTTACCCTGATCCTGCGATCCATCGGGTCGCCCGTGCGCCACGAGGCGAGTGCGTCTTTCGCGGGATCTACGGGGAGCATCCTGGGCACCCGTGTGTGCTCGGAGAAGTGGCCGGCATCGACGAGGATCGCGCGCGCCGCGGCGATCTCGTCGCCGGTGAGCGGGTCGAGCGGGTGCCGCACCTCGGTGGGCGTCGTGATCCGCTTGCCGTGCGTGTGCGTGACATCGGGGGCATGAATGCCTGGAACGTGCGTCATTGAAACCGTCCTTGTCGCCGTTGAGGGAGTGAACTCACCTCAGTATCGCAACCGGCCGCTTCGTTGGCTTGGACGTGGGCGCAGCCACGTTGACGGGCGGTGATCGAAGTCACGCCCAAGGCTAGACGCCGCGAAACTCCCGCGGCGAGACTCCGTGGGCCGCCTTGAATAGCCGGCTGAAGTGCGCGGCGTCGCTGAACCCCCACCTCGTCGCAATGGCTGCGACGGTGCGATCGGACAGTGCCGGATCGCGGAGGTCTGCGCGGGAACGCTCGAGCCTGCGTTCCCTGATCCAGCTCGAAACCGTCGTGTCTGCACTGCGAAACAAGACGTGGAGGTGGCGTTTTGAGATGTAGTGCGCGGCTGCGATCGACCCGGGCGATAGCTCGGGGGAGCCGAGGTTGTCGTCGATGTAGCCGCAGATGCGCTGCAGCAGCAACTGGTGCGGGTCGCGCTGCTCTGGCGAGGCGTCAAGCACGTCGGCGAAGAGCGTGCCGAGCAAGTCGAGGCTCGTGTGCGCGAGTTTCGCCCTCACGCCCTCGGCGAGCGGGGTGAGCCTGGCGGGGAACTGCGACAGGTAGGTCGAGACAATCGGCACGAGCCCAGGGTGCTCTTCGGCGAGCGGCGCCGCAATGAGCTGGTCGGTGAGCGATGCGGGCAGCTCGAGACGGTCTTTCGGGAACATGACGATCAGTGTTCTAAACTCGTCGGCGAACTCGAGCGTGTACGGGCGAGAGGTGTCGTAGATTGCGAGGTCACCAGGCCCGATGACGAGCTCCCGGCCATCCTGCACCAGGTGGCCGGAGCCCGACAGCATGAGACTCACCTTGTAGAAACCGGAGCCACCGTCAGCGATACTCGCCGCGGTGCGTTCGACGATGTGCGGGAGCGCAGCGATCTCGGTGAACGCAATGCCGTCGGTGTCGAGCGACTCCATGCTTGCGCTGAATGGCGCGCCGCGGCGCTCTCGCTCCCTCGTGACCTCCAGTGGCACGAACGAACTCGAGACCATGCCCCGGAAAGCGCCGAGGCTTTCCAAGACGGTCAGCCCACTCATGGGGCACAGACTACCCCGAAAATCTCGAAAGACCAGCCTGAGGTGTCGCGGAGTGCTCGACGGCACGCCGTTTCAGCGGTCACCCGTAGACAGCGCCGGGGTTGAGGATGCCCTCGGGGTCGAGCGCGCGCTTGATGCGGCGATTGAGCTCCATGACGTCGGGCCCGAGGTAGTCCGCGAGCCAGGGTTGCTTCATTCTCCCGACGCCGTGTTCGCCGGTGATGGTTCCGCCGAGGCTGATTGCGAGCTCCATGATTTCGCCGAATGCGAGATCGGCGCGGGCGCACTGCGCCGGGTCGCTGGGGTCGGTCACGATGAGCGGGTGTGTGTTTCCGTCGCCAGCGTGGGCGACGACGGCGATCGGCACCTCGCGCCGGGTAGCGATCTCGCTGATGCCGGTGACCAGGTCGCCGAGCCTCGGAAGCGGCACCCCAACATCCTCAAGCAAGAGCGTGCCACGGCGCTCTACGGCAGGAATCGCAATTCGGCGTGCGATGGCGAACGCCTCGCCCTCCTCAGCATCGGATGTCGCGAAGCACTCCGACGCCCCGGCTGCGGTGCAAATTTCGTTCACGCGCTCGATGAGCGTTGCCGCGTGCTCGCCTGGCTCGTCGCACTGGACGACGAGCATAGCTGCGGCGTCGCGGTCGAGGCCCATCCTGGTCTCATCCTCGACCGCGTTCACGGTCTCCCGATCCATGAACTCAAGCATTGCTGGTCGCATCTCAGCGGTGATCCCGAGTACTGCCGAGGTCGCAGATGCGAGGGTGGGAAACGCTGCCACGAGCGTGGTGCGGGCCCCCTGCGCGGGGATGAGGCGCAGCGTCACCTCGGTGATAACGCCGAGCGTGCCCTCGCTCCCGACAAACAGCTTGGTGAGCGACAGTCCGGCAACGTCCTTGAGCCTGGGCCCGCCGAGCGTGACTGCTGTGCCGTCGGCGAGTACGACCGTCATTCCGAGCACATAGTCGGTCGTGACTCCGTACTTCACGCAGCACAGCCCTCCTGCGTTCGTCGCAACATTGCCGCCAATCGAGCAAAACTCGAACGACGAGGGATCCGGCGGGTACCAGAGCCCATGCGCCGCTGCCGCGGCCTTCACCTCAGCGTTGAGTGCGCCGGGCTCGGCGGTCGCGGTGCGCGTGGCCGTGTCGATCGTGACTGACCGCATCCGATCGAGTGAGAGCACAATGCCGCCTTCGACGGCGGAGCTTCCGCCAGACAAACCGGAGCCCGCGCCGCGTGGTACGACAGGCATGCCGGCCGCTCCGGCGATCCTGACCGCCTGCTGGACCTCCGTCGTCGTCGAAGCTCGAACGACGGCGAGCGGGACTCCGGCGTTCGGGTCCCGTGCGCGATCCCACCGGTAGGCCTCCATGGACGCTGGGTCGGTGACGAGCGATTCCGGCGGGAGCGCTGTCGCGAGGGCTGCGAGTGTGTCGGCTGCGTGCATCATTGAACTGCCTTCCATCGTCGGACTCCGGTGTCCGTACCGGAGTGGGGCCGGTTGCGACGGGATGCTAGCAGGCCGCGGTGTGTGGCCGACCCCTTTCGGCCTAGCGCGCGCCTCCGCCGAGGCGGGCGGCTGCGCTCTGCAGCGCTGCGACTACCTGCGGCACCATCTCGTCGGTGATTCGTGCGGCGGGGCCCGAGACTGAGAGCGCGGCTGGAGGAGTTGCGCCAGGCACGGCGACGGCAATGCAGCGGACACCGATCTCGCGCTCGCCGTCGTCGAGCGCGTAGCCGCGCCCACGGGTGTCTCGTAGCTCGCGGAGGAGCTCGGTGACAGTCGTACGCGTTGTGGCCGTGTATTTCGGAAGTCCGGTGGCCTCGAGGATCGCACGCACCCGCGTCTCGCTCAACGTCGCGAGCATCGCCTTGCCGGCACCCGCCGCGTGTGGCAGAACCCGGCGGCCGACCTCGGTGAACATTCGCATCTGGTGCCGCGAAGGTTGCTGGGCGACGTACACGGCGTTCGTGCCGTCGAGCACGACAAGGTTTGCCGTCTCCTGCGAGAGCTCTTCGAGCTCGCGAAGCATGGGCTGCGCGCGCACCGCGAGCTCGGGCGCAGCCCGGTTGCCGAGCGCGATGAGGCCCGGCCCGAGGCCATACTCTCGCCCGGCAGTTTGGCGGGTGTAACCGAGCTCTTGCATGGTCTTCAAGAGCCGGTGGGCGGTGGGCTGAGCGAGCCCTGTGCGCTCGGCAAGTCGCTGCAGTGACATGGGCTCGGATTGCGCCGCGAGGGCCTCGAGGAGCGCGAAGGCGCGCGCAACTGACTGGACTTGGCCGGGCGGCGCCGTGTCGCGCTGCGCCGCTTCAACTTCGGGTTCTCCGATGCGTTTCTCCACGAATTCCATAATACGGAATCAACATTCCAAAACAACCCCGAAGCCCATATGGTTGGGACGGGGCAGCACTGCCCCTGACGCCGCCTACTGAGGAGACCACCCCAATGACCCCCACCGAAACCCGCGCAGGGCTCGCTGTCGCGACACCGATCGTCGAGTTCGCGGAGGAAGCGCTCGCCGCAGACCGAGCTTCGGGAGGCGCCATCACCGATAAAGCGTTCTGGGAGGGGGCTGCTGCGATCCTCGCTGACCTCACCCCCGAGAACGAGCGGCTGCTTGCCCGCCGTGACGAGCTTCAGGCCAAACTCGACGAGTATCACACCGCGAACCCGGGTCAGCCGGAGCCTGCGCAGTACCGGGCGTTTCTCACGGAGATTGGGTACCTCGAGCCGGAGCCGGCTGTTGTTACGGTGACCACCGACCGCGTGGACCCCGAGATCGCACGGCTCGCGGGCCCGCAGCTTGTCGTGCCGCTGCTCAATGCCCGGTTCGCGCTCAACGCGGTCAACGCGCGATGGGGGTCGCTCTACGACGCCCTCTACGGCACCGACGCCATCTCGCGGGAGGGCGAGCTCGCCCCGGGCAACACCTACAACGCTGCCCGCGGGGCGGCCGTCATCGCTGAGGGACGGCGGCTCCTCGACGCGCACGTTGCTCTCGCGAACGGCTCCCACGTCGACGCGACGGGGTACTCCGTCGTTGACGGTGCGCTCATCGTCACGCTGAAGGACGGCAGCCAGAGCGGGCTCGCAGATCCCGGGGCGTTCGCCGGATACCGGGGTGACGCGGCCGCGCCCGAGCGGGTACTCCTCACCCACAACGGGCTGCACATTGACATCGTCGTCGACCGAACGGGAACAAACGGTGCGACCGACGCCGCAGGCATCGACGACATCGAGCTCGAATCTGCGCTCACCACGATCATGGACCTCGAAGACTCGGTCGCTGCTGTCGACGGCGACGACAAGGCACTTGGATACCGCAACTGGCGCGGGCTGATGGATGGCACACTCGCCGAACAGGTATCGAAGGGTAGCGAAACGTTCACCCGCACCGCAAACCCCGACCGTGAGTACACCGGCCCAAACGGTGAGACGCTCGTGCTCCCCGGGCGGTCGCTGCTGTTCGTGCGAAACGTCGGGCACCTTATGCGCACCCCTGCGGCCCACGACGCGGCAGGCGCCGAGGTGTTCGAAGGGATCCTCGATGCGATCATGACAGCTGTCGGATCGCTCGCCGAGCTGCGCGGGTCGGCGAAGGGGCGCAACTCGCGTGCAGGCTCGATGTACATCGTGAAGCCGAAAATGCACGGCTCCGCCGAGGTTGCGTTCGCCGCGAAGCTATTTGGCAGGGTCGAAGAGCTACTGGGCCTGCCGGCGAACACCCTGAAAATCGGCATTATGGACGAAGAACGCCGAACCTCGGCAAACCTCGCAGCCTGCATTGCTGCCGCACGTGAGCGGGTCGTGTTCATCAACACGGGCTTCCTTGACCGCACCGGCGACGAGATCCACACGTCCATGCGGGCGGGTGCAATGCTGCCGAAGGGCGCCATCCGCGAGCAGCCCTGGCTGCCGGCCTACGAGGCACGAAACGTCGCCATCGGCGTCGACTGCGGCCTCGATGGGCGGGCCCAGATCGGCAAGGGAATGTGGGCGATGCCAGACCTCATGGCGGCAATGCTCGACCAGAAGATCGGGCACGTTCGCGCCGGCGCGTCGACTGCGTGGGTGCCGTCGCCAACGGCGGCTACGCTGCACGCCCTGCACTACCACCAGCAGGACGCCTTCGTTGCGCGCCGCGGGCTACCCGCGCTCGCGGCAGACAGTCTTGAGACGCTGCTGACGATCCCGCTCGCCCCCGCTGGGGCGCTCACGCCAGAGATCGTCGCGACCGAAGTTGAGAACAACGTGCAGTCAATCCTCGGCTACGTCGTGCGCTGGATCGATCAGGGCGTCGGTTGCTCGAAGGTGCCGGACATTCACGATGTCGGGCTGATGGAGGATCGCGCGACGCTGCGAATCTCGAGCCAGCTGCTCGCGAACTGGCTGCTCCACGACATCATCACTGCGGAGCAGGTAGACGCGGCGCTTGAGAGGTGCGCCGAGATCGTCGACAGGCAGAACGCCGCAGACGGTACGTACGAGCCCCTCGTGGGCGGCACGGGTACTGCCTACAAGGCTGCCCGCCGGCTTATTTTGGAGGGTGCGACCCAGCCAAACGGGTACACGGAGCCGCTGCTGCACGCGCTGCGGCTGCGCAAGAAAGCTGAGCTCGCAGGCGCGTAGCTTCGAGGATTCTGACAATCTGTTCGCGGTTGCCCCGCACCCCTGGTTTTCGGGGTGCGGGGCAACCGCGTTCTGGTGGCGCTCGCTCGAAAGTGATTGTGAGCAGGCATTTTTGTGCGTGTCTCGTGGCGTGGTCTGAGCTGTGCGTGCTTGGTGGGCGCTGCGGTCGAGGCCGAATCGGGTGACTACGCATGTGGGTTAAGTGTGCTGCAGTGCGGCACGCCGGCCGGGAATCATGTAGGGTGATCCTCGAGCTGTGGTGTTCAATTACCGCACACGCTGTTCATTAAACGACAAAGGAGTCTCCTGGGTATGTCCTCCCACACTGCTGCGCCCACATCGCAGCGCGAGCTGCGGCGGGTCGCCGCCGCCACCGTTATCGGCACCACCATCGAGTGGTACGACTTCTTCCTGTACGCGAGCGCAGCAGGCCTCGTGTTCGCAGAGCTGTTCTTCAAACCTGCAGGCCCGCAGTTCGCAACAATCCTGTCGTTCGCGACAGTCGGCGTCAGCTTCCTGTTCAGGCCGCTCGGGGCGTTCCTCGCCGGCCACTTCGGCGACAAGATCGGCCGCAAGGCGATGCTCGTAGTGACGCTGATCCTGATGGGCGTAGCGACGACGCTCATCGGTGTCCTGCCGACCTACGCGCAGGTCGGCATGCTCGCGCCGGTGCTGCTCATGGTGCTCCGCATCCTGCAGGGGCTCTCAACGGGCGGCGAGTGGGGTGGCGCAGTGCTCATGGCTGTCGAGCACGCTCCCGACGGCAAGCGCGGACGCATGGGTGCGTTCCCGCAGATCGGCGTTCCGATCGGCCTGCTCCTCGCCTCGGGCGTGCTCGCGCTCATGACTGGCGTGATCTCGCCTGGCGACGCGTTTCTCGAGTGGGGTTGGCGCGTGCCGTTCCTGCTGAGTTTCGTGCTCATCATCGTCGGAATTGTGGTTCGCCGCTCGGTCGAGGAGAGCCCGGTGTTCACCGAGATCTCCGAGCGCAAGGAACAGACCAAGGCGCCCGTGCTGCAGCTCTTCAAGCGGCACTGGCTGCTCATCATTCTCGCGGCGCTCACGTTCGCAGGCAACAACGCTGCTGGCTACATGACGACAGGCGGCTACATCCAGAACTACGCGACCACCCCCATCGCTGACGGTGGCCACGTCGGCATGGACCGCACCGATGTGCTGATCGCAGTCGCGGCAGCATCAGTCGTATGGCTCATCATGACATTCGCCGCTGGCGTGATTTCCGACAGGATCGGGCGCAAGAAGACCTACATCGCCGGCTGGATTGCCTTCCTGGCAGTCATCTTCATCCTGTTCCCACTCGTGAACACGGGCAATGTGTGGCTCCTGTTCCTCGGCCTTTCGCTGTTCGCAGTCGGCAACGGACTCACGTATGGTCAGCAGGCGGCATACTTCACGGAGCTGTTCCCAGCCTCCATCCGATACTCAGGCGTCTCGATCACCTACGCGATTGGTGCAATTATCGGTGGTGCGTTCGCTCCGATGATCTCGACGTGGCTTGTCGCAGCGACTGGCACTGCCACCTCGGTCGCCTTCTACATCGCCGGTGTGATGGTCGTCGCCTTCGTCGCGACGCTGCTGCTCAGGGACCGAAGCGACATTCCGCTCGGCCCCGAGCACGAAGAGGTCCAGCAGCAGGGCCACTTCGTGTGGGAGCCTGCCGCCAGGTACTAGCCCCTTCGGGGCCTGGGCCTGGGCTTGGGCGCCCCGCCCAGCCGCCACTCGATAACTTCCTTGCAAGACCACCCCTATCCGACAGTAGGTTTGGGGTGGACTTGCAAGGAAGATCCTCTCTGGCCTGGCGCCCTGCGGCTGCCATGGCGCCCGGTCGGCGGCTTCCTTGACGCCTGGCCTGCAGGTCTACGGGAGCTGTTCCAAGAACCCCCGCGTCTCTGGCTCCAGGAGGGGACTCGGCAGCCCCGGTACCGCAACTCCGTGGGCTTTGAGATGTCTGGCGAAGCGGTCACACGTCAGCACCTCCCGCACGCCCCATCGGATGCCGCGCAGGTTCGTCGTCCCTGCTATCCAGTCGTGCCTTCGCTTCTCGGCGTATAGGAGTTCCGCGGTGGAATGACCGTCGCCCGCAGCTCCAACGTATTTCGATTTGCCATCGCACTCTCCCCAGAAACCGAGTTCGGGAGCGTAGAAGTCCACGAAGTACCGGTTGCCGTTGGGTGCTGGGACGGAGACTTGCGTTTCGACGGAAATCCCGAGCTGAAGAAATCGCAGCCGGCTGATGGTTTCGAGTGGCGATTCGGCCCGGGGGTCCGCGTGCTGTGCGAGCATCCGGACTGCCCGCACACCAGGTCGTCCAGCATGGGCGCGCGATCGGGCCTGCATTCGCGCGCGCCAGCCAGCCACCTGCAGGGCATCGACCTTTCGGCCAGTGGAAGCTGTCTCGTGTAGATGCGCGTCGGCCGCGACCAGGGCGACGCTGAAGGGTTCGGCTCTGGCGAGATCAAAGAGTGTTCGTTCTGGTGAGGTGTGGTGGAACTTGTCCAAGCTGGGAACAGGAGAAGCAGACACAACATCGTCGTCGTTCAGCATTGCCAGGTGGCGATGCCTCGTTGAGGTTGTCTTCCCACTGCCGGGCACCGTGCTCATCGTGTGAACTTGACGCGGGTCACTCGGGGTCCTGGTCAACCACGCCGACCAGACAGGCCACCCATGGATCATGCTTGCGCTGCGGTGGGAGAACACTGGGGCAGAGTGCGATGAACGTTGCGCGGCGACGATTGCGATGGCGTGCTGCAACTCGGGCAATGCGTCGCGCCAGGTCGTCTGGCGCACGTAGTAGCCACGCCGCACTCGAAAGACCTCACCGACTCGTAGCATCAACGCAATGTCGCGCTCCCGTAGCCCACTCCGAAGGAGTTCGTGGGTGCGGATGAGGGCCGTTCCGGCGGTTTCGAAAAGTTGATTGGGAGACATCGAGCGAGCTTGACACGACTCAGGCGGTCGAGGGAGTGTCTGACCAACGCGTGAACAACCTGCTGGCTGCGCCCCTCTGTGCCGGGTTGTGGGCGAAGCAGCGAGAGTGTGACGTCGGTGCTTGTAGGGCTGGGCCAAGCACCAGGACGGTGCCCGGTCGTGCCCGGGTTCTGACTGACCTAGCCCGGGCTCTGCCTGGGCTCCGCATGGACTGCGCCTGGACTCCGCCCGGACTCTGCCCGCACTCTGCCCGGGCTCCGCCTATTCCTGCCGACCTTCCGCGGCCCGACCCCCGCCGACGTCTCCGCCGCGGAGCCCCATTCCCGCACCAGAGCATCATTCCGACGGTTTGTAAGGGGTCCTCCTGCGGGAGTAGGGCTGTTTGGCGGGCCGGCGAGTGGGCTTGGCGGGCCGGCGAGGGGGGCATGGCGGGCCGACGAGGGGGCTTGGCGGGCCGGCGAGCGGGCGTGGCGCGCCGGCGCGGGCGTGGCCGACGGGCGAGGGGCGCGGCGGCCAGGCGGACGGGCCCTTCAGCCGCCCTCGGCCTACTCGGCTGGGACGTCGAGCCCGTTCACTCGCTGCACCTCGCGCTGGTAGTCGGCGACAACCGAGCCGGACACCCGGCAATCCAGCACAATGGTGCCCTCCGCGCCCGCCGCTGTCCACGCACTGAGTGCCTCGAGGGCAGCAAGCGATTCGACGACAACTCCGGTCGCTCCGAGCGCCGACGCGACGCCCGCAAAGTTCACAGTCGAAATGAGCATCGGCGCCTTGTCGAGACCCATCTCTCCGTACAGGTGTACTTCAGCGCTATACGCGCTGTCATTCCACACGACGATGACCTGGCTTCGCGCCGTTCGAATTGCGGTCTCGAGGTCTGCCAGTGCCATCAGCCCGCCACCATCACCCGTGGTGAGAACCACTGTCGAGTCTGGCGCGGCTGCGGCCACCCCGGGTACCGTGCAGAACCCGAGCCCGATTGTCTGGTAAGCGGTGCCGACCATGATCATGCGCTCAGGGGACGCGACGTGCCAGTACATGTTTGCCCAGCCGATGAAGTGACCGCCGTCGCTCGTGACGTGGCGGTCTTCGGGGAGTAGCTCACCGATTCTGGCGGCGACGCCCCGCGGATCGAGGAGGCCGTCGGCGCAGAACTCGCTCCCGCCAGTGGGCCTCGACCGCAGCGTGCCGCCAGGTTCAAGACCAGAGACCGTGTCGCGCCAGCCTGTCATTCGAGGTGTGTCGGCGAGCGCGGCCTGGATCGCGCGCAGCGTCTCGACGGCGCCGCCCTGCAGCAAGTGGTGCGTGATGGGGTGGACCGTCTTTGGGGCGCTCACCTGTTCAGTGTCGATCCGGAGCACCGTGGTGCCCTCCCCGAACAGCTCGCCAAACCGCATGGTGAACTGGTTGAGGCCAGCTCCGACGACAAGTGCGACATCGGCCTGCTGCAGAACTGCCATCGCCTCGGGCTGCCCGAACCCACCCGCGACGCCGAGGTCGAACGTGGTCTCGGGGAAGATCCCTCGCGCGAGGGCTGTTGTTGCGGTGAGTGCGCCGAGCTTGGCTGCGAGCGATCCGAGTTCGGCGGCGGCGCCTGCGAGGTGCGCGCCATGGCCAGCAATGATGAGCGGTCGTTTCGCGCCGAGCAGCGCCTCGGCGGCGGCTTCGATGCGGTGGGGTGCCGGGACCGTTGAGGTTGAGACAATTGCGCCCGGCATCATCGCGGTCGGTGCAGGTGCGGTGGGCGCCGCGGGTTGAGGATCGGTGGCGGCAACCGAGACCGAGAGTTCCGCGAGCACCGCTGGGTCGCTCAGATCGATTTCCGTCGGAAGGGTGGAGTGGGCGGCGGGAGCGTCGTGGGTGCTGGCGGCCGCGCTTGATGCGATTGAGCCCGGGCCAGCGCCCGGGCCGGGGTCCGGCTGAACGACCGCAGCGCCCACGAGGTCGTAGGGGAGTCCGAGCACTACTGGGCGTCGCATGCGTAGGGCGTAGCGGGTGGCCCTGTCGACAGTCTCGTCGACCCCGGCGACTCCGAGTGTGAACAGGCGCACGCCGACGGCGGCGCTCAGCATCTCCTCGTCAACGTCCCACGGGCGCGGCCCGCTTGACGGCGCATCGCCGACGACGACCAGCATGGGCGTGCGCGCCTGTGCTGCCTCGGCGAGGGCCGTCAACGTGTTGGTGAAACCTGCGCCATACGTGGTGGTCGCGATCGCAAGCTTGCCGCTCACGCGCGTGTATGCGTCGGCGGCGGCAACCGTGGCCGCCTCGTGCCTGACCGCTGTATAGCTCACGCCAGCCTGGGTGAGATTGTCAATGAGGTGGGCGTTGCCGTTGCCCATGAGGCCAAAACTCTGATCGGCGTGCCGAGCGAGTGCCTGAGCGGTGGCTGCGGCGAGCGAAACAGGGGTCGACGAACGGGGGTGAATGTGAGACATCTACGAATCCTTCATTGGATCGAGCGGTGAATGGTGACCGTGTATGTCTCGCGAGTGCTCGCAGCAGCGCCCCTTTTTCGGGTGCCTTACCCGGCGAAGCGGGTGGACACTGTGTAGTGTAGCGGATCGCAGCCGCGCCGGCTCAGCGGTAGCTTGCAAGCACCTCGCGTGCGGCGCGGTGCAGGCGCTGGGCGACAGCGTCGACCGATTCTGGCAGTCTGAAATGGACGATCGCGATTGCGGCTGGTGGCTCGCCAGGGATGCGCAGCGGAACGGCGATCGAGGTGACCCCGTCGATGACCTCGCTCTCGCTGAGTGCGTACCCGAGCGCCCGTGCCTCGAGCGCGGCCGGGCTGGTCTCGGCACCGCCGAGAGCCGCCTCGCGTTCGGCAGGGGAGAGTGTCGATTCGATTGCGTGGCCTGGGGCACCGCGGTCCCATGGGTGGCGGACGCCAGGGTTTCGTGCGATGCTCGCGTCGACGTTTCCGGGTTCGACCGATGCGAGGGTGACGATGTCGCCGGCGTCGAGCACGGTGAGGAAAGCGGTCATGCCGAGGTCGTGTGCGAGCTCAGTAAGGACTGGGGCTGCTGCGGTGTTCAGGTGCGGCGCGACGCCGTGTGCAAGCGCAGCAATACGTGGGCCGAGACGGATAAGCCCAGCGTCGTCGCGAATCGCGAATCTGTGGTCTTCCAACGTGCGGAGGAGCCTGTAGGTGTTCGACCGGTGCACGCCGAGTTCTTCGGAGAGGCGAGCGATTGAGATTGGGGATCCCGCTTCTGCCAGTATCTCCAGTGCCCGCAGACCGCGCGCGAGTGTCTGTGACCCCGCGGTCTGGGCCTGCGAACCTGCGGGAGTATTGGGGGCCAATGGCGCTCCTCTGTCTGTATCGGTCGGTTGATGTTGTGCGATGCGTCGCGCGCACATACACTGGTGTGCAGTATTCGAATTTAGTGTTCAAATAGCGAACACGGGGCTCTCGGGCACAATGAAGTGAGGTTCACGCATGCAGTTCCACCATCATGGCTATGTTTCCACGGATCCGCGCGTGCTGCCAGCCGCAGGCGTCGGGCTCGACCGCCCGGATGAGCTCCCAGATGAGGTAGACGTGCTCATTGTGGGCTCCGGCCCGGCTGGGATCGTCGCAGCCGCGCAGCTTGCGCAGTTCCCAAACGTCGTGACTCGCATCGTTGAGCGCCGTGACTCGCGTCTCGTGCTCGGTCAGGCCGACGGCATTCAGGCCCGGAGTGTCGAGACCTTTCAGGCCTTTGGTTTCGCTAGAAGGATCATCGATGAGGCCTACCAGATCACTGAGACGAACTTCTGGACGCCGGATCCTGAGAACCCCAAGCACATCGTCCGCAGTTCGGTCACTGATGACGACCCTGCGGGCATCAGCGAGTTTCCGCACCTCATTGTGAACCAGGCCCGAGTGATCGACTACTTCGCCGAGTATGCGCGCCGGGCCCCGGCGCGCGGCGAGGTCGACTATGGCTATGAGTTCGAAGGACTCGAAGTCGGGGCGGGGGAGTATCCGGTCGCAGTCACGCTTCGGGAGGTCACTGGCCAGAGCGGCGCGGGCATCAACGCCGAGGAGTCGGCCGACGCCGTTCGCGGAAAGACCCGCATCGTGCGCGCGAAGTATGTGATCGGTGCCGACGGGGCGAGCTCGCGCGTGCGGCGCTCGATCGGGGGATCGCTTTCAGGATCGACATCGATGCACGCCTGGGGCGTCATGGACGTGCTGGCGGTGACTGACTTCCCTGACATTCGCAAGAAGTGCATCATTCACTCCGAGGCGGGAAGCATTCTGCACATTCCGCGCGAGGGAAACCACCTGTGCCGGATCTACGTTGACCTCGGAGAGGTCGCGGAGGGGGATGATCGCAAGGTTCGCGATACGCCGCTCGAGGAGATCATTGCACGAGCGAATGCGATCCTCAGCCCGTACACGATTGACGTGCGTGACGTTCCCTGGCACAGCGTGTACGAAGTGGGCCACCGTCTTACTGACCGCTTTGACGACGCGGAAACCTCGCCCGATGGCAAGGGGCGCGTGTTTCTTATGGGAGACGCCTGCCACACGCACAGCGCGAAGGCTGGCCAGGGGATGAACGTCTCGATGCAGGATGGCTGGAACCTGGGGTGGAAGCTCGGCTACGTTCTTGACGGGCGCAGCCCAGAGTCGCTGCTTGCGACCTACTCCGAGGAACGTCGCGTCACCGCCAAGAACCTCATCGACTTTGACCGCGAATGGTCGACGCTTATGGCGAAGAAGCCCGAGGAGTTCGACTCACCCTCGCAGCTTGAGGAATTCTACGTGCAGACGGCCGAGTTCCCGGCGGGTTTCATGACCGAGTACACCGAGTCGATGCTCACTGGCGGGGCGTCTCACCAGGCGCTCGCCTCCGGCTTCCCGATCGGCAAGCGGTTCAAGTCTGTGATGACGACGCGGGTTGCTGACGCGGTGCCGGTGCACCTTGGTCACCATCACCGGGCCGACGGCCGCTACCGTGTGTATGCGTTCGCCGATCGCTCGGGTGAACAGCTCGAGCGCTGGGCTGAATGGCAGCTCGAGAACGATGCCTCGCCGATCAAGCGATTTACCCCCGCGGGCGCAGACCTCGACGCTGTCTTCGATGTGAAGGCGGTGATGCAGCAGCCGCATCGCGAGGTGCGGATCGAGGAGCTCTCGAAGCTCTTCCTTCCGGCGTCGGGCCCGCTCGGCATGACTGACTACGAGAAGATCTACGCGGCGAACCCGGGTGAGGACATCTTTGATCTGCGCGGCGTGAGCCGTGATGGCGCGGTAGTCGTTGTGCGCCCGGATCAGTACGTCGCAGCGGTGCTTCCGCTTGACGCGCCTGAGGCGCTCGCGGAGTTCCTGTCGACGGCCTTCCTCGACCGCCGCTGAGGGGTGCAACGGGTGTGCGGGGCAGCGGCGACGCGCACCCGCGCGCGCCGCTAGAGCAGCTGGTGCTGCCTGCGTGCGATGAGCCCACGGAGCATGATCGCTGTTGACGTGCGGATCACGCCGCGGCACTTCATGATCTCCTGCGTCACGCGGTAGACGTCGTCGGCGTCGCGCGCGACGATCTCAATTGCGAGATCGCTCGGCCCCGAGACGGCGAAGCACTCGGTGATCTCGGGAATGAGTTCGAGGTCTGCGATCATGCCCTCGAGCTCTTCCTGATTCGCCTCAGCCGTAATGCGCGCTCGAAGCGGCCAACCGAGCGCCGGCGGGTCGAGCCTGAGCGAGTTCGCTCGGAGGGCGCCGGAGGTCTGGAGCTTGTCGAGGCGGGTGTGCACCGTGCCGCGCGCGAGTCCGAGCCTGTACGCGATTGCCTGCACTGTGGCCCGCGGGTCGGCGTCGAGGACCGTGAGGATCCGGCGGTCGGTGGCGTCAAGGACATGCATACTGTTCAAGGTAGTCCCACCCGGGTGGGAATTCATCGATCAAAACGATCAATAACTTGGATGCCACTTGTCGGATTCGCTAGCTGTCGATTGAATTCTCGGCATGACTAGTGCTTCTACCCTGACCGTGCCGCCCCTCACCGACGAGAGTGCGGCAACGGTGTTCCCGTTCCTTGACCACGAGAAGGTCAACATCTCGACAGGTGCCCGGTCGGGGCTCACGATTATCGTCGCCGTGCACAGCACGAAGCTCGGCCCTGCGCTCGGCGGCTGCCGCGTGTGGAGCTACAGCGGCTGGGGCGAGGCCCTCGCGGACGCGCTGCGGCTGTCACGCGGCATGACCTCGAAGAACGCGCTCGCTGGGCTCAAGCTCGGCGGCGGCAAGTCTGTCATCGTGCTCGAGCCCGGCCAGCAGCTCACCGGCGAGCTGCGTCGCAACGCGTTCCTTGACCTCGGTGACGCCGTCGAGGCGCTCGGGGGTGCCTATCTGACTGCCGAGGACGTCGGCACGACTGCTGCTGACATGGCCGTCGTGTCTGAGCTCACCGAGCACGCGGTCGGGCTCCCTGCTGACAAGGGCGGCCTGGGCGATCCCGGCGCCTACACGGCCCGCGGCGTGTACTCCGCGCTCCGCGAGACGCTTCGCCGCACGCACGGCAGCACTGACCCGAAGGGACGCAAGATCACCATCGTGGGCCTCGGCCACGTCGGGTCGGCGCTCGCCGAGCGCCTCGCCGCTGAGGGCGCGGTGCTCACACTTTCAGACATCAACGAGGCAAAGAGGGAGCTCGCCTCGGGACTCGGAGCCGACTGGGTCGCGCCAGCGGACGCCCACCGCGTTCCCGCTGACGTGTTCATGCCCGCCGGTGTCGGCGGGATGCTCTCGCCGCAGGTGATTGATGAGCTCGAGGTTGCCGCGGTCGTCGGCCCCGCGAACAACCAGCTCGCTCAGTCTGACGGTGCCGAGCAGCTCGCTGCACGCGGCATCCTCTACGCCCCTGACTACCTCGTGAACGCTGGCGGCGTCCTGTACCTCGGCGCCGAGGGCGACACGATCGACGAGCGCATTGCGCGCATCGACGCGATCGGTGACACGCTCTCGCGAGTGTTCGACGAGGCAGAAGCTCGCGGTATCACCACAGTGGTTGCCGCAGATAACCTCGTGAACGAGCTGCTCGGTAAGTAGCGCTCTTCCACGGGACGTAGGCAACGCACTCGTTCGGCCACAAGCCGAACGGGTGCGTTGTTCTGTGCGACGAAGCACCTCAGGTGCTCTCGTAAGTGCTCACAACTTCCGAGGCCTGGTCGACCACTAGTCTGCTCAGTATGAGCACGCACAATATCGATGAAGATACACTCACCGCACGCATCAATGAGGTCGCCGAAGAGGCAGGGGTGTTCGCTTTCGCGCACGCTCGCGACATCGACACCGGCGTCGAAGTTGGGTTCAACTCAGACGCGCCGACAGCGACTGCGTCCGTGTTTAAGGTTCCGGTGCTTGTCGAGTATGTGCGTCAGGTTGCTGCGGGGGAGCTCGATCCTGCGACGCGCATCCGCGTCTCGCCAGCAGAGGCGACACTCGGACCGACAGGGCTGAGCGTATTCTCGGACGACGCCGACTGGTCGCTGCGCGACATCGCAACTTCGATGATCACCGTCAGTGACAACGCGGCAACAGATATCGTCACGGGACTGGTGACAGTGGATCGCGTCAACGCGACGATGCGCGAGCTCGGGCTGCCGGGTACACAGCTAACCGGCGATTGCGCTTTGATCTTTGAAGAGATCGCGCGAGATCTCGCAGCGGCGGGTATTGGCACGATCGACGGCATGGCAAGCGTCGACTACGAGACCGCTGCGACGTTTACCGCTGCGACGCCCGAAAAGACGAACCGCACAACGCCCCGCGAGGCTGCGTCGCTGCTGCAGCAGATCTGGACTGACGCAGCTGCGCCCGCGGAGGCGTGTGCTGAGGCGCGTCGAATCCTCGGTTTGCAGGTGTGGCCGCACCGGTTGAGCTCCGGTTTCCCGCGCGACGACGTCAAGATCTCGGGCAAGACAGGCACCATCGGCCTGGTGCGCAATGAGATCGGCGTCGTCGAGTTTCCGGGAGGCAAGCGCCACGCGATCGCAGTTTTCCTCCGCGGAAAGACCCTGCAGTCACGAAACCCCGCGGCTGACCGAGCGATCGGCGATATCGCGCGCCTGCTCTCCGACGCGCTGGGGTAGCGGCTCGGGCGGCGGCTTGCAGCCCCGGAGCGCGAACACGAAATGGCCCGGGCCCCGTGAGGGGCCCGGGCCATTTCGTGTGGGGTGGCTAGCGGTTGATGAGCGGCAACATGCCGCGCAGTGACGCCGCAGCGAACTGGTAGCACGCGGTGATGAAGTTCACTGCCTCGCGCGGCGACTGCGCGCTCAGCTTGATCGTGCGGATTGCAGTCCGCTCAGCAGTTGGGATCATCTGCGCGAGCTCGGCGGAGGGGATGTTCGGCATGTCGATCTCAACCTCGATGACCTCGGGCACCGGCGCGAGCTTCAGCGAGCTCGCACCCTCGACCGCCCGCTTGGCCGCGTCGTGGATGAGGCGGCGCGATTCGGTGGGGGAGACGGAATCCGCCGCGTTGTAGCCGTGCGCCTCCTTCACGGTCACCGTCTCGATACCGGGCAGCGAGGTCGAGATGTCGGCGCAGATCACGTCGTCGCCGGTGAGCAGCGCGACGGGCACGCCCACCGCAGCGGCCTGCAGCGCGTTCACGTCTGCTTCTGAGACCGGCTTTCCGTTCACGCGGACCTCGTTGAAGAGCGAAGAATAGGTGTGTGCGATGACTCCTGGCCCGCCTGCGGCCGCGTGATAGCCGATGAACAGCGCAACGTCGTGATCCTTGTCGATGCCCTCGGCCATGCAGTCGACCTTTGGGCTTCCGAATACGACGCGGGCGCGCTGATCGAGATCCTCATGAATGAGGTTATCCATGGTGCCGTGGCTGTCGTTGATTGTGACCTCCGTCGCACCGCCCGCGAACGCCCCCTCGATTGCTGCGTTCGCCTCACCAGTCATGAGCTGCTGCGCGCGTGGGTAGCCGTGACCGCCTCGGACCACCTGGTCCATTGTGGCGATGCCTGCGACACCCTCCATATCGATTGAAATGTATACGCGCATGACAAACCTTTCAGTGGGAATGGGAACCGGCGGCGTCGCACCGTCGCGGAGCTCGTGGCCTCCAATCTCGAAGCATATGAGGTATCGCAATCGGCGTGTTGGTATGCCGGACAGTTTTTGAGCTCGTTGCTTGGCGCGTCCGACAATGCGACGCGATTCACTTCTCCGCAATACTGAATCCAGCAGCTACGACCCAACGGCGAGGAGAGCGCATGCCAGCAATTTCTGCGAGTCCAATAGCGGACACTGATACACCACAACCGCAGAAGCGAGAATCGTTCCTGGCCCGCAAACCCTGGGCCGCGTATCTCCTGCGCCGCGGCGGCTACTTCGTCGTATCGATGTTCGTGCTTGTCACTGTCGCATTCTTGCTGATGCAGCTCATCCCGGGGGATCCCGCTCGTGTGTCCGCCGGTGAAAACGCCTCGCCTGAGGCTGTTGAAGCGCGTCGGGTTGAGCTCGGTCTCGACAAGCCGGTGTTCGTCCAGTACCTCTCGTTCTGGAAGGGCCTCTTCACGGGCGACCTCGGCGAGTCGATCAGCTCGCGCATGCCTGTGATCGACGTCATTATGCAGCGGGCGCCAGCTACCCTCGAGATCGCGTGGTCGGCAGTCGCGATTGCGCTTGTCATCGCGATTTGCCTGGGGCTCACGTTTGGCGCGCTCACGCACGGAGATCGCCGACCCGGTGTCGACATCGGCTTCAATTCGATCACCGCAGTGATTGCACTCATCCCCGAGTTTCTCGCGGGCATCCTGCTCGTCTACTTTTTCGCGGTAACGCTCGATTTGCTGCCTGTCGCGGGACGGGGCGATTTCGCCTCGTATATCTTGCCGGTGACTGCTCTCGCCTTTGGGCCGGCTGCCGCGCTCACCCGGATCGTCCGCGCTGAGACGCTGACAGTGCTGCAGCAGGATTACGTTCGTACGGCTCGCGCCCGCAGGATGTCACCAGTTCGCCTGTACGGAAAACACGTGCTCCCGAACCTGTTGACCTCGACACTCACAATCTCGGGCATGGCGCTCGGAGGCATGATCGCCGGAACCGTGATCGTTGAGAGCATCTTCGCTTGGCCGGGTCTCGGCAGCGTCATCGTGCAGTCCATTCAGGAAAAGGACTACCCGCTTGTGCAGGCGATCATCATCTTCTACGGAGCGGTTGTGCTGCTCATCAACCTTGCTATTGACATGGCGCTGATCCTGCTCGATCCGCGTACCGCATTGGACAAATCATGACGACATCCCAACGATTCCTGCATACGCTGCGGACACCCGTCGGCGTAGCCGCAAGCATCGCGTTTCTCGCGCTCGCCTTTCTCGCGATCTTCGCGCCGATCATCTGGGGTCAACAGGCCTCTGTGACGAACACGAGCCTGATCTCGCAGCCTCCGAGCCCGGAGCACGTCTTCGGAACTGACGGGAGCGGCCGCGACATCTTGCTTCGCACGCTCGTCGCAACTCGGCTGTCGGTCGTAATGGCGCTCACCGCCACAGCAATTGGCATCGTCTGCGGCGTCGTCCTCGGACTGCTGCCGCTCATACTCGGCGGAACGCCAGGTCGGTGGATTGTGGCTGGCATCAATATTGGTGTCGCGTTTCCCGGCCTGCTGCTCGCAATCGCGTTCTCTGTCATCCTGGGTCAGAGCGCCGCGGCCGCGAGCCTCGCGATCGCGATCGCGATGATGCCGAACTATGGCCGCTTTGTGCACAACCTTGCGGCGTCTGTGTGGGGCCGCGACTACGTGTCCGCTGCGCTCGTGCTCGGCGTGCCCAAGCGTCAGATCGTCTTCAGGCACGTGCTCCCAAACATCCGCGATCCGCTGCTCGTGAACGCGACGCTCACTGCAGGCGGAACGCTGCTCGCGTTCGCCGGCCTGTCGTTCCTTGGGCTCGGCGTGCAGGTGCCGCAGTTCGACTGGGGTCGGATGCTGAACGAGGGAATTAGCCGGATCTTCGTCACGCCGGCGGCCGCACTTGTTCCTGGCGTCGCGATCATCCTCGCCGGTCTCACATTTGTGCTCCTCGGCGAAGTGCTGAGCCGCACGCTCAACACGGGTGCGAGGCGTACGCTGTCTGCTCGGGTGCTTCGGAAGCTGAAGCGTGTCAGGCTGCGCGCGGCGGAAGACGCGAAACAGGATCACGCCACCATCGACACTGGCGAGGCAAGCGAGAACGTCCTTTCGGTTCGCGGGCTCAAGGTGTTTGCGCCCGGAAGTGACGCCGAACTGCGCCCGCTCGTCGACGGAGTCTCGTTTGATATCGGCCGCGGCGAGATCGTCGGTGTCGTCGGTGAGTCGGGCTCGGGAAAGAGCCTCACGCTCATGTCGATTGCTGGCCTCTTGGAAGCGCCACTGCATGTCACGGCGCGCTCTGCAAGCTTCGACGGTGAAGATTTGGTGTTGAGCGAAGACGGCCATCCGCGCTCGCTCGACCACCACTTCGGCACCAAGCTCGCGATGGTCTTCCAAGACCCGATGTCGTCCCTGAATCCCGCTCTGCACGTGGGAACGCAGGTTGCCGAGAGCGGCCAGCTGCACCTCTACATGACGCGCGCCGAGGCGAAGGCTACGGCTGTCGCGAGGCTTGAGGACGTCAGGATCCCTGATGCGGAGCGCCGTTACTCGCAGTACCCACACGAGTACTCGGGCGGTATGAGACAGCGCGCGATGATCGCAGCGGGTCTCATGGGTAAGCCGTCGCTCATCCTCGCCGATGAGCCAACAACCGCACTCGATGTGACGGTGCAGGCTGGCATCCTCAAACTGCTGGGGCAGATCAATGAGGAGGACGGCACGGCGATCATGTTTGTCTCGCACGACATCGCTGTGGTGACGTCGCTCTGCACGCGCGTACTCGTCATGTACCGGGGCCGGCTCGTTGAAGACATTAGTGCAGACGAGCTACGGGCCGGGAACGCGGCGCACCCGTACACGCAGGCCCTGATGGCGACGGTACCGACAATGAGTAGCCCGCGTGGCGAAGCGATGGCGTCGATCCCCGATGATGCTGACTTCACGGGGACGTCCCCGATTGGGGTTATCGAGGCGGTTCTCCCGCCGACCGAGGCCATTCGTCTGATTGACTTCGAAGGAGCAGCAAAGTGACGAGTCAGCTCGTATTCGAATCAACTAGCATCACTTATGGTCACGGCTCGTCGCTCTTCACTGCGGTTGACGAGGTCAGTCTTGATCTTCGGGCTGGCGAGGTGTTGGGACTCGTCGGCGAGTCTGGCTCTGGTAAATCGACGATTGCGCGAGCGGCTGTTGGGCTCTCTGAGCCCTCATCGGGGCGGATTCTTCTTGAGGGCACAGAGATCTCGCACGCCCGTGGTGACAGAGTGCGCGAACGCCGCCGGGTGCAGATGATTTTTCAGGATCCGCAGTCGTGCTTCAACCCGAGGCGCACGATCGGGCAGTCGCTTGACGAGGCGCTCGTCGCAGCGCACAAGCGTGATGGTTCTGCTATCCCCGGGATCAAGGCGCGAAAAGACGAAATAGCGAATCTGCTGCGTGCGGTCGCGTTGCCGACAGACACTGCCCAGCGAATGCCGACACAGCTCTCGGGCGGACAGCGCCAGCGCGTCGCCGTGGCTCGCGCAATCGCTGCGAAGCCGGCGGTGATTCTTGCTGACGAGATCACGTCTGCGCTCGATGTCTCGGTACAGGGGTCCGTGCTCAATCTGCTGAAGAAGCTGCAGCGCGAACTCGGTTTCTCCATGCTGTTCATCAGCCACAATCTCGCTGTCGTGCGCCTTGTGTGTGACCGAGTCGCGGTTATGCGTCAGGGCAGTCTCGTCGAGGTCGGAGAGACGCTCGAAGTGATGCACAACCCGCAGCACGAGTACACCCGTGAGTTGATCGCAGCGGTGCCGACGCTGTAGGCCGTCACACTTTCACACTTGCATCACCAAACTGTTCAGGTCAACAGATTGGGAGCGCAGATTTGTCGAGCACGCCGAAGTGCGCGACGTGCACTCCCGAGATGATTGTCACCTGGGCCTCAACACGAAGGAACACACTATGAAGGCGTATAAGATCCTTGGACTTGCTGCTGTCGGGGCGCTGGCCCTGTCAGCATGCACGGGAGGTGGCGGCGGCGCTACCCCAGAGGCTGGTGGCGGAGGGGAGCCCGTCGTTGACGGCACGCTCAACTTCGCGCTGACTCGCGACCCGGGAATGCTGTTCACCCCGCTGAACCCGAGCGCAGTGCTCAGTTCGGTCACGCCGTGGGCGTACGAGTCCCTCGTCTACTTCGACACCGACGGTTCGACCAAGGGCTGGCTTGCGACTGAGTGGGAGGAGACTCCGACCTCGCTGCACTTCAAGGTCCGCGACGACGCGGTCTGTGCAGACGGGACCAAGCTCACCGCTGAGACGATCGCGAACAACTTCCGGTGGATTGCAGACCCGGCCAACAGTTCAACGGCGGTTAACCTCGTCGTGCCTGCCGACGCGAAGATCGAGAATGACGACACGAGCGTCACGATCACGACGACGGAGCCAGACCCGTTCCGCATCACTGCGATTGGTACTATGCCGATCTTCTGCCAGGCCGCGCTCGATGACCCTAAGAGCGTTGCGACCGCGACGAATGGTACCGGCCTGTACGCGATGACCGAGGCTGTCACCGGCGATCACTACACCTTTGAGCGGCGTGACGACTACGCATGGGGCCCTGAGGGGGCTCCGACGGGGGCGACACCGGGCGTTCCCAAGACAGTCGTCATCAGCATCGTCGAGAACGAGAGCACCCGCGCAAACCTGCTGCTCTCGAAGGAACTGAACCTCGCGACAGTGACAGGTCCTGACGCAGACAGGCTCGAAGGCAAGGTTGACGTCTACGCGCAGGGCAAGCTGCTCACAGGCGGCATCCTCTACAGCCAGGCAGCCGATCAGCCCACCTCGGACCGCGACGTGCGCATTGCGCTCACGAAGGCGCTCAACCTCGATGAGCTCATGCAGGTGAGCTCGGCAGGTAAGGGCGAGCGGGCGCAGCGCCTCGCCGTAGCGAACCCGCAGGTTTGTCAGTATGACGCGGCGGGCCCCAACCTTCCGACAACGGACGTCGCTGAGGCTGAGAAGATGCTCGACAAGGCGGGCTGGGTCAAGGGTTCCGACGGCAAGCGCGCGAAGGACGGCCAGAAGCTCGACCTCGAGTTCGCCTGGCAGTCAAAGGGTGCCGAGACAGCATCGACTGCCGAGATGATGGCGGAGCAGTGGGCGAAGATCGGCGTTGGAGTGAACCATCACGGCGCAGACTACGGCGCGTTCATCGAAGAGATCAGCAAGCCCGGCGCGGCGTCGACGCTCGACACGATCATGCTCTCCGCGAACTTCCCCGTGCCGAGCGCCCTGATGACGTATTTCACCGGTGAGACCCCGCCGAATGGCAACAACTTCATGGCGCTCAACAACCCGAAGTTCGACGAACTCGTCGCAGAGGCGAACACGCACACTGGCACCGAGGCCTGCGCGGCCTGGGAGACTGCCGAGGCTGAGATGTACAAGTCGGCCGACTACGTTCCATTCGCGATGACTGCCACCTCGAGCTTCTCGCAAGGCATTGAAGCGTACGGCATCGACGAGTTCTACACGGCGATCATCCTCGTCAAGTAGCACTCGAAACGTGGGCGCCGCATGCCGACTGGCGGCGGCGCCCACGTGCACCACCCAACACTAACTTTCAGGCACACCACACCAGATCACAGGAGTCAACGATGACGAACCCGCTGAGCCCCCCTGCTTTCGACACCGCCCGTTGGGAAGAGTTTCTCGGTGAGACTGCGAGACGGCACCACGTGCCAGGAATCGTCGCAGGCGTGCTGCGCATCGACGAGGCGACGGGCCGCGAGCAGCGGTTTGTCGCAAGCACGGGGCTTGCGAACAATCGCACGGGTGTCGAGACCACACGAGACACCCTCTGCCAGATCGGCTCGGTCACGAAGATCATCACCGCGACGATGATCATGCAGCTGCGGGAGGAGGGCAAGCTCGAGCTTGAGACACTCGTCTCCGAGCTGCTCCCAGACACCCCGCTGTCGACGACGGACGACGGGTCGAAGATTACGATCCGTCACCTCCTCTCGCACACGTCGGGCATCAACGGCGATGTTTTCACCGACACCGGTCGTGGAGACGACTGCATTGAGAAGTACGTTGCCCTGCTGAAGGACGCCGAGCCGCTGTTCAGCCCCGGAACCGGCTGGTCGTACTGCAACTCGGGATGGGTCGTGCTCGGCCGGATCATCGAACTCATCGACGGCCGCACCTGGGACGCCTCGGTCCAGGCGCGTATCAGCCAGCGTCTCGACCTGCACCAGTTCTTGACGCTGCCCGAGCAGATCATGAGCCACCGCTACCAGCATGGTCACACCCGCGAAACGGGTGCGAAAGATTGGGTGCCCGCGCCGACTACTGCGCTGCCTCGCTCGGTCGGGCCTGCAGGCATCATCAACAGCAGCGTCGACGACCTGCTCGACTTCGGTCGATCCTTCCTGCGCGGCGGCCTCGGCGTGGCTGGCACAAACGTGCTGAGCCCGGAGTCGGTGGAGCTGATGGCGCAGGTCCAGGCGGATCTCGGCGACGCAGACGCGCTGTCTCCGCAGTGGGGCCTCGGCTGGATCCTCGACGAGTGGGAGGGCCACCGCCTCTTTTGGCACGGCGGTACCACTGTCGGGAATAAGGCCTGGTTCCAGGTGCTTCCCGATGATGGCGTTGTCATCGTTGTGTTCTGCAACGGCGGAATCGCGAACCGCGCGGGCGGCGAGATTGTGGAGGCCTTCGCGCGCGAGTTTGTCGGCGCCTCCACCGGCGCGGGAGTGAGCCCGTCGGGCCCTGCGAGCCAGGCGGTCGTCAAGGACGAGTGGCTCGGCACGTACGGCGACTTCATCACCTCGGTCGAGGTGTTTAAGACCGAAGGCGGCCAGGTCAAGGCGAAGCTCACCCAGGGCCTCGACCCCAGCTCGGTCACCTCCACGCTCTTCGACATGCTGCCTACCGCGAAGCCAAACCGCTTCGTCTCCCGCCCAGACTCACTGTCGACATGGTCGCAGCTCACGTTCACAACTGTCGACGGTCACCCATGCTTGTACGCTGACATTCGGTGCCTGCGCAAGCGTGACGAAGCTGAAGCTGCAGCCTAATGCAACGCGTCATCTTGCGCGGAGGCCGGGTGGTGGATCCCGGAAACGGGACCGACCGCGTCGCCGACGTGCTCATTGAGGACGGCAAGGTCGCTGCAGTCGGGTTGGAACTCCGTGTCGGAGACGCCGAGGAGATCGACGTCGCAGGCAAGATCGTCGGGCCTGGCTTCGTTGACCTCCACAGCCATGTGAACTCGATTGCGGGTCAACGGTTGCAGGCCCGTGACGGTGTCACGACGGCGCTCGAACTCGAGGCAGGTCTGCTGCCCGTCGAGCTCGCGTACACGAAGGCGATGCAAGAGGGGCGTCCGATTAACTTCGGGTTTTCAGCCTCCTGGGGGATGGCGCGAGCCGAAGTGCTTTCGGGGAGATCAGCAAATGCCGACTTCGCCGAGGGGCTTTCGATCCTTGGAGATCCTGCGTGGCAGGCTGACTCAACACCGGCGCAGCTGCGCGCATGGCTCGGACGCCTCGAGAGCGAGATCGCCGATGGGGCGCTCGGGATCGGAATCCTGCAGGGCTACGCGCCGCGTACTGACCCAGCCGAGTACCTCGCAGTGAACGAGCTCGCGGCGCGCGCTGGTGTGCCGACGTTCACTCACGTACGCGAGATCACTGAGGCCGATCCGACGACGCCGATGGACGGTACCGAGGAAGCCGCACGCGCCGCGATGGAGTTCGGCGGACAGGTGCATCACTGTCACGTGAACAGCACCTCGCGCAGGCACATTGACCGCACGCTCGGGGTCATCGAGCGGGCTCGCGAGGGCGGCGCCGCCATCACCGTCGAAACGTACCCCTACGGCGCGGGCAGCACGGGCATCGGCGCAGCCTTTCTTGCGCCCGAACGGCTTGGCGTCTGGGGGATCTCGCCATCGAGTATCGTCATCGTCGCCACCGGAGAACGGATCCGTGACGCCGAGCACCTTCGGCACATGCGCAAGACTGACCCCGGCGCCGCGTGCATCGTCGAGTTCATCGACGACGAGGATCCTGCGGACCGCGCCCTGCTTGAGCGCGCGCTCGCGTTCCCCGACGGAATCGTTGCGTCGGACGCGATGCAGGTCAACTGGCCAGACGGCACAGTTGACACGCGCGAGTGGCCGTTGCCAGCGGGTGGCACCACCCATCCGCGCACAGCGGGAACCTTCGCGCGCTCTCTCCGCATGATGGTACGCGAGCAGCAGGCTTGGACTTGGCTCGAGGCCTTTCGCCGCTGCAGCTTTCTGCCTGCGCGCGTCATGGACGCGACGACACCGGCTTTTGCGCACAAGGGGCACCTTGGCCTGGGAGCCGACGCCGACATCATCGTGATTGACCCGGATCGCGTGACGGACCAGGCGACGTACCTCGATAGCACCCGGCCCTCGATCGGGATCGAGTGCGTCTTGGTCGCCGGCGAGTTCGTCGTGCGCGACGAAGACATCGTGACTGACGCCTACCCTGGGCGCGGACTCCGCGGTCACCTCAGGTGACACCCCTCATCCTTGCCCCGAGCGGCCACAAGCCGCTCGGAAGACAGAAAGGTCTATCGACATGACACCGCACACGGTGCGACTCGATGACATCGTCGAGACGATTCACACCCTCGTCGAATGCGAGTCCCCCTCAGACAATCACGACGCGGTTGCGACGTCGGCCACGCTTGTTGCCGAGCTCGGCGAAAAGCTGCTCGGAGTCTCACCGGAGCGGATCGTTCTCGACGGGGTGAGCCACCTAAAGTGGAGTTTCGGGGAGACGACTCGGGTGCTGCTCGTCGCGCACCACGACACTGTATGGCCGCTCGGAACGCTCTCGCGGCTGCCGTTCACACACGCTGACGGCGTGCTGACCGGCCCAGGCTGCTTCGACATGAAGACTGGCCTCGCAATGGCGATGCACGCGACAGCCGCGCTCACTGAGCGCGATGGCGTGACGCTCCTCGTCACCGGCGACGAGGAACTCGGCTCGCCGAGTTCGCGATCCCTCATCGAGGAGACTGCGCGCGGCGCGCGCGCCGCACTCGTGCTCGAGGCAGCCGCCGATGGTGGTGCGCTGAAGATTGAGCGCAAGGGCGTCTCACTGTACGAGGTCGTTGTGTACGGCGTCGCCGCGCATGCCGGGCTCGAACCAGAAAAGGGTGTTAACGCGTCGCTAGAACTCGCGCACCAGCTCATCGCCGTCGCGGGGCTCGGCAATGCTGAGTTGGGAACCACTGTGACCCCGACTGTCGCGACAGCAGGCACGACGAGCAACACTGTGCCCGCGCGAGCGTCGTTCAAGGTCGACGTGCGGGCGCGCACGTTCGCCGAGCAGGATCGGGTACACGAGGCTATGCTCGCCCTTCGCCCGGTGCTCGCCGGCGCGCAGCTCGAGGTCGTTGGCGGCCCGAATCGGCCTCCGCTCGAGTCTGCGTCGTCAGCCGCACTCTTCGATAGGGCGCAGGCCGCGGCGGCGACGCTCGGCCTCGAGCCTCTCGAGGGTGTCGCTGTCGGCGGCGCGAGCGACGGCAACTTCACTGCCGGAATCGGGGTTCCGACACTCGACGGTCTCGGCGCTGTCGGCGGCGGGGCGCACGCCGAGAGCGAGCACGTGCTCGTCGCCGCGATCGAGCCGCGCACCCTGCTGCTCACTGAACTCATGACGAGCCTGCTCGACGAACCGAAAGCTGGTGCATGATGGCCGGAGATCGCATCACCGACGAGATGAAGCGCCAGGCTCACCTCGATGCCGAGCGGGCCGCAGCCCTCACCGGAGTGACGGTGCGCGAGATGCGCGGCACTGAGGAGGAGACGCAGGTCATCGACCTGCTCGCGCTCATCTGGGGACGCACGGCCGACAACCCTGTCGTACCGAAGGAAATCATGCGTGTGCTCGGCAAGACGGGAAACTACATCGCTGGCGCATTTCTCGACGGCGAGCTCGTCGGCGCCGCGCTCGGACTGCACTCAAGCCCTGAGCGCTCGACGTTGCACAGCCACATCACCGGCGTGGTTCCGGGCCTCGTTGGCAAGGCAGTCGGCTACGGCATCAAGCTGCACCAGCGAGCCTGGGCGCTCGATCGCGGTATCGAAGCGATCGAGTGGACGTATGATCCGCTCGTTTCCCGCAACGCGAGCTTCAATTTCAACAAGCTTGGCGCTGTGCCCGTGGAGTACCTCGAGAACTTCTACGGACTCATGTCAGACACGATCAACGCGGGCGACTTGAGCGACAGACTGCTCGTCCGATGGCACCTGCTTGACGAGAACGTCTCGCGGCTTGCGGGCGGCGATCGATCTGGCAGTACTGTCCCGAAGGGATTCGCTGTCGCGATCCCTGACGACATCGAGGGGCTCCGCGTCACCGATCCGGACCAGGCGCGGAAGTGGCGCGGCACGATCCGCGAGCAGCTTACCTCGCACCTGAACAACGGCGCCCGCATCGTCGGATTTGAGCGCGGCACCGGCTACATCTTGCAACACGCATCAACTGAAGGAGAACAAGACTGATGAAGATCGAGGGCTTTGAGCTGCGCCGAGTGGGGCTGCCGCTGGTTTCACCGTTCCGCACGTCGTTCAGCACGCAGACCGCGCGCGACATTCTGCTCGTAAAGGCTGTCACCGACGAGGCCGAAGGGTGGGGCGAGTGCGTCACACTCGGCGATCCGCTGTACTCACCCGAGTACACCGACGGCGCCGCTGACATCATGAAGCGCTACTTCATCGAGGCAATTGCGAACGTCACCGACGCGACGGGCGTTGGCCAAGCACTGCACAAGTTCAAAGGCCACCCGATGGCGAAGGCGGCGCTCGAGACCGCAGTGCTCGACGCGGAGCTGCGTGCGGAGGGTCGCTCATTCGGTCGCGAACTCGGCTCGGTCCGAGACGTCGTTCCGTGCGGCGTGTCGGTGGGCATCATGGATTCGATCCCTGAGCTGCTCGACGCCGTCGGAGGCTACATCGACGAGGGGTACGTTCGCATCAAGCTGAAGATCGAGCCCGGCTGGGACGTCGAGGCGGTCCGTGCGGTGCGCGAGCGCTTCGGCGACGATGTGCAGCTGCAGGTTGACGCGAACACGGCGTACACGCTGCGTGACGCGCGCCACCTCGCGAAGCTCGACGACTTCGACCTGCTGCTCATCGAGCAGCCGCTCGAGGAGGAAGACATCGTCGGTCACGCCGACCTCGCGAAGATGCTGAAGACGCCGATCTGCCTCGACGAGTCAGTGACGTCTGCCCAGACCGCTGCAGCGGCGATCCGCCTCGGCGCGACGAGCGTCATCAACATCAAGCCCGGTCGCGTCGGTGGCTATCTCGAGGCCCGACGCATCCATGACCTCGCCGTCGCGGCAGGGGTTCCCGTCTGGTGCGGCGGCATGCTCGAGTCTGGCATTGGACGCGCGGCGAACATCGCGCTCGCCTCGCTTCCTGGCTTCACGCTTCCAGGCGACGTCTCGTCGAGCAGCCGCTTCTACAAGACAGACATCACGGAGCCGTGGGTCATGGAGAACGGCCATCTCACCGTTCCTACGGGACCGGGCCTCGGCGTTGCTCCGATTCCCGAACTGCTCGAGGAGTTCACCACTAGCGTCGAGTGGATCGCGGTCTAACTGTGTGGGCCTCGCTGACGTCAGCGCACGAGAGCTAGCGATATGCTTCCCTTCATGAGTGACAGGCACGAACCACGATTCACCAGGTTCAGTCTGGGACGCGTGCTTGACGACCTCGGGCTCACACTGCTCGAGGTCGTCCACGGGCGCATCGACGATCAGCAAGACATCGGCGGGGTTGTCATCTACGACCCCGTCGATGAGCCGTTGTATCCAGCACATGCAGTCGTGCTCGGCGTGGGGGTGCACGGCAGTGAAGGGCTCGGTGAACTCATCGCGGGTCTCTCCGGCCACGCGATCGCCGCGGTCGTGGTGCGGTCGCCAGTTGAGATCACCGCTGCGACTCGTGCCCTGGCAGACGAGCACGGTATCGTCGTGCTCGGCCTCGCGCGAGGTGCGACATGGACGCAGCTTGCAGCGCTGTTGAGGTCGCTCCTTGCCGAAGACGACGTGGGGGACACCCACGTCGATTCCCTCGGCGGCATCCCGTCGGGCGACCTATTCGCTGTCGCGAACGCCATCTCCTCGCTGCTCGACGCGCCAGTGACGATTGAGGATCGCTCCTCGCGCGTGCTCGCGTTCTCGGGTCGGCAGGAAGAAGCCGACCCGGCTCGCGCCGAGACGATCATCGGCAGGCGGGTGCCGGAGCGATACCGTCACCATCTGACGCAGCAGGGCGTCTTCCGGGACCTCTACCGAAGCGAAGATCCGGTGGTGATCACGCGCATCGAGGCAGAGGTCGACATGTCGACCCCGCGCGTGGCAATCGGCGTTCGCGCGGGGGATGAGGTACTCGGGTCGATCTGGGCGGCGATGGACGGGCCGCTCACCGACGAGCGCAGGATCACGTTGCGCGACGCCGCGAAGCTCGTCGCGCTGCACCTGCTTCGGGTGCGCGCGGGAGCTGACGTGCAGCGCCGGCTTCGCGCTGAGTTGTTGAGCACCGCGCTTGAAGGCGGTTCGGGTGCGAGCGAGGCGCTCTCGCGGTTGAACCTCGCCGGGCAGCCCGTGTGCGTTGTTGCGGCGGTGTTGACTGAAACCGAGCACGGGGGAGCCGCAAGCGCAGACCAGGCGCTGATGGCCGAGCGGGAGCGCTTCGCTGACGCACTTGCCGTGCACCTGTCTGCAATGCGGCCCGGCTCAGCAGTGGCGCTGCTCGGCGACACTGTGTACGGGATCCTCCCAGAGCCGAACGACCCGACGGGCGACCACGCAGTGCGCACGATGGAGGACTTTCTCGACCGTGTCGGGAGTCGGATGTCTGCAGTTATCGCTGTGGGCCCCCCAGCAGACGACATCGGTGGCATCTCGCGATCGCGGGCGTCTGCTCGACGAGTGCTCAGGGCGCTCCTCGAGCCGGCGGCTGGCCAGGCGGTAACACCGCACGAACCCAGTGCTGCGGGGAGCACCGGCGGGCGCTCCCGAAGCGGCGACGTACGGGCGCGCGTCGCGCGACTGAGCGACGTGCACGCGTCGGTGCTCATGCTCGAGCTGCGCGATCTCATGGTGTCTCGTGGCGACGAGTTCACTGGCCCCGTGTCCAGGCTCATGGAGCACGATGCCAAACAAAAGGGGCATCTCGTTGACACGCTGCGTGCCTGGTTCGACCACTTCGGCGACGTCGCGAAGGCCGCAGACATGCTCTTTGTGCACCCGAACACGTTCAGGTACCGCCTGCGTCGAGCAGTCGAGATCAGCGGGATCGACCTCGACAACGCTGACGACAGGTTCGAGGCGATGCTTCAGCTTCGCCTGCTCGAACGCTAGCGAACCGGGCCCCGCACAGCACACAGCACTGAGGGGGTGCGGATCCAATCGGATCCGCACCCCCTCAGTGCTGTGCGAAACGCTTAGCCCGCGTAGCGGAAGAGCTTCTTGTTGGCGAACTCAAGCATGCCAACCTTGCCGAGCTCGCGGCCGTAGCCCGACTTCTTCACGCCGCCGAAGGGCACGTCAGCGCCCTCGAGGCCCGCGCCGCCGATGAAGACCATGCCAACGTCAAGCTGGTTTCCGACCTGCTCCGCGCGCTCGAGGTCGTCACAGATGATGACGGAGCCGAGGCCGTAGGGCGAGGAGTTCGCGAGCTGGATCGCCTCTTCGTCGCTCGATACCTTGTAGAGCTGCGCGACGGGGCCGAAGAGCTCCTGGCTGTAGACGTCCATCGCCGGGGTGATGTTCGTGATGATCGACGGGGTGTAGAGGTTGCCCTCGGGCTCGTTGTTGCCAACGACAACCTCGGCGCCCTGGTCGATCGCACCCTGCACCTGAGCGGTGAGGGTCTTCGTCGCAGCTTCAGACGACATCGGGCCGAAGTCACCGTCGCTGTACGACTGGCCGGCGATAGCGGCCTGGAACTTCTTCGAGAACTCGTCGAAGTACTTGTCCATGACGACGATACGCTTCGAGCCGTTGCACGCCTGGCCGGTGTTCTCCATGCGGCCGCCAACAGCGTGCTCAACAGCGTGGTCGAGGTCTGCCGAGTCGAGCACGAGGAAAACGTCCGAGCCGCCGAGCTCGAGCACGCACTTCTTCAGCGCGCGGCCTGCCTGCTCGGCAACAATCGCGCCTGCGCGCTCCGAACCGGTGAGCGAGACGCCCTGCACGCGGTCGTCGGCGATGATGTCGCTGACCTGCTCGTGAGTGGCGAAGACGTTGACGTAGGCGCCCTTCGGGAAGCCTGCGTCAAGGAACAGCTGCTCGAGCGCGAGCGCCGACTCGGGGCACTGCGCTGCGTGCTTCAGCACGATCGTGTTGCCGAGGATGAGGTTCGGCACGGCGAAGCGCGCGACCTGGTAGTACGGGTAGTTCCACGGCATGATGCCGAGGATCACGCCTGTGCCCTGGAAGCGGAAGAAAGTCTTCAGGCCATCTTCAACCTCGAGGTGCTCGTCGGCGAGCCACTTCTCGGCGTTGTCTGCGAACGCAGCAGTAATCGCGCCCGAGAACTCGGCCTCGCCGATCGACTGATCGAGGGGCTTGCCCATCTCGCGGTTGATGATTGCGCCGAGTTCTTCCTTGCGCTCATCGAAGAGTTCTGCCGCGCGCTTTGCGAGTGCTGCACGCTCGGCAACGGTGGTCTTGCGTGACCACTCCTGGTAGGTCTGCTGCGTCGAAGCGAGTGCTGCTTCGATGTCAGCAGCGGTCGCGTCCGGGTACTCTGCGAGCTTCTCGCCCGTAGCCGGATTAATGACGGCGAAGGTGCCCATATTTGACTCACTCCTTAGTGACTTCGTCGGTGACTGGTTGAGGCTAGTCTTTCACACCTCGATGAGTATCACTAGCGTCCCACGCGCTGCTCTTTTGGGGGGCCTGCAGGGGCGACAGCGATCGAATCGCTAGGAGGTGGGGTCTTCTGCGACTGATTCCGCAGGATCGGCGCTCAGCGGTTTCTCAGGCGTATCGGCGATCCGGGCGCGTCGCCTCCGCCTGCGCAGCGGGATCAAAACGGCCACGGCCACGATCGCGAGCAGCGCGAGCCAAGGAAGCGCGAATCCGAGACCGACGAACGCGCCAACAAAGAACGACCCGATCGACGCGACGCCTGCCTTGAGAGCGTCCCAGAAGGAGGTCGGGCCGCCCCCGGGAAGCGGGCTCTGTTCGCTCAGCGAGACCCAGATGCTTGCCTGGGAGACCTGGCCCTCGAGCGATTCGAGCTGGGCTTTGAGCCCGTCGAGCTCCTGCTGGCGTGCAGAGAGCGCGCTCTCTGCTTCAATAAGCTCGCTCGTCGTTGCGGCGCCGGCCATGAGATCTGTGAGCCGCTTCACCGAGGACTCGAGCGCGGCGACCCGGGCCGCGAGATCGACGTGCGTTTCGGTGACGTCATCGGCGGAGCGGGAATCTGAGGTGACGTCGCCGAGCTTGGAGAGCTCAAGGACTGCCTCGTCGAGTCGCTCAGCCGGGACTCGCAGTGAGACCTCTCCTGTCGTGGCGGCGCCACCATCGCCACTGATCGACTGGGAGGAGACTGAGCCGTCGAGGCGTTTCGCGACCTCGGCAACGTCGTCAGCTGCGGCGCGCACAGACTTCACGGTGAGCGCGAGCGAGGCTGAGCGGATGATTGACCGGCTCTCGCTCTGCACTGCCTCGCGATTGCCGTCGAGCAGACCCGATCCTTGCTCGACGGAAGCGTCCGCGGCAGACGCGAACTCACCGCCGGCCATCGAATCGACTGCGGGGACCCCAGCGACGTCAGATGACGACGCTGAGCATCCCGCGAGCCCGACAGCCACGAGGGTGGCGGCAAGCCCCGCCAGGAATCGCTTGGTATTCATGCCCTAACGATAGCCAGGCGGTGGCAGACTGCGGAAGTGTCGAACCCGTGAATGTTACGGGAGTGGAAGCGTGATCGTGCCGGTCTCGGGAGGCTGCTCGATATCGCGGTCCTTCAGATCGGGCACCCACTTTGTCGTTGCGAGTGCGACGACACCGGCGACGAGGATCAGCCCTGTCGACACGATGATGGCTCCCTGGGCGCCCATTGCGTCGATCGCGACGCCGGCGATTGCGGAACCCGTCGCGACACCGACGAGCTGGCCCGTACCGATCCACCCGAACGCCTCGGCGGTTTCCGAGAACTTGACCGTTGAACCGATCATGCTCGAGATCCCAGCGAATGTCGGCGCGGTGCCGAGGCCGCCGACGAACAGCACGATCGACAACCACCAGATGTTGAGGCTGACGAGGCATGCCGCGGTGCCGATGAGCACGACACCGATCCTGATCGCGAGCGACCACGGACGCAACGGGCGGTGGCCGATGATGAGGCCGCCGACGAGCGAGCCGCCAGCGAACACCGCGAGCACGATGCCCGACTCAATGCTCGAGTGGCCACCTTCGGCGGCTGGCGCGAACGCGCGCACGACGCCCGCTTCGATCGCGGCAAACGACGCCACGAAGAAGAAGCCGATCACTGTCGCGATGATCACGGTGGGGCGCTTCAGCACCGCTCCGAGGCTAGCCTTCGACGGCGGAATCTTGACGACCCCGACAGGGCGGCTCATGATGAACCAGGCGCCTCCGAACAGCATGAATGCTGCGGCAACTGACAGACCGACGGCCGTGCCGAACTGCGCGGCGACAAAGACAGCGATGACGGGTCCGAGTACCCAGATGAGTTCCTGTGCAGCCGCGTCCAGCGAGAACAGCGCCGAGATCTGCTTGCCTGGCACGAGCCGCGGGTACAGGGTGCGCACCGCTGGCGTGATGGGTGGTGTCGTCAGGCCGATCGAAAACGAGATCAGCGCCGTGACAGCCAGCGGCAGGTGCACGAACGCGATCAGCACAATGAACCCGCTGCACAGTACCGACGTGACCCAGAGCACTCGTCGCATGCCGAAACGACCCATGAGGCGGCTCGAGAGCGGACCTGAGATCGCCTGGCCGATGCTCTGGGTTGCGAGCACTATGCCTGCGGCGGTGTACTCACCGAACTGCTCCTGCATGTGCAGCAGCACGATAATGGACAGCATCCCGAAAGGAAACCTCGCGGTGAGCTGCGAGAAAAGAATACGAAAAACGCCCTCATTGCGCGCGAGCTCGCGGTAAATGCCCATCAGGCGATTCTAGTCCTCGCTGGCACCCCAATTCGACTCGCTTCGCCGTTTTGGCACGGTGAATATTTGGGGGCATCGAGAGCCCATGTTGAGGACACCTGCTAGGGTCGGGGCACCAGCTGAGGATTCGTGGAGGAGCGAAGTATCATGCCAGGCATTTCTCGCCCGAACCAGACCTGGGGCCTCGTCACGCTCGCCCTGGCGACGACTCTCACGCTCGCAGCCTGTGCCCCGGCGGCTACCCCCGAGTCGCAGGACGGTACTGAGCCCGCGGAAACGCAGGCAGGTCCCACGGACGCTGCGTTCGTGTGCGGTCAGCTCAACGCGTTGGAGGCCGCCCTTTGGCGTGCGACGATCGACGAGCAAAAGGGTGTGCTGGCGGGTGACGCGGTCGACGCCGTCCAGAACTCGGTGTTCGACGGCTACGCCACGATTATGGAGCGGGCACCCAGCGACCTCGGCAAAGAGGTTGCAGCACTCCGAGAGAGTGCCGAGGCCGACCCTCGCGATCCCGGGGCGATTGAAGATGCAAGCCGGGCGCTGGGAAGCGCGTGCGAGGAGGCCGGTATAGCGATCGCGATACTCGCGCGTCCGGGCGACGGCGGCTAGCACGCCGCACCGCCGTTAGCCCGCGAGGGCCTTCTGGATTCGCTGCAGCGAGACGGCTTCGGCAGCCCGCAGCTGCTGCGCGAACAGGCTGACCCTGAACTCCTCGATGAGCCAGCGCGCCCGCTCAATGTGCGGGGGAGCGTCGATTGGCAGCGGGATCTGCCCGCCGGCTTCGTCGAAGAGCACCAGCGCGCGATCCACATCGTTCTGCCAGGCGCGGTCGCGGCCAGGGTTCGCCTGCAGTGCCTGCATGCGCAGCCTCAGCGCCTCGAGGTAGACGGGAACCCGCTCAAGTTGCGTCGCGCCGGTGCGAGAGACGAAGCCGTCGAACACGAGCCCGTCGAGCTGCTTCGCGGCGTCCGCGACCTGGCCGAGCACCTGGAGCGACTTCGCCTGATCGATAGCCTTCTTCGCCAGGCGAGCCCCGTCGAGCACCTTCGCGGTGAGCGCGATCGTGCCGTAGATCTCGTCGATGAGGCTGCGCGCGTAGTCGTTCGCTATTGCCTCGAAGTCGGCGGCACGCCACACGAGCCCGTCAGGCGCGTGACGCTGAATCACGCGATCCGCGACCGCGAGTGAGACGTCGGCGATGGCGGTGTCAAGGGAACGGTATGGCCCGGCCCCGAGCAGCAACTTCTCCTGGTTTGAGAGGTGATCGCGCACGTAGCTCGCGGGCGACGGGCTCGAGAGCACTACCAGGCGCCTGATCCCGCGCCGTGACGCGCGCCGCTGCTCGGCCTCGCCTGCAACGAGTCCAAGGTCGACGCTCGTGCGCCGATCCACGATTGCGGGATACGCGCGCACGACACCCGCGCTGCCCGACCTGCCCTTCGCGTAGCTCGAATCCACGTGTTTCGGGAGATCTCCGAAGTCCCATGTCGTTGCCCCAGTGCGTTCGAGCTCGCTCTTGGGGAGCGCCGCTTGGGCGACCCGCGCGACGCCCTTCGTTGCCTGCTCCTTGTGCTTCGACTGGAGCTCGGCGAGGTCCTTGCCTGCGCCCACGGTGCGGCCGCGCGCATCGATGACGCGGAACGTCGGCGTGAGGTGTGCGGGCAGTCGCGTCGGATCAAAGTCGCTCGGCTGTACCTGCTGGCTCGTGCGGCGCCTGATCTCGTCGGCGAGTAGCTGGGTGAGCGACGCGTCGGATCCGGCCCCGGCGGCACCGTCAAGCTTGGGGCCTACCGCGCCAAGGAGCGTCCGCGCCCAGTCCGCGGCGGGGACGACGTGCTTCCTGATCGACTTTGGCAGCGTTTTGATGAGCGCTGTGACGAGCTCTTCGCGCATGCCTGGAACGAGTTTCTCGAAGTCGCCCTGCGCGAGGCGGGGCAACAGCGGGAGCGGCACGTTCACAGTCACGCCGTCGTCGTCGCTCGTGGGATCGAACCGGTACTTGAGCTTCAGGGACTGGTCGCCGTGCTGCCACTGGCGCGGGTACTCGGTCTCGTCGACATCGACAGACTCCTCCTCGAGCAGATCCTCGCGCTTGAGATGCAGGTACTGCGGATCCGAAGAACGCTTGGTCTTCCACCAGCCCTCGAAGTCGCGTGTGCTCGCGACGTCTTTGGGAATGCGGGCGTCATAGAACTCGAACACCGCCTCGTCGCCGTCGAGGATGTCGCGGCGGCGGGTGCGCTCCTCGAGCTGAACGAGCTCGCGCCTGAGTTGGTGGTTCGCGCGGTCGAATGCCTGCGGGGAATCCCAATCACCGTCGACGAGCGCGTGCCTGATGAACAGCTCACGCGCCTCGACGGGGTCGAAGCGTGAGAGCTGCACGCGGCGGCCAGTGACGATGGGCACGCCGTAGAGGGTGACGCGCTCGGTCGCGACCGCGGCGCCCTGCTTGCGCTCCCACCGGGGCTCAGAGAGCTGCCGTTTCGCGAGTGCACCGGCGAGCTCCTCGGCCCACTCGGGCTCGACCTGGGCGTTCGAGCGGGCGAACAGGCGGCTCGTCTCGACGAGCTCGACACTCATCACGACCTCCGGCGGCTTCTTCGCAAGCACCGACCCCGGGTAGAGCACGAAGCGTGTGCCGCGCGAGCCGAGATACTCCTGTGCGGGCTTGCGCTTCACGGCGCCGGGTACCTCGCGGCCGCGGCCGGGGGTGCTCCGATCTTGCCTGTCGTCGCGCACGCCGAGCTGCGAGAGCAGGCCGGCAAGTACCGATCGGTGGATGAGCTCAGCGGATCCGCCTGTCGCCTCACGTACCTGGCCCTTGACGCCCGCGGCTTTCGAGAGCTGCCTCACGAGGTCCATCCACTCGCGCACCCTGAGGAAGTTCAAAAACTCCTTCTTGCACAGCCTGCGGAAGGCGCTCGAGGAAAGCTCCGCCTGCTGCTTCTGCAGGTAGTTCCAGAGGTTGAGCAGGGTCATCAGGTCGCCGAGTGGGTCGTTGAAGCGCGCGTGGAACTGGTCGGCCTGCGCGCGCTCTGCGACTGGCCGCTCGCGCACGTCCTGAATGGTGAGCCCGGCTACGATCGCGAGCACCTCAGGGACGACCTCGTGCCTGCGCGCCTCGATGACCATGCGCGCAAACCTCGGCTCGATCGGCAAGCGGGCGAGTTCACGGCCCGTCTTGGTGATCGCGTGGGTCGCGCCGTCAGACGCCGAAGCCCCGTCGCCGCGTTTCGCGGCCCGCCCCCGGCCCGCGGGCCGCACGGCCCCGAGCTCTTCGAGGAGGCCAAGGCCGTCGCGAATACCGCGCTGATCCGGGGGCGTAAGAAACGGGAAGCCAGCGATATCGCCAAGGCCGAGCGAAAGCATCTGCAGGATGACACTCGCGAGGCCGGTGCGCCGGATCTCAGGCTCCGTGAACGCGGGGCGCGACTCAAAGTCCTCCTCGCTGTACAACCGGATCGCGATGCCGTTGCTCGTGCGGCCAGACCGGCCCGAGCGCTGATTCGCGCTGGCCTGCGAGATCGCCTCGATCGGCAACCGCTGCACCTTCGACCGCGACGAGTATCGCGAGATGCGTGCAGTGCCGGCGTCGATGACATACCTGATGCCGGGAACAGTGAGCGAGGTCTCAGCGACGTTCGTTGCAAGCACGATCCGCCGCGCGCCCGAATCCTGGCGGCGCTCGAATACGCGATGCTGCTCAGCCGCCGAAAGCCTGCCGTAGAGGGGGAGGATCTCGGTGCGGTTCGCCGGTCCGCCGCGACCGGCCCGGCCCTGGAGCGCGTCGGCGGCGTCACGGATCTCAGCTTCGCCAGACAGGAACACGAGCACGTCGCCGCGCGACTCGCGCCCGAGCTCGTCGACTGCCTCGCCGATCGCCTCGAACACATCGCGCTCGATCTTCCGAGTCTTCGCCTGCTTGGTCTTCGGGTCGACGACCTCGCGCTCCTCGATGAGCGGCCTGTAGCGAATCTCGACGGGGTACGTGCGACCCGACACTTCGATGATCGGAGCCGGTGTGCCGGTGCGGTGATCGGCGAAGTGCTTTGCGAATGACTCAGGGTCGATCGTTGCCGATGTAATGATCACCTTGAGATCTGGTCGGCGCGGTAGCAGGGTGCGCAGATACCCGAGCAGGAAGTCGATGTTCAGTGAACGCTCGTGCGCCTCGTCGATGATGATCGTGTCGTAGGCCTTGAGATCCCGATCCCGATGGATCGCATTCAGCAGAATCCCGTCGGTCATCAGCCTGATCTTCGTGTCTTTCGAGGCCTGATCAGTGAACCTCACCTGATATCCGACGAGCCCGCCGAGCTCAGTGCCTGTCTCCTCGGCGATGCGTTCGGCGATGGTGCGGGCCGCGATCCTGCGCGGCTGGGTGTGCGCAATTCTCTCGCGGCCAAGTGCGAGCGCGATCTTCGGAAGCTGAGTGGTCTTGCCTGAGCCCGTCTCACCCGCGACGATGACGACCTGGTTGTCGGAGATCGCCTGCTGGATCTCGTCTCGCATCTGCGAAACCGGGAGCTCCTCGGGGAACTCGATGCGGGGTGTAGGGCCTTCGGGGTTCGACATAACAGGATCCATTATCGCGCGAGTCATAGACTGGCACCCATTCGACTTCAAGGAGAGACTGTGGCTGCACTCGAAATCCCGAACATCACCCTGCACGACGGCACCGAGATTCCCCAGCTTGGGCTCGGCGTATTCAAGGTCGACCCAGGCGAAGCGGAGCGGGTCGTCGCCGACGCGCTCGCCGCAGGCTATCGCCACATCGACACCGCCGCGATCTACCGAAACGAAGCAGAGGTGGGGGCCGCGATCGCCGCGAGCGGTGTGCCTCGCGAAGACCTCTTCGTCACTACGAAGCTCTGGAATAGCGACCAGCTGCGAGGCGAGGAGGCATTCCAGGAGAGCCTCGACAAGCTCGGCCTCGATCGTGTCGACCTGTACCTCGTGCACTGGCCGCAGCCCATGTTTGGCGAGGCGCTCACCGCGTGGCGCTCGCTCGTGAAGATCCACGAGTCGGGGCGGGCGACCTCGATCGGCGTTTCGAACTTCGAGATCTCGGACCTCGAGGAGATCATCTCCGAGACTGGCGTCGTGCCGACGGTGAACCAGATCGAGCTGCACCCCCTGCACCAGCGCCGCGAGCTCGTCGAGTACTGCGAGTCCAAGGGCATCCGTGTTGAGGCCTGGGGGCCGCTGGCGCAGGGCAAGTCCGACCTGTTTGAGCGCCCGGCGATCGCTGACGCCGCTGCAGCCCACTCGAAGACCCCCGCACAGGTGGTGCTCCGGTGGCATGTACAGCAGGGTCGCATCGTGTTTCCGAAGACAGTGCGGGCCGAGCGCATGGCCGAGAACGCTCAGATCTTCGACTTCGAGCTCTCAGCCGCCGAGATTGCCGCGTTTGACGCGCTCGACGAGCAGAAGAACTTCGGCTCGAACCCGCACGAGATGGACGTGCGCTAGCAGCGTGCGGGGTGGGGTCCGCCCCGACCCGGGCGTGCCCACCCACCCCATCGGCCCATGGAATTTCAAACGCGGAGACAGGAACCAGGTAGCGTGGAACCATGGACAGCCTGAGCCTCATCGATACCTGGCCCGTCGACAACGCTGCGGTCGCAGTCGTCTCGAAAGACGGATCTGTGCTCGGTACACGGGGCGATCAAGACCGTCAGTTTGCCCTCGCATCGGTCACGAAGCTGTTGACCGCGAGCGCGATTCTGCTTGCTGTCGAAGAGGGAGCCCTCGAACTCGACGACGAAGCCGGGCCCGAGGGGTCGACAATCAGGCACCTGCTCGCGCACGCCTCCGGCCTCGACTTCTCGGAAGACGTCGTGCGCGGCCGCCCCGGCCAGCGCCGGATCTATTCAAACCTTGGCATCGAGGTGCTCGCCCAGACGTTTGCGGAGCGCGCCGACATGCCATTCGAGGAGTACCTCCGCGAGGGGCTACTCGAGCCCCTCGGCATGCACTCCACGAGGCTTGACGGCAGCCCGGCCGCGGGCGGTGTCTCGACTGCGGCTGACCTGTCGCGCTTCGCCGCCGAGCTCCAGAACCCGAAGGTGCTGCACGCAGAGACGATCGCGCAGGCCACCCAAGTCGTGTTCCCTGGAATTGACGGCGTGCTGCCCGGCTACGGCCGTCAGCGCCCGAACGACTGGGGCCTGGGCTTTGAGATCAGGGACTCAAAGACGCCGCACTGGACAGGCAACGCGAACAGCCCACAGACGTTTGGGCACTTCGGCCAGGCGGGTACATTTTTGTGGGTTGACCCAGTGGCTGGCCTCGCGTGCGTAGGGCTGGCAGACCGCAACTTTGGCGAGTGGTCGGCGGAGGTGTGGCCGCCGCTCTCTGACGCTGTGCTTGCCGAGTACTCGCGCACGAACAGCTAGATCCAGGCCCACGAGGCCGACGGCGCGGCTGCCGCACAGGCACACGACGTCGCGTACCTCACCGCAACGCAATGAACGGAGTCATGATGAACACATCAGCAGCGAGCGGCGCGGCACGGCCTGCGCCCATCACCGTCACTATCACTGGGGCCGGCGGCCAGATCGGTTACGCGGCAATGTTCAGGATCGCGTCGGGTGCTCTGTTCGGTCCTGACCAGCCCGTCGCGCTCAGGCTGCTCGAGATTCCGCAGGGCGTGAAAGGTGCGGAGGGTGCGGCGCTCGAGCTCGCCGACTGCGCCTTCCCGCTGCTTGCGAGCGTCGATATTGCGACCGATCCGGATCAGGGATTTGACGGCTCGAATGTCGCCCTCCTTGTTGGCTCGCGTCCGCGCACGGCAGGCATGGAACGGGCGGACCTGCTCGCGGCGAATGGCGCGATCTTCGGCCCGCAGGGGCGCGCGATCAATGACCACGCTGCGGACGACGTCAGAGTGCTTGTCGTCGGCAACCCTGCGAACACCAACGCCCTCATCGCTCAGCGCAACGCGCCTGACGTGCCAGCGGAGCGGTTCACGGCCCTCACTCGGCTCGACCACAACCGCGCGGTCGGCCTGCTCGCAGAGCACACGGGGGCCGCTGTCGCCGATGTTCACGGCGTGACAATCTGGGGCAACCACTCGACCACCCAGTACCCAGACCTGAGCCACGCGACGATTGCGGGGCGCGCTGCGCTCGACGTTGTCGGCACGGACTGGGGTCGCGGCGCCTACATTGACAGAGTTGCGAACCGTGGCGCGGAGATCATTGAGGTGCGTGGCGGATCCTCGGTCGCGTCGGCAGCGAATGCGGCGATCGATCACGTTCACGATTGGGTGCTCGGCACCGCGAACGAGGCTACTGGTGCCGATGGCGTGGCGCCCTGGACGTCGGTGTCGATCCCGTCAACGGAAGCGTACGGCATCCCTGAGGGACTTATCGCCTCGGTCCCGGCCCGTTCGGTCGACGGAGAGTGGCGGGTTGTCGAGGGGCTGGAGATCGACGAGTTCTCGCGCGCGAGGATCGATGCCTCTGTTGCCGAGTTGGCCGCCGAGCGGGAGCAGGTGGCGGCGCTCGGGCTCATCTGATCCTGGCAGCGCGAGTGGCTGCGTTTAGGCTCGTGGCGTCACGAGCGTTGTGAGCTGTCGGCGGATGCGCGTGAACGTTTCGAGGTCGATGACGAGTTCGCCATCTACCTCGCGCACGTGGCGCTGAGCCTCGTCTCCGAGCGCGATTGAGAGGTTCACTGCGAGGCGTGCCTCGGTTTCGTGCGCGACCCCCTCGAGCCTGGCGTCGTCTGGGTGACTGTCGAGCCACGCCGCGAGTATCGCGATGAGCCTCTCGGTGCTCGTGCCGCTGGACCAAGAGATCCGGCTCGTGAGCTCGGGCTCTCGCGAGAAGAGCGCCAGGCGCTTCTTCGTGACTGGGTTATCTGCTTGTCCGCGCACGGACTCCATGACGATGAGCGAGGATGCGACGACGAGGTCGCCGGAGCGCTCTGTCAGGATCCGTGTGGTGAGTTCGGGGTCAAACTCGAGCGGCGAGCCGAAGATTGCCTGTTCGAGCGATGGGAAGTAGTTGAAGAAGGTGCTTCTCGACACCATTGCGGCGGCGCACACGCGATCAACGGTGACGGCCGACACTCCTTCCGCATACGCAATCTCAACGGCGGCGGCCTCCAGTTGCTCGCGCGTGAGTCGCATCTTGCGTTCGCGCAGGCCCTCCGTCATGACTCCTCCTGATTGGGCATGCTCGCCCCGATAGCGGTTGGTCATCCACCCTACTTGACAAAAATATTGGACAGTGTCCATTCTTGTAGTGTGTGCAAAAGGGTTGCACTCGATCGAAGGGGAACGACACATGCGACGCCAATCATCGCGCCATCAAGTAGTGGGGGCGGCGCTCCTTGCGGCAGCCCTTCTCGTGACGGGGGCTCCCGGCGCGGCTCACGCGGTCCAGGGCCAATCTGAAGAGAACATCACGCGAGAGGTCGCGATCCAGGTTTCGATCGACGACGGTTCGACGTCGAGGCCGTTGGCGGGAAGTCGAGTCTCGGTCAGCGGAGTTGACGACGGCACGGGCGACCTGGTCGAAGTGGCCTCAGGCGTCGCAGATCGAGATGGCCTTGCGACGGTTTCGGTGACTGGCCCCGACACGAGCTACATCGTTGACGCCGTGTGGCCGGGCGCGCTTGGCGACCTTGAGAGCGCGTCGTCACGGGCCGAGTTTCGGCTGGGCTCAGAGGAGCCAGTCACTGTGCGCCTCTGGGGCCCGATCAGCACTGTCGCCGGCAAGATTGCGGCGACCGCGAAGGGGACTGCTGTGGCAGACCTCGAAGGCGCGAACCTCGTGCTCGTGAGTGGCGGTGTTGACGTGCAAACGTTGGAGGTTGCGGCCGATGGCACGTTCGCATCGGCGGCCGTGCCGACGAGCTCGGATGCCGACTACAGCGTGCGCTTCGTTCCCCCGACCGGCTACAGGCTCGCTGACGTGCAGCCCGCCAACGACGCATTCGCCCTGCCACGAGTGAGTGACGGCGTCTCCGTCCATTCAATCGAGCGCGCGTTCGAGCTCGTTTCGACGGCAACGACGCCTGACCCGGAGCCAGGCGGGGAGGATCCGGATCTCCTGCTCGCGCCCGGCGCGCTCGGCGGCGACCTGTTCCAGGGTCCTGGCACACCCGCCGCGCTCGGCGCGATGCTCGGCGGCATGTCTGAAGAAGCGCTCGCGGCCCTGCAGGCGGCCACACAGAACCCCGCGGGGGACGGAGTCGTGATTGCGAACGCGAACAGCCAGGTGCTTGGTCTCGCTTTCGGTGTGACTGGCGAGCAGCAGCAGACTGCAAACGGGGTAGTCGGCCCAACGATCGCTGCATTCCAGCGCCCACCAACGCCGAACGTTGACACGCTGAGTCTCGATCTTGAGACAGCACTCCTCGCGGTGCAGTCGCAGCGCGCGAGCCAGCTCAACGCGCAGCTCGCCGACCAGATCGCCGCCGTGCAGCAGCTCAACGCGAAGCTCGGGAGTCTCGCGGCCGCTACCGCCGCCGTGCAGGCATTTATCTCGGCGCCCGGCGAGGAGGCGTTCGCTGCGGCTTCGAAGGCAACGCGTGACGCTGGAGTTTCGCACGCATTCCTCGATGCTCCGGTAGCGGAGCGGCCCGCGCAGGCCGCAGCTCTACTCACGCACCTCAAAGCCGTCACTGATGCGTCGGCAAACTCGCAACAGATGGACATGCTGCGTCTTCAATCGCTGAGTGGTAAGCGCAACGAAACCTTCGACCTCATGAGCGACTTCGTGAAGAAGATGCAGGAGTCGCGTTCGAGCATCATTGGCAACATGCGATCGACGCCGGTGGCGATCGGCTCGGTCGAGTGGGATCGAGGAACGGTCTCGGGCGCCTTCGACGTCTCGGGCGTCGAGCCCGGCGACCACCATCTCATCATGCATTTTGCGGATCTCGGCTACACCACAATCTCGAGCCTCACGCTTGCCGGTGACCCTTCCGGCGAGGGCGCGGGGGAGTCCGAGGTGCCGAGCACGGTGACCCCACCTGCTCCAAGGCAGACGATCGCGGAGACGGGCGGGTCGTCACACGCCGCAGGCTGGGCCTCGGGCGGCGCGCTCCTGCTGCTCGGCGCGGCCGCCGTCGCGCTGGGGCTGCGCCCCGGGGCGTTCACCCGGCGCGTCAAGCACCCGTAGGATAGAAGCATGTCCAAAGTTCTTTCTTCTCTTCCTGTAGGCGAGCGCGTCGGCATCGCTTTCTCCGGTGGTCTCGACACCTCATGCGCCGTTGCATGGATGCGCGAAAACGGTGCGGTTCCCTGCACCTACACCGCAGACATCGGCCAGTACGATGAGCCCGACCTCGACGGTGTCGCGGCTCGCGCCAAGGAGTACGGCGCAGAGATCGCCCGCCATGTCGACGCGAAGCGTGCACTCGTTGAGGAGGGCTTCGTGGCGCTGCAGACCGGCGCGTTCAACGTGCGCTCGGGCGGCAAGACCTACTTCAACACGACTCCCGTCGGCCGCGCCGTGACTGGCACGCTGCTTGTTCGCGCGATGAAGGAAGACGGCGTCGACATCTGGGGCGACGGCTCGACCTACAAGGGCAACGACATCGAGCGGTTCTACCGCTACGGTCTCATGGCGAACCCGTCGCTTCGGATTTACAAGCCGTGGCTCGACAGCCAGTTCGTTGAAGAGCTCGGCGGCCGACACGAGATGAGCGAGTGGCTCGTCGCGCACGGCTACCCGTACCGTGACTCGGCTGAGAAGGCATACTCGACTGACGCGAACATCTGGGGCGCAAGCCACGAGGCGAAGCACCTCGAGTTCCTTGACAATGGGCTCGACATCGTCACGCCGATCATGGGTGTCGCAGCCTGGCGTGAAGATGTCGAGGTCGTCACCGAGGAGGTCTCGGTGCGCTTCGAGGCAGGCCGCCCTGTCGCGATCAACGGCGTCGAATACGACGACCCGGTAGCGCTCGTGTACGAGGCCAACGCAATCGGTGGCCGTCACGGCCTCGGAATCTCCGACCAGATCGAGAACCGCATCATCGAGGCGAAGTCGCGTGGCATCTACGAGGCTCCTGGCATGGCGCTCCTGCACATCACCTACGAGCGCCTGGTGAACGCGATCCACAACGAGAACACGCTCGCCTCGTACCACAACGACGGCCGCAAGCTCGGACGCCTGATGTACGAGGGGCGCTGGCTCGACCCCGAGTCGCTCATGCTTCGTGAGGCGCTGCAGCGCTGGGTTGGCTCGGCGGTCACCGGCGAGGTCACACTTCGCCTCCGCCGTGGCGACGACTACACGATCTTGAACACCGAGGGCCCGAACCTCAGCTACCACCCCGAGAAGCTCTCGATGGAGCGCACCGTTGGCGCCGCATTCGGTCCTGAGGATCGTATCGGCCAGCTCACCATGCGCAACCTTGACATCGCTGACTCGCGTCAGCGCCTCGAGCAGTACGCGGCCATGGGGCTTGTGGGCGGCGCGACCGCTGAGCTCGTCGGCAAGCTTGAGCAGGGCGGCGCTGACGAGATCGCAACAGCCGTCGGCGGCATCGACGAGAACGGCGACGAGCTGGGCCTCGCCGCAGCGTTCGACTCAGGCACGGACTAACGACCTGCTGCCCGCTACGGGCAGCGAACGACGGACACGCAGCTGTGGGCTGCGCGCGGCTGAGGCCGGGCGCAGCCCACAGTCGTATTCTGCGGCGTGCGCGGCGCTCGGGCTCTGTCGTGAAACCTGTGGATGAGAACACCGACACCCCTCGGCGGCGTCCCCGTTCCAGGGAACCCGACCCGGGGCCTGTGTTGTACGACACGGGTCTCGACGCTATTGAGGGGCTCTGGCTCTGTACCGGGTGGGCGGGAAGGCCTGAGCGCGCCCGGGCCTATCCACACGTTGTGCAACATAGCCCCGTTGACCCCACAACGCAACGAGTCCCGGGGCCCCGGCGGGGGGCGGGGGGCGGGGGGGGCGGGGGCGCGGGGGGGGGGGGGGGGGGGGGGGGCCGGGGGCGGGGGGGGGGCCCCGGGGTGGGGCGCCCCGGGGCCTACCCCCAGTTTGGGCAACATCGCCCCGTTGACCCCACAACGCAACGAGTCCCGGCACCCTGTCGGGTGCCGGGACTCGTTGCGGCCGCGTCAGCGGCTCTGGCGCGTTAGGAGGCGCGACGTGCGCGTGCTGCGCGACGCTTGAGGGCGCGACGCTCGTCTTCGCTGAGGCCACCCCAAACGCCTGAATCCTGGCCGGTGTCCATTGCGTACTGGAGGCACATTTCCGTCACTGGGCAGCGGGCGCAGACGGCCTTCGCTCGCTCAATCTGATCCACTGCCGGGCCGGTGTTGCCAACCGGAAAGAACAGCTCGGGATCTACGGTCAGACACGCAGCCTGTTCACGCCAATCCATACTTACCTCCTCTGCGTCGCACGTGCGATGCTCAATCTGTACACGCGCTAATCAGCAAAGGCCAGGTAGCCTAAGAGAGATCGCGCGTTGCCTTTTGTCAACGTGACTGAGAATGCTCACACCGGCGTGCGCGAAACTCTGATGAATATATGGTTCCACGGAATTGAACGAAAGACAATAGGCTTTTTGCCGTAGTTTCAGGAAACGAATAGGTATGGTGACGAATATGCGCTCACGTTCCGCTTGGCTCGCGCTTACTGCGGTGCTTGCCATCGAATTGGTGCTGGGGCTCGTTCTCGTCATCACGATGGTTCCGACGTTTCCGGCAGCGGGGCCAGATCAGGCTGCGCTGATGCCGCTGTGGATCAGCCTGCTAGTGAGCATGATCCTTGCGTGCGTGTGGGTCGCAGCGACTCTCGTCGGGGCTATGCGGCGACAGGGAAGTTGGGTGCGCGGGTCGGCGGTGACGATTCACGTGCTCATGTTCGCCGCAGCGCTCGGTGTGTTTCAGGGCATTCTCGGTACCCCAGCGATTGGCGCGCTGCTGTTGGGCCTCGCCGTCATCGGATTCGCCTCGGCGATCGTGATCGGGAAGCCCGCGGAGCCGGCGCCGCAGGCGGGCTGATCGCTCCGGCCAACGGGGGTCGGGCCTCGAGCCCACCGACGGGCAGAGCGACGACCCGTAGCGGCCGCTGAAGGCGGCATTGACGCCGCGCCGCGTGAACGAGAGATGTCTGACTGGTGCCGCGGCGCCCAGCTGGACGACGAACGCCGCAGCGGCCGGTAGAATCCGGCGTACGCTGCGGCGTGTAACGTGCGGGGCGGCTGGCTAGGCGTCGACCATTTTGAGGATTCGGGCGACGTGTCCGGTTGCCTTGATGTTGTAGAGCGCGCGCTCGATGACGCCCTGCTCGTCGAGAATGAACGTCGAGCGGATGACTCCCTCGACGATGCGACCGTAACTGTTCTTCTCGCCAAACGTGCCGTACGCGCGATGCACTGCGGTATCGGGATCGCTGAGGAGGGGATAGTCGAGCCCGTCACGGTCGGCGAAGCGCCTGAGTTTGTCGACCGCGTCGCGCGAGATCCCGATGACACGGTAACCGGCTGCCTCGAGGGCAGCGGTCGACTCCTGGAACTCGCACGCCTCGGTCGTGCAAGCGGGCGTCATCGCCTGCGGGTAGAAGAAGATGACGAGCTTCGAGCCGCGGAAGTCGCTGAGGGCCCGTTCAATGCCCTCTTGGTCGAGCAGCGCGAAGTCGGGGGCGGGCATACCTGGCTCAAGAATCACACGTTCAGTCATACGCTCAAGCCTAGCGGCGGCAGGTGTCGCGAGTGCTGGCTACTGACCGGGACCCTGCCCGGGAGGCGGCCCCTGCGGCGCGTGGAAGCCCGGTGCGGCACCCTGTGCAGTGGGGAATCCCTGCGCTGGCGGCGCGTACTGACGCGGCACCGCGAACCCTGCGAGGTACCTGTGTTCTTCCGCGAGCTGTCCCTGTTGCAGCGCCCAGAGCGCCGTCACGCCCTGCTGCCCGTAGCCAAGCTCGAGTCGGCGCACACTCAGCGCCTGACCGAGGCCTGCAGCAGGAACGAGCAGCACTCCGACAATGAAGAGGCCGAGCATGGGCAGCCCGTTCGTGAGTCCGCCCGTCGCCGTAAACGGGGCGACGACCGGTGCGACAAGGATGAGCAAGAACCCGATGCTTGGGAGTACAAGCCCGAACCAGAGCAGGGCGCCGACGGAGCTCCCCGCCCCCGGGAAGTGCCGTACCATCCCACGCACTGTGACCCCGCTCGTGACGACGCTCGCGATCATGCAGAGCCAGCCGATGACGGCGAGCATGAGTGAGGGGCCCGCGACGCCTGTGAGGGCGGCGACGCCGATCCCGTATGCGCCGATCAGGATCAGTGCGACACACGGAAACACGATGGTGAATAATGGGCGGGTCAGCGAGACGAGCGAGAGGTAGCCGCGCGCGAGGTCGGGGAGCGGCTTCGGCACGACGACAGGAGGCGCGGGCGCGCCATGCTGAGGTGGTTCGAACCGAGGGGACTGCTGCGGCTGCTCTGACATGTCCCCAGTGTATGGTCGCGCGGTGCTGGGCTCCTACTTCAGGAGGCGGCGGAGCGATTCGACGCGGCGCGCGCCGAGCGCGTCTAACCGGCCGTCGGCGATAGCCAGGTCGAGCTCGCAGTCGGGCGCCCCCTCAGTATGGGAGCAACCCCGCGGGCACGCGTCGAGGAGGGGCACGAGGTCGGTGAAGCCTCGCAGTATCCCGTCGCTCGTGACGTGTCCGAGCCCGAACGAGCGGACCCCGGGGGTGTCGATCACCCAGCCCGATTCGCCGGCTGCTGCTCCGGGGGTTGCCGCACGCAGCGCGACCGATGACGACGAGGTGTGGCGGCCGCGGCCGGTGACCTCGTTGACGTGCCCGGTCGCGCGCTCAGCCTCGGGCACGAGCGCGTTGATGAGCGTTGACTTGCCGACACCCGAGTGGCCGACGAACACGGTGGTCTTACCCGCAAGCGTCTCCCGGATCTGCGACAGCACGCCAGCGGGAGAGTCGTCCTCCCATGCGCCGGGCGCTGAGCGGAAGATCGGCACTTCGAGGGCCGCGAAGTTCTCGAGGAAGGGCTCGGGGTCTGCGAGGTCGATCTTGGTGAGACAGATGAGTGGCTGAATGCCTGCATCGTATGCGGCAACAAGGTATCTGTCGACGAGCCTGACTCTCGGCTCTGGGTTTGCGGCGGCGACGACAATGAGCATTTGCTCGGCATTCGCGACCATGATGCGCTCGACACGGTCGCTGTCGTCAGCGCTTCGCCTCAGCATCGTTGTGCGATCCTCGACGGCGACGATGCGCGAGAGGCTGCCCTCGGCTCCCGAAACGTCGCCGACGAGCTGCACGCGGTCGCCGATCACGATCGCTGTCTTGCGGAGCTCGCGGGCACGCGCGGCGACGACGACACGTTCCGGCGCGGCCTTGGGCCCGCCCTTCACGGAGGGAGTTGCGGGCACGAGCGCGGTGTAGCGGCCGCGGTCGACAGCGGTGATCATGCCGATGACCGCGTCGGCGTGTTCGGGGCGGCGCTTGGTGCGCGGACGGTTCGCCTTTGGGTTCGGCCTCGTCCGCACCTCATGGTCGGCGTACTCGCCGTAAGGGGCGTCGTCCTCGTCGTCAACGGTGAACCAGCTCACGTGCTCAGATCCCTTCGAGGAATCCGCGGGCGAAGCGGCTGAGCGAGCCAGCGATCTCGGCGCCGTGAGCGGCGCCCTCCGAAGCGGTGTCGAGCCCGAGGCTGAGCCCGTCGTGCTCGGCGGCCTCGGCGCCGGGCACGATACCGCGCCAGAGCTCAGGGAACTGGGGGAGCGTTTTCGAGGTGCTCGCGATGTCGTCGATTTCGACCCCAGAGACCAGCAGCCCGATGAGCGCACCTGTCGTCGCAATCCGGTGATCGGCGTAGGCCCGCCAGAGCCCCCCGTGCATCTCGGCCGGGTGGATTGCGATTCCGTCTGGAAGCTCCTCAGCATTGCCGCCGAGGCGATTGATCTCGGCTACCAGGGCCGCGATACGGTCAGTCTCGTGATGCCGGGTATGGCCGATGCCGGTGATCGTGCTCGGCTCGCCGGGCGTTCCGTCTGGCCTTGGAAGCGCGGCAAGCGCGGCGAGACCGACGAGCGTGGGCGAGAGCTCACCCGCGTCGGGCATATGTATGTTCACGCCGCGCAGCTTCCCGGTCCCTGTCACCGTGAGCATGCCGTGTTCGAGGGTGACGGTGCCACCAAACTCGGGGAGGAGTTCGCGCAACTGGTCGCCGACCTGGGTAGTCTCTGCTGGCCAGTGGGGGATCGAAACCGTTCCCCCGACAGCGAGCGCCGCGGCAAGGAAGGGCGCAGCGTTCGAGAGGTCGGGTTCGATAGTGATCTCGCGCGCCTGAATGGGGCCGGGAGCAACCCGCCATTCGCCTGTCGCGGGGGAGTCTGCCTCCACGCCGCGAGCTCGGAGCGCTTCCAGCGTCATCTCGATGTGCGGCACGCTCGGAAGCCTGTCGCCAGTGTGGATGACATGTACGCCCTGCTCAAAGCGGGGCGCTGAGAGGAGTAGGGCGGAGACGAACTGGCTCGACAGCGACGCGTCGACCTCAACCCGGCCGCCCCGCAGGCTGCCCATGCCGTGCACCGTGAATGGCAGCGCACCGCGGCCGTCATCGGAAATGTCGGCTCCGAGCGCGCGCAGTGCGTCGAGCACCGGACGCATCGGCCGCTTCCGCGCGTAAGGGTCGCCGTCGAACGCTACGGGCCCGAGCGAGAGCGCGGCGACTGCTGGCACGAACCGCATGACTGTTCCGGCGAGGCCGCAGTCGATACTCGTCGAGCCGGTGAGTTGCTCTGCTGGGGTGACGCGGAGGTCGGGGCCGTATGGGTTCTTGCCTGGGAGTGGCGTGATCTCGGTGCCGAGGAGGCGCAGCGCCTCCACCATGAGATCAGTGTCTCGCGAGTGCAGCGGCACCCGGAGCGTTTCGGGGCCGTCGGCGAGGGCGGCGAGGATGAGCTCGCGGCCCGTCAGCGACTTCGACCCGGGCAGCGGCACATAGGCGTTGAGTGGTTCGCGCGCGGCGTCCAATTCGGTGCCGGGGTTACCCTCCGGGGTGACGAGCGGCACCGTCGGGGCAGCCCAATGTTCGGCAACCTCGTCGGGCACATCGCCGGAACGGTCGCCGTTGTCATCGTTTCCACGGTTCATCTTTGCAGCCAGCATCAGTTCAGAGCTTACCTGGCTTCGCTGCGCCGGGCGGGAGTGTTCGGCGCGGCACACACGCGTGAGAGGCTGGAGGCATCGTGAACGGGGAGGCGCGGATGGCCGCCGCGCCTGAGCAAATGTGGACCAACCTGCGCGAGGCGAGGCAAAACTGCGCGGGGCGCGCAATTGACCTCGGGTAAAGTTCCCCCTAAGGTGGTCGAAGCGCGCATTTCCTGCGCCATATCTGCGTGTTTCAATTACTTTAAGGAGGTCGATGTGGACCTACAACTGCTTGCCGCGCTCATCGTTGGCGTGGCTGCGATCATTCTCATCATTCTGAAGACCCGCCTCGACGCGTTCCCCGCGCTGCTCATCGGCGCGATCGTCACCGGCCTGGTCGCAGGCGTCGCGCCCGTCGAGCTCGTCGGATTGATGACTGCAGGCTTTGGAAACACGCTCGCAAGCATCGGCATTGTCATCGGTCTCGGCGTCGCGCTCGGCAAGCTAATGGAGGTGACGGGCGCGGCCGACGCGCTCGCACGCGCTTTCGTCAAGCTCTTCGGCAAGGGGCGCGAAGCCCTCGCCATGACGATGACGGGTTCGGTCGTCTCGATCCCCGTGTTCTGCGACAGCGGCTACGTGATGCTGCACCCGCTCGCGCGTTCGCTCGCTCGCCGAACACAGCAGGGCGTCGTGGTGCTGTCGCTGGCGCTCGCGGGCGGTCTCGTGCTGAGCCACACCCTGGTCCCGCCAACGCCCGGCCCGCTCGCGGTCGCTGGTCTGCTCGGCGTCGACCTCGGCGTGATGTTCCTCGTCGGCATTCCGTTCATCATTGTGCTCATCCCGGTCGTGCTGCTGTTCGCCCGGATCATGGGCAACAAGCTCGAGCCCTTCCGCGACCCGAGCATGTTCGCACTTGAGGACGAAGAGGCAAACACGCGCCCAGTTATTGGCGCGTTCCGGGCGGCGCTGCCAATCGTCGTGCCGATCCTCCTCATCGTGTCGAACACGGCCTCAAAAGCGCTCTTCCCCGGGACCTCGCTCGAGGCCGTGACGAGCTTCATCGGTGCTCCCGCGATTGCCCTGCTCATCGGCCTCGTGCTCGGCGCATACACGCTGCCGCAGCGCGGCACCGAGCGCAAGGAAGTCGTCGGCTGGCTGAGCGAGGCAGCGGCCTCCGGCGGTCTCATCATCTTCATCACCGGTGCGGGCGGCGCGTTCGCGAATGTGCTCACCGAGTCTGGCGTCGGCAGCAACCTCGCTGACGGTGTCGGTATGCTCCCGCTTCCGCTGTTTCTCATCCCGTTCCTCGTTGCCAGTGTGCTCCGCGTTGCGCAAGGCTCTGGCACCGTGGCGATGATTACCGCCGCGACGCTCGCAGTTCCCCTCGTCGAGGCGGGTACCCTCAACCCCGTGCTTGCAGCAATGGCAGCGGCTTGCGGCGCGTTCCTGTTCTCGCACTTCAACGACTCGTTCTTCTGGGTCGTGACGAAGTTCGCGGGTCTTTCAGGCACGAAGGCGATGAAGGCCTGGAGCGGGATGACCACCACCATCTGGGTCGCCACCATCCCGCTGCTGTTCATCCTGTGGGCTATCGTCGGCTAGCCCCGGCCTCGGACTGATTTTCACCGGCTTCGCAGAAGGGCACCCTTTGACTACTTCGAATCCCGTTCTCGTGATCGCGGACGACCTCACCGGCGCGAACGCGTCTGGAGCGCGCTTCGCCCGCGCCGGCCTCCGGTCGGCAACGGTGACGTCGAAGGCGCTCGACGGGCCCATCCCCGGGTTCGACGCGCTCATCGTGACTACCGACAGCCGGCATGTGCCCGCTGCCGACGCGGCAGCCAGGGTGCGCTCCGCCGTCGAGGCGATCCCGGGCGCGGAGTTCGTGGTCAAGCGCACCGACACGACCCTGCGCGGGAACGTCTCGGCGGAAGTCGCCGCGGTGCTCGACGCAGTGCGTGCAGCGCATCCGGGGGAGCGTGTGCGTGCGCTCGTCGTGCCCGCTTATCCGACATCCGGGCGGACGACGGTTGACGGCGTGCAACTGCTCGACGGGCGTCCGCTCGAGCAGACCGAACTGCGGTACGACGTGCACAATCCGATGACGACCTCGATCGTCGCGGACATCCTTTCCGCGCAGCGACCGCTGAGCTCGCGGCACGTGTCCCTGCGCACCGTCCTTGGGGCGGCGCTCACGGAGTCGCTTGTCGCGGGCGACGAGGATCTCGTTATCTGCGACGCGCTCGACGACGGGCACATCCAACTCATCGCCGCAGCCGCTGCGCAGGCGACTCGGGAACACGGGGTCCGCTGGGTGACGGTTGACCCCGGCCCCGCAGGCGCATTTCTCGCACGAGCGCTCGAACTCGGTACGCCCGAGCGGGCGGACGAGCCGCCACTGCTCGCCGTCATCGGAAGTGTCACCGACCTCTCGATCACGCAGGCGGAGTACCTCGCACAGAGCGAACTCGTTCGCGTGCTCGAGGTGGACTCACTGCGGCTCGCGGGAGAACGCGAGGGCCAGTCGGGCGCGGTCGATCCCGTCGACCAGCTCGCGGGCGAGCTGCGGCAGCTCATTGAGGCGAGCGCGTTTCCCGAGCAGATTCTCATGCGCGTGCAGCCTCCAGCGATCGGCGGTCACCTGTCGCCAGCTGGACGGGAGCGGTTGCCCGGGCTGCTCGCGGCTGTGATGCTTCGCGCCCTTGAAACGGCGCCCGTCGCCGGCGTCTACAGCAGTGGCGGCGACATTACCGCGGCGATCCTCGATGCCGCGGGGATTCGCGCGTTCGAGGTCATCGGCGAGGTCATCCCGCTCGCTGTCTACGGCACCGCGATCGGCGGCACGCTCGACGGGGTCGCCGTCGTCACCAAGGGCGGCCTCATCGGTACCGAGGTCACGGCCGAGGCCTGTATGAACCAGCTCCGCACCCTCGCGGAACGCACCTTTGCGCGGGCGGATCGCTAGCGCCACGCGCGCAGCACGCCCTGCACACTTCACCAACATCCATCTGGAGGAATCATGACCCGTCACACACTCGCACTCACCCTCGGTGACCCTGCAGGTATCGGCCCCGAGATCGCCGTCCAGGCGGTGCTCAACGCCGCCGGCCCCGCGGGCCCGGCGCGCGCTGTCATCGTCGGCGACCCTGTCTCGGCGACCGCAGCCCTCACCGTGCTCGGGCTCGACGCGACGGTGCGCACAGTTGCGTCGTGGGACGATCTCCCAGCCGAGGAAGCCGGGGTGATCGACGTGTTCGACATCGGCGTGCTCGGTGACGAGCCAGTTGTCTGGGGTGAGATCTCGGCCCGCGCCGGCGCCTCCGCGGTGCGCGCCATCGAGGTGGCAACCCAGGCTGCCCTCGACGGCAAGGTCGCGGGCATCGTCACCGCGCCCATCAACAAGGAGGCCATCTGGGCCGCCGGAAGCGAGCACCTCGGCCACACCGAGATGCTCGCCGAGCTCACCGGTTCCTCGCGCTCGAACACGATGTTCGTCGCGCGCGGTAAGAAGATCTTCTTCGCCACTCGCCACGTGTCGCTGCGCGGCGCGCTTGAGCGGATCAGCACGGAACTTGAGGTGGACGCGATCGACGAGGCGCTGCGCGCGCTCAAGGTCTACGGCACCGACGAGCCCCGCCTCGCGGTCGCAGCCATCAACCCGCACGGCGGCGAGAACGGCAAGTTCGGCACGGAGGAGATCGACTTCATTCGCCCGGCCGTCGCCGAGATGCAGGAGCGCGGGCACAACGTCGTCGGGCCGATCCCAGCGGACTCGGTCTTCCACCAGCTGTTCACGGACCGCTACGACGCGGTGCTCTCCCAGTACCACGACCAGGGACACATTCCGGCGAAGACGATCGACTTCAATGGGACGATCTCGGTGACGGTGGGCCTCCCGATCCTCCGCACGTCCGTCGACCACGGCACCGCATTCGACATCGCAGGCAAGGCAATCGCTGACCCCGGCACGATGATCTCCGCCTACCTTTCGGGCGCGGAGTTTGCTCCGTTCGCTGGCCGCATCCGCGAGGACTTCAACCGATAGTTGCCAGGCGCGGAGCGCGGCGGCACCCTGTACGAGCAGATAGGCTGGCGGCGATTGCAGCCATGCAGCGCCGCACGCGAGAGAGAGGCCATCGAACATGGGGGAGACGCCCGCGCTCCGCGGAGAGTACCAGCACACAAAACGGCGGCGCGAGCGCCTCGTTGAGCTCGTTGAAGCTGGCTCGGGCAGCGAGAACGTGCACGCCCTCGCCGATGAGCTCGACGTCTCGGTATCAACGGTGCGGCGCGATCTCGCTCACCTTGAAGCCGACGGGAAGCTCGCGCGCACCTACGGCGGGGCCATGGGAGCCGGGCGGCTCGACCGGTCCTGGCAGGTGAAATCGACCGAACACCAGGACCGGAAGCAGGAGATCGCGCGATACGCCGCGACGAAGGTCTCGCGCGGCATGACCGTGCTCCTCGACTCGGGAACGACTGTCGCAGAGGCGGCCGCCATCCTGGGCACCCGGCCAGACACCCAGCTGGTGACGAACGGGCTAAGCTCGCTGCTCGCGCTCGCCGATTCAGATGCGGACGTCACTGTGCTCGGCGGTAGGCTGCGCCGCCCGAGCGAGTCAATCATCGGAGCGGCGACGCTGCAGATGCTCCAGCACCTCACCGTGGACGTCGGTTTCCTTGGGGCCGAAGCCCTGCACCCGACGCGTGGGCTCAACTGCCCTGAGATGGACCAAGCTCTCGTGAAGCAGCTCATGTCTGACAACTCGAAGCGCACGTGGGTGCTCGTCGACTCAAGCAAGCTTGAGCGGGAGGCACCGTTCTCATACTGGGCCCCGGTTGCCGCAGGCTGTGGCGTCATCACCGACTCGCGCGCAACCGATGCTCAGCTCGCGCCCTTCGTTGACGGCGGGTGGACCGTCGAGATCGCACCGGAATAGCCAGGGCCGGGCGCCGATGACCTCCCCGACCCCGGCACGTCCCCAGGCCGGCGGCGCCACTCCCCGGTAGGCTGGGTGTGTGAATAGCAATGAGCAGGCGGCGAGCGGCGACCTTCAGGCCCGCTTCGCCGAAGAGGCGTTGCCGCTCCTTGACCAACTCTTTGGCGCCGCGATGAAGATGACGCGAAACCAGCAGGACGCTCAGGACCTCGTGCAGGAGACCTTCTTGAAGGCATTCCAAGCGTTCTCCTCGTTCGAGCAGGGTACGAACCTCAAAGCGTGGTTGTACCGCATCATGACGAACAGCTACATCAACACGTACCGCAAGAAGCAGCGCCAGCCGTTCCTCGGCGCCGTGGAGGAGTTGGAAGACTGGCAGCTCGGTGGAGCCGAATCAACAACGGCCATGGCGTCGCAGTCTGCTGAGGCGGAGGCAATCGACCGCACCCCGGATTCGGTCGTCACGACCGCCCTCAATGATCTCGCCGAAGACTTTCGGATGGCCGTCTACCTCGCAGACGTTGAGGGGTTCAGCTATCAAGAGATCGCCGACATTCAGGGCGTGCCGATCGGCACGGTCATGAGCCGACTGCACCGTGGGCGGGCAAAGCTCAGGCAGGTCCTCGGGGAATACGCCAGGGAACAGGGCGTTGGACTTGATAGAGCCGACACGGCAACACAGACATCAACCAAGAAGGGAGCCGCGCGATGAGTGACTGCGGGTGCGACAAAGCCAAAGCCAATATTTATGAGTTGCTGCGCGGTGAGCTGTGCGCAGAGGAATCAGCCCCAATTCGTGAGCACCTCGAGCACTGTACCGACTGCCAGAATGAAGAGAGCGTCTGCGCGCGCTTGACCACCGCGGTTCGCCGCGCATGCGAGGAAGAGCGCGACGGCGCCGCGCCGGCCGACCTGCGCGACGCGATTCTCCGCGGCCTCACGGTCTAGCCGGGGCTCGCGGCCCTGCCCGTTCGGGCGAGGGACTCAGCCTATGCTTCGTCGCGCCAGCCTGTGCAGACGTCGACCCATCCGAGGGCGTCGCTCAACTCCTCGAGCTCCGCGATCGTGAGCTCGACGGCTGAGTTTGCACTGCCAGCTGCCGGAAATACCGTGGCGAAACGTCTGAGTGACTCGTCGAGGTAGACGCGCGCGTCGTCGGGGTTCGCAAACGGGCACACGCCGCCAACTGGGTGGCCCGTGAGCTGTTCGACGTCGTCGAACTTCAGCATGCTCGGCTTTGCCCGAAACTCACGCTTGAACATGCCGCCGTTGACCTTCGCGTCGCCCGCGGCGACGACGAGGATTGCGCCAGGCACGTCGGTCGTGCTCGCAAACGCGAGCGTCTTCGCGATGCGGGCGGGCTCCGTCCCTGCCTGCTTGGCGGCGAGCTCAACTGTGGCGCTCGACTCGGCAAACTCGAGGATGGCGCCTGTCCAGCCCTGCGCGAGTAGGTCAGCGCGTACGGTGTCGATGCTCATATCTGATCCTCCGATTCCTGCGGTGTTGGCTTAGCCGCGCCAGGTCGTATCGGGAAGCTGCAGCCGCGATGCGACGAGTTCCCTGGTGTACGGGTGCGTCGGGGCTGCAAGAAGCTCCGCGGTAGGGCCGTCCTCGACGATCCTGCCACCCTGCATCACGATCGTGCGCTCCGCGAGCTGCGGGACGATGCCGAGGTCGTGTGTGATCGTGACGAGGGTGAGCCCGAACTCGGCCCGAAGCTCGGCAAGAAGCCCCAAGACGCGTGCCCGCACGAGCACGTCTAGCGCGCTCACCGGCTCGTCGCCGACGAGTAGCTCCGGGCCGTGCACGATCGCACGGGCGACCGCGATACGCTGACGCTGCCCTCCTGAGAAGGCGTCGGGGTAGCGGGTTGCGGCGCTCGCTGGCAGCCCGACGCGTTCGAGTACCGCGCGAACCATTGCGCCGTGCTCCCCCTGGATTCCTGCGCCCTCGAGGGACTCCGCCACGGACTGTTCGATTGTGCGGCGCGGGTTGAACGACGAGTACGGGTCCTGGAAGACGAGCCCTGTGCGGCGTCGCAGCCAGCCGAGGTCGCCCGATGTCGGGTCGACCTCCCGGCCCGCAAACTTCACGGTTCCCGCGGTCGGCTTGCTCAGTCCGAGGAGCTGCCTGATGAGGGTTGTCTTACCCGATCCCGATTCGCCGACGATCGCGACGCTCTCGCCGCGCTCGATTGTGAGCGAGGCGCTGTCGAGCGCGCGCACGACTTGACCGCGCTCGAACAGCTTCCGCGCGGGCGTGCGAAACTCCTTCGACACGTTCGCGAGCTCGACGAGCGGGTGCCCGGCCTCGCGCGCGCGTTCAGCCGCGTCGGGAAGGTTCAGCTGCCCCGTCCAGGGGGTGCTGCCCGTCCACTGCGCCGCGGGCGGTGTCTGCTCATTCATGCAGTTTCCCCTCCCGCTGCCGCGATGAGCGCCCGCGTGACCGCGTGGGTCGGGCGCTCGAGAATCTCGCGCACGCTGCCCTGTTCGATGATCTCGCCGTCGGCGAAGACGAGCACGCGCTCTGCAACCTGGTTCACGACGGCGATGTCGTGGGTGATACAGACGAGTGAGCACTCGTCACGGTCGGTGATCTCGGTGAACAGCTCGAGGATTCCCCGCTGCACTGTCACGTCAAGCGCGGTCGTCGGCTCGTCGGCCAGCAGTAGACCCGGAGACGCCGAGATCGCAGCCGCGATCGCAGCGCGCTGTCGTTGACCGCCCGACACCTCGTGTGGGTAGGCCCGCACGATGCGTTCAGGATCGCGGAGCCCGACCTGGCGTGCGAGCCTGAGCGCCGCCTCCCGCCGCTCCCCGCGGTCGAGATGGTAGTGGAGAGCGAGTGCCTCGGTCATCTGGACGCCGAGCCGACGAAACGGGCTGAGAGCGGTCTTCGGTTCCTGGAACACCATTCCGATGCGGTCACCTCGGACCGCAGCGAGCTCGCGGTCCGACAACCCCAGCAGCTCTCGGCCGTTCGCCCGCACCGAGCCGCTCACTATCGCCTCGCGGGGGAGTAGGCCAGCGATCGCGAGCGCCGTCATCGTCTTGCCCGAACCGGACCCACCTATGATCCCGAGGCGTTCACCAGCCTCGAGGCTGAAGCTGATCCCGTGCAGGATCTCAGTGCCGCCAATGGCTACTCGGAGATCTTCGACAACGAGTTCCGTCGCGCCAGTCTCAAGCTGATCGTGCTGTTCGCTCACCTGGGCACCTCCGCTGTCTCGTCGGCTGGGTCACGCATGTCGAGAGCGTCGCGGAGCTGGTCGCCGAACAGGAAGAACGCGAGCACTGTCACGGTGATCGCGAGACCTGGCCAGACCACCGTCTCCGGGTAGATCGACACGAAGCGCTGAGTTGAGGCGAGCATGCCGCCCCATGATGGAACGTCTTTCGGAGCACCGAAGCCGAGGTAGCTCAGGCTCGCCTCGGCGAGCACGGCGGTCCCCATCGTCCAGGTGACCTGCACAATATAGATGGGAAGCACGCTCGGAATGAGGTGGCGAAACAGGATCCGAGTACGAGAGAGCCCTGCAACTTGAGCCGCGACAACGAAGTCAGCGCCCTGCACCTGTCGAAACTCGGCGCGCAGCACGCGGCCCATGGAGACGCCAAACGCGATCCCGAGCGCGGCGACGACGATCGGGATGCCGCTGCCGAAGACAGCAGTGAGCATGATCGCGAGCAGCGTCGTTGGGAAAGCGACGAGCACGTCGATACCCACGGCCACGACTTCCCTTACTGGGCGCTTGCCGAGGCCGCCGAGGAGCGCGAGCAGAAAGCCGATGACGCTCGCAAGCACGCCAGTTCCGAGCGCAACCCCAAACGAGACGCGGCTGCCAGCGAGGAGGCGCGACGCGATGTCGCGGCCGCTGCCGTCTGTGCCGAGCCAGTGCTCGGCCGAGGGCGGCAGCCAGACATTTCCTGTCGCGTAGTTTGGATCCTGAGGGAGCCAAAAATAGTAAGCGATCGACACGCACGCGACGAGGGCGAGTACGACAACCGCGAAGACGCCGACGGGCCTTCGCAAGACTTTTCGGAGGGTCTTCATTCCTCACCCTCCGCTCGGAGCCGGGGGTCGATAATGCGGTGCACTACGTCGACGAGAGCCCCCATGACGAGAATCACGGAGGTGAGTACCAGGAGTGTTGACTGGACCTTCGGGAGATCACGCTCGCCAACATCCGAGACAAGCATTGTGCCAAGACCCGGCAGGCTAAACAACTGCTCGACAACGACGGCGCCGACGAGCAGCGCCGCGGCCTGGAGTCCAAGCATCGAGATGATCGACAACCCGACCCCGGGAAGGCCCTGCGTGAGGAGAGCGCGAAGGCGCGAGTTTCCCTGCGACATCGCGGTGCGTACGTGGTCAGCGTCAAGCGCGCGCAGCGTTGCGCTGCGCACAAGTCTGAAGAGGATCGCACCCTCAATGAGCCCAATTGTGAGCGCAGGCAGCACGAGCGATCTGAACGCCTGGAGCGGTCTCTCCCAGCCGTCGAGCGGGAACCCCTGAGAAGGAAGCCAGCCGAGCCAGGAGGAGAGGACAAGCGTGCCGAGGAGTCCCGCCCACACGACGGGGATCGCCGACGCAAGCACGCTCGATGCAGACACGAGCTGGCCGAGGGGCGTCGAGTTGCGGTACGCCGCAAAGACACCGAGGGGGAGCGCGACGAGAAGCACGACCGCGAGAGACATGATCGTCAGCGGAATGGTGACCTCAGCTTTCTCGGCGAGCTCCGCCGAGATCTCAGTCCCTGTGACAACCGAATGCCCGAGGTCGAAGCGCAGCACGCCGCCGATCCAGTCGACGTACTGAGTGAACAGCGGGCGGTTCAGACCGAGCTGCTCGCGCAAGTTCTCAACCTGGGCTGGGGACGCCTGGGTGCCGCCGATGACCTGGGCGACGTCGCCTGGAAGAATTCGCAACGTTGCGAAGATGAGCACGCTCGCGACGAGCCAGGCGAGGGCCAGGAGTCCTGTGCGGCCAATGATGAATCGCGTCACGTTCCGAGACTACTCATTCTGGGGCCTCCTGTGTGCGTTGGGACGAGACGTGTTCGGGCCCAGAGAGCGCGCCATAGGCGGCCTCCAGGCCCGAGCGGTCGAGACTCGCTACTCGTCGATCGAGACTCCGGCGAGGCTGACTCGGGCGTTGGTGTTCACGCTCGGGAAACCAGTGACCTTCGTGCTGATGACATTTGTTGGGGTGTAGTTGAAGAGCCACTTCGCGGGAGCGTCGTCCGCGATAACGCGAGCTGCGTCCTCGAGAAGCTTCGCTTCGGCGTCCACGTCGGTACTTGCGAGCGACTCGGCGTACAGGCGCTGCACCTCTGGGCTGTCATAGCCGAAGTAGTAGTCAGGGTTCGCGTAGTTGCCGAGGTCGCGCGCCTCTGCGTGATCAACATAGCTGAGGTCAAAGTCGTGGTTCGAGTAGACGTCGTTCAACCACGTCGGGAACTCAACAGGTTTCACCTTTGCCGAAACGCCGACCTCGGCGAGCTGGCTTGTCACCATGTCGAGCGCTGCGGTGTCGTAGAAGTTCGGCGACGTGATTGTGAGGCTGAGGTTGGACTGGCCGGCCTCTGCGAGGAGCGCACGCGCAGCCTCGGGGTCGTAGGCGTTCACATTGGTGAGATCGACATATCCGGGCTCAAGCTTTGTGATGGGGCTGCCGAGCTGCACAGCGTCGCCGTTTTGCGACGCGACCAGGGCTTCGCCGTTGATTGCCATGCTGAGCGCCTTGCGCACACGCGGGTCGTCGAAGGGGGCACGGGCGCTGTTGTACGCGAGCGTAAAGACATCGGCGCTGTCTGCACGAACCATCTCGAAGTTCGCGTTGCCCTCGAACTCGGCGCGTAGCGGCGAGAGCAGGGCCGTGTGCACGTCAATGTCGCCGTCCTTCAACGCGTTCACTGCGGCGCGGCCCTCGGGGAAGAACCTGAAAGTTGCGCGGTCTACGAGTGCTGGCTCGCCCCAGTAGTCAGCGTACTTGTCAAGCGTGATGCTGTCGCCCTGCTTCCACCTGGTGAACGTGAACGGGCCGGTGCCGTTGGCAGAGTTTTGGAGGCCGTCGGTCGAACCGCCTTCGAGAATGACGCCGGCCGAGCCTGCGAGCTCCCAAAGCAGCCGCGAGTTTGGCTGTTCGAGCACGATGCTCACGGTGTTGGCGTCGACCTTCTCGACGTTCGCGGCGAACCCGACCGAGTCGGTCGTGAGTGCCGTCGAAAGCGAGGAGACAACGTCGTCGGCAGTGAGTTCGGCACCCGAGTGGAAGGTGACGCCCGAGCGCAGCGTGAACGTGTATTCGAGCCCATCAGAGCTGACCTCGGGCATCTCTGTCGCGAGAACAGGAACGATGTCGGCGATGCTGCCTGCCTCGATGCCAACGAGGCCCTGGTAGACGTTGTCGATGAGGACCTGGCCGGTTGCGACGCCTGCGTCGTTTCTCACATCGAGGCTCGTCGGCTCGAGAACCAGCCCGACAGCGAGCTCTTTTCGCGAATCGCCGTCGGCAGTCGGGCGGGTGAGTGCGAAGTACGCGGCGACGGCGGCGATAAGGCCGACAAGGATGATGACGCCGATGACGATGGGCGTCTTTGAGCGCGTGCGCTTCGTGTACGTCGGCGACTGCGGGTTCGACTCACTCACGGTGACTCCTCGGGTCGATCTGCTCTGCAGATAGGGCTGTATGGGAGCCTGCGTTAGCTCATGGCGAACGCAGACGGGATCAGCGCGGGCGTGGTGCGCACTGAACGCCTGCGCTTCGCTGCGCGGGTGTCGAGGATCGAGACTACGCTGGGCGCACTCGAAGTTGCGTAGCGACGACGACCTTGTTGCAGTGTTGTTACGAACCGCGCGGTCGGTTCCTGCCCGCGGAGGCTAGCGGATGTAACCGCCGTCGCGAAGCCCCGCCTCGACCTCGAACCTGTTGACGAGCGGGTCGCGGCCGGCGAGGAAGTACAGCAGTGGCATCGCGAGGCCATAGCGGCGCCACTGACTGCGGTGGACCTGCTCGTGCCTGAGGATTGCTGGGCTGACATTCGCGTCGGTGAGATAGCAAGCCCCGACGCAGCTGCCGCCTCTGCCAAACGTCCAGCGCGGCATGCCACGAAACACCCACAGCCCGTCGATGCGCTCGACGGCTCCCGTCGACCAGATGCTGCCCCAAATGAAGCCGACGGCAGTGGCGTAGGCGTACCCGAACCATGCGAACGGGAGATTGCGCCGCGCGCTCGGGCGCGAAACCGCCTCTTGGGCGTCACCTGTCACTTGCTGCCGCCTGACACGAGGGCGGCGAGCAAGCGCAAGACCGTCGGAGAGTCGTCTGAGGCGATGTCTGAAGTGGCTGGCGCGAACTCGCAGATCGCGGCACCCGCGAGTGACGCCTCGGCGACGGCAGCGCGCACGGCAGCGGCGAGATCGGCGACTGCGAGGCCGAACGGCACGGGGGAGTGCACGGCCGAGAACTCGGCAGGGTCAAGTACATCGAGGTCGATGTGTACGTAGACGCTCGTCGCCCCAACCTCGGCGAGCCAGCCGCTCACTGCCTCGGCGGGGCCCTCGGACGAAGCTGCGAGGCGGCGGATGCCGAGCTCGTCGATCGCATGCATTTCTTCAGGATCGACCTCGCGCGCGCCAACAAGAAGCACGCGGCTCGGCGCGACAGGATGCGTGGCGTTCAGGTCCGCTATGCCGAGGCCGAGCGCGTGCCTCAGCGCCATCCCTGAGGCGGCGCCAGAGGGCGACGTGCTCGGATGCTGCAGATCTGGGTGCGCATCGAACCAGATCACGGCGACGTCAGGGTCGCGCTCGACTGCGCGGTCGAGGCCGGCGAGCGTTGAGGCGCAATCGCCGCCGAGCGTGATTGCTGGCTCCTCTGCCGTGCGCAAGATCTCGCGGGCCGCGTCGCGGGCAGCGACAACCGAGCTCAATCGTGCGACTGGCGTCCCGAGCGCATCGCCCGCCTGCTGCGGCACGGCAACGTCGAAGCGCGCCGCTGGCGGCAGGTCCTCCCTGAGGTGTGCCGCACCGTCAGTGATCAGCATCGCGCGCGAGGACGAGGAGCCCTGCCATTCGGGCATCAACAAAAAGATCGATTTGGTCGGCTCAGCCATCGCACCCACCCTTAGCTATGTGATTCCCTCAGCCTACGCCGGTGTAGCTGAGTCAGTGCCCGACAGATACAAAATCGATGAGTTCCTCGACGCGGCCGACGAGCTGGGGCTCGAGGTCGCGGAAGTTTCGCACTCTGCCCCTGATTCGCTGCCACGCTTCGGCCGTGTCGGCGAGGTCTTCAGACGGCCACCCGAGCGCGCGGCAGATGCCCGTCTTCCAGTCAATGCCGCGCGGAATCTTCGGCCACACGGTGAGCCCAAGCCGTTCGGGCTTCACCGCCTCCCAGATATCGATGTAGGGGTGACCAACGATTCTGACGTGTTCTCCGTGCGGCCCTCGCGCGATGGCCTCTGCGATCCTCGTCTCTTTCGAGCCCGTGACAAGGTGGTCAAGCAGCACGCCCGCTCGGCGCCCCGGGCCCGGCTTGAACTCGGCGAGCACCTGCTCGAGATGATCTGCGCCGTCGAGTAGCTCGACAACGATTCCCTCAATACGCAGGTCGTCGCCCCAGACCTGCTCAACGAGCTCGGCGTCATGCTTGCCCTCGACAAAAATTCGGCTCGGCATTGCGACACGGGCCCGCTCGAGCGGCGCCGCGAACGATCCAGACGCGGTGCGCCGGCGCGCTTGGGACTTCTTCGGCGGAACAAACTTCACGGGCTTGCCATCGACGAGGAACGCGTCTGACAGCGGAAACCCGCGCACCGCGCCATCGAAGTCTTCAAGCTTCAGCACGCCGTCGCGAGCGTCAACGACTGCGCCGCAGAACTCGGTCAGGCTGTGCTCGACGACGAGACCCTTCGTAAGCTCCACCTCGGCGCGCTCTACTGGCCCGCGGCGTGGCTTCATCCGGGCGATGGGGTCGTTGTCGTAACGGTTGTCGAACACGACACTGAGCCTAGCGAACGCGGGCCGCCGTGCGCCGCAGATACTGGGCTGCTACCGTGGCGATATGAACGCTGAAGTTTCTGAACCGCTCATCCTTGTTGCCCGCGAAGGCGCGGTCACGCGAGTGACGCTCAACCGTCCGAGGGCGATCAACGCACTCAACACCGAGATGTTTGCAGGGCTTGACGCCGCGCTTGACGCAGCCGCAGGCTCTGCCGCCATCGTGCTTGACGGCGCGGGGGAGCGTGGCTTCTGCGGGGGTGGGGACATCAAACAGATCGCATTTGGCGGCGACCCGAGGGCGCTGTTCGGCGCCGAGTACCGGGTGGACAACCGCATCAGCGCGTCCCCTGTCCCTGTTGTCGCGCTCATGGACGGCATCGCAATGGGCGGCGGCATCGGGCTTGGCGGCCACGCCGCGTTCCGCGTGGTCACCGAACGCTCGAAGCTTGCGATGCCCGAAGCGCGCATTGGGATCATGCCCGACGTCGGCGGACACTTCCTGCTTGCGCGGGCGCCGGGAAGGCTCGGCGAGTACCTCGCGATCACCGCGAACGAGATGGGTCCTGCCGATGCGATCGCGCTTGGATTTGCAGACACCCTCGTTCGCAGCGACAGGCTTGACGACCTGCGGGCTGCGCTTGCCGCAAGCGGCGATCCGGCTGCGACGCTCGCCGAGTTTGCCGAGCCGGTACCCGACGCGCCGCTCCTGGCCGTGCGCGAATGGTTTGATCCCATCGCCGACGCGGCGCTCACGAGCGTCGACGCGGTGGCGGACCCTGTCGGAGCGACCGTGGCACTGATTCAGGCGCTTGAGGCGAGCCCGCTGCCCATCGCGGCCGAGACCGCGGCACTCGTTCGCGGCATGTGTCCGGTCTCGCTCGTCGTGAGCGTCGCGCAGATTGCGCGGACGAGGGCCGAGGGTCTCACCGTCGCCGAGGTACTGGAAGACGATTACCGCATCGTGCCCAGGCTCGCTGTGTTGCCAAACTTCGCTGAGGGCGTGCGTGCGCAGCTCGTCGACAAAGACCGCAACCCGAAGTGGGTGCCCGCGCGAGTCGAGGACGTCAACCGTGACGAGATCGCCGCGATCCTTGCGCCCCACGACGCTGGGCAGTCTGGCCTCGGCCTGTAGCGGGCGGGAGCTGGCTGCGACGCGATCTGGGCCGCGCGGCCGAGCTACCCTAGTGGAATGACAGTGGAGCACGATCGGTCAGCTCGACCGGGCGGCCGTGGGCGGCCCCCGCGAGGGGCCCCCAGGGAGGTCCCCGTTGAGCTCGACCGCGAACTCGAGACGCCACTGCCTGTGCAGCTCGCGGCCGCGCTTCGCGAGGCAATCGACGCTGGGACGCTGCGGCCTGCAGAGGCAGTTCCGGCGACCCGTGAGCTCGCCCGCCGAATCGGCGTGGCGCGCGGCGTCGTCGTCGCGTCCTACGAGCAGCTCATCGCAGAGGGCTACCTCGTCGCGACTCACGGGCGCGGCACCGCCGTGAACCCGCAGCTTGAACGCATGTCTGCCCCCGCTGGCGGGCGAAGCGACGCGCAAGGCGCGAGATCCGGATCGGCGCCCGGCGTTTCAAGCAATCGGAATGCCACCGGCACCCCTGGCGCGGACGACGGAGTGCTCGGCCGCGCCCCGCTCGCTCCAGGCGAGCCGATCCCGAGCGCGATCAACAGCCCGGCGTGGCGTGCTGCCTGGCGGGAAGCGGCGGCTCGGGCCCACGTCGTCGCCCCGGCGCTCGGAGACGACAGGCTGCGCGCCGAAATCGCAGACCACCTGCGCAGAATGCGCGCCACGGCGCGGTCCGCGGGAGACGTCATTGTGACCGCAGGTACACGCGAGGGGCTGGGCCTGCTGCTCACCGCACTCGGCACGACGCGCGGGCGCGGCCTTGTTGTGGGCGTCGAAGATCCCGGTCTGCCCTCGCTGCGCGGCGTCGCTGCCCGCCACGGCGCCCGCATCGTCGCACTCCCTACAGATAGCGCGGGGCTCGACACCGCGCGCCTCCCCGAGGGTGTGCTCGACCTCGTCATCGTCACGCCGAGCCACCAGTACCCGCTCGGCGGCTCCCTTCCGCTGGTCCGCAGGCGAGAGCTGCTCGACTGGGCGGGGCGGGGCGGCGTTGTGGTCGTTGAAGACGACTTCGACTCAGAGCTTCGCTTTACAGGCAGCCCGCTCCCGACGCTCGCCGCTCTTGACGACGACGTGGCCGGCTCAGTCGTGCTGCTTGGTACGTTCTCCCGCACCGTCGCGCCATCGTTGTCTGCTGGCTACATGCTTGCCCCCGCAGGGATCCGCGCGCTTGTTGAACCGGTGCGCAGAGAACTCGGCGGCCCCGTGTCGTCGGTCGTGCAGGTCGCCCTCGCGCACTACCTCGCAACGGGGGAGCTGCGCAGGCACACCGCTCGCTTGCTTCGCCGCTACGCCGAGCGCCGTGACCTTGTTTCGGAGCGGCTCGCCGGGACACACGGGGTGCGCGTCAGGCCGATGGACGGCGGTCTGCACGCAGTCATCGAGTTCGTTGGGCAAGACCCCGCGGACCTGCGGGACAGGGAGGAGGCGGTTGTACGGCTCACCCGCAGAGCCGGGCTCGGCGCTGAACCACTCGGCGGATATTGGCAGCGCAACGGCGCGGGAATGGCTGGGCTCGTGATCGGGCTCGGCGGGCCAGACGATGTCGCATTTGACGAGGCGCTGCGCTCGCTCGCCGCGGTGTTGAGGGAAGCCTAGCCGCCAGGCGGCACCGAAAGGGGGCGGCGCTTATCGCACATCAGCCTGTGGGTGCTCGAACGTGACGCGGTACGCTTGTCGGGTGAGCGTTGACAACATCACTGCGAGTATGCAGAACTACCTCAAAGTGATCTGGAGCCTGGCCGAATGGTCAGATACCCCGATTACGAATTCGGCGATCGCAGAGTCGGCTGGGGTGCGTCTCTCCACAGTGTCTGATGCGCTTCGTAAGCTCGCCGACTCCGGTCTCATCGACCACCAGCGCTACGGCACCGTCACCCTCACCGACGAGGGGCGTGAGCTCGCCGTCGTCATGACTCGCAGGCACCGGCTCCTCGAGACCTTCCTCGTTCGCGTGCTCGACTACTCGTGGGACGAGGTGCACGACGAGGCCGACAGGCTCGAGCACGCAGTCTCCGACGAGATGGTGAATCGGATCGACCGCGTACTCGACTACCCGACCCGAGACCCGCATGGCGACCCGATCCCGAGCGCGGACGGCCTCGTACACAGGCCAGCGGCCCAGTTGCTTACCGACATCGCCGCGCCGTGCCGTGTGCGCGTCGAGCGGATCTCTGACGCCGACCCAGAGATGCTCCAGTACTTCGCGTCCCGCGGCATCATCGTCGACGCCGAACTTGCGTTGCTCGAGGGCGAGCCGTACTCCGAGACGACAGCTGTCGAGGTGAACGGATCGGGCACGCATGTGCTGCTCGGCAAGGCCGCCTCAGATTCGGTCTGGGCCTCACCCCTCGTGTGAGGCATGCCGCCACAGGCGTGCTTTGGCTGTGCCAATTGGGGCACCCCTCACTGATACGTTTCGTAAAGGAATGCTTCCCCGCGCACGGCGATACGAGATAATAGGAAAAGTGTCTTGAGAGGAGGCGGAGTTGGGCTGGTTTTCCAAGCGTAAGCGGCAGGCGCAGCCGCCGCGCCGCCTCCCGAAGCGCGTGCTCGCACCCGTTGAAGAAATTGTTGAGCAGGGCCTGCTCGTTGCCGACGTCGCCGTGCGCATGACCGTGAAGAACGCGATCATTATGAACGCGCTCAAAGAACACGCGGACTACGACGAGGCCCAGATCTTTGAGATGGTACGTGACTCGCTGAACGAGCTCGCCGCCGAGCGCGAGCGCGACGCGAGACATATCTCGCGGGTCAGGGGTGAGATCAAAGACACAGGCCGCAGCTCGTGGAGTGAGACCGAGTACGGCAACAGCGACAGCCGCACGCTGCGGCACCGGCAAGAGGTGTACGAGCAGGTCGCGGCCGAGCTTCGGGCTCGAACCGAAAACGATGAGTACCTGCGGGCGACCGTCGAGCGGGCGCGCGGGCTCGCGTGGTCTGAGATTGGCGACTCGCTCAAAGAGCGCGCGAGCCATCCGTACTACAGCGGTGGGCACGACGATGACTACAAGGACCATCGCGACGAGCGCATTCAGCAGCTCATCGAGAAGGATCTCACGTCGCTCATCAAGCAGCAGAGCCCGAAAGCGAGCCTCAAGGACCGGATCAGGCTCAAGAGCTCGAAGTAGCCGGCTCCGTTACTCAGACGTGTTGAGTAGTTCGGGGTGCTTCGCGAGGTAGCCCTCGATGAACCAGCACGACGCCTCGACGGTGTGTGCCTGCGCGACTTCCGAGCTGAGGGCGCGCCTGGCAAGAAGGCCAGAGAGCCCGGTGCCTCGCAGCGAGTCATCGACAAGGGTGTGGTCGAAATCGACGACACCCTCGCGCGGGAACGAATAGTGAGCCTCGCCAACGAGTTTCGGGCCAGACTCGTCCGCGCGATAGATCGCGAACCGCTGCGCCTCGGGCTCATGGGTGATCGTAATGCCGGCCTCAGCCGCGTCTGCCTCAGTCAGGTATCTCGCCATGCTCGTAGCTTAACCCCGTTATCCTGAAAGGGTGCGAGCAAGATTTCTTCTAGGGGCGGCGGTCGTCGCTGTGCTCGCGCTCACGGGATGTTCGGCCCCGGAACCCGAGCCCGAGGAGCTGACAGTGTCGGCCGCAGGGGCCCGCTATCTCGATGCGGTGTGCCCAGTGAACCAGGTCTGGGACAACGTTGACGCAGCGCTCGACCGGCTCCGCCTGGCCGTCGCCCGCGGTGATTCGGCTGACACCGGCCCCATTATTGTCGAACTTGAGACGCTGCAGAAGAGCTCGGCTGCCGCTGCGGAACGCCTCACTGATCCGGCTGTCGCATGGCCCGACAAAGCCGAGGCGGCGGTTGCCGCAGTCGCCGAGACACTTGAGGCTGACGCGCAGCAGGCAGCGGAGGTCGCTGGGCTCGACGCCGACGCAATCGCCGGGTACTCATGGGAGGGCGGCGGAACGATCGCTGGCGCGGCTGCAGATACGCGCGCCGCGCTCGGGCTTCCGGCCGATGCCGGAGCGGCCTGCGCCGAACGCTAGGCGCCTACTGGGTCCCTAGCGGGAACACTGGTTTTTAGGGCTCGCGGGCACTGCGATGGGGTGCGATGCTCTGAGATACCAACTGTTCGCCCGCATTTGAGTCTCTGTGGGTGTGTTCGGTGGCCGCAACGGGCGTAGAATATCCCTCCTATGCCAACTTCAGACGACGCTTCAGAATTCACCGAACCTCACGACCCCGCAGAGCGTGCATTCGGTCCACGCGAGCGCCTTGCAATCTGGCTTCTCCTCGGATCGGCGTTCGTCGTGATCCTCAACGAGACGATCATGGGCGTTGCGCTCCCAGAACTCATGCATACCCTCGGCATCTCCGCGTCGGAAGGACAGTGGCTGACGACCGCGTTCTTGCTCACCATGAGTGTCGTGATCCCGATCACGGGCATGCTTATTCAGCGAGTACCAACGCGGGCGCTCTTTATTGCCGCAATGTCGCTCTTCAGCGTCGGCACACTCGTCGCCGCGCTCGCGCCCGGCCTCTCGATGCTTCTTGTCGGCCGCGTCGTCCAGGCCTGTGGCACGGCGATCATGATGCCGCTGCTGATGACCACGGTCGTGACGCTCGTTCCCGCAGGCCAGCGCGGGCGAATCATGGGCCGAATCTCCATTGTGATGTCTGTCGCGCCAGCGCTCGGCCCGACAGTTTCGGGCATGATCCTCGAGGTGCTGAGCTGGCGTTGGCTCTTCCTCATCGTGCTTCCAATTGCTGTCGTCGCGCTCGTGTTGGGCGGGGCGAGGATGCCAAACGTTGGCGTGCGGAAGCGCACCACGATTGACGTGCTCTCCGTAGCGTTGTCGGTGCTGGGCTTTGGTGGGCTCGTATTCGGGCTGAGCGAGATCGGCAGTGCTGCGAACGGAAACGCGCTTGTTCCGCCAGCGATCCCAGCAGGGGTCGGTGCGGTCGCGCTCGCGCTCTTCATCTGGCGCCAGCTCGCACTGCAGCGCGCTGACAGGGCGCTACTCGACCTGCGGACCTTCAAGAGCCGCCCGTACGCGCTCTCCGTGATCCTGATCGCCTGTGCGGCGATGGCGCTGTTCGGTTCGCTCATCCTCGTGCCGATCTACGCGCAGAATGTGCTGGGACTTACGCCGCTGCAGACAGGCTTGCTCTTGCTGCCAGGCGGCCTGCTCATGGGCCTGCTTGGCCCGGTCGTCGGGCGAATCATTGACGCCAAGGGCATCAGGCCGATGCTCATCCCAGGCACGATCATCACGGCCCTCGCACTGCTCAGCATGGGACTGTTCACTGAAACAACGACAGTCTGGCAAGTACTTGCAACCCACCTCGTGCTCAGCGTCGGACTCGCTGGAGTGTTTACGCCGCTGTTCTCTGTCTCGCTCGGATCGCTACCAGTCGAGCTCGCCTCCCACGGTAGTGCGATGCTCTCGACGGTGCAGCAGGTCGCCGGTGCTGCAGGCACGGCGCTCTTCGTCACCGTGATGACCCTCATCTCGGTGTCCTGGGCAGGGGGCGACCCGGCCGCGGTTGACGCTGAGGCGCTCGCTCACGGCACGCGTGTCGCGTTCATCATCGGCGGTGTGATCGCCTCGCTCGGCGCGATCGTGGCCCTGTTTGTGCGTGAGGCAGAAGCCGAGCAGCGCTCGGTCGCGTAGACATCGCGGAGCTGCGGTCCGCTGCGCTTGGCCCGAGTATCGCGGGCCGAGCGCAGCTACGCTGTCCGGCCGCCAGGCTTCCTGCTCGAAGGGCGGGGAGGACACCTGGAGCTAGGCGCCAGACAGGTCGACCTCATGACCACGAACGGTGGCTCGGCAATGGTCGCACACAAACACGCCACGGAACTCGTCGCCACACGTTTTGTGAGTGCGCTTCAATACCGCGTCGTCTGCTGGGCTGCGCCACCGCTCGGACCAGTCAACTACCACAGCAAGCACGGGGAACAGGTCGCTACCCTTTCGTGTGAGACGGTACTCCGACCAGTCCGGCCTATCCGTCAGCTGTACCTGTTCGAGGATCTCGCGGTCGCAAAGTGCTGCAAGCCGCTCGCTCAGCACGATCGGTGGTGGCCCGAGGAACGCCTCGAAGTCGCGGAACCTGCGCACGCCTGCGAACGCTGCGGCAACGATGACCGCTGACCACCGATTGCCAAAGACAGTCATTGTGTCGGGGTAGAACGCTGACGACTCGGTCCGCCCTCCGCGAGTGGCGCGCCGACGAGTCTGTGCGCCTGGAGTTGACCGGGCCCAGCCTCCGGCGGGGCCCCATGACAGGGAAACGTTCTCGGGGCAGGCTTCTTCGCCGCATGAATGGCAGCAGTAGATAGGTGACATTTCCTTGCCGCACGTCAAGTGGCGGATCGGGGGAGTTGCATAGCTGTGTGAAGTCACCCACCTGCGCTCCCACGTCCAGATTGCGAGTAGAAGCTGCCAAATCGAGGAACCCTTGGGGGTGAGAAGGTACTCCGACCGCGCTGGCCGGGCTTGATAGATGTGGCGCTCGAGGAGGCCCTCGTCGACGAGCCGTTCAAGCCTTCCGCTGAGCACCGCGTGAGATATTGGCATGCGATCGCGAAAATCTGAGTATCGCGTCGCGCCTGAGAGCGCCACACGGAGCAGAAGCAAAGTCCATTCGTCGCCGAGCAGACCGAAAGTGACACCCAGGCTGTTTGGCTCGAGCGTTCCCGATTTCGAAGCACTACTGCTGGCCGTGTGGGTCATGGCTTTAGGTTACCGCCAGGGGTGCGGCGCGTACTAGAGGGATGGACCTGCGCGGTGATTTATGTAAACCCTTGCCTCACTCTGTTAACTGCAGTAACCTCTCGTTCAAGGGTTCGCGGACATCGGCGTCTTCGCGCCCCGTACGAGCGCTACCGGACCGGCAAGGAGGCCACCGATGAACACACTCGCAGGCGGACTGCATGAACAATCACGCGTCGACGATTTTGTATCGAGAGGCTGGTGGACAAGCGAAACGATTGACGGACTCTTCTGGCGGCAGGTCGAAGAACGCTCGGCGGAACTCGCCGTTGTCGACCCGCTCAATCGGGTGTCCCTCGACGGTGAGGCGCCGCGTCGGCTCACCTGGGGTGAGGTCGGTGCCGAGGTTGCCTGGCTCGCGGCGCGGTTTCTCGAACATGGAGTGCAGTCGGGTGATGTGATCGGCATGCAGCTTCCGAACAGTATCGAACAGCTTGAGGTCTATCTCGCCGCGTGGACCATCGGTGCAATCGTCTCGCCCCTCGCGATGCAGTACCGGGAATTTGAGGTCACTAACGCCGCGAACGACGCGGCGTTTGATGCATACGTGTGTGGGGACAGCTTTGGGGACCGGCGTATGGCCGAGGAGATCTCTCAACTGCGTGAAGCCGTACCGTCTCTACGTGTTGTGTTCAGTATCGGTCGCGCTGAAGTTCCGGCGATCCCCGGAATCGTACGTCTCGCTCCGCAGCCGGCGGATGCGGACGAAGCGGTAGCAATCGAGGGTTTCCGAGCATCGCGCCCGAACGATCCGAATGAGTGCGTGACGATCTGTTGGACCTCGGGTACCGAAGGGCAGCCCAAGGGGGTGATGCGTGCGCACTACGACTGGTTGAGCTTTAGCTGGGCCGTGATCGACGCCCTGAAAGCGGCTGGCTCCCGCGATCAGGGAGGTGCCGGCGAGCTGCAGGAGCTCGGTGCTGACGACGTGCTCTTGAACCCGTTTCCGCTGATCAATATGGCGGGGGTCTGTGGATTCCTGTTGCCGTGGCTGAGGACCGGCTGCGTGCTCGTGCAGCACCACCCTTTTGACGGGCCCACGTTCTTCGCGCAGGTCGCCACTGAGCGAGTGACCTGCACGATTCTGCCACCTGCGTTGCTCTGGATGCTGCTGAACAACGATGAGCTCCTCGCCAAAGTTGATCTATCGAGCCTCACCCGCATCGGGTCAGGGTCTGCACCACTGCAGCCGGCGATGGTGCGTGGGTGGCAGGAGCGGTTTGGATTGCGAGTTATCAACTTCTTCGGCTCGAACGAGGGAGTGTCGTTGCTGTCGAGTGGTGAGGATTTTCCCGACCCCGACGAGCGGGCGAACTACTTCCCGAGGTACGGTGCCGAGGGCACAACGTGGGCGTCGCGCGTGTCAACGTGGGTGCACCACAAGCTTGTCGACCTCGAGACCGGGCAAGTAATCACTGAGAGCGGGCGCCCAGGTGAGCTGCACATCAGCGGCCCGCAGCTCTTCGGGCGCTACGTGAAGGCTGACAGCCTCGCGAACCCCTTTGATGAGGAGGGGTACCTGAAGACAGGCGATGTCTTTGAAATTGCGGGCGAGCGTAACCAGTTTCTGCGATACGTGGATCGAGCGAAAGACCTCATCATTCGCGGCGGCATGAACATCGCTCCGGCTTCCCTCGAACAGCTGATCACCGAGCATCCGGCAGTTCTTGAGGTTGCTGTCGTCGGTGACCCCGACGAGATGCTTGGTGAGCGCGTCGCTGCGATTGTCGTGCTCCGACCGGGAGCCGAGCTCTCACTCGACGAACTAGTCGAGTTTCTTCGTGCGCGCAAGATTGCGTCGTTCAAGCTCCCCGAACGACTTGCGGTAATCGATGCGCTCCCGCGCAACCCAGTTGGAAAGGTGTTGAAGCGAGAGCTTCGACTTGCGGCCGTATAGCGGAGGCGTGAGCGACAGGAGGTGACTATGGTTCGGGATGCTCTGATCTTCGACGCGGTGCGAACGCCGCGTGGACGTGTGCGTCGCGAGGGTGGAACGCTCTCGGACGTTCCTTCCTATGAGCTGCTCGCCGGCCTGCTCACAGAGCTGTCGCGCCGAGGGCTGCCCGCCGAACTTGTCGACGACGTCATCGTCGGTGTCAGCACCCCTGTGGGGGAACAGGGGGCTGACCTTGCGCGTGTCGCAATCTCAGCGGCCGACTGGCCTGACTCAGTCAGTGGCGGGGTGGTGTCTCGAATGTGCTGTTCGGGCCTTGACGCGATTGCGTCTGGCGCTGCGCAGGTGTTGAGCGGAGGCGGCGAGCTTGTTGTGGCTGGCGGAGCCGAATCGATGTCGCGAACGCCGATGTTTGCCGACAACCCGGCGTTCGCGCTCGACGAGGATCTCGCAGACGCGACCGGATTTGTGACGATTGGTGTGGCCGCCGATTTTATGGCCGCGCGATTCGGTATTTCACGCGCTGAACTCGACGATTGGGCCGTCCGCTCGCACGCGCTGTCGCTCACCGCGAGCGTCCCAGCATCGGTTGTCGCAGTCGAGCGCGATGGCGAGACCTTGCTTGGGCGCGACGAAGGTGCGCGACCCGGACTGAGCGCGGCGGCACTAGCTGAGCTTCCCGCGCTCTGTGGATCAGACCCGACCTGGGAACGCGCCCTCTCGCGGTTCGCGTTTGAAGGTCTCGAAAGCGCACCCGCCGGTCGCCACACGGTTGCGACGGCGCCGCAGCTCGCTGACGCGGCCTCTGCAGTGCTGCTCGGAACCGCTGCGGGGGGCCATGCCGCCGGGTTGAAACCGCGGGGGCGGATCGTCTCTTGGGCGCATGCCGCGGTGCGTTCGCCGGGCCTGTGGGCCGGTGAACACGCAGCCAGGAAAGCTCTCGCCCGCGCAGAACTGGGCGTCGGTGACATTGCAGTGGCCGAACTCAACGAGTCGTTCGCAGTTACTCCAGTGTTGCTGGGGCGTCAGCTCGGCATAGCCCCCGACCTCGTCAACGCGCATGGCGGGGCGCTAGCGCTTGGTCACCCCCTTGGGGCGAGCGGTGGGATCCTGCTCGCGACTGCGATTGAACGGCTCGGAGCGGTCGGGGGTGGCTACGGACTCCTCGTGATCCCAGCCGCGCTTGGTCTCGCGACCGCGGTTGTCGTGGAGGCGTTCGGGTAGCGCACGGAGCGGGGGCGGCACATTGAGGCATGTGTATGCAGTCGTTGAAAGCTCTGTTAATTGAAGTTATTGAGTCCTGATTTGAAAGGAGCGTCGAATGCCAGGGAACAACGTGTGGGTACTTGGCGGGTACCAGAGCGACTTCGCCCGAAACCTGAGTCGCGAGGGTCGCGGCCTTGCCGAGCTCACCGCGGAGGTGACCGACGGGGCGCTCGAAGGCGCCAAAGTTGACGCTGAAGAAGTCGGCGTAGTGCACGTCGGCAACGCGTTTGGGGAGCTTTTCGCCGACCAAGCGCAGCTCGGCGCAATGCCAGCGACAGTGGGAGAGTCACTCTGGGGTGTGCCGGCATCGCGCCACGAGGCTGCGTGTGCCTCGGGAAGCGTCGCCGCGCTCGCCGCGATTGCTGACCTTCGTGCGGGAAACTATGACGTCGCCCTCGTTGTGGGGGTGGAAGTCGAGAAAACAGTCTTAGGTGCGCAAGGCGCCGCGTTCATGGGAACCGCGGCATGGACGGGGCATGAGGGCGAAGAAGCCACATTCATGTGGCCATTTATGTTCGCGGCTGTGGCTGACGAATACGATCGGAGGTTCGGGCTCGACGACGCACACCTGCGCGCCATCTCGCAGCTCAACCTCGGCAATGCAAAACGCAACCCACTTGCGCAAACACGCGGCTGGGACGTGCCAGACCTTCTAGCTCACGGTACCGACGACGAGCTCAATCCACCAGTCGAGGGGCGTCTGCGGCGCTACGACTGCAGTCAGATGACAGACGGCGGAGCCGGAGTCGTGCTCGTGAGTGACGCCTACTTGCGCGATCACCCAAGGGCGCGGCCCCTCGCCCGGATCGCCGGCTGGGGCCACCGCACGGCTGGGCTCGGACTGAAGCAAAAGTTCGAGAAGAGCGCGGGGGAGCCCTATGTGTTTCCGCATCTCAAACGCGCCGTTGACGACGCGTTTGGCCGGGCCGGTGTCGACCTCACGATGTTGCACGGCCTCGAAACCCATGACTGTTTTTCAGCAAGCGAATACGTCGCAATTGATCACATTGGACTCACCGCCCCCGGTGAGTCCTGGCGCGCGATTGAGGATGGCTCGATTGAGCTCGGCGGGCGGTTTCCAATCAACCCAAGCGGCGGTCTCATCGGCGGGGGACATCCCGTTGGGGCAACGGGGATTCGGATGCTATTCGATGCCGGAAAACAAGTGGCAGGTGCCGCTGGCGAGACGCAAGTAGAGGGAGCCGAGCGCTTCGCGACTCTGAATTTTGGCGGCTCAACATCGACAACCGTTTCGTTCGTTGTCGAAGCTGCTCCCGGCCGCTAGATCAACTGCTTGTACACCCCAGGTCAAGAAAGAGGAAACACCATGGACGTTGAAATTGTTGGACGACTGCTCTCGACACTTCCGGAGGAGGATGACCACCCCTACCGAACCGGCCCGTGGCGGCCGCAAACAACGGAGTGGAAAACAGACGACTTGGAGGTCGTCTCAGGTGAGATTCCACACGACCTCGACGGGGTGTACCTGCGCAACACTGAAAACCCTGTCCACCCGTCGCTGAAGAACTATCACCCGTTCGATGGTGACGGCATGATCCACGTTGTCGGGTTTAGAGACGGCACGGCGTTCTATCGCAACCGTATGATCCGTACCGACGGCTACCTCGCAGAGCAGGAGGCGGGACAGGCGCTCTGGGCTGGGATCGCCGAGAACCCGAAGCTCGCGTTGCGTGAGGATGGCTGGGGTGCCCGCGGCAGGATGAAGGACGCGTCGAGTACTGACGTCGTGGTCCATCGTGGGATGGCGCTCACAAGCTTCTACCAGTGCGGTGACATGTACAGGCTCGACCCTTTCTCGGCGGAGACCCGCGGCAAAGAAGACTTCAACGGCGCCTTCCCGTTCAAGTGGGGAGTGTCCGCGCACCCCAAGGTCGATGACAGGACAGGGGAGATGCTGTTCTTCAACTACAGCAAGGAAGCGCCCTACATGCACTACGGCGTGGTGGATCAGCAGAATGACCTCGTGCACTACGTCGACGTGCCGCTGCCGGGAGCGAGGCTGCCGCACGACATGGCGTTTACCGAGAACTACGCGATCCTGAACGATTTTCCGCTGTTCTGGGACGAGGAGGCGCTCAAGCACGGTCACCATGCGGCCCGGTTTCACCGGGACATGCCGAGCCGATTTGGCGTCATCCCGCGGCGCGGACAAACGAGCGACATCCGGTGGTTTGAGGCCGAGGCAACCTACGTGCTGCACTTTGTCAATGCCTACGAAGAAGGCGATGAGATTGTCATTGACGGGTTCTTCCAGGGGGACCCAGAACCGAAGGACACGGGTCAGGGGAGCAAGTGGGAACGCGCATTTAGGTTCCTCGCCCTTGATCGGATGCAGGCGCGGCTCCACCGTTGGCGACTCAACCTTGTCACTGGCAAGGTGCGTGAGCAGCAGCTGAGTGACACGATCACTGAGTTTGGCATGATGAACGGAGACTTCCAGACCGATGACTATCGTTACGCCTATGCGGCGACAGGGAAGCCAGGGTGGTTTCTGTTCGACGGCCTCGTGCGGCACGACCTTAAGACCGGCAGCGAGGAGAGATACAGCTTTGGAGATAGTGTCTTTGGGAGCGAGACTGCTGTCGCTCCGAAGGTGGGTGGTACAGCCGAAGATGACGCATATCTTGTCACGATTATCAGTGACATGGCTGCGGACGCCTCGTACTGCGTCGTGTTCGATGCTGCTCGCGTGAGCGATGGGCCGGTGTGCAAGCTCAAACTGCCCGAGCGAGTCTCGAGCGGCACCCACTCGACCTGGGCTGCCGGTGCGGAACTGCGCCGCTGGCGAGAGGACGACAACGCTGCGTCTGCGGTCGGTCTGTAGCCTTCGGTCCACCTGTCATCGCGCGGAAGGGCGCTGCGGGGCGAAGGGGGCCTTCTCGTGGGAAGGCCCCGTTCCGGCTACCGCGACTGTGGGCCAGCGGTTCTCGCGAACAGACGCTCGGACGCGGCTCGGTACTCGGCGCTCAGCGTTTCGACAACAGCGGCAGCGGGTGTGACAGCGTCAATGATCTCAATGCCCTGACCCGCTGCCCAGATGTCACGCCACCTCCTCTGGACGTTGCCTGCCGCGTTGTAGTTTGGAGCGTGACCAGCTGGGTGAGCGTTGGAAATGTCGATTCCGTTGGCTTCAAGGCTCGGCCGCAACCACGAGGCGTTCGCACCAGTGATGGCTGCTGTCACGACGAGATCATCGGCCCCGTGCTCAACGACCATCTCTTTGTATGCGCGAGGGGCCATGCTCTCCTCAGTGGCGAGGAACCGCGTGCCAACGTAGACAAGGTCAGCTCCAGCGGCGATCGCGCCGGCGACGCCCCAGCCGTCGCCGATACCTCCGCCGATGATCACCAGGCCGCTGAAGAACTCCCTGACGCCAGAGACAAATGCGAAGGGTGACAGGTGGCCGGTGTGGCCGCCCGCGCCCGCGCTCACACAGGCCAGTCCGTCGGCGCCGGCAGCGACCGCTTTTCGTGCGAGGGCGATGCTGACGACGTCAGCGACGACTATGCCGCCGTAGGCGTGGACTGCCTCGATGACTGGGGCAGGCGAGCCCAGGGCCGTAATCACGATCGGGGGCTTGTGCTTCGCGAGGAGTTCGATGTCAGCTGAGAGGCGCTCGTTGCTGCTGTGGGTAATGAGGTTCAGCGCCCACGGGGCGGGGGACTCGCCCTGGGTCCGCGCCTCGTCAAGACGGGTGCGAATCTCCGTCAGCCACTGGTCGAGTTGCCCTGGGGTTCTGCAGTTGGGGGCTGGGAACGCTCCGATCGCTCCCGCCCGGCAAGTTGCGACGACGAGATCGGGGCCCGAGATGAGAAACATCGGAGCCGCGATCACGGGTGTCACGAGCTTCTGCACGACGTCCCGGTGGAATGAGTCTCTGTTGAACATGCGCCTCCTTGCGCTCATTACTTCAGTTCACAGAGTAAGCATATCGCGTTGACGGCTCTGTCGACAGTGGTCACGAAGCGCTTGGGCGAGGCGGCTCGTCAGTGACGAGCAGGGCCTGGCTCTCCAGCCGCGACAAGCCCCGCAATGAGTGCCCTGAGGCCAAACTCGAAAGTCTCGACTGTCACAGTTGTCTGAAGCTCTGCGGCGTGCGCGCTCGCACTCTCTTCAGCGCTCGTGAGGTTTGGAGCAAGCTCGGGGTTGTTGACCGGGCGGAGGTTGTCGGCCGGCGCCAATGAGTCGAGCGCTGAGCCGATGACGAACGATTCGATCGCAACGATGGCGGGCACAATCCGCTTCTCGGGGTAGCTGTCGCGGCGCATTGCTGCGGCGATTCGCTCATAATCAATGATTGATTCTGGCTCATCGTCGACGGGCATAGTCGCAAGAGCGGCGATGATTCCCGGGTGCGCCCCGAAGGTGTCACGGTATGCCCGAGCCCAGTCTGCGATCGCGACGTGCCATGGGCGCGATTCAAAGCCATGGTCGCCGACGCGGCGGGTGAGTTGACCGCGCATGCCAGCGATGAGCTCGTCCTTGCCCGCGAAGTAGTGGTGCAGGGCTGACGGGCGGACCTCGAGATTTCGGGCAAGTGCAGCGAGTGTGAAGTCGCCACCTTTCACGTCCGCGAGCTCAAAAGCGGCGGCGAGAATTCGCTCTCGCGACAGGATCGCCTGGCGCGGTCGGCCCGCTGGCCTGTGGGCTTCTGGCGCCGTTGTCATTGCACATCCTTCTTCTGCGGGGTTGCAGACCTTATTGAATCTGCGTAAATTAAAGTTGCTCCGCGTCTCACTCGAGGATACGGGGTCACACGAACCGAGGGGGACCACCGTGGGAGAAGCGACTGCCGACCTGATTATTGCGGGTGCGCGCGTGCACTCACTTGTGGCCGGCGACGCCGATCTCTCGCCTCGCTCAATCGCGATCGCTGGCGGTCGCATCATCGCGGTGGGGAAGCCCGATGAGATCGCCGAGGCCTTCAGCGGGCCGAACACTCAGATCGATGACGCGAGCGGATCTACGATCACTCCCGGCCTGATCGATGCACACCTGCACCCGATCCAAGGCGTGGAGCTGTGCCAGGGGGTTGATCTCGGAAGCGTGCGCGATCTGCGCGACCTCCGAAACGCGCTCGGTGCTGAGGCAGCGAGGGTGCGCGCGGGCTCCGCTGGGGGGTGGGTCCGCGCGTGGAACCTCGATTACGCCGTGTTTGACGGCGCACCGCTCGACTCCCGCTTCCTTGACGACGCCGTCGGCGACCTGCCGGCGATGGTGTTCTTCTTTGACTTCCATACTGCCGTCGCGAGCGCAGAGGCGCTGCGGCTTGCGGGAATCACGGGCGCCAGGGAATTCGACGACACTTCCGTGATCGTCGTCGACTCGTCGGGCGTGCCAACCGGAGAACTCCGAGAGGACAGCGCCTACCAGCCGATCCTCGAGATTGCCCCAAAGCCGACCCGCGACGAGACACTCGAAGCGGCCCGTGCGACATTCGCGAAGATGCGGCGCTCGGGCCTTACCGGCGGCACCATCATGGACGGCAACTCCGAGACGCTCGACCTGCTCCAGGCTCTCGACACCACTGGCATGGGGCTTCCAGTTCGCATCGTGAGCGCAATGGACATCAAGCCGAGCTACTCGGCGGAGACACGAGCTGCAATCAAGGCGCAGGTCGACCGGGGCGGGAACCGGTGGCGCGGCGGCGTCATCAAACTCTACGCCGACGGTGTCATTGACACGGGGGCTGGCTGGCTCTACGAGGCCGACGCCGATGGGGCAGGGCTCACCGGGTTCTGGCCGAATCAGGCAGACTTCGCCGCGACAGTGAAAGAGTTTGCGGAAGCCGGGTTCCAGATCGCGACGCACGCAATCGGCGACCGTGCTGTCGGCGAGACGATCACCGCGTACGAGGCCGCCGGGCCCATCGCCCGTACCGGAGTGCCGCACCGCATCGAGCACCTCGAGACGCTCACCCCTGACGACGTCGAGCGCCTGGCAGCGAACGGCATCACTGCGTCGATGCAGCTTCCACACATGCAATGGCGCATCGCCGACGGCAGTGACGAGTGGGCGAGACGGCTCGGACCCGAGCGCGCAGCCCGCGGCTGGGCAGCTGGCTCCGTCACGCGAGCGGGCGCGCCACTCGCCCTTGGCTCCGACTGGCCGATCGCAGACCTCGATGCGCGCATCGGCCTTGCCTGGGCTATGCTTCGGCGTGCCCCCGGCGACACGGACGGGTTCGTCTACGAGCCTGAAGAACGACTTTCCGCCGCCCAAGCGCTACACGGATACACCCGCGGTGCAGCGCTCGCGCAGGGCGACGACGACCTCGGCATCATCCGTGCCGGTGCTCGTGCAGACCTCGCCGTGTGGTCTGCGGATCCCCTCGGGGTGTCAGGCGACGATCTCGCCACACTCCCCGTCCGGGCAACATACCTTGACGGGCTACGCACGTCGCACGTCGAATAGTCTCACCCCACACCACCCAACCGAGCGGCACCGTCGCTCCCTCGAAAGGCCACCGTGGTCCAAAACACTGCTCTGGCGCTGCTGCCAGTCCTTACCGTCCTTGTCGTGTCGGTGCTCACCAAGCGAGCACTGCTCGGCCTCTTCTCGGGCGCCATCGTTGGCGCAATCCTCATCGGTGGATGGGGGTTCTTCGACTCGCTCGTCGGGCTCGTTGGCTCCTCCCTGTCGAACGAAACCGTGCACTGGCTCGTGCTGGTCGTCGTATTGTTCGGCATCCTCATCGCCTACTTCAACGTGTCGGGGGCCGTCAGCGACTTCGCCAAGTGGACGGAGCGGTTCGTGAACTCACGCCGCAAGTCGCTGCTGCTCACCTGGCTGCTCACGATCGCGCTGTTCATCGACGACTACTTGAACGCGCTCACTGTGGGCACCTCGATGAAGCGTGTCACCGACCGCTACAACGTGCCACGCACCATGCTCGGCTCTGTCGTGAAGCTCACGTCAGCCCCGATCGCGATTGTCATCCCGTTCTCAACCTGGGCGATCTTCTTCTCGGCGCTGCTTGAGCAGGATGGCGTGACCGTGAACGGTTCGGGCTTCGGCGCATACATCGCTGGTCTGCCGTATGTCTTCTTCGGCTGGATCGCGCTGATCGTCGGCCTGCTTCTCGCCCTCGGCGTGCTGCCCCTGGTTGGGCCGCTGAAGCGTGAGCAGGCGCGCGTCGATCTAACGGGCGACACGCTTCCCGAGGGGCTGACCCCCGAGGAGCGCGCCTTCGAACTCGCTGAAGACGGCTCCGAGGGCAAGCGCCCGCTGCCGTTCAACTTCCTCATTCCGATTATCACCCTCGTTGTCGTGACGATTCTCACCGAGGTCGACATCGTGAAGGGCGCCGCAGCTGCCGTCGTCGTCGCAATCATCCTCTATCTCGTGCAGCGCCGGATGACATTCAAGGACGTCGTTGAGCAGGCGTTCGAGGGCATCATGAGCATGGCGTACGTCATGGTGCTGTTCGTGCTCGCCTTCATGGTGCAGCAGATCAACATGGATCTCCAGCTCGCCGACTGGGTCATTGGTGCGACCGAGCCAATCATGAACGGCGCCCTGCTGCCCGCGATCGTGTTCCTCGTCTGTGGCCTCTACGCGTACGCGACAGGCGCGTTCTGGGACCTCGCCGCTGTCATCACACCCGTCGTACTGCCACTTGCAATCGCTGTTGGTGTCGACCCGGTGCTCGCAGGCGCAGCGGTCTTCTCGGGTGCCGCACTCGGCTCCACGACATGCCTGTACGGCGACGGCATGATCCTCGCGTCGAAGTCGGTTGGCGTGAAGCCTTTGAACTTGATGCTCTCGATCCTGCCGTACGCAGGGTTTGCCGCAGCGCTGTCGTTCATCGCCTACCTCATCGCAGGGTACGTCTCCTTCGGCGGCTAAACGCGCGCCTCGCCAGCGTGGACAGAGTGCCCCGGCCGCCCAGGCGGCCGGGGCACTCTGTCGCCTGGCGCCAGATTTCGGGGGTTGATAGGTTGGAAGGAGACCTCAGTCATCCACCATCGGAGGCCCCGCATGCCCGCGCCCGCACTCTCGTCGTCGACTCTCGCGCAACATCTGAATGCCCGCAGCCAGCGGCGCCGGTTCGGGGCGGCAGTCGCCGCAGTCGCGGTCGCAGCCGGGCTGCTGACGGCGTGCACATCGCCTTCGTCTGCCCCTGAGCCGAGCGATCCGGCCGGTGTTGTCGCGATCCCCGACACCGCTGCGGCCGGCCAGATCGAGTGGGCGCTCGGGCTGTTGAACGCCGACACCGACATCACCGTCGATCAGCTTGAAGGCCGGTTCACGAAGGAGTTCCTCGCTCAAGTGCCGGCAGAAGACCTCGCGGCCCAGCTGAACGAGGGCGTACGGCCGCTCAAGCCGTTCAAGACGACTGACTACGCCGACGTGAGCGAGGTCGTCGGCGCGGCGCGCATCACTGCGGCGAACGCGGAATCGTTCTCGCTTGAGGTGCGGGTCGAACCAGATGGCACGATCTCCGAGATGCTGATCCGCCCCGCAGGCAAGTAGGGGCCGGTAGGTAGCGGTCGCTAGGCGCCTGGCGGCGGAACCAACCGGTAGAGCACCTCGGGCCGGCCGCGCTTGCCATACCGGTGGGACAGATCGATCGATCCAATGTCAACAAGGTAATCGAGGTAGCGTCTCGCAGTCGCCGACGACACTGCGCACGCTGCGGCGAGTTCGGCGGACGTGAGTGGAATTATCGGATCCAACGCATCGATGATCTCGGTCAGCGTGACGTGCGAGATCCCCTTGGGCAGGCGTGCGCCAGGCGCCTGGGAGGTCAGCCCGGCCCGCCCGGCCCGCCCGGCCTGACCGGCGCCGCCCTGCACAGCGTCGGCCTGCCCACCCGCGATTCGCTGCGCTCCCTGGTGTTCCCGCCGCGCCTGGACGCTGCCGGTAGACAGCAGTCTGTCGATCTCGCCCTGCGCGAGCGGAAGCTCCCGGGCGTCGTGAGGGCGCGCTTGGCCTCGCGCGAGGTCGCTGCGGTAGACCCGTAACCTGCCGAGAAGCGCCGACTCTGTGAACGGCTTGACGAGGTAGCCGACAACCTGGCCTGCGAGAGCCTGGCGCACCGTGACGCGATCCTGGGAGGCGCTGATGACAAGCACGTCGGGCGACGCTGGTCCGAGCGTGCGCACACGGTTCAGCACTTCCACCCCGCTAATGTCTGGGAGTCGCATGTCGAGCAGCACGAGATCGACCTCGCCGTGCACGATGTGCTCGACCGCGGCCAGCCCGGTACTGACAGCGGCGACGACGGCAAAGCCCGGAGCGTTCGCGATGAAGCGGCTGTGCAGTTGCCGCGCGCCAGTGTCGTCGTCGACGATGAGCACCCGGGTGTCTGGCCCGGTGCGGGGAGCGGTCATCTCGCCTCCATCGTGAACCTGAACCGGGCGCCTCCAGAGGCAGACCGACTGACCTCGACAGTCCCGCCGCGGCCGGCGACCGTGCGTCGCACGAGGTCGAGGCCGATGCCACGGCCGGTGCCCGTGCGATCCGACTTTGTCGAGACACCACGTGTGAAGAGCCGCTCGATGTCGGCGGCCGGGATCCCGTCACCGTCATCAGAGATGTCGCCGTGAAAGACCCCGTCGACCTCGGTCAGCGCGCAGAGCACGACCGTCGCGTGTGCCTCTCCGGCATTCCTGCAAAGATTAGCGACAACAAGGACCACCTCCTCATCAACCTCGCTCGTGACCGCGAATTCGGCTTCCAGCCTGGCCCCGTGCGCTCCAAGCTCGGCGCGCAGCGCATCCACTGTCGCTCGGAGAAGTGGTTGGGTGCTCAGACTCGCGCCGTGGGCCGTCGTGGTGACGGGGGAGACCCCCTCGATGTAATGCAGCGCCTCGCTTGTGTCGCCGTGAGTGACGAGCCCGTGGATGACGTGCAGCCTGGTCACGAACTCGTGCGACTGTTCCTGCAGCGCGGCAGCGGTGCGCCGCAGCCCCTCGTGCTCACGCGCCTCCGCATCCAACCGACGGAAGCGGCGCTCGAGCAGCGCTGCCACCGTCGAGCTCAGCAGCGTTCCCACCACGAGCGCGCCGAGCGCCCATGGGAGGAGCCGTCGGAGCGCTTCCGACGCGTCGTCGGCGATGCGGCTCTCAAGGATGCCGACCGAGAGCGCTCCGATGATCTCTCCGTCAGTGGCTCGAACGGGCACCTTCGCGCGCAGCGTGCGCCCAATAGTGCCCGTCTCCGTGCCAAGAAACGTCTCGCCGGCGAGCACCGACGAGTTGTCTGTCGAGACGCGCTTGCCGCGCTCAGCCGGGGTCGGGTGGGTGACGCGGATGCCGCGCTCATCAGAGATAACGACATAGTCGACGCCGGCGGCCCGCTCGATCACGTCGGCGAGCGGCTGGAGCTCGGCGGCGGCCGCGGAGACATCCGAGTGGACGAGCGCGAGCGCCGAGCGCACCTGGGTGAGCTCGGCGAGGCTCGACGCCACACTCGACACGCGTTCGCCGGTGGTCTCGCGGATACCGCGCTCTTGCACGGTGTAGGCGATGCCAGTAGTGAGCACGACGACCGCGACCACAATCACTGTCGGAGCGAACAGCATGACAAGCCGCGCCCCACGGGCAGTGAACTTCTTCGCCACCGTCGCTACCTCCTTGTCGACGCTTCAGTTTAGACCGGTCGTGCATCCCGGGGTCCGGCGCACTGTGAGCATCAAAGGTGTCAAATGCGTCCGGCCTGCCAGCAGCGAGGCCGACGTGTCACTGTTGGTGCCGAGTACGGCGCACCGGCGCCCTCACAAAGGAGTGAAAACCCGTGGAAGAACCTTCCAGCGCGGCAGAGCCGCGCGAAGACACACGGCGGGCGAGGCCCGCCACGAGGCTCATCGGTGGCGTGATCGCCGCGGCCGCGATCGGCGTCGCCGCCTTCGGCTCCATCAGCGCGGCGTCTGCTGGGCAAGATATTACGTCGTCGCTCACGATCGTGGCCCCCGCGGCCGCCGGTGGCGGCTGGGACACTGTCGCCCGCGAGATGCAGCAAGCGCAGCGTGCGAACGGCCTCACCGCGAACGTGCAGGTCGTGAATATGCCAGGCGCGGGCGGAACGATCGCGCTCGGAAACATGACTCGGTTCGAGGGTCGGGCGAACACGGTACTCGTCGGGGGCACCGGGCTGCTTGCGGCAACGATCCAGTACGACTCGACCGCGACGCTTAATGACGTCACACCGCTTGCGGTGTTGTTCGACGAGTACGACGTCATTGTCGTGCCCGCTGACTCGCCTTACGAAACGCTCGACGAACTCGTCGCCGCGTGGCAGGAAGACCCTGGGGCGGTGCCCTGGACCGGCGGCGGATCCTTCGATCAGCTCGTGGTGACCGACCTCGCCCTTGCGGCGGGTATCGATCCCGTCGACACCACGTACATTTCCTCGGACGGCGGCGGCGAGGCTGTTGCGGCGCTGCTCAACGGGACGGCTCAGGCTGCCGCCGGAGGGTACCCGGACAACATCGACCAGATCGAGTCCGGCCGTCTGCGGGCGCTCGCGCTCATCGCGGAGGAGCCCGTTACTGGCATCGACATTCCGACGGCGCGCGCGCAGGGGTACGATGTCACGCTCGCCAACTGGCGCATGCTTGCGGCGCCCGCCGCGATTACCGACGAGGAGACGGCGCAGCTCACCGAGCTCATCGAGGATTCGGTCGCCACCCCGGAGTGGTTGGCCGCGGTCGACCGCTATCACTGGAGCGAACACTTCATGGTTGGCCCCGACGTCTCGGCATTCCTCGAAAACGAACGCGGGCGCATCACGCGACTCTACGAGGAGATGGGGCAATGAGTTACTCACACAATCCGACGGCGATGTCCGCCGTCATCGGCGAAGAGATTTCGCTGACGGCGGCGAAGGATCGAGGCCGGGCGCTGCTCGTGCAGCTCATCATGCCGGCTGTGCTGCTCGCGTTCGCAGGGTACCTCGCGGTCGGCATGCTCACCATGCGGGTGCCCGAAGGTACCGCGTTCCCAGGCCCGAGGTTCTTTCCAGCGCTCATCGCCGGTGGGCTCACACTCTTCGCGGTCCTGCTCGCGGTCGCTGCGCTACGTGAGCATCAGCGCGCGGCGACGCAGGCGGATGCTGGAGATCCCGCGATTCTCACCGGTGAAGGCGCCGATGTCGAGGAAGGTGACGCCGAGGAAGGCAGTGCCGAGCATGCCCGCGCGGTCAGGATCGACTGGGCGTCCCTCACGTGGGTCATTGGATCCTTCCTCGCGTTCACCATCGTGCTGCCATACCTCGGCTGGATCATCGCCGCGGCGCTGCTGTTCTGGGGCGTCGCGCGCGGTTTCGGCGCACGCAGGCCGCTCGCGATCCTCATCGTTGGCCTCACGCTGAGCTCGATCGTTTACATCGCATTCGACATGGCGCTCGGGATGTCGCTCCCGTCTGGCGTTCTGGGCTGGGAGTTCTGACATGGAAACACTACAACTTCTGCTAGACGGCTTCGCTGGAGCCCTGAGCCTGCAAAACCTGCTCTGGGTGCTCATCGGCTGTGTCCTCGGGACCGCGGTCGGCGTATTGCCTGGCCTCGGGTCATCGATGGCAGTCGCGCTGCTGCTGCCGGTCACATTCTCGCTCGAGCCGACAGCAGCGTTCATCATGTTCGCCGGCGTGTACTTCGGTGGCCTGTTCGGTGACTCGACAATGGGTATCCTGATGAACACGCCGGGCCAGGCGTCGGCGATTGCTTCGACGTTCGAAGGGCACAAGATGGCGCTCAACGGGCGCGCCGCGCAGGCCCTCGCGACCGCGGCAATCGGCGCGTTTATCGGCGGTATCGTGGCATCGGTCGTCGTCGTCTTCCTCGCGCCGGTGCTCGCCGACTTCTCAACAAGGTTCGGCCCAGCAGAGTTCTTTGCGCTCGCAGTGTTCGCCTTCGCGGCGACATCATCCGTGGTGACCGACAGCGCGGTCAGGGGTCTCGCGTCGCTCTTCATCGGGCTGGGGATCGCGGTCATTGGCATCGACGGTGTCTCCGGGGCGCCCCGCTTCACGATGGACTCGCCGAACCTGTTCGACGGCATTTCGCTCGTCACCGTCACCGTCGCCGTCCTTGCGCTCGGCGAGGTGATCTACGTTGCCTGTCTCGAACGGCACGTCTCGGGTGGCAAGATCATTCGGCCCAAGGGTCGGCCGTGGCTGTCACGCGCCGAGCTTCGCGAGGCAGCTCCGGCCTGGGCGCGCGGCACTGCGATCGGGCTGCCCTTCGGAGTGATCCCTGCCGGCGGCTCCGAGATTCCCACATTCCTCGCATACGGGCTCGAGAAGCGGCTCGACGCCCGGCGCGCGCAACCGAAGTTTGGCACCGGCGCGATCCGCGGCCTTGCGGCCCCGGAGACGGCCGGGAACTCGACAACTGGCATGGCGATGGGCGCGCTGCTCGCGCTCGGCCTGCCGATCTCGGCGACCGCCGCCATCATGCTTGCTGCGTTCAGACAGTACGGGCTGCAGCCTGGTCCGCTACTGTTCGAGCGCGCCCCCGATCTGGTGTGGGCGTTGCTCGCTAGCTTCTTCATTGCGATGATCGTGCTGCTGATCCTGAACCTCCCGTTCGCGATGCTGTGGGCGCGACTACTGCTCATCCCGCGACCCTACTTGTACGCGGGGATCACAGTGTTCTGCGCGTTCGGCATCTACGCTACGTCGGGCTCTACATTTGATCTGCTCGTGCTGCTCGGCGTCGGTATCGTCGGATTCTTGATGCGGGCGCTCGACTTCCCGATCGCGCCGCTCATCATTGGCATGGTGCTCGGCCCGCTCGCGGAGACGAGCCTGCGTGATGCCGCGATGAGCGCAAACGGTGACTTCTCCGTGCTCGTGCAAGGTCCAATCGTGCTCACGCTCTACGGGCTGCTCGTGCTCGTGCTCGGCTTCGCGGTGAGCGGGCGTATCCGGGCGCGCAGGGCCAGGGCGCGTGCTGAGCGTTCACCGGAGGAGGCGGCACTCCGCTAGTCCCCGGCGTCTCGCCAAATCAAACATGCTGCAGGATTCGTGCGCTCTGACCGGGTCTGAGCGTACGAATCCTGCAGAAGCTTGTGTCGTTTGGGTGCGTGGAGACGATCGTGGGATTGGAGCCGCGTCAGCGACCACTCGGCGCAGCTCACCGCAGTTGCTCTGAGATTCTCCCCAGCACGTCGTCGGGGGAGGCGCCCACGTCGAACGTCGCGACGACGATCCGTGAGGCGCCGCGCTCGCCCCCAAACCAGGGCGCGAACCTGCCGATCAGGTCGGTGAGCTCACGCTCGAGCTCCTCGAACGCATGATTGTCGCCGAACTTCATCCAGCGGCGTAGCGCTGCGTTGTGGACCGCGACGACGGCCGCGGCAACCGCGATTGAACCCCAGTCGGGGGTGCCGGGTGCTGCGACGCGCGCCAGGTAGCGCTGAAACATTCGCTCGTAGCGATGGGTGATGACGAGCTCGCGCTCACGCAAGAGTGGTGTGCTGCGGAGCAGCTGGGAGCGCATCCTGGCCGTCACTGGATCGCGCGTCAGCACCCGCGACACCTCCAGCGTGCCCTGCGCGATCGTCGCAGACGCGCTGAGATCGGACGCGTCAAGCTGCTCTTGCAGCTGGCTCAGCGCGAAGTCATGATCGGCGAACACGACGTCTTCCTTGCTGCCGAACCGTCTGAAGAACGTACTGCGGCTCATGCCGATCGCGTCTGCGAGGCTACTCGTTGTGGTCTGCTCGTAGCCGTGCTCCGTGAGGTAGCGCACTGCCGTCGCCTGCGGCGAGTCAGGTGCAGTGTGAGTATTCGCTGTGTTGAGGGCGCCCATGGGGGAAAGTTAGCACAGCGGTGAAACCCGGTGCCGCATACGTTTCGCTTTCGTGGTGCGGAAGTTGTCGTGTGCTCGAGTCGAGTGGCCTTGATTTGAGACTCAGTCTCAGGCATACTTCTGAAGACGCGCCGCGACCACTGGCGCCCAGGACGACAAACGATGGAGTGTCGAGTATGGCAATCGCAAATTTCGCCCAGCAGACTGTTCCCGATGCTGAAACCTACGTGCCGCCTGTCGCGGACTACGCGTTTCTGCTCGGTGAAGCATTCGGCACTGATGTTGTGGCCAGGGCCACTGGCAACGCACTGAGCGCGGCTGACGCCGGCGACGCACTTGAAGCCGCGGGTGAGTTCGCGGCCGAGGTGTTCGCGCCGCTGAATCGCTCCGGTGACCAGCAGGGCGCTCAGCTTGTCGACGGCAACGTGCGCACGCCCGAGGGGTTCCGGGATGCCTATAAGTCGTTCGCTGAGGCCGGCTGGGTGTCGGCATCGGTCGCCGAAGAGGCGGGGGGAGATGGCCTCCCCGGATCAGTCACCGCTGCGCTCTCAGAGTTCTGGAATGCCTCAAACGCCGCGTTTGCGCTCTGCCCCGCGCTCAGCCACGGCGCGATCCGCGCGATCCAGGCGAATGCATCAGACGAGCTCCGCGCCGCCTACCTCCCGAAGCTCGTGAGTGGCGAGTGGACGGGCACGATGAACCTCACCGAGCCGCAGGCCGGTAGTGACCTGGGCGCCGTGCGCACGATGGCGCGCGACAACGGTGACGGGAGCTGGGCCGTGAGCGGCCAGAAGATCTTCATCACCTGGGGCGATCACGACGTGGCAGACAACATCGTGCACCTCGTGCTCGCGCGCACGGAGGGGGCACCTGAGGGGCACCGCGGTCTGTCGCTCTTCGTCGTGCCAAAGTTCGTGCTCGATGCCTCGGGCGCGCCCGGTGAACGAAACTCGGTCGTCACCGTCGGTCTCGAGCACAAGCTCGGAATTCACGCGAGCCCAACCTGCGTGTTGCAGTTTGAGAACGCGACAGGCTACCTCGTTGGCGAGCTCAACCAGGGCCTCATGGGCATGTTCGTCATGATGAACGAGGCGCGCGTCGGAATTGGTGTTCAGGGCCTCGGGCTCGCCGATCGGGCGTACCAGCGTGCGTTCGCGTACGCGCACAACAGGGTGCAGGGCGCCGTCATCGGGCTTCCTGCAGGCACCCCCATCGCCGGGCACCCTGACGTTCGCCGCCTGCTCGTGTCGATGGCGAGCCGCATCTCGGCGATGCGTGCCTTCTCGGTGCTTGTCGGCGACGTCCACGACCGGGCTGAGACCGATGGCACCGGGGCGCTTGCCGAGTTGTTCGTTCCGATCCTGAAGTCCTGGCTCACCGAGCAGGCCGTGCACATTTCCTCCGACGCCGTGCAGGTGCACGGTGGCATGGGCTTCATCGAGGAGACGGGCGCCGCCCAGCACTTCCGGGATGCGCGCATCATGCCGATCTACGAGGGCACCACGGCGATCCAGTCGAACGACCTTGTCGGGCGCAAGGTGCTCCGCGACGGTGGGCAGACCCTCGGGCAGGTGTTCGAGATGATCCGCGAGCAGATCGCGGCACTGTCAGCGACTGGTGACGCGCTCGCCGCCCGCGTTGCAGAGCGCACCGAGCGCGCCGTTGTGGCAGCGGAGCGTGCAACTCATGCGCTGCTTGGGTTCGCATCGAGCCCACGCGACGCCTACGCAGTGTCCGTGCCGTTCCAGGAGTTGCTTGCAACGCTCGTCGGTGGCTGGATGCACGCACTGATGGCGACCGCCGTCCTCGCGCACGGGGAGCGCACTGCCGACGACGCGCGACGTCTCGAAGAAGCGGACTTCTACAGTGCGCATCACCTCGTCCAGGTGCACGCGCTTGCGGAGACTGTCGCCGCGGGCGAGATCGGCGAGTAGCCCACCTCTCGGGGCGTAAGCTGCGCCTGCCCGGCCGCTCCATCGGGTGCGGGCGGGCAGGCGTCGCTCCGTGGTACCTGCCGCTATGCCTGGCCGACGTGCCGCGAGTCAAGAGCGCTGATTGAGCGCCTCACCGCCTCGGCGAGCTGGCGAACCGCGGCGCTTGGGCCAGCCTGGCCAGCGGGTGCCGCGAGCAGCAGCTCTCGCGTGAACCGTGCGTCGGCGATGGGTCGCAGAACCACGCCCTCGGGCACGCTCGATTTCATGAGTGTTGGCACCAAAGCGACGCCCATATTCGCTGCGATGAGACCGAGTACCACAGCGTAGTCGTCGGTCCGCACCGGAACTGTGAGCTTTACGCGAGTCTCGTCGAAGAGCTCGCGGACGAGGTCGTCGAGGGTGTCGCCGGGTGTTGAACCCATCACCCAGTTCTCGCCGCCGAGCTGCAGGAGCGCCTCCGTGTCGAACTCCTCGACGTGTGCCAGCTCGTGATGAGCCGGAAGTGCGAGGAGCATCGGGTCAGTGAATACGTGGGTTGTGTGTACCTCTGAGCGCAGGGGGAGGGCATAGCTCCCAGCGGCGTAGACGAGCGCTGCGTCGAGCGTGTGCTGGTTGACGCCGCCTACGAGGGGCATGACCTCTGCGAGGGTGGCATCGAGTTCGATGCCAAGCTCCGAAAGCCTGGAGGCGATGCCAGGCAGGATCCGCGCGGCGGCGGTCGGGAAGATCCCGAACCGTAGTCTGACGTGTCCGAGCTGTGCGAGGTCGCGCACGTCGGTCAGCGTGCGGTCGGCGAGTCCGAGGATCTCTTTGCCGCGCTCGAGCATGAGTAGGCCCGCGTTGGTGAGGCGGGAACCGCGGCTGCTGCGCGACGTGAGTTCGGTGCCAACGAGCCTGTCGAGGTTCTTGAGGTGATAGTCGACTGTGGGCTGACTCCACCCGAGCCTGGAGGCGGCGCGCGCGACGGAGCCCTCTGCCGCGACGGCGCTGAGCGCTTGGAGTTGGCGAAGGTCGATCACATGTGCTCCCGGAATAGCTGAGGCCAAGGCGAGGAATTTAGCGCCCTGATACATACAGTATATGTCACTAGGGAGTTGAATCGGGGGTTCTCCAGGCACCGGCGCAGGGCCACTATGAAAGGTATGCCTATTGAGAATCATGTGACCCAGCAGGACGCCCCCTACGCGTCCGCCCTCGAGCGCTTCGCGGACGCGGGGCCGCAGAGTTTGATGGTGCCTGGGCACGGCTGTGCGCCAGAGGCCGGAGGCGAGCATCTCTCGCGCCTGTTTGGCGAGCGTGCAGTGCAGCTCGATGTGCCGCTCATGCTCGACGGCATCGACCTCGGACCTGGCTCGCCGCTCGCACAGGCACTCGAACTTGCTGCTGACGCCTGGGGCGCTCGTCGCACGTGGTTCCTGACGAACGGGGCGTCGCAGGGCAACCGCACCGCGGCCTTCGCGGTGCGGGGCCTCGGCGAGCGCGTGCTCATGCAGCGCAGCTCGCACTCGAGCTTCACCGACGGCGTGCTGCTCGCAGGCCTCATCCCAGCGTTTGTCGCCCCGAACGTCGACCACGACCACGGAATCGCGCACGGTCTCACCCCTGAGGTGCTCGACGAGGCGCTCACGACCGAGGCCGAAGCTGGCCGCGGAGTGCAGAGCGTCTATGTTGTCTCGCCGAGCTACTTCGGCTCGACGGCTGATGTGGCAGGCCTCGCGCGCGTTGCGCACGCGCACGGAGCTGCCCTCATCGTCGACGGCGCGTGGGGCGCGCACTTCGGGTTCCATGAGGATCTCCCTGACTCGCCCGTCCGCCTCGGCGCCGACCTCGTGATCTCAAGCACCCACAAGCTCGCGGGCTCGTTCACCCAGTCGGCGATGCTGCACATGGGCGACACTGAGTTCGCAGATCGGCTTGAGCCGCTCGTGAACCGCTCCTACACTATGACCGCGTCGACCTCCGCGAGCGCGCTGCTCATGGGCTCGCTCGACTCTGCACGTCACGCGCTGATGAACGGCAAGGAGCAGATCGGCCGCTCGATCGAGCTCTCCGAGGAGTTCCGTGAACGTCTGCGGGCGAGCGAACACTTCACGGTCATCAGTGATGACTTCGGGGATTTCCCCGATATCGTGAGCGTCGATCCGCTGCGGATTCCGATCGATGTGAGCCGTCTAGGCCGCAGCGGTCACTGGGTACGCGACCGCATGATCTCTGAGCACGGCGTGTACTTCGAGATGTCGACAGCCACGACAATCGTGGCCGTCATCGGCGCCCTCGCCACCCCAGACCTTGACAGGGTCATGGCCGGTCTCGAAGCTGTCGCTGAGGAGGCAGTCGCGGGCAACGGCGGGCCAAGCGAACTTGGCGCGTTCCCCGAGCTGCCAGAGGCTGGCACGCTCCGAATGCTGCCGCGCGCGGCGTTCTTCGCCGAGAGCATCCTCGTGACGGCTCATCAGGCGATCGGTCAGATCTCGGCCGACACACTCGCGGCGTACCCTCCTGGCATTCCGAACCTGGTGCCTGGCGAGGAGATCACCGAGGAGACAGTGACGTTCTTGCAGGCAGTTGCCGCCTCGCCGACAGGCTACGTTCGCGGCGCTGCAGACCCGCTCGTTGCGACGTTCCGCGTCGTCCGTGACCCGCTAACGGCAAGCGCCAACTAGTACTACGACCCGGTCAGGCCGGCTTGCGCGCTGGGAAGCCTCGCAAGCCGGCAGGCCTGATGTCTGCCGGCCCGGTGGACTACGCCGTGCACAGACGCCACCCACCACCGGTGGCCGAGGCTCGCAGCCGCCGCTTCCGGGTACAACAAAGGGCGGGCCCGGCAATTGCCAGCACCCGCCCCGTGCGCGAAAGCGTTAGGCCTTCTTCTTGTTCTTCTCGAAGAGGTTGCCGATCAGCGTCGAACCGACGAGCACGACGCCGAGCAGTACGATGCCAACGATCGAGATCGCAACGACGTCGACGGGCTGGCCAGCTGCCGAGAACGGTGCGTGCGTGTCGACCTTCTCGACGCCCTCCGACGCGAACGCGGGCGCGCTGACCAGAACGGTAGCGAGCGCGACAGAAGCGGCGGTTGCAATGCGTGTGCGGATCTTCACTGTGTCTCCTCAGAAATCTGTGAGCGCACGGCATCCTGCCGCGCACCCTCCTATTCTGCCCTATTTTTCGACGGCGCGTGGATAAGCTCTATTCATGAGTCTCGAACGCGAAACTACAGCCATTGACAAGATCGCCGAGGATTGGGTCGATGCGCTGACTGAACACGATCCGATCACTGGCAGCTACATTGGGCGCGAGAGCGCACACGCCCGTCTGAACGACTTCTCGCCTGCGGGCAGCGACGCTATCGCAGGAGTCATGCGCGACACCCTCGTGACGCTCCGCGAGGCGACCCCGGCCGACGACGTCGACAGGGTGACGAAGATCGACCTCACGGCAGAACTCGAGCTGTCGCTCGCGCGCCACGACGCTGGCGAGGAGCTGCGAAATCTGAACGTCATCGAGTCGCCGAGCCAGCAGGTTCGCGACATCTTCGACATCATGCCGAGCGACACCGAGGGCGACTGGGCGAACATCGCTGCCCGCATGGCGGCGGTGCCCGAGGCGATGCGTTCCTACCGCGAGTCGCTCGACGCAGGGGTGGCGCGTGGGTTGGTTCCGGCGCTGCGCCAGGTGCGAGAGGTTGCCGCCCAGCTGCGCCGCACTGCAGGGATGTCGCCGCTCATTCAACCACGCGGCGCCGTGCCAGACGGTGCGGCACCGGCCGCGGGGCCGAGGGGGTTCTTTGCGGAGCTCGCCGAGCGCGCGGGGGAGTCCGTCCCGGAGTCGCTCCGTCAGGATCTCGAGAAGGCCGCCGACGCAGCCTCTGAGGCCTACGCTGGTCTCGCCAACTTCCTGGATACGCACCTCTCGGCGCACGCTCCCGAGACCGATGCGTTTGGACGCGAGCGCTACGAGCTCGCCTCGGAGGTCTTCCTTGGCGCGAAGGTCGATCTCGACGAGACCTACGAGTGGGGCGTAGAAGAACTTCGCCGCATGGTCGACGAGCAGGAGCGCATCGCGGGGGAGATCCTCGGGGAGAAGCCGCGCCCGGGAGTTGTTGCCGACGCGATCGCGCACCTTGACGGCGACACCTCGCGCAAGCTACACGGCACCGATGCGCTGCAGAAGTGGATGCAGGAGACGAGCGACCGTGCGGTCTCCGAGCTTGGAGCGACCCAGTTCGACATTCCCGAGGAGATCCGCACCCTCGAGTGCATGATCGCTCCGACGCAGGAGGGCGGGATCTACTACACGGGGCCGTCGAGCGACTTCTCACGCCCCGGGCGCATGTGGTGGTCGGTACCCGAGGGGGTCACAGAGTTCGACACGTGGCGGGAGCTCACCACTGTGTATCACGAGGGTGTTCCTGGCCACCACTTGCAGATCGGCCAAGCTGTTGTGAACAGCGGAACGCTGAACGAGTGGCGCCGTCAGCTCGCGGGCAGCTCAGGCAACGCCGAGGGCTGGGCGCTCTACGCTGAGCGCCTCATGGAGCAGCTCGGCTACCTCGATGACCCCGCGGACCGCCTCGGCATGCTCGATGGCCAGCGCATGCGCGCTGCCCGCGTCGTGCTCGACATCGGCGTGCACCTGGGCAAGCAGCGCCCAGACGGCGGTGGCGTCTGGGACGGCGAGTACGCCTTCGAGTTCATGGCCGAAAACGTGAACATGAATGATAGCTTCGTTCGCTTTGAGGTGCTCCGCTACCTCGGGTGGGCGGGCCAGGCGCTGTCGTACAAGATCGGGCAGCGCATCTGGGAGGACCTGCGCGACGAGGCGAAGGCTCGTGCGGAGCAGAGCGGCGGAAAGTTCGACATTCGTGACTTCCACCGCGAGGCGCTCAAGCTTGGCGTCACGAGACTCGACACGCTGCAGGCAGCTATGCGCGGCGAACTCGCGGGCTAGCGGCTGCGGCTGCCGTCACAGCGCGGCCCGTCATCCACCCCACATGGGCGGTGGTTGGCGGGCCGCGTTTTATGTCTGCCGAGATCGGCGCAGGTCTGCAAAGATTGTCGCGAAGGGTGCTCCACGGGGGAGCGCTCACCGTGTCACGGAGGCAATCGTGTCCAACGAAGAACCAACGCCCTCGCTCATCGAGCGCACGGGTATCGAGATCGTGCCCGAGGGTGCACGCAGCGCCAAACCGAGGGACCTGTTTTGGCCGTGGTTCGCGGCAAACGTCTCGGTCTTTGGCATGTCGTATGGCTCGTTCGTGCTTGGCTTTGGCATCTCGTTTTGGCAGGCGACGGCAGTATCGATTATTGGCATCGTCGTATCGTTCTTTCTGTGCGGCCTCATCGCCATCGCGGGCAAACGAGGATCGGCACCGACAATGGTGTTGTCGCGCGCGGCCTTCGGCGTGCACGGCCAGAAAGTACCCGGCATTATTTCGTGGCTGACGTCAATCGGTTGGGAGACGTTTCTTGCGATCATGGCTGTCCTGGCGACCGCCACGGTGATCACGCAGCTTGGGGGTGACGGCGGCGTCGCAGTGAAACTCATCGCAGCGATTGTGGTTGCCGCGCTCATCGTCGTCGCGTCGGTGCTCGGGTACCACACGATCATGAAGCTGCAGTCGATCCTGACATGGATCACCGGTGCTGTGACGGTCCTCTACATCATCCTCGCGGCCCCGCACATCGATCTTGCCGCGGTACTGGCGATTCCCGCTGGGAGCACCGGTAACGTGATAGGCGCGCTCGTCATGGTGATGACCGGCTTCGGCCTCGGCTGGATCAACATTGCTGCCGACTGGTCGCGCTACCAGCGCCGTGATGCCTCCGACGGGTCGATCATCCTGTGGAACACTATTGGCGGCGCGCTTGCGCCCGTGATCCTTGTCGTCTTCGGTCTGTTGCTCGCCGGGTCAGACCCGGCGCTCATGGACGCCGTCGGAAACGACCCGATCGGCGCCCTCGCGACGCTGCTGCCTGTGTGGGTGCTGATCCCGTTCCTGCTCACGGCGGTGCTCGCGCTCGTCTCGGGCGCCGTGCTCGGGATCTACTCGTCGGGGCTCACGCTCCTGAGTCTCGGGATCAGGATCCCACGCCCCGCGGCCGCCGGAATCGACGGGCTGATCCTCACAGCGGGGACGATTTGGGTGGTGTTCTTCGCCGAGGGGTTCCTTGGTCCGTTCCAGAGCTTCCTCATCACGCTCGGAGTGCCGCTCGCGTCGTGGGCAGGGATCCTGATCGCCGATATTCTTCGCCGCAAGCGCGACTACGACGAGGTCGCCTTGTTCGACGCCCGCGGCCGCTATGGCTCGTGGGACTGGCTCTCGGTGGCAATCTTCGTTGCCGCCTCGGCGATCGGCTGGGGCTTCGTGACGAACGGCTTCGCCGCCGACGCCCCCTGGAACAACTGGCAGGGCTACCTGCTCGGATTCATCGGTGGCAAGGACGGCGAGTGGGCCTACGCGAACCTCGGCGTGTTCTTCGCGCTCGTGCTCTCGTTCGTCGTCGCCTGGTTCGCGCGTGCGGGGAAGATTCATCGGCAGGAGATGATCGGGCGGTAGCTGCCTGCCTCAGCGCCTGCCTCAGCGCCTGGCTCAGCGCCTGCCTCGCCGAGGCGGTGGCTTCCGCTGCTCAGCCGGTGCGGCCTCATTGCGGTTGGCAGTTGTGGTCGCCTCAGAACATCTGAGGCGACCACAACTGCCAACTCGGGAGGCGCGTCTGGGGTTAGGCGCTGCGCTGGCCGCCACCCTGGCGGCGCTGGCCTCCCTGACCGCCCTGGCCGCCTGGCCGAGCGCCGCCGGGGCGCCCGCCCTGACCGCCGGAGCGCTGCCCCTGGCCGCCCCGCTGCCCCTGGCCGCCCCGCTGGCCGCCCGAGCGCTGTCCGCCCTGGCCGGCAGCTGCCGAGCCCTGGCCTCCGCCGCCACGGCGGGACCGCTTGCGCTTTGCGTTGGCTCCCGTTGAGGATCCTGACCCTGCAGGATTGTGGCCCGCAGCGCGCTGCTGTGCGGCCTGCGCCTCAGCACGGCGCTGCTCGGTGAGCTTCGGGTCGACGCGCGGAGCAACCTCGCCGATGAGCTCGAGAACCTCGCGGTTGACGCTCTTCGCCATCGGGTCGACCTGCAGCGGCGTGACGTTGATCTTCGCCGCGCGCATGAGCTGGCGCATCTCGCCACGCTGCTCGGGGAGCACGATCGTGACGACGTCGCCCTCATTGCCAGCGCGAGCGGTACGGCCTGAGCGGTGCAGGTACGCCTTGTGCTCGACAGGTGGATCGATGTGGACGACGAGGTCAACACCGTCAACGTGCACACCGCGAGCCGCGACGTCGGTCGCGACGAGCACCTTCGCCTCGCCCGAGACGAACTCGGCAAGGTTGCGGTCACGGGCGTTCTGCGACAGGTTGCCCTGGAGCTCGACCGCTGGAATGCCGGCGGCCGTAAGCTGCTTCGCGAGCTTCTTCGCCTGGTGCTTCATTCGGGTGAAGAGGATGCGCCGGGTGGTGCCACTCGCGAGCGCCTCGATAAGGGCGTCCTTCTGGCCCTTGCCCGACACCTCGAAGATATGGTGCGTCAGCTGCGGCACGGGGGACTCGGCCGAATCGACAGAGTGCATGACGGGGTCGTGCAGATACTTCTTCACGATGTTGTCGACACCGTTGTCAAGGGTCGCGCTGAAGAGGAGGCGCTGGCCCTGCTTCGGGGTCTTGTTCATGATGCGCGTGACGACAGGGAGGAAGCCCATGTCTGCCATGTGGTCTGCCTCGTCGAGCACGGTGATCTCGACGCCGTCGAGCGTCAGTACTCCCTGCTTGAGCAGGTCGTCGAGACGGCCAGGGGCAGCAACGACGATGTCAACACCGGCCTCGAGCGCGACCTCCTGGCGGCGCTGCGGCACGCCTCCGAAGATTGTTGTGACCTTAAGCCCGACGGGATCGGACAGCATCTTGAGCGTCTCGGCGATCTGCGTGACGAGTTCGCGGGTCGGTGCGAGGACGATCGCGCGGGGCCGCGACGGGCGGCGCTTCTTCGCTGCCTCGCCCGCGGCGATACCAGCTTCCCCGCCTGCGAGGTTCGCCGCGATCGGGATGCCGAACGCGATTGTCTTGCCCGAGCCAGTGCGGCCGCGGCCGAGAACGTCGCGCCCCTTCAACGTATCTGGGAGGGTGTCGCGCTGGATCGGGAACGGAGCTGTCTTGCCGTTCTTGTCGAGTGCATGGGCGATGGGAGCGGGCACGCCGAGGTCGGCGAAAGTCTGAGTGGTCACGCGGTGTTTGGTACTTCCTGCGTTGGTGTGGGTCATGGAGGATTTCCCCCGGTAGTGTCAGTCTACTTGGCTCCCCTGTGGAGAGGCGGAAGCGAGCGGCCAGCGCACGCCGACGGCGACTGTCGGCGGCGCACGGTACCGTCAATGTGTACAGCAGGAGCTGCGACGGAAAAGAGGAGCAATGTTCGTTCGCGAGACCGAGTCAGGGCCGCTCGTTGTGACGAGCGCGAGCGACCTCACCGCGGCGAGCATGTGCGAGTTCGCGTTCCTGCGACGGGTCGACGTGAAGCTCGGCAGGGCAGTCGTCGTGCCACCAGACGACGACGTGATGCTTGCCAGAGCCGGGGCGCTTGGCGACGAACATGAAGAGCGTGTGCTGTCAGAGCTTCGCGAAGCCTACGGTGAAGGCCGTGCAGGCGAGCCTGGCGGTGTCGTTGAGATTCCGCGGCCCGCCGCGATGACACCTGACGCGCTCGCCGCTGTCGCCGCAGAGACAGTGACTGCCCTTGTCGGAGGCGCGAAAGTCGTGTTTCAAGCGACATTCTTCGACCCTGAGCAGCGGCAGGCGGCCCCCGAGCACGGCGAGCCAGCAATTGCGTTTCTTGGATTCGCAGACTTCCTTGAGCTGCGCGATGACGGGAGCTACGAGGTCCAAGACACGAAGCTCGCTCGCCGAGCTAAGGTCACCGCACTCATGCAGCTTGCCGCGTACGCCGAGCAGCTCGATCGCATCGGGGTTCCTGTGGCGAGCGAGGCGACGCTGATTCTCGGCTCAGGAGAGCGCACCTCCCACAAGATCGGAGACATCGCTCCCGTGTTTCGTCGCCGCCGGGCTCGCTTGCACAGGCTGCTGCTCGAAAGCTTCGCTTCGGTGGGGCCAGACGGTCGGCGGGCGAGCGCCCCCGGCGTTGCCTGGGGTGCTGACGGGATCAGCGCGTGCGGTCGCTGCGAGGTGTGCGAACCCGAGATTCAAAGATCCCGTGACCCGCTCCTCATCGCCGGACTGTACCCCCGTCAGCGGGAGGCCCTCGTCTCGGCTGGCCTCACGACGATTGACGCCGTCGCCGAGGCGCTTCCCGCGATCGAGACTGGGGCGCTCGCGGTGCCCGGGCTCACTGATGCGGCCCTCGAACGCATCGCGCTGCAGGCCGCCGTACAGATCGAGACAGAACAGACGGGGTCGGGTGCTGGAGTTTCAGCCCCGCCGAGTTTCAGAGTTGTTTCCCCGACGTCACTCGCGGCGCTTCCCGCGCCGAACCCTGGTGACCTGTTCTTCGATTTCGAGGGCGACCCGTTCTACAGGGAAACCCGCGACGGGACCGCTCACTGGAACCTCGACTACCTGTTTGGCATGGTCGACGAGCGTGAGGAATTCACTGCGATCTGGGCGCACACGCTGGGTGAAGAGCGTGCAGCGCTTGAACGCTTCATCGCGTTCGTACGTGAGCGGCGTGAACAGTACCCCGGCATGCGGATCTACCACTACGCGAGTTACGAGCGCACCCACCTGCTGTCGATTGCGGCGCGCCACGGTGTGTGCGAGGCAGAGGTTGACAAGCTGCTGCGCGAGCACGTGCTCGTCGACCTGTATCCGATCGTGCGGCAGGCGCTCAGGGTCGGATCGCGTTCGTATTCGATCAAGAAGCTCGAGCCGCTGTACATGGGCGCAGAGGTGCGTGCGGAAGACGGGGTGGTGAACGGCGCGCAGTCAGTTGTTGAGTACGCAGAGGCCGCCGCACAGCTCACCTCTAGCGATGCCGTTGAACGCGCTGCCGGGCAGCGCCGGCTTGACGACATCGCTGACTACAACAGGTACGACTGCGTGTCCACGCTCAGGCTGCGAGACTGGCTCCTCGGGATCGCGCGCGAGCATGGGGTTGCGCCGACGAGCCCAGACCTGTTGGCGGGGAGCGGTGAACCACCAGTCGAACTCAGCCTGCTCGGTGAACAGCTACGTGAGCTCGCTGAGGCAGAGTCAGATGCCGCGGCCCGCACCGCGCTGAAACTCGCAGCCAGCGCTATCGACTATCACCAGCGTGAGCAGAAATCGTTCTGGTGGGCTCACTTCGCGAGGCTCGTTGATCCCGTCGAAGACTGGGCAGACACGCGTGACGTTGTCGTCGCAGACGCCGAGGCGAGTGAGGTGCCAGAGGAGTGGCACAGGGCGCCCCGAGCGCGGGTCGAGCGGCGGCGCGTGCGGCTGCGCGGCGATGTCGCTCCGGGGAGCATGCTGAAGCCCGGAACGCAGATGTTCGCACTGTACGAACACCCCGCGCCGTTCCCGCAGTGGGGCGGGGCGCCCGGGGCGCGCGCCGCGCGCCAGGTCGAGGTGATCGAACGGCACGAAGACGGCGTCACGATTGAGGAGAGACTCCCGAACGATGCTGCCCCATTTGCGACGCTGCCGATCGCGGTGACGCCAGGGCCGCCGCCGCCCGCAGGGCGACAGAAAGGCGCGATCGAGGAGTGGGGCAGTTCGCTCGTCGCCGCGAAACTGCTCGGGGAGACGCCCCGCGACCCCGTCTACGCCCTGCTCACCCGATCACGACCGACGCTGCAGGACGGCACCGGGCTCGTCTCGCCGAGCTCTCCTGAAGCGCTCTCTGCCGGCGGCAGCGAAGATGCGAGGACGATCGGCGCCGTGCTCGCAAGTCTCCGTGGACTCGACGAGGCAGCCCTCGCCGTCCAGGGGCCACCTGGAACAGGGAAAACGTACCTTGCAGCTCGGGTCATCCGACAGCTCGTCGAACGAGACGGCTGGCGTATCGGCGTTGTCGCGCAGTCTCACAAGGTCGTCGAGAACGTGCTCGAGGGCGTGGTTTCGGCTGGGCTTGATGCGAGGCTTGTCGCAAAGGTGCCGCAGGGCGGCAAACTCGCGCCAGGGACTGAGCAGCCCGGCTATACCGTACTTCGCCGCGACGGCTATGCCTCGTTCGTCGACGGGCTCGCGGGTCGCGGGGCCGTCATCGGCGGTACGGCATGGGATTTTTCAAACGAGGATCGCTTCCCGAGGCGCAGCCTCGACCTGCTTGTCATCGACGAGGCGGGGCAGTTCTCCCTCGCGCCGACAATCGCAGCGTCAGTGTCAGCACAGCGGATTCTCCTCCTTGGTGACCAGCAGCAGTTACCGCAGGTGTCGCAGGGCTCACACCCCGAACCTGTCGACCAGGCGGCCCTGTCGTGGCTGCTGGACGGCGGCGAGACGATGCCAGAGCAGCTCGGATACTTCCTCGCGGAGACCCGCAGGATGCGCCCGGAGCTCACCGAGGTTGTCTCTGAACTCTCATACGCAGGCAGGCTGCACGCGCACCCGAGCACACTGGATCGATCAGTGTCAGGCGCGGACGGTCCCGGTCTGCACTGGCGGCCAGTCGAACATCGCGGAAACTCGACGAGCTCGGTCGAGGAAGCCGCCGCAGTGGTCGCGACAATTGAGCGGCTCCTCGGCATGCGCAACACCCCGGCTGCTGTGCTACGGGAGGCAGACCGTCGCGTGGGCACCAAGGAAGCCGGAGCCGGCAGTGCGGGTCTCGACTGTGGCGGTTCTGTCGTGGGGCGCCCGCTCACTGAGTCCGACGTGATCGTCGTCGCCGCCTACAACGCCCAGGTCGAGTGCGTGTCTGAAGCCCTCGCCGGAGTTGGGCTCTCAGGTGTCCGGGTGGGAACTGTCGACCGGTTCCAGGGGCAAGAGGCTGTGATTTCGCTCGTGACGCTCGCCGCCTCGAGCCCCGAAGACGTGCCGCGCGGGCTCGAGTTCTTGCTCATGCGCAACCGCCTCAACGTGGCGATCAGTCGGGCGCAGTGGGCGAGCTATTTGTTCTCGGCGCCGAGCCTCGGCGACGGACTTCCGACCTCTGCTGAGGGGGTCGCGGCGCTTTCTGGTTACCTCAGACTCACCGAGCGCGGGTAACGTGGAGCCATGGTAAAGGTTCCTGGCCCATTCAAGACGCCGCCGTCGATCACGCTTGACCCGAAGCCGCTCGCAGACGTGCCCGGCGCGCCGCTCGCATCACCTTCCGAGTCCGCTCGGACGCCGCGGAGCGCCTCTCGCCGTTCAGAGATCCCAGTCTTTGAGGTCATGCAGATCACCGACGAGGTGGCACGTCGGCGGCACGCGGGACACGACGTTGTCTCGCTGTGCGCGGGGGAGCCGAGTGCCCGGCCAGCCCCAGGCACGCTGCAGCCAGCTGGGTATACGGGCCCGCTCGGCACCACCCCTCTCCGGGAGGCAATCGCCGGCCACTACCGAGACTGGTATGGCGTCGAGATTGACCCCGGGCGCGTGGCAGTGACGACAGGCTCCTCGGGCGCGTTCCAGCTCGTGTTCCTTACCGCCTTCGACCCTGGCGACAGGGTCGCCCTCGTGAGCCCCGGGTACCCCGCGTACCGGAATATCCTCACAGCGCTCGGAGTGCACGTTGTCGAAATCGCGACGGGGCCCGAGACGCGGTATCAGCCGACGCCCGAGCTTCTCAGTGAGGCGGTGCGCGAACACGGCGAACTTGCCGGCTTGATCGTGGCCTCGCCCGCCAATCCGACTGGAACGATGCTCGCCCGGGCAGAGCTCCAGGCACTGACCGAGTGGTGCGCGGCGAACGGAACGCGGTTCATCAGCGACGAGATCTATCACGGGATCACGTTCGTCGATGCTGGCCCAGACTCACGCGGCGTGAGCGCAGCCCAGCTCGACAGCGAGGCCATCGTCATCAACTCGTTCTCGAAATACTGGGGCATGACGGGCTGGCGACTCGGCTGGGCGCTCCTCCCCGAAGACCTCGTCGCCCCATTCGAGGCGCTCGCGTCGAATTTTGCGCTCTCGCCCCCTGCTCCTGCACAGGAGCTCGCGATGCGGGCGTTCTCGCCAGAGACTTACGCTGAGCGGGACAGCATTGTCCAAGGGTTCGCGAAAGCACGTGCGCTGATCCTTGAGGCTGAGTCCTCGCTCAACTGGGGCACGGCAGCGCCGTCAGACGGCGCGTTCTATTACTACTCCGAGCTTGGGCCGCAGCTGGAACGCTTCGAGAACTCATCGTCGTACGCTCGGGCACTGCTTGAAGGTGCCGACGTCGCGGTCGTTCCAGGCGGCGACTTCGACCCCGTCGCCGGGCATCGCGCCGTGCGGCTCTCGTATGCTGCAGGCGAAGCGGCGGTCGCGGAGGCACTCGACCGCATCATTCGCTTCCAGGGGTAGAGCGGGGCCGGCTCAGTTGCCGTTCTTTGGGCCGTAGGTATGTGAAAGACGCAAGATATGCCGGGACCTCAGGGGCCTGGCATATCTTGCGTCGATCGCAGGTGGTGTGTGTGGTGGCGCAGCGCGGTGAACTGCAGCAGCGCAGCCTACTTCAAGCGGATCGGCGTTCCAGCCGCGATCCCGAAGCGGGCCTGCAACGCATCGGTGATGGTTCCCGCAGTCTTCGGATCGTTCATCGGGGCGGGGGCTGCGCCGAGTGCCGCCACAACTGCAGCTCCACCTGGAAGGTCGAGTTCGATCGCGGTGATGGCCGAGGCGAGGGGCCCCTCGAGGCCAGCAACCGCGCGCGAGATCGCTGAACGGACTGCCCGCGTCAGCGCCTCGATGTCTGCCGGGTCGATGTGCTCTGCCGAGTCAACTGGTAGGGGCCCGCCAACGGCGCGTGGCCGACCAAGCTCAACCTCGCTCCGCGTATAGGTGACCCCGTCACCCGTGACGACCTCGGCGATCGCGGTCGACCCTTCCGGCGAGGTGACGAGCCGCACGAGCACGTCGAGCTCGTTCGAAGTTGAAACGGGGCTCGACGAGGCGCCGGCAAATGGCAGCGGAATGCCCGAAGGGGCGCCACCGTGATCGTGCTGATCTGGTGACGCCCCTCCGAAGGTGAACTTAAGATCCATAGGATCCAGAGTACTCCTTAGTGATTACGCGTTTGCTGCGAGAACCTCGTCGACTGCCTTGAAGGGCAGCTCGGGGAACGCGTCAACGACGCCCTTGAAGGTGATGACACCGTCGTGAGCGTTCAGGCCCTTTGCGAGTGCCTCATCGGCCTGCAGCGCCTTGACCCAGCCCTTGTCGGCGAGTGCGACGACGTAGGGGAGGGTTGCGTTGGTGAGCGCAGCGGTCGAGGTCTCGGGAACCGCGCCAGGCATGTTCGCGACGCAGTAGTAGATCGAGTTGTGCACCGGGAAGGTGGGATCGTCGTGCGTGGTCGGGCGCGAGTTCTCGAAGCAGCCGCCCTGGTCGATCGCGATGTCGACGAGTACCGAGCCGGCCTTCATCTGAGCAACCATCTCGTCGGTGACGAGCTTCGGTGCCTTCTCACCCGGGATGAGGACCGAGCCGATGACGAGGTCAGCGTCCTTCAGTGCCTCGGTGATGTTGTGAGCGTTCGAGGTGCGGGTCTGGATACGACCGTTGAACTCGTCCTCGAGCTGCTTGAGGCGGGGGATCGCGATGTCGATCACGGTGACCTCTGCGCCCATACCGTACGCGATGCGTGCAGCCTGCTCGCCTGCAGCGCCGCCGCCGATGACGACGACCTTGCCACGGCGGGTAGCGGTGACGCCACCGAGGAGGATGCCGCGGCCGCCGTTTGCCTTCATGAGCGAGTATGCGCCGACCTGCACCGAGAGCCGGCCAGCGACCTCAGACATGGGGGCGAGGAGCGGAAGGCCGCGGTTCGCGAGCTGCACGGTCTCGTACGCGATGGCGGTGGTGCCCGACTTCACGACTGCCTCGGAGAGGGTCTTATCTGCCGCGAGGTGCAGGTAGGTGAAGAGCACCTGGTCCTTGCGCATCTTGTCGTACTCGGAAGCGATGGGCTCCTTGACCTTGAGGATCATGTCGCTGTCAGCCCACACCTGGTCGGCCGAGGGGACGATCGTCGCGCCTGCGGCTACGTACTCATCGTCAGTGATGGCCGAGCCGAGGCCGGCGCCAGCCTGCACGAGTACTTCGTGGCCGCGGCGCTTGAGTTCGAACACGCCCGCCTGCGTGATGGCGACGCGGTTCTCGTTGTTCTTGATTTCGGTGGGAATACCGACGCGCATGATCTTCTCCAAATAAATGCGTAACGGGTGTGTAGTTTGCATCGCGGTATCCGTTGAAGTTCGTCCACAAAAGGGTCGAAACAGCGGATGTGGCGCGATAGACTTGAAGTATATTCGATATCCGCAGAGGTTTGGTGAATTCTCTTCGGAATCAGTTGTTGAGCCCGCCGCACATGAAGTGGAAGAGGAAATTCACGCATGGAATCGAAGAATCTTCGCCTCGAGAACGATCTAGACGCGGTTGACCGCAAGATTATGGAAGAGCTGCAGGCGAACGGTCGGATGACGAACGCTGAGCTCGCCGAGCGTGTCGGCGTGGCTGCATCGACGTGCATCGCTCGCGTTCGCAGTCTTGTCTCCCGCCGCGTCATCACTGGGTTTACCGCCGCAGTCGATCCGCGAGCAATGGGACTCGACCTGCAGGTGCTTGTCAGTGTCACAGTGCGGTCAGGCGCGCGGCAGCGCATCGCCGAGATGAGTGACGAACTGCGGGCGCTGCCAGAAGTTATGCAGCTCTTCTTCCTGGGTGGCGTTGAGGACTTCATCATTCACCTCGCCGCCCGCGACTCGGACCACGTGCGCGACTTCGTGATGGAGAATCTGTCCGCGCACCCAGCGGTGTCTTCCACTCGCACAAGCATCGTCTTCAGCCACCACCAGAACCCCGTTCGCCAGCCATAGGTGACGCCCGCAGCTCGGCCGGAGGCGGGTACGCCACCGCTGTGGCGCGCTCGCCCAGACCCGGCGTAGGCTGGAGAACGGTCGCCGCAGATCCGCGGCCGACCGCTGAATCACCAGCCGCCGGGCAGCCGGCGGGAAATGAGGGGTGGATCGCCGTGTCTCGTGCGCTACTGATCGTCGACGTCCAGAACGACTTTACGGAGGGCGGGGCGCTCGGAGTCGATGGCGGTGCGGCCGTCGCGGCGGGCGTGACCGAGCTGCTTCGAAACGCTCGCGAGGCCGAGCAGTACTCCCTCGTCGTCGCGTCGCGAGATTGGCACGACGCCGACAACGACAACGGCGGGCACTTTGCGGCGCCGGGAACTGATCCTGACTTTGCTGGGACCTGGCCTACTCACTGCGTCGGTGGGACCCCGGGCGCCCAGTATCACCCGGCGCTCGACATTGATCGCATCGACGTGCATGTTCGAAAGGGGATGGGCGAGCCCGCGTACTCTGCGTTCGAAGGGGTCGCGGGCGACGGCCGGACGCTCGCGGTCACGCTGCGTGAGGCCGGCGTCGACGAGCTCGACGTTGTCGGTATCGCGACCGATTACTGTGTGCGCGCCTCGGCGCTCGACGCGCAGGAGCTCGGCATGCGCGTTCGCGTTCGGGGTGACCTCATCGCTGGAGTGGCGCCTGAGACCTCTGTCGCCGCCATTCGCGAGCTTGCCACTGCAGGCATCGAGATCCTGTAGGGAGCGGCGGCCGCGCCGCGCCGCGCAACCCCCCCACCGTGCAGTGCCCACACTGGGGAGTGCCCGGTGTGGGGAGTGCCCGCACCGGGGAGGAGTCGCCGCGCGCAGCGACCGCCGCGAGGACGTGTCTGCGAAGGATCGCAGCTAGTCAGTCACCTGCTCCGGAACGTCGACTGTTGCGGTGAGTGGCTCGCCGTTGCGCACGAGGCGGCGCTTGGTGATCTGCCAGGCGACCGCGAGCGCGACGAACCAGACTGGCGTGAACGCGAGCGGCAGCCGAGTGTCGGCAGCGAGCGACAGCGTCACGAGGATGAACGCGAAGAAGGCGAGCACGATCCACGGGGTGACGCGGGCGAGCGGGGTGCGGAACTTGGAAGTTGCATGCCGCTCCGGGTGCTTGCGCAGGTAGCCAATGAAGCTGATCGCGATCATGCTCCACACGAAGATGATGAATGTGGAAGCGACAGATGTGACGAACGTGAACGCCTCGATGACGCTCTCTCCGAGCAGCAGGATCGGCACGACCGAGAGCACGAACACTGTCGAGAAGAACACCGCACGACGTGGAACCCCGCGGGCATCGGTGAGAGCGAAACCCCGGGGAGCGTGGCCGTCGCGAGCGAGCGAATGCATCATGCGAGTGCCCGAGTAGAAGCCCGAGTTCGCGCTCGATGCAGCTGACGTGAGTACGACGAGGTTGATGGCGAACGCCGCAGCTGCGAACCCTGCGTACGCGAACGTCGTGACGAACGGACTCTGATCGGGGTCGAGCTTGTTCCAGGGAGTGATCGCCATAATCACGGTGAGCGCGCCAATGTAGAAGATGAGCACGCGAACCACGATCGAGTTGATCGCGCGCGGGAGGTTGTGTGTGGGATCCTTCGTCTCTGCAGCGGCGGTGCCAACGAGTTCGACGCCGATGAATGAGAAGATTCCGAGCTGGAAACCGAGAAGGAAGCCGCTCGCGCCGAACGGGAACAGTCCGCCATGCTCCCACAGATGCGTGAGTGACGCTGAAGTTCCGGTGTCGGGGTTCTTGAATCCGCTCACGAGCAGGAAGACCCCCGTCGCAATGAGCGCGAGGATCGCGACGATCTTGATGAGCGAGAACCAGAACTCGAACTCGCCAAAGAACTTCACGGGCTGCAGGTTTAGCAGGACGAGCACGGCAGCGGTGATGAGGGCTGGTACCCAGTTCGGGATGTCGGCGTTGGTGTATGAAACGTAGCTCGTGATCGCGATGATGTCTGCGATGCAGATCACGATCCATGTCACCCAGTAGGTCCAAGAGACGAAGAACCCCGCCCACGGCCCGATGAGGTCTTTCGCGATGTCGCCGAACGTCTTGTAGTTCAGGTTCGAGAGCAGCAGCTCACCAAGCGCCCGCATGAGCAGGAACATCATGCAGCCGATGCCCGCGTAAATGAACAGCACGGAGGGGCCGGTCAGGCTGATGACCTTTCCAGAACCGAGGAACAGGCCGGTGCCGATCGCCCCGCCGATGGCGATGAGCTGCAAATGTCTGTTCGTGAGTCCGCGTTCGAGGCCGTCGTGAGCGTCTGCGGGGGCCTGTCGGGCCATTGGGCGTGTTCCGTTTCTCTGAGCTGCGTCGGGGTTCGCCGGGAGCGCGTCTCATCGTCACACGGCCACACCGACATATCACTGCGCGGTCACACGCAGCGGCATAAGAGGCCGGACGTGTGGGCACGCGCGTCACACACGCTAGCAATCGGCATGCGCGCGGCGCTCGCCGCTTGAGCAAACCTTGAGACTTGAGTGGCCTTTCGGGCGCCTGTCGAAGTTGCCGGCGGGGATACCGCTGGGCCGGGTCGCGGGGCTCCGGCTACTCTTCGGCCATGGGCGAGAGCCGCGCCTCCTGGGCGTCGAGTGCGAGCCCCGCCGCGCGAAGCGCCTGCGAGCTGTAGCGGCCGATCGCGCGCTCCTCGATGAGTGTTGCGCGCTGCGCTTCGAGTGCGATTCTCGTCAGCCGCAGGTATGCCTCGGCGGGGGTTTCCGCGGCTTGTACCGGGATCGCCCCTGTCTCGTGGAAGCGCAGGGCGAGCGGCCCGAGTGCCGCTTTCGTTGAGATCTTCGCGCGCTGCACGACGGTGTCTGGCGTCATCTGCCGGTTCGGGTCTTCGCTCTCGACGGTGAGCTCGTCGTCGATCGCTTCGAGCCCCGCGTCAACGAGGTCGTGACTGAGTGCCCGAACCTCAGTGTCGTCAGCTCCCGACTTCACACCGCGCGGCCACAACCACCGAATGACAGCCGGCAGCGTGAGGCCGTGGAGGAGGAGCGTCGCGACCGCGACAAGGAATGCGATGAGAATGATCTGCGGGCGGTACGGGACATCAGTCGAGATCGACTGCGCGGCGGCGAGCGTCACGACGCCCCGCATGGCGCTCCAGGTGAGCACTACGCCGTCACGCCATCCAAGTTGCTGCTCGAGCTCGTGCTCGAGGTCGGCCTTCGCTCGGTCCTGCATGAGTTTCAGGCGGCGCTTGGCCCGCTCGTCGTCAGCGCGGCCGTTCTTCGCGAGGCGCGCCTCCATCCGCGCCAGCTCATCGCCCTTTGCTTTCCTGCGCCTCGGTTCGCCGCGCATGAGGAACACGAGCGGCACGACGAAGAGTGCGCGGGTGACGATGAGCAGCAGCACGAGCGCACCGGCGATCAGCGCGACGTGACCCAGGTGGAACGTCGAATCGGTGACCTCGTTCACGAGCACGTGCAGCTGCAATCCCATGATGAGAAAGACGCCGTTCTCCAAGATGAACTGCACGGTCCGCCAGTTCAGCCGCTCGTTCGTTCGGGCGATCGCGCTGAACCGCCGAACCGAGTGATAGCCGGTGTACAAGCCCGTTACGACGACCGAGAGCACGCCTGAGGCGCCGATGACTTCGGCGGGGATGAACGCAACGAATGGGACGACAAACGACACGAGCGTGTCGTGAACTGGATTGTTGAGCCTGGCGCGGATCCATACGGTGAGGAAGCCCATCAGGAGTCCGACAGCGATCGCTGCGACGACCGAGAACACGAATGCGCCAGCCGCCTCCCAGAACACGAAGCTGCCTGAGACAGCCGCGAGCGCGGTGCGCAGCAGCACGAGCGACGTCGCGTCGTTCACGAGGCTCTCACCCTCGAGGATAGCTACGATGCGCTCGGGCAGCCCGAGTCGCTTGCCGATCGAGGTTGCGGCGACGGCGTCGGGTGGGCTGATGACTGCGCCGAGCGCGACGGCAGCGGGGAAGGGGAGAGCAGGCACGACGAGGTGGAGGAGCCACCCGACGAGCAACGCGGAAATGATGACGAGCAGCACCGACAGGCCGGCCACCGGTCGAAGATTTCGACGGAAGTCCACGAAGGGCACGTTCATCGCGGCCGAGTACAGCAGCGGTGGCAGCACGCCGAGCAGGATGATCTCTGGATTGATCTCGATGAGCGGAACGCCTGGCAGATAGCCGATCCCGATGCCGACGACAACGAGCACGAGCGGTGCCGCGATTCCGATACGGCCGCTGACCAGGGAGACCCCCACAAGCACGACGACGGCTGCTACTGCGACAAGTGCAAGCTCCATCGCCCTAGTTTCTCATGCGCGGCATGGCTCGGGAAAGTCCACGGTGTCGGCTGCGGCGGGCGCGAACGGGGGTGCCCAGCTATCTGGGTGCGAGTGCGATCTCCGGTTCGGCCTCGCCGTAGAACGCAGCCCACGGCCTCGATGCAGAGCCGAGCGCGCCAACGTCGAGGCGTTCGCCGTCGAACGGCGTGCACGCGATGACTCGCGTCTTCGGGTCGCGCCGCCACGTACCGACTGCGCGGCCCCCGTGCACGATGGTCGCGAGAAACATGCCGTTCTTCCCAGGGATCAGATGGCCGAGGTGTCGCGCGTCAAACTGGGGCGACCGCTCCGAGAAGCCGAGGATGTGTTCGTCGAACGCTGGGAGCAGCTGCCAGTGATCGTGATCGGCGCCCGGTGACTGGGTCTCCACCGCCCCGAGCGCTTCTGGCGCGGCCCACAGTGCGCCCGCGGCACCGGTCACCCCGTCGCGCCGAGCCTCGACGATTGCCCCCTGCTCGGCCGCAAGGGCGAGCCCGTGCGCAGCGCTCGCCGCTGGGAGCATTGCCCACGACGCGAGGTCCTTGCGGCTCACCGCTCCTCGCCCGCGCACGTAGCGGGCGGCGAATTCGGCGAGCGCTTCATCGCCCGCGAGGTCACGCGGCCGCCGAATCCACTCGTCGGCGAGTACGAGGCGCGGTTCAGGATCGGCCTGCGTGCCCGCATCTTGGCGCACCGGGCCAAACGTTGTGAGGCCGTTCTGGCACAGCCACCAAATGAGGTGGTAGCGCCAGCTCGGCTGCCAGTCGATCCCTGCGTCGGTCCATGCCTGGGCGAGTTCGGTGCGGTTGAGGCTCGTGCCAGCGAGTGCGGCGAGCGAGACCTCGGTCGCGCGATCAAGCACGGCATCGCTCATGCCGAGAAACGCACGCCGCTTTGCAGCACCGGCGACGACTCGGGGGTTCGTCAGCCGCTGCATCCACCCGATGTCCTCAGCAGGCACGAGATGGACGGTGCCGCGCATCGGCCAGGACCTCACGATTGCGCCAGCGTTCATCGCAGCGACGACGTCGGCTGAGGTGGTGCCCGATGCACGGACGCCGACGGCCCAGCGCGACGACCGCCAGTCCTGTCCCTGCAACGCGAAAAGGTGAGATACAACGGCACGTACGCGCCCTGTGGCCGCAGTGGCGCCCGCTGCTGAGCTGGCGGCGGCCACCGCTGGGTGTGCCGCCGAGTCGGCTGGGTGCGCCGCCTGGGCGGCAGGGCGTGCCTCCAGGTCTGCGGCGTTCGCCGAGTCGAGCCCGAGCGCGTACATTCGCGCTCGGAGGAGCGCATCGTCGGTCAGCGTGAGCGCCACGGTTTAGAACCGTGCCCGGTGGTACTGGGGCGGAACGAGATCCGCCGCGTCTTCCGCGCGCAGCTCGGCGGCCCACTGCAGCGGCAGGTGGGGGTTCGTGAGGAGCGGCCTGCCAAGAAAGACGACGTCGGCCTGGCCCGTCACGAGGATGCTCTCGGCCTGCTGCGCCGACGTGATGAGCCCAACCGCGCCAACTGGCAGCGGCCCGCGACCTACGCGTTCGGCTAGCGGCACCTGGTAGGAGGGGCCGACCCGCGGCGGGGCGACCGGGAGGTTGCCTGCAGATGAAACGTCGACGAGGTCTGCGCCGTCCTCGGCAAGCCACTCAGCGACACTGGCGGCCTCCTCGACCTCGAAGCCATCAGCCGTCCATTCGCTCGCCGAGATTCGCACAAGCATCGGGAGCTCAGGGTGTGCGGCCCGGACCCCGCGGACAACTTCACGCAGCAGCCGAGCTCGGTTCTCGAGTGGGCCGCCGTACTCGTCGGTGCGGTCGTTTGACAGCGGCGACAGAAACTCGTGCAACAAGTAGCCGTGAGCTGCGTGCACCTCGACGGCGTCGAAGCCCGCGCGGACCGCGCGCCCGGCGGCGGCGACAAACGCATCGACGAGGGCGGGAAGCTCGGCGGTGTCAAGTGCCCGGGGTACCGCGTGCGCTTCGCTGAAACGAATCGCTGATGGCGCGACGGGCTCCCAGCCACCTGACTCCACGGGCTCTGTTCCCGTCGGAAGGCCTGGCCACGCCTTGTAAGTGGACGCCTTGCGGCCGGCGTGTGCGAGCTGGACAGCAATGCGGGCGCCGTGTGAGTGCGCGATATCGACGACACGGCGGAACGCCCGCTCGTGCTCCTCGCCCCAGATGCCGAGATCTTCGGGGGAAATGCGCCCTTCGGGAACGACGGCGGTTGCTTCGACAACGACGAGCCCGGCGCCACCGCGTGCAAGCCCGCCGATGTGCTGCAGGTGCCAATCTCGGGGGATTCCGTCGCGCTCTGCCACTGAGTATTGGCACATCGGAGCAACCCAAAGTCGGTTTCGGACCTGGAGCCCGCGGAGCGTGAACGGCTGGAAGAGGAGCGGATTTGCCATGGCCCCAGGGTAACGACTCCCACCGACAACCGCATTGCCGACTGGGCCGCGTCGCGCACGCCGTGTCGGTCGTGCATGAGAAGCTTGGTGCAGTGTTCGAAGAGCTGCCGAGGAGATGAGATGCGCGAGATCAAATGCCCACACTGTGGCGAGGCGTTCACCGTCGACGAGGCAGGCTATGCAGACATTCTGAAGCAGGTCAGAGACGCAGAGTTCGAGCAGCAGCTGCACGACAGGCTGGAACTCGCAGAGCGCGAGAAGCTCAGCGCCCTCGAGCTTGCGCGAACGGCAGCCGAAAGCAAACTCCGTGAAGCGGCAGCAGAGAAGGATGCCGCCATTCAGGATCTGCGGGCGAAGCTCGAAGCGGGGGAGACCGCCAAGCGCCTCGCCGTCGCGGAGGCGCTCGGCGATGTCGAGAAGCAGCGCGACGCTCTCAAAACGCAGCTTGAGCAGTCGAAGCGCGACGCGGAGGCTGCCGTTGACCTCGCTACCGCGAAGCTCGAGGCGGCGCAGCAGCGCGCCGCGGCCGAGAAGGAGGCGGAGATCCAGGCTTTGCGCGCGAAGCTCGAGTCGGTCGAGGTCGCGCAGCGGCTCGCGATCACCGAGGCGGTGAGCGTTGTCGAGCGCGAGCGCGACGAGCTCAAGAACGGGCTCGAGCGCGCCGAGCTTTCGCAGCAGCTGTCGGAGCAGGCACTGAAAGATCGCTACGAGACTCAGCTGAAAGATCGCGACGAGGCGATCGAGCGGCTCCGCGACATGAAGGCTCGGCTGTCGACAAAGATGGTGGGTGAGACACTCGAGCAGCACTGCGAGACGACGTTTAACCAGATTCGCGCGACCGCATTTCCGAACGCCTACTTCGAAAAAGACAACGACGCGTCTGGCGGCACCAAGGGCGACTACATCTTCCGTGACCTCGATGACGGGGTTGAGATCGTCTCAATCATGTTTGAGATGAAGAACGAGAACGACACGACGCAGACCAAGCAGCGAAATGAAGACTTCCTGAAGAAGCTCGATGAAGACCGGCGTGCCAAAGGGTGCGAGTACGCCGTGCTTGTGTCGCTGCTTGAACCCGAGAGTGAACTGTACAACAGCGGCATCGTTGACGTGTCGCACAGGTTTGAGAAGATGTACGTCATCCGGCCACAGTTCTTCATTCCGATGATCACGCTGCTGCGGAACGCCTCCCTGGGTGCGCTGCAGTACAAGTCTGAGCTCGAGCTCGTGCGGTCTCAGAACATCGACATCACAAACTTCGAGAGCGAGCTTGAAACGTTCAAGGGTGCGTTCGCCAAGAACTTCGAGCTCGCCGAGCGCCAGTTCGGTGACGCGATCGATCGGATCGACAAGTCAATTGCCGAGATGCAGAAAGTGAAAGACTTGCTCATGCGCTCGGGAAACAACCTTCGGCTCGCGAACAACAAGGCGCAAGACGTGTCAATCAAAAAGCTCACCCGCGGCAACCCGACGATGCAACACAAGTTCGCTGAGCTTGATCCCGGTGAGTAGCCGAGCGGTCAGGCATCGTCAACGGCAGCGGGAGACGCCGCGCCCCCATCACAACCCGTCAGAGTTAGGACACCATGCACCTCGGAGAGATCCTCGACACCGAGCGCTTCGCTGAACCGGACGAGGTCTTCGCGATGTTCGAAGAGTGGGCATGGGAGGTGCGCGGGCTGCGCCTGTACCCGGCGCAGGAGGAAGCCATCCTCGGGATGACTCTCGGCTCGAACGTCGTCCTTGCCACGCCCACGGGAACAGGGAAGTCGCTCGTGGCGCTCGGCGCACACTTTGCTGCCCTCGCCGAGGGGCGGCGCACTGTCTACACCGCACCCATCAAGGCGCTCGTGAGCGAAAAGTTCTTCGAGCTCGTCGCCGTGTTTGGTGCCGACAGGGTCGGCATGATCACAGGCGACACTGCAATCAACTCAGATGCGCCGATCATCTGCTGCACGGCTGAGATCCTCGCGAACCTCGCGTTGCGTGACAAGACAGCGAATGGGATCACCCAGGTCGTCATGGACGAGTTCCATTTCTACGCTGAGCCTGATCGAGGCTGGGCGTGGCAGGTGCCGCTGCTGCTGATGGCGGACGCGCAGTTCCTCCTCATGTCGGCGACACTCGGTGACGTTACTGAACTCGCCGACGACCTGAGCCGGAGGACGGGCCGTGACACGGAACTCGTGACTGGCGTCGAACGGCCGGTACCGCTCGATTTCAGCTACGCCGTCGCCCCGACGCACGAGGTCATCGAGCAGCTCGTTGAGGATCGCCAGACACCCGCATACCTCGTGCATTTCAATCAGTCGCACGCAGTCGAGCAGGCGCAGGCTCTCGCAAGCATCAAACTCGTGGACCGCGCCGGGCGCGACGAGATCGCCGAGGCGATCGGGGCGTTCAGATTCTCGGCTGGCTTTGGTCAGTCACTCTCGCGGCTGGTTCGCTCGGGAATCGGCGTACACCACGCAGGTATGCTTCCGAAGTACCGCCGCCTCGTTGAGCAACTCGCGCAGCGCGGGCTCCTCAAAGTCATCTGCGGCACGGACACCCTCGGCGTAGGGATCAATGTGCCGATCCGCACCGTCGTCATTACCGCGCTCACGAAGTACGACGGCGAGAAGATGCGCCGCCTCTCGGCGCGGGAATTCCACCAGATCGCAGGTCGCGCGGGCCGTGCCGGTTTCGACACCGAGGGTGACGTCATTGCGCTCGCCCCGGAGTTTGAAGTCGAAAACGCTCGCGCTGCCGCGAAAGCGGCGGCGAAAGCGAGCGGCGGTAAGAAGGCAAAGCCGGCGAAGAAGAAGTCACCGCCGCAGGGGTTCGTTGCCTGGAACGAGCAAACGCTCGACAAGCTCGTGGCGGCGTCGCCTGAGCCGCTCGTGAGCCGCATGCGGATCACCCACTCAATGGTGCTCGGCGTCATTGGCCGCGGTGAGGATTTCGAGGGAGATGCGCTCGCGACCCTCCGCACCCTGGTATTCGACAGCCACGAGCCGCGTGCCGCGCAGTTCGCCCACGCGCGAACCGCGATCGAGATCTTCCGTACACTGGTGCGCGGCGGGATCGTCGAGACCTACGTCGACGGCTCAGGGCAGAGGCTTTTGCGCCTCACCGTCGAGCTGCAGTCGAACTTCGCGCTGAACCAGCCGCTGTCGCCATTCGCGCTCGCCGCGCTAGAGCTGCTCGACCCAGAATCGGAAAGCTACGCGCTCGATGCGATCTCAGTCATCGAAGCGACGCTCGAAGATCCGCGCGCGATCGTCCGCGCCCAGGAGCATCGCGCACGCGGCGAGGCGATCGGGGCGATGAAAGCCGAGGGCATCGAGTACGAGGAGCGCATGGAGCTGCTCGAGGAGATCACCCACCCGCAGCCGCTCGCCGACCTCCTCAGCGAAGCTTTCGAAGCGTATCTGAAGGAAGTGCCCTGGGCGCGCGACTACGAATTGCGGCCGAAATCGGTCGTGCGAGACATGATCGAGCGCGCCTTCGGGTTCCGCGACCTCGTGAACTACTACGGTCTGGGCCGGGCCGAGGGCGGTGTGCTCCGCTACCTGAGCGATGCGTACCGTGCGCTCGAGCGGACCGTGCCCGAGGCGGCGAAGACGGAGGAGCTCGACGAGATCATCGAGTGGCTCGGGGAGCTCGTCCGGCAAGTTGACTCGAGCTTGATCGACGAGTGGACCGAGCTGTCGAATCCGGATGTGGCTGCCGCGCTCGCCGCGGAGCGCGATTCGAACGAGACAGCACTCGTCGGGCCGCCACCGGCGCGCTCGCTCCTCGCAAACGAGCGAGCGTTCATGGTGATGGTGCGTAATGCCCTGTTTCGGCGAGTGCAGGCGGCGGCGTTCGAACAGTATGACGAGCTCGAGGCGCTCGACGCTTCCAATGGTTTCGCCGTGCAGAAATGGCGCGACGCCCTCGACGGATACTTCACCGAGTACGACGAGATCAGGGTCGACAGTGATGCCCGCGCCGCTGGCCTGCTCACGCTCGACAAGTCCCGGGCGGGTGCAGGGGAGTGGGAGTTCAGACAGGTGCTGCTCGATCCCGCGGGCGACCGGGACTGGGGTATTGAGGGCGAGATCGACCTCGCTGCTTCCGAGCTTGAGGGCGAACCCGTTGTGCACGTCACCCGCGTTGGGCCGACGGTCTGACGACGGCGGGGGAGAAGCTGGTGCCGCAGCTGCTGGGCGCAAGCTCCCCGGCGGAGAGCAGGGCCATCTGACGCTCTAGTTGTTGCTGGCCATGAGGTTGTTGACGTTTCTTGGGGGTAGCGGCACAGACGGGTAGACTGGGACGCATGTCGAGCCCTGAATCGGACACTCAGGGGCTTTCGGTCACGCCGTCAGCCCCTCACCTTCGCTGAGCCCTCAGCTCTCTGCTGCCCTGTGCTGTGTGCAGCACGACATTCGGGTGTCCTCTGGGCGCTGACCGTAGTGACGAGACGTTCTCTTGTTCGCACTCTCGCTTCGGAGCTACCTCGATGCCTTTCGCTCTCTATCTTCTTGCCCTGGTGGTCTTCGCCATGGGTACTTCCGAGTTCATGCTCGCCGGCCTCGTGCCCGACATTTCCACATACTTCGGCGTTCCCGTGGGGACAGCTGGTCTCCTGACATCGGCATTCGCCGCGGGCATGGTGATCGGCGCACCTGCGATGGCCGCCCTCACTCGTCGCCTCCCCGTGAAATCGACACTCTTGGGTTGCGTGACTGTATTCGCGGCGGCTCATGTCGTCGGGGCGCTGACGCCCGACTTCACTGTTCTGTTCATCACGCGCGTGATCGCCGCGATTGTCAACGCAGGCTTCTTGGCGGTCGCACTGGGCGCGGCGACGAAACTCGTGGCACCCAACGCCAAAGGTCGGGCCGTATCGATTCTGCTGGCGGGCACCACCGTCGCAACCGTCGCCGGCGTCCCCGCGGGTGCCGTACTTGGTACGGCCCTTGGCTGGCAGTCGACGTTCTGGGCGATCGCTCTCCTCTGCGTCCCCGCTGCGATCGGCATTGCCGCGGGCTTCACCACTCAAGCTGGCGACACGTCCGAGAAGGATTCGTCCTCGCTGCGGATGGAGTTGGCGCAGCTTGCCTCTCCGCGCCTCGTTCTGACGATGATGCTGGCTGCCCTGGTGAATGCCGGCACCTTCGCAACGCTGACCTTCCTTGCGCCGATCGTTACGGGAACCGCCGACCTGAGCCAGTGGTGGGTGTCGGTGGCGCTTGTGCTCTTCGGCGTCGGTTCCTTCATCGGCGTCACCGTTGCGGGACGGCTCGCTGACGCCCGACCTCGCGTCGTCATCATGGGCGGTGGAAGCGTCCTTGTACTCGGCTGGGTCGCCTTGGCGCTCTTCGCGACGAACCCCGTTGCCCTGCTCGGGCTCGTTTTCGCTCAGGGTGTGTTGGGGTTCGCTGTCGGCAGCACGCTGATTACGCGAGTGCTCTATGCGGCGGCGGGTGCACCCACCATGGCGGGTTCGTACGCGACCGCGGCACTCAACGTCGGCGCAGCAGTCGGTCCCATACTTGCCGCTGCCGCGCTCGGCGTGATACCCGGTGCGCTCGGGCCCGTTTGGGTGGCCGTCACCACGACCGCAGCGGCATTGCTGCTCACCATTCCCCTTCTCCGGCTGATCGCGCCCGCCGAGAGCGAAGTGGTCAAGTGACGCACGCTAACTCGCCCTTGACAGTCGAAGGCCGTCGCCGACTCATTGAGCGCTGCCGCTCTCGACCCCTCGCGCATGTCGCCGCAGAGATGGGCATCTCCCGCGCAACCGCATCGAAGTGGGTAACCCGGTACCGCAAGTTCGGTCAACTCGGCCTGCTTGACCGCTCATCTGCTCCAATCCGGCAGCCAAGCGCGACACCTGGCGAGACGCTAGCGCGAATCGAGGAACTACGGCGCGAGCACAAGTGGTCAGCATCCCGCATCACCTTCGAACTGCATGGAGATGGCGTTGCGATCAGTCGGCGCACCGTCACTCGGCACCTAGCCGAGCTCGGCCTGAACCGCCGTCGATTCATCGACCCAAACGGCGAGACGAACCGGCAAGTGCAGACGATCACGGCAAAGCATCCCGGGCACATGGTGCATCTCGACGTCAAGAAAGTCGGACGCATCCCCAACGGCGGTGGTTGGCGGGCTCATGGCAAAGGCAGCCCTGAGGCTCGTGCCGCCGCCCGAGCGAGAACCCGCGGGGCACGCGCCGGGTACGCCTACCTCCATTCCGCAATCGACGGGCACACCCGCCTGGCATACACTGAATCGCTCGAGAACGAACGGGCCACCACCGCCGTCTCGTTCCTGAACCGCGCCCGGGTGTGGTTCGCCGCTCACGGCATCACCCGGATCGAGCGAATCATCACCGACAATGGCGCTTGCTACCGCTCCGCGGCATTCGCCGCCGCTCTGAATGGCGCGGAGCACCGCCGTACGAAGCCCTACACGCCCAAGCACAACGGGAAAGTCGAACGCTACAACCGCATCCTCGCTGAAGAGTTCCTGTACGCAAGGACCTGGAACTCAGAAGACCAGCGCGAGAAAGCGCTGGAAACCTGGAACCTGCACTACAACTACCACCGGCCCCACGGTGTGCATGACGGGAAGCCGCCCGCATCCGCGACACCATTACGCGTCAACAACGTCCTGGCCTCATACATCTAGTCAGCCCTCCCCTCGACTGTCTCCTCGTCGAAGATTTCCTCGGTGTCCTGGCCAAGGAGCCGCGGTGGGGCAGCGACGCTGCCTGGGGTTCGCGACAGCTTGATCGGAATTCCGAGCGTCTTGCGTCCAGCAAGCTCAAGCACCATTGACCGCGCGCGAGCCTGTTCGTCGGTGAGCGCCTCGCTCACCGACTGCACGACCCCTGCCGGTATGCCACGCGCCCGGAGCTCTTCGTCCAACGCTCCGCGCGTGAGCGCAGCGATCAGCGGGGAGAGCACGGCCTTCAGATCCAGCCGGTTGCGGACCCGATCGCCGTTGGTGCGGAACCTCGGGTCAGTCGCAAGTGCTGGGACGCCAAGGAACTCGCAGAACCGATCGAACTGATCGTCGTTGCCGACTGCGATGAAGATCTGGCCGTCCAGCGCGTCGAAGCTGTCATACGGCTGAATAGTCGGGTGCGCCGAGCCACTACGTTTGGCCTCTGTGCCGTCTGCAAGCCACGAGGCTGAATGCGGGTGCAACAATGACAACGACGTGTCGAACAACGACAAGTCCACAAGCTGGCCAAGCCCGCTGTGACCACGCTCGTGCAGAGCAAACATGATGCCGTTTACCGCGTAGAAGCCCGTCACCATGTCTACCACAGGCACACCGACCTTGAGCGGTGGGCCGTCCGCCTCGCCGTTGACGCTCATCAGGCCGCCCAACGCTTGCGCAACGGCGTCGTATCCCGGCAGTCCTCCACGAGGACCCTCGGAGCCAAAGCCCGTAATCCTGCAGTGCACAAGTCGCGGCCAGCGGGTGCGAATCGTCTCATCCGAGAGCCCCCAGGACTCCAGCGTTCCGTGTCGAAAGTTCTCAACAAGCACGTCAGCGCTATCAAGGAGTGTGTGCAGGCGGCTCCTGCCTGAATCGCTTTTGAGATCGAGGCAGACATTTCGCTTGTTGCGGTTCAGGCCCTCGTAGTAGGCGCTTGATCCCTTACCAACGAACGGCGGACCCCAGCGGCGTGTATCGTCACCGGACCGGGCCTCAACTTTGATCACGTCCGCCCCATGATCGCCGAGGATCTGGGTGCACAGCGGCCCCGCGAGAACACGCGATAGATCGATCACACGAAGGCCTGCGAGCGACCCGAACTGATAGCCCATTGGGTGCCCCTCAGTACGACTTTGGAAGTCCGAGAACGTGAACTGCGACGTAGTTGAGCACCATCTCTTGGCTCACGGGGGCGAGACGGAGGATGCGCGATTCGCGGAAGTAGCGTTCGACGTTGTACTCCTTTGCATACCCCATCCCACCCAGGGTCTGCATTGCCGTGTCCGCGGCGGCGAAGCCGGCCTCCGCGCACAGCCATTTGGCCATGTTTGCCTGGCTGCCAACTGGCATTCCTGCGTCGTAGCGCCATGCGGCCTCCCGTGCCATCAGCCCGGCCGCATCCAGGTGTGTTTGGCACTTCGCGAGTGGGAAGGCAATGCCTTGATTCCTACCAATCGGCCTGTCGAACACGACGCGTTCTTTCGCGTACTTCACGGCTATCTCCATCGCGGCGCGTCCTATACCAAGGGCCTCATGTGCCAGGAGAATGCGCTCCGGGTTGAGCCCGTCGAGCAGATATTGAAACCCGAGCCCCTCCTCTCCGATGCGAGCTGCATCCGGAACGAAATAGTCGTCCAAGACGACCTCGTAGCTTGCTACCGCGTTTCGTCCAAGCTTCGGGATCGGGGTCAAGTCAATCTTTGTGGCGTCGATGTCGATCAAGAACAGTGTCATGCCGTCGGTCGGACGCGAGACATCCGTTCGCCGCTGAGTCCTTGTGATCAGCAACAGCTTCTCGGACTCGCCGGCCTTGGTGATCCACACTTTGCGACCCGTAATGCGGTAGCCGCCGGGGACCCTGGTTGCAAACGTGGAAATCTGAGTCGTGTCAGTGCCGGCTTCGGGCTCGGTCACCCCGAAGGCAACGTGGAGATCACCGCTAGCTGCACGCGGAAGAATGGTCTCTCGCTGCTCCTGAGAGCCGTGCTTGACTATGGTGTTGAGCCCGAAGATGGTGAGGTGCATGCTTGAGGCGCCGTTCATTCCTGCACCGGACGCAGCTACCTCTTCGAGGAGGAGCGCGGCTTCGGTGATCCCCATGCCTCCGCCGCCGTACTCCTCAGGGATTGCGATACCGAGCCAGCCCCCTTCTGCAAAGGCCGAGTAGAACTCCCACGGAAACTCCTGGGCCCCGTCCCTGTCTCGCCAATACTCGTGTGAGAAGCTGCGGGCTAACGTGCGGGCCCCGGACCTGATGTCTTCTTGGCTGCCGGATAGGGAAAAGTCCATATGCAATACACCGCCTCGTGTTGCGATCCGCTCATTCTCCGCATGCGAACCTAGTGCAGTTGTTATTCTGACCTACTCGTATCAAGATGTGCGGCAAATGTTACTTATGTCCAGGTGGACTGGGCTGGTTGGCCAGCTCGTGCCTGCTGCGAGATCGCCGGGTCAACTCGCGCCTGCGGCGGCCACTATCTAGACTCAAACTATGACTCACCAGGCTCTCACCCCTGAACACTTTCTCGCGAACGCTGACCACACGCTCCTCGCGCCCCCGACGACTGCAGCCGAGCTCGAGGTTTTCCTCGACGACGCAGCGGCGCTTGGCGTAAAGCGCGTCTGTGTCAGCCCCTCCTTGCTGCCAGTTGATAAGCGCGGCCTCGAGATCGTGACGGTTGTCGGGTTCCCGTCGGGAGTCCACAAGGCCGAGGTGAAAGCATTTGAGGCGGCCCAGGCAATCACTGACGGTGCAGACGAGGTCGACATGGTTGTGAACCCGGGGCTCGTGCACGCCGCCGACTGGGACGGCGTCGAAGCAGAGATTCGCGCGGTGCGCGATGCGAGCGTCGGCAAGATCCTGAAGGTCATCATCGAGAGCGCATCGCTTACAGACGATCAGATCGTTGGCTGCTGCAAAGCATCCGAGGCTGCGGGCGCCGACTTCGTGAAGACCTCCACCGGATTCAACGCGGCTGGCGGGGCGAGCGTTCACGCTGTGAAGCTCATGGCCGACACTGTCGACGGTCGGCTCGGGGTGAAGGCTTCGGGCGGAATCCGTGACGCTGAGACCGCGCGCGAGCTGTGGGCTGCCGGGGCGACGCGTTTCGGCGTCTCGGCGACAGGCGCAGTCGTTGCTGGCTGGAACTCGTCTGAGACGGCGACCGGGGCGGGCTACTAGCCACGCGACGGGGCGCGAGAAGTGACGGTAGAGATCCGTGAGCGTCGCGGGCCTGCAGTGGAGGCGCACGCCGAAATCGAGCATGCAGCCGACGAGCTATTCCGCGCGCACTTCGGCCTGCTCCCGTGGAACGAGGATGCGCCCGAGCATGCGCCGCACGGCTACGTCGAGCGCGTGTTCGACGCCGTTGACGGTGCGACGCTCGTCGGCTTCGCCAAGGTAATCGTCGCGGGAGAGTACCTCCACCTCGAACAGCTGTCAGTCTCGCCCGACCACGCCAGGCGCGGCATCGGCGGCAGGCTCGTCGATACTGTGCTGTCGGCTGCGTGGGCCGAGGGCTTTCAAGCGGTTTCGCTCCGCACGTTCGCGGAGGTCCCCTGGAATGCCCCGTTCTACGAGCGGCACGGGTTCCATGTCGTCGACGCCGTGGATACCGAGTTTCATGCGGGGCTCGCCGGCACTGAAGAGGGTCTCGGGCTCATGGAGCACGGCGCACGCGTGCATATGCTCGCGCAGCGGGCGTAGTAGGGCTGCTCCCAGAGGTCGGCTGGCTGTGGGCCGGCGCTGAGTCGTTGGTTGGGGTGCGCCCGCACCCGCCGCGAGGCTAGCGTCGCGCCCCGAGCAACTCCGAGATGTCGGCAGCAGCCGCGATGGCGCTCGGGCCGAATCGTTCGATCGAGTCGTCGGGGTGCGTGACGACGAGAGATGATATCGACAGGCTGTAGGCCGGTTCGCCGCGGTGGTTGAAGATTGGGGCCGAAACGCAGACTGTGCCGACCTCGTGCTCCTCAAGGTCGAGCGCGTAGCCGCGCTCAGCAATCTGTTCGAGGTCCTGCAGAAGCGCGTCGACCTCTGTCAGCGTTGAGTCGGTCTGTGCCGGCAGCCCGGTGCGCTCGGCGTAGCTGTGCACCTCTTCTTCTGTGCGGTGCGCGAGCAGCGCCTTGCCGAGTCCTGTGCTGTGCAGCCAGGCCGACCTGCCCGCACGTGAGTGCACCCGGTATGGGCGTTGGGACTCAGCGCCGAAGAGGTACGACACCTCCTCGGATGCGGCCTCGCCGATGTGTACTGTGCACTGGGTCGATGCTACGAGGTCGGCGATGATGGGTTCGGCGAGTGCGATGATGTCGAGCTCGGCGAGGGTACGCCCTGCGAGGAACGTGAAGCGTTTTCCCGCGCGGTAACCGTGCTCTGCATCGCCTGAGATGAAGCCCGAACCGATGAGCATTGCGAGGATGCGGTGCACCGTGGACTTGGGGAGCTCGGCAGCGTCGACGATGTCGGTAAACCTGGTGTTGAGTAAGGCTGCTTCGAGTACTGCGAGCGTTTTCTGGCTCGCCGTTTGCGGCCGCAGTAGGTACCCGTCATCGTGCTGGCTAGTGCCGTGCATCAACTCCCTTTCGCCAATCTTTCTAGCGTAGTACTCCGGGCTGACCGAATGGGAAGACAGGCTGAAAACGGAAATATTGCCGCACCAAATGTCGGGCGATGGGCTCGGCCAGCCGCTGCCTGGCCGAGGCGCCGGCCCGGGTTAGGCGGCCGAGACGCCTGCGCCGGCGAGTGGTGACCGCTGTGAGGATCGCTACACCGAGTTGAATGCGTCGCCGATGAGGGCGAGCGCTTGGGCCCGATCCACACCCAGTGCGGAGAGCTCCTGTGCGGCGCGGATGGCTATCTGGCGCGCGCTCGCCTCGACGGGGTCGTCGCCAAGGGCCACGAATGTGCCTGCCCGTCCACGGCCCTCGACGATTCCTGCCTCCTCGAGCGCCCTGTATGCGGAGGCGACTGTGTTCGCGGCGAGCCCGAGTTCGGCGGCGAGCCCGCGCACTGTCGGCAGCCGTGACCCCGGCGCGAGCTGGCCGTGTGTGACTGCGCTGACAACCGCGTCGTGCAGCTGTCTGAACGGGGGAGTCGCAGACGCCGGGTCGACCTCAAAGGCAAAGCTCGTCATGCAGGCAAGCATAGGGCCCCTGTCGCACCGAAGTGCGACAGGGGCCCGTGGCTGCAAGCAGCGGCGTGGTTAGCCGATGCCTGCCATCTCCTCGACGTGGGTCTTGCCGACGCGCTCGAGCACGGCGGGGCGCTTGGCCTTGATCCACCAGTAGCGCGAGAACGCGGCGAGCATCGTGATCACAAAGAGGTATGGAATCACGTTGAGCGGGAACGCCGGCACGGGGTAGACGTTCGCCACGAAGACGTAGGCCATTGCGAGCACCGCGACGGTCGCGGTGACCCAAATCATGCCGTTCTTCATGCCCTCGCGGGTCGTGTAGACGACGCCTGCGATCGCGACGAGCGAGTACGCGACCATGTAGCCGTAGGTGCCGTAGGTGTCGACCCAGACGGTGATATCCATGGGGTGCGTTCCGGCGAGCAGCAGGATGATGTCGAGCACGATCGCGGCGGGGCCTGCGATGAGCAGCACGCGGTGCGGGGTGAGGTGGGTCTCGTGGGTGCGGCCGAAGCGCTCGGGCACCATGCCCTCCTTGCCCATCACGTAGATGATGCGACCAACGACGTTGAGCGGCGCGACGACGACGGCGAAGAACGACGCGGCAACGCCGAACACAAGGATCGGGGTGAACCAGCCAGGCATGTTGACCTTCTCTGCGACCGCCTGGAGCGGGCTCGCGACCTCGCCAAGCTCATCGCCGAGCACTGCGATCTGCGTGTAGGCGGAGAACACGTAGAGCACGCCAACTGCGACCGCGCTCCACATGATTGCGCGGGGGATAGCCTTTTTGGGGTCCTTCGCCTCACGCCCGAGAGCGTCAGCGGAGGAGAATCCGACGAAGCCGAGGATACCGAGCACCATGCCTGCAGCGACGCCCTGGAACGGTACGCCCTCGAACGAGAACTGGGTCGGGTCCCACGCGGCGTCGCCGAGCACGATGAGTGCGGTCACGAGCAGTACGAGGATGATCGCAACCGACAACAGCTCGAGCACGAGCGAGATGCGCGCCGAGATGCGGATGCCGCGGATCGTGAAGAAGGTCGCGCCGCCGCCGATGACGACGGCGAGGGCGATGAGCCACGGCGTCGAGCCTGCTGACTCGAAGCCGAAGATCACAAGCAGGTCGGACATGTACGAGACGGCGCCGCCGAGCGAGCCTGCCGCGATACCCCATGAGCCGATGAGGAGCGCGACGCCAGCGGCGAACGCGCCGGCCGGGCCGAGGCCCTGCGCGACATAGGTGTAGAGCGAGCCCGCCGAAGCGTGACGCTTTGCGAACATGCTGATGATGTAGCCGACACACAGGATGACGATCGTGGCGAGCACGAAGGCGAACATTGTGCCGCTGCCAGCGCCGAGGAAGATTGACGCTGCGGTGAACGCGATGACCGCGCTCGGCGCGATGCTCGCGATGGCCTGGGCCGCGAGTTCGGGGCCAGACATGACCCCTTCGCGAAGGCCTGCGTCGGCCTTCTGGGTGGTGGACTGAGACATTCAACTCTCCTTTGAGAAGTCTTTTTGGGTTACGGGATGAGGAGCGTGCGGAGCACGCCGCCTGAAGCGAGGTCGTCGAGCGCGTCAGCTGCCTCGTCGAGCGAGCGGCGGCCCGAGATGAGCGGATCGAGCTTCAGCTGTCCGTCCATGTAGCGGTCCACAAGCGCGGGGATGTCGATTGACGGGCGCACCGAGCCGTAGTTCGATCCGAGGATGCGCTGGTCTGCTTCCGCGAGCACGAGCGGCTCGAACGAAGCCTTGGCGCCGGTGGGCGGCAGGCCAACGATCACAGCAGCACCGCCGAGGCCGAGCATCTGAATCGCCTGCTCGGTCGTGACAGTGCGGCCGATCGCGTCGAACGCGTAATCGACGCCGTCGGGGAGGAGCTCGAAGAGCTGCTCCACTGCGTTGCCCTCTGACGCGTCGATCCGGTCGGTCGCGCCGAACTGCATGGCCATGGCTGTCTTGTCTGCGACGACGTCGATCGCGATGATGCGTTCTGCGCCGGCGAGCGTGGCGCCCTGCACGACGTTGAGCCCGACGCCGCCGCAGCCGATCACGGCTACTGTCGATCCGGGCTCTACTGCAGCGGTGTTCATGACTGCGCCGACGCCGGTTGCGACCGCGCAGCCGACCACTGCGATCACGTCGAGGGGAGCGTCGTCGCGAACCTTGATTGCGCCGGAGGCTGGCACAACGACTTCCTCAGCGAACGACGAGACGCCGAGGTAGTGGTGCAGCGGCTCTGCCTCTCCCTCTTCGCCCTCGATGCTCAGGCGCGAGGTGCCGTCGAACAGTGATCCCTTCGCGTTGATGACCTGGGCGACCTTCTGGCAGCGCGCTTCGTGTCCCTGGAGGCAGTAGCGGCACTCGCCGCACGGCGGAACCCAGCTGAGCACGACGTGGTCGCCCACCGCGAGCGAGGTGACGCCCTCGCCGAGCTCGACGACGACGCCGGAACCCTCGTGGCCCATGACCATGGGCGCGGGGGCTTCCCACTCGCCGCGCTTCACGTGCAGGTCGGAGTGGCAGACTCCCGCCGCCGCGATCTTCACGCGGACCTCGCCTGCTTTCGGCGGTGCGAGTGTGACGTCGGCGACGGCGACGCGGGTGTTTGGCTCGCGAAAGACGACTGCTTTCATGTTGTTCCTCCTCCATTGGGGTGCGCGCTGAGAGGGCGCAAAAGTTCGTCGAAGAGATCGTAAGTACCCGACGCGCGCCATGTCACTGCGCCAAAAGTCGTTTTTGGGCGATCCGGATCATCATTTGGTACATTCAAGGCATGAGTTTCGACCTGCGAACTGTCACCCGAGTCGTTGGCGGCACATATGTCGACAACGGGATGAGCGACTACACGCCATGCGAGGGTCTCGCGCGGGTCGGCGAGTACGTTGTTGTGGCGAGTGCCGAACTCGCGACCCTCGTCACCGGAACCGTCGCTGAGCTCGACGCCAGGTTCGCGCAGGGAAGCGAGGCTGCGGCAGTGACCTCGCGTGCCGTGTTTGTGAGCCACGAAGACACACCTCGCCTGCGAAAAGTGCTCGCAGCGCACGGCATGAGCGCCGTGCTCGGGGCATCCTCATCTGGTGACGCGTTGCACTACCGGCTCGCAGCGCTGCACGCCGACGATCTCGCCGCAACAGACAGACTCGTCGCGTCGGGAACACGCGTGCTCACGCAGGTCGCGAGACGGGGCGGCGCGACTGCGGTGATGGCTGAGCTCGCCCACAGGATCGACGGCTGGGCCGTGCTGCTCGACGCCCACGGTCAGCTCATCGCGAGCGCCGGTGCGGGAAGGCTCCACCTCGACGATGCGAAAGCCGTCGCGCTCGGACGGCCCGTGCGTGTGCGGCACCCGGGCCTCCAGACCCACCAGGTCGGATCGGATCTCGATTTCACCGGGTATCTCGTTGTCGCATCCAGGTCAAGCGCGACGAGCCGCATCCGCGACCTCGCCTCGCAGGCCGCCGCACTGTTTGACCTGGTGCTGCGTACCCGCGACCCCTCCGTCACCGAGCATCTCGGGCGAGAGGCGCTCCTCGAGATCTTGCACGCAGGGGGAAACCCTGCAACCCAGCTCCTGCGCAAGTGGGGAGTGCGTGAGATCGAGCTCACCGCGTTCGTCCTCGGGACGCGAACGCGCACGGTCGACCTCGAAAGGCTCGTCGAGCGTTGGCTCGACGAGCTCGGCGTCGAGCATATCTTCGTTGGCGACCCCGGCCTCGTACGCGGATTCGTTGCGGAGCACCACGTCGGCGACCTTGTCGCGCTTGCTGATGGCTTCGAGCCGCTCGGCGCCACGTCGCTCCATCTCGGTGTCGGGGCTGCGGCCCCGATCGACGCCCTCGGCCGCAGTGCGGTGCAGGCGCGCCAGGCGTTCGACGCGGCGTTTGACGCGGGGATCGGGGCTCAACGCTACGCGGAGCTTCCGACAGTGGACTTCGTGCTTGACGTGATCTCCGAGGATCATCGCACACAGCTGGGCGGGGTGCTTGACGAGTTGCGGGATGCTCGGGGCGAGCATGGGGAACTGCTCGAGACGCTGCTCGTGTTCCTCTCGGAGAACGGTGCGCACCGCGCGAGCGCGGCACGCCTGGGGATTCACAGGCAGACGCTGGTGTCGAGAATTCACCGAGTGGAGGAGCTCACGGGCCTGTCGATGTCGCGACCAGACGACCGCGCGGCGGCCTGGCTTGCACTGCGGGCGCTCGGACACGAGGCGTTCACGCAATAGAATCGTGCTCATGCGACTCGGAGTCATCGACGTAGGTTCGAATACCGTTCATCTCCTCGTGGTTGACGCCCATCCTGGCGCGAGCCCGAACCCATACCACTCGCAGCGTTCGACGCTGCGGCTCATGCGCTACCTCGACGACGACGGTGCGATCACCGAAGAGGGTGTCACCCGGATCATCGCCGCGATCGCGGATGCAGTGAAGACCGTGCAGGAGATAGGCGTCGACGATCTTCTCGCGACGGCGACCTCCGCGATCCGTGAGGCTGCCAACGGTGAGGAAGTGCTCGCGCGGATCGAGCGCGAGACCGGTCTGAAGCTTGACGTGCTGTCGGGCGAGGACGAGGCGCGGATCACGATGCTTGCGGTGCGCCGCTGGCTGGGCTGGTCGGCGGGGGAGATTCTGCTCTTCGACATCGGTGGAGGATCGTTCGAGATCGCGCAGGGAGCAGACGAGTACCCCGACGTGCAGGTCTCCCTGCCACTCGGCGCTGGACGCTCGACGATCATGTACCTCCCAGAAGATCCACCCACAGCCGAGGGCATCTCCAGGCTGCGCGCGCACGCTCGCGAGGAGTTCACGCGGGTGCGCAAGGAGATGTTCAAGGGCAGGCCGAAGCCGAAGCGTGTCGTCGGCACGTCGAAGACGATCCGGTCACTCGCGCGCCTCATCGGTGGGCCACCCGACCCAGCGACTGGCGACCTTGCTGAGCTGCACTACGCAGGTCTTCGGGAGTGGGAGCCGACGCTGCGCGACATGCCGGGCTCGGTTCGCGAGTACCTGCCTGGGATCACGCCCGAGCGCGGCTACCAGATCATGGCAGGCGCCGTGGTGCTGCGCACGGCAATGAAGGTGTTCGATGTCTCGACTCTCACGATCTCGCCGTGGGCGTTGCGCGAGGGCATCGTGCTGCGCTACATCGATGCGCTCGATGGCCGCGGAACGGATCCGGTCTCGGAGGACAACTAACGCCCGAAAATCGGGTAGTTTTGGCGGAAGGTACAAACGCTTAACGTAGCTTCCGTGGGGTTGATATCGAAAATGCAACCATTTCCACTCTCGCGGTGCGTCGAGGGGCGTCGTGCTGTAGGAATACACTAATGAATCTCATTCGCCCGCGGTAGGCGCGGGCGCTCATCCATGGGGGTTAACCAATTGACCATCTCAACAACTAAGAAGATGCTCGGCCTCACCGCCGCGGCGGGCCTCGTGCTCGGCCTCTCGGCGTGTGGCCAGGCGCCCGAGGCTGGCGGCGAAAGCGGCGGCGCAGAGGCCGTTGCCGGCTTCAAGCCCTGCATGGTGTCTGACGAGGGCGGCTTCGACGACAAGTCGTTCAACCAGCTCGGCTACGAGGGGCTGACCAAGGCAGCCGAAGAGCTCGAGGTCGAGGCCGGCGAGACCGAGTCCAAGAGCGCGAGCGACTACGCATCGAACCTCAGCGGCCTCGTCGACGCAGGGTGCACCTTCATTGTTTCGGTGGGCTTCATGCTCTCGGAGCCGACGGTGAACGCTGCAAAGGCGAACCCCGACGTGCAGTTCGCGATCATCGACGACTGGGCTGACAACGACTTCGACGGCGAGACTGATGCGCCGAACATCAAGCCCCTCGTGTTCGACACCGCGCAGGCAGCCTTCCTCGGCGGCTACGCTGCGGCAGCTGTCTCGGAGACCGGCACCGTCGGCACCTTCGGCGGCGCAAAGATTCCGCCTGTCACCATCTTCATGGACGGCTTCCAGGACGGCGTCGACTACTTCAACAAGGAGAACGGCAAGGACGTCAAGGTCATCGGCTGGGACGTCGCGAAGCAGGACGGCCAGTTCACCGGCGAGTTCGCAGCGAACGACACCGCGAAGCAGATGGCACAGGGCATCCTCGACCAGGGCGCAGACGTGCTCCTCCCCGTCGGCGGCCCGATCTACCAGTCGGCTGCTGAGGCGATCCGCGACTCCGGCGGGACCGCGAAGCTCGTCGGCGTTGACGCCGACGTCTACCAGACTGACCCGAAGGTGCAGGACATTCTCTTCACCTCGATCATGAAGAGCATGGACATCGCTGTGTACGACGCAGTGATGGAGGCCGCTCAGGGCAAGTTCAGCGCTGAGCCGTTTGTTGGCGTACTCGAGAACGACGGCGTGAGCCTCTCCGGGTTCAACGACTTCGCAGACAAGGTCCCCGCAGACCTGCAGAAGCAGCTCGACGAGATCAAGGCAGGCATCATCGACGGCTCGATCAAGGTTGAGTCACCCTCCTCGCCGTAGGGCACTCTGATGGCGGGCCGGCGGGCGATCCTTGATCGCTCACCGGCCCGCCATCGTGGATTCACCAGGGGTTGTGCCACTGCACTACCCCAGAGAAACGAACTTGGATAGATTTACGGCATGACGCTCGAACTGCGCGGGATCACGAAGCGATTCGGATCATTCACCGCGAACGACCGCATCTCAATCGAGGTGCGACCCGGAGAAATTCACGCCCTGCTGGGTGAGAACGGCGCCGGCAAGTCCACACTGATGAACGTGCTCTACGGGCTCTACCAGCCCGACGAAGGTGAGATCGTCGTCGACGGCGAGGTGCAGCACTTCAAGGGACCGGGTGACGCGATGGCCGCAGGCATCGGCATGGTGCATCAGCACTTCATGCTCGTACCCGTGTTCACCGTCGCCGAGAACGTCATGCTCGGACACGAGAGCACGAAGTTTGCTGGCGCACTCGACCTCACGAGCGCACGCGCCCACGTGCGCGAGGTCGCAGATCGCTTCGGCTTCGAGGTCGATCCCGACGCAGTCGTCGAAGATCTCCCCGTCGGCGTGCAGCAGCGCGTCGAGATCATCAAGGCGCTGTCGCGCGACGCGAAGGTGCTCGTGTTCGACGAGCCGACAGCCGTGCTCACGCCGCAGGAGACCGACGAGCTCATGCAGATCATGCGCCAGCTGCGCAGCGAGGGCACGGCAATTGTCTTCATCACCCATAAACTCCGCGAGGTCCGTGAGGTCGCCGACCGCATCACAGTCATTCGCCACGGCAAGGTCGTCGCGGAGGCGTCGCCCGAGTCTTCGACGAACGAGCTCGCCTCGCTGATGGTTGGCCGCGCTGTCGAACTCACCGTCCAGAAGGACGCCCCGAAGCTCGGCGACGGCGGACTACGGCTCTCCGATGTCACGATCGCCGACAGCACGGGCCACATCGTCGTGGACCGAGTGAACCTCGAGGTTCGCCCCGGCGAGATCCTCGCGATCGCCGGCGTGCAGGGTAATGGCCAGACCGAACTCACCGAGTCGCTGGTGGGACTGCAGCAGCTCACGTCAGGGGACATCACCCTCAACGGGAAGTCGATCGTCGGCAAACCCGTAAAGCAGATCATCGACGACGGTGTCGGATTCGTGCCCGAGGACCGCATCGAGGACGGCCTCGTCGGCACCTTCTCGGTCGCGGAGAACCTGATGCTGAACCGTACGAGCGACCCCGAGTTCGTAAAGGCCGGAACGGTCAGGCGCGGCGTTCTCACAGACTTCGCCGAGGCGAAAATCGCCGAATACGACATTCGCACGCAGGGCCCCAGCTCTCCGGCCGGAAGCCTCTCCGGCGGCAACCAGCAGAAGGTCGTGATCGCCCGCGAGCTCAGCCGGCCGCTGAACCTGCTCGTCGCTTCGCAGCCGACGCGCGGCGTCGACGTCGGATCGATCGAGTTCATCCACACCCGGATCGTTGAGGCGCGCGACGCAGGCGTCCCCGTCGTGCTCGTCTCAACCGAGCTCGACGAGGTCTCCGCGCTCGCAGACCGCATCGCCGTGATGTACAAGGGAGCGATCATCGGCATCGTTCCAGGAAACGCTTCGCGCGAAACCCTCGGCCTCATGATGGCCGGCGAAACCCCCGAAGGAGTCGCGGCGTGAGCGCACCGACAATTGACACGAACGGGCAGCCCGCAGGGGCGAAGCCCGAGACGGCGGAGCGCCCGCCGCAGAACAAACTCATCAGCGAGCTGCTGTCGAGCTCGGTCACGACGACCGTGCTCGCGATCGTTCTGTCGATGCTCATCGGCGGCCTGCTCATTGCGTTCACCGACCCGAAAGTGATTGAAGCCTCAGGGTACTTCTTCCAGCGTCCGGCTGACACCTTCGTGGCGATCTGGGATGCGATCGCAGGCGGCTACGCCGCGCTCTTCCGCGGCTCGATCTTCAACTACGAGGCGCCGAGCTTTCTGCGCGCGATCAAGCCGCTGTCTGACACTCTGAACTTCGCCACGCCGCTCATCATGGCTGGCCTTGGCGTCGGCCTCGCATTCCGCGTCGGCCTCTTCAACATTGGTGGCCGCGGCCAGATGCTCATGGGCGCGGCGGCCTCAGGCTTTGTGATGTTCGGCATGGACCTGCCGTTCTGGCTGCACCTGCCGCTCGTCGTCGTCGCAGGCATCGCGGGCGGCGTCATTTGGGGCGGTATCGTCGGATTCTTGAAGGCCCGCACCGGCGCGCACGAGGTAATCCTGACGATCATGCTGAACTTCGTCGCGTTCTACTTCATCGCGTGGCTGCTGTCGACGCCCGGCCTCCTGATGCGCCCCGGCGGCAACCAGCCGATCTCGCCGGTCACCCCAGAGAGTGCGAAGTTCCCGCTGCTGTTCGGTGCACCGCTCACGACGCACTGGGGCTTCATCGTCGCGCTGCTCGCGGCGGGCTTCGTCTGGTGGCTGATGGAGCGCTCGTCGCTCGGCTTCCGCATGCGCGCCGTTGGCGAGAACCCGCACGCGGCCCGCGCCTCTGGCATCAAGGTCGAGCGGATCATTTTCTACGCGATGGCGATTGCGGGCGGCCTCGCAGGTCTCGCCGGCGCGAACCAGATCGCCGGCACCATCACCACCGGCTTCGGCAGCCACATCGACGCGGGCATCGGCTTTGACGCGATCACTGTCGCGCTGCTCGGCCGATCGCGCGCGTGGGGCGTCGTCTGGGCGGGCCTCCTGTTTGGCGCGCTGAAGGCAGGCAGCTTCACGATGCAGATTACCGAGAAGATTCCCGTCGATATCGTGCTCGTCGTGCAGGCGCTCATCGTGCTCTTCATTGCGGCACCGCCGCTCGTGCGCACGGTCTTTGGCCTCAAGCGCTTTGACCGAGTGCACGCACTCCAGCAGAAGGGAGCGTCGGCATGAGCGCGGTCCACGAACTCACAGGCACCCAGGTCGTCGTCGACGGCGCTGGCGTCGTCCGCACCCGCAGCCTGAAGGCGCCGATCGCGTTCGCGGTCGTCGCGGCGATCGGTCTCCTGCTCGCCTTCCCAGGCTCGCGCGCGGGGGAGAGCACGTTCCGTCTTTCCGACCGGACCCAGTCCATGCAGCTGCCCGACGTCGCGCTGCCGACCGCAGGCACCGTTATCGCGTGTGCGCTGATCCTGACCGCGATGGCGGCGCTGACGTTCGTCTTCGCAGCCCAGTACAAGCGCATCCCGCTGTGGTTCACCGTGATCTTCGCGATCATCGGCATCTTCCTGTTCCTCACCTGGTCGGCCGCCGGTGGCATCGTCCCAGTGACGGGCCTGCTCTTCGGTGCGCTGTCGCTGTCGGTGCCGCTCATCTTTGGTGCCCTCGGCGGAGTCATCGGTGAGCGCGCGGGCGTCGTCAACGTCGCGATCGAGGCGCAGTTCCTGTTCGCCGCGTTCACGAGCGCGCTCATCGCCTCGATCACCGGATCCTACGTCGCGGGCCTCATCGGCGCGCTCGTTGCGGGCGCCCTGGTTGCCGCGATCCTCGCCGTATTCTCGATCACGTATGTCGTCACCCAGGTGATCGTCGGCGTCGTGCTCAACGTGCTCATCACTGGCCTCACGAGCTTCCTGCACGGAGCCCTCCTGCAGCCGAACGCTGCGACACTGAACTCGCCGCCGCGCTTTCCGCGGTGGGCGATCCCGGGGCTCAGCGAGATCCCGATCGTGGGACCCGTGCTCTTCAACCAGACCCTCATCGTTTACCTTGCCTACATCATCGTGCCGCTCGTCACGTGGGCGCTGTACCGCAGCCGCTGGGGGCTCCGCCTCCGTGCAGTCGGCGAGCACCCGCAGGCCGCTGACACCGTGGGCATCAAGGTGAACCCGACACGGTTCTGGAACCTGCTGCTCGCTGGCGCGATTGCCGGCATCGGCGGCGCCTACTTTACGCTCGGCTCCGTTGGCGCGTTCGACAAGGAGATGGCGGGTGGCCTCGGCTTCATCGCCCTCGCAGCAGTCATCTTTGGCGGCTGGGATCCGTGGCGGGCGACGCTCGCAGCACTGCTCTTCGGGTTCACGAAGAACCTCGAGACGCTGCTGAACAACCTCGGCTCGCCAATCCCGTCCGAGTTCATGTCGATGCTGCCGTACGTCGTGACGATCCTCGCCGTCGTTGGCTTCTCGGGTAAGTCCCGTGCGCCAGCCGCGAGCGGCAAGCCCTACGTGAAGGGATAACGGCCGTGACAATTGACGACCACGGCGTCGACTGGGCGGGGCTCCGTGCCGCTGCGGTCGCGGCGCTTGATCACGCCTACGTGCCCTACTCGAAGTACCCAGTGGGAGCGGCTGCGCTCACAGACTCGGGCAGGATCGTCTCGGGGTGCAACGTGGAGAACGCGTCGTACGGGCTGACGCTCTGTGCCGAGTGTGCGCTCGTCGGCGACCTGCACATGGGCGGCGGCGGCAAGCTCGTCGCATTCGTGTGCGTGAACCGGGCCGAGGAGACGATTATGCCGTGCGGGCGCTGTCGGCAGCTCCTGTACGAACACTCAGCCGAAGGCATGCTGCTCGAGACCGTGTCGGGCATCCGCACGATCGACGAAGTGCTGCCCGACGCGTTCGGTCCGCGCGACCTCGAATGCGTCGCTGAGTCGACCTAACCTAGCCCCTTCGAAAGGAACCACCGTGAGTGTTGAGCCATTTGATGCCGTAGATGTGATCCGTGCGAAGCGCGACGGGGGAGCGGTGCCCGAGCCGGCGCTCCGCTGGATGGTTGACGCGTACACCCGTGGCTACGTCTCCGACGCGCAGATGGCGTCGTTCGCGATGGCGGTCTACCAGCGCGGGATGGCCCGAGACGAGATCCGCGTGCTCACCGACGCCATGATCGACTCGGGTGAGCGGATGAGCTTCGCTGGCCTCTCCAAGCCGACCGTGGACAAGCACTCGACCGGCGGCGTCGGCGACAAGATCACGCTGCCGCTCGCGCCGCTCGTCGCGTCGTTCGGTGTCGCTGTGCCGCAGCTGTCAGGGCGGGGCCTCGGGCACACTGGCGGGACACTCGACAAGCTCGAAGCGATTCCCGGCTGGCGTGCGGCGCTGTCGAACGAAGAGATGTTCGCGCAGCTCGACGGTGACGTCGGCGCGGTGATTTGCGCTGCTGGGTCGGGCCTCGCCCCGGCAGACAAGAAGCTCTACGCGCTGCGCGACGTGACTGGCACCGTCGACTCGATCCCGCTGATTGCGTCGAGCATCATGTCGAAGAAGATCGCCGAGGGGACTGGCGCACTCGTGCTCGATGTGAAGTTTGGCTCGGGTGCGTTCATGCAGGACTACGCGATGGCGCGCGAGCTCGCAGAGACGATGGTCGCGCTCGGCACCGACTCGGGCGTCAAGACCTCTGCGCTGCTTACCGACATGAACGTGCCGCTCGGCCTGACGATCGGCAACGCGAACGAGGTGCGGGAGTCGGTCGAGGTGCTCGCAGGTGGGGGTCCCTCCGACGTGCGCGAACTCACGATCGCGCTCGCGCAAGAGATGCTCGCGCTCGCAGGGCTGCCAGACGCCGATGTCGCAGGCGCTCTCGACAACGGCAGGGCGATGGATTCCTGGCGTGCTATGATCGCCGCCCAGGGTGGCGACCCAGACGCTGCGCTCCCCGTGGCGCGCGAGACCCACGTCGTGACCGCGCCCGTTTCTGGCGTGATGTCGAAGCTCGAGGGGCTGCCATTTGGCATCGCGGCCTGGCGCCTCGGTGCGGGACGGGCACGAGCGGAGGACCCAGTGATCCATTCGGCGGGCATCGACCTGCACGCGAAGCCAGGCGACTCGGTCGTTGCGGGCCAGCCGCTGTTCACGCTTGCCGCGGAGGACGCTGCTCGGTTCCCGCGGGCCCTTGAAGCACTCGAAGGTGCCTGGGAGATCGACGCCGACGCGGCTCCGGGAGCCCACGCGCCGGGTCCGCTCGTGCGCGAGCGCATTACCGGTTGAGGCGCGGCGCGCCCGGCGGCCGCTCGTCGCCGGGCCGGTTTTGAGTTCCGTAGGGAAACCGGGTAAAGTAATGTCTTGGTGCGGCGCTCGGAAGAGTCGCCACAGCCACAGTGGGATATGGTGTAATTGGCAACACTACGGTTTCTGGTACCGTCATTCTAGGTTCGAGTCCTGGTATCCCAGCCACAGAAAAGCCCCGGTTTTCCGGGGCTTTTTTCGTCTCACGACCCTCGGTCGCTGCTTTCTCCGCAGTGAGCTGCTGCCTGCGAGCCGCTCCCCGTGAGTCGCCCTTGCGCCAAAGGACCCTATTCTTGCAGCTGAGCCCGTTACCTACCGTCGGGAAGGGATCATGCTGCAGGAATATGGTTCTCTGGCGGGGCTGCCGATGCAGCGGGCCAAGCAGTCGGGGCTGGTGGCCCAGGGCAGCGAGCGCCACCCCCTACAGAGTAGGAATGTTCGCGAGCAGCTCCTTCGTGTAGGCGTGCGTCGGGTTGTTGAGCACCTCGTCGACCGGGCCGTCGTCCACGATCTCGCCACGGTTGAGCACGGCGACGCGTGACGCGATGTGGCGCGCCAACGCGATGTTGTGCGTGACGAAGAGCACTGTGAGGTCGCGCTCTTCTTGGAGTGTGTGCAGGAGCGAGATGATGTTCGCCTGCACCGAGACATCGAGCGCCGAGGTGATCTCGTCGCACACGAGAACCGACGGCATGTTCACGAGGGCCCGCGCGATCGCGGCGCGCTGGCGTTCACCGCCCGAGAGGTCTCCTGGCCGCCTGTCGTAGAACTGGCGGCCGAGCTGCACAGCGTCGAGTGCGTCTCTCACCCGTTCTCGGCGCTCCTCCGCGCTGTACTCGCTCGACATCTCGAGCGGCACGAGGAGTGATTGCCCGAGCGTGCGGCGCGGGTTCAGCGACGAGAACGGGGACTGGAAGATGTATTGAATCTCGCGCCGCTGGAGCTCAGTGCGACCCCGTGTGGACTTCGCGAGCTCTTCGCCCTGGTAACGGATAGAGCCCTCGTAGCCGCTGAGCAGGCCTGCGATGGAACGGGCGAGGGTCGTCTTGCCTGATCCTGACTGGCCGAGGAGGAGGGTGCTCTCGCCCGCCGCGAAATCGAGATTGATGCCGCGGAGCACCTGATTCTTGCCGTAGGCGACGCGGAGGTCTCGGATCGAGATCCGCGCTTCCGCCGAGACTGGAGCGGCAGGGCTCCCGGCGCTGCTCACACGCGACACGCCTTCGGGCCCGTGGCTTGATCGGGACACGACCTTGTCTGGGGCAGTGTGCTTCAGGATGTCGAGTTCGCCCGTCAGGAACTCTGCGGTGCGAGCGTCCATCTTCGAGAGCTTTCCGAGCTGGTTCTTGCCCGCGAGGTCTGGCACGGCCCTGAGCAGCCGGCGGGTGTAGTCGTGCTGCGGTCGCACGAGCACCTGACCGGTCTCGCCGACCTCCACGATTTCGCCGCGAAGCATGACCGCCACCCTGTCGGCGATCTCTGAGACGACGGCGAGGTCGTGGGTGATGTAGAGCCCCGCGACCCGGTTCTTCACGGTCATGTCTCGAATAGTGTCGAGGACCTGTTCTTGCGTGGTGACGTCGAGGCCAGTTGTCGGCTCATCGAGCACAATCACGTCTGGGTACATCGCGAAGGCCATTGCGATCCCAATGCGCTGCTGCTGCCCGCCGGACAGCTGGTGCGGCCAGCGGCGCTGGTACTCGTCGCTGTCGGGGAGTCCGACCTCCCGCAGCACCGAGCGGACCCGGTCCGTGCGGTCGGCCTCAGACGCGCCGTACTCGTGGATGTCGAGCACCTCGCGAATCTGGGCGCCAACCCGCATGCTCGGGTTCAGCGAGAGCGCCGGATCCTGAGGCACGTAGCTGACGCGAGCGCCGCGGAGCTGTCGCCTCGCGGACTCGCCCAGCGTGAGCATCTCGGCGGGGTCGGGGCTGTCGGATGGATAGAGCGCGACCGTTCCGCCGGTGTGCGCGAGGCCCTCGCGGATGTGGCCGAGCACTGCGAGGCCGACTGTCGTCTTACCCGATCCCGACTCGCCGACGAGCGCGAGGATCTCCGCCGCCCGCAGGTCGAGGTTCACGTCGGACACCACGGCGAGGCCGGTGGCAGCCGCGGAAATCGTGAGGTCGTCTACCTCGAGGATCGGTTCGTCGGCCGACATGCGCAGCTGCCAGGCGGTGCCGTTCTTCTGCGCGTCAGTCTCGATGGGCGCGACGGGGGACTGCTGAGTCATTACTTCTCACCTGCGTTCGTGTTGGCGGATGCGCGAGCGATCGAGTCCGCAATGAGGTTGGTGCCGACGGTCAGGATCGCGATCGCGACGACCGGGAGCAGCACGCCCGCGGGCTGCAGCGAGAGGGCGATGCGGTTCTCGTTGATCATCAGGCCCCAGTCCGCCGCGGGCGGCTGCACTCCGAGCCCGAGGAACGACAGCGAGGCGATCGCGCCGATCGAGTACGTCAGTCGGAGCCCTGCCTCGACGGCGAGCGGGCCGGTGATGTTCGGGAGAATTTCGCGGGTGAGGATCCGGCTGCGTGGCACCGCGTACATCTCGGCCGCGAGAATGTAATCCTCGTTTATGACGTTGAGCGCGGCAGACCGCGCGACACGAGCAATGCGCGGCGCGTGGGTGATGCCGATCACTGTGACGAGTACCCAGCCCTTCGGGCCGAGCACTGTCACCGCGAGCAGCGCGAACAGCAGCTGCGGCACGGCGAGGAGCACGTCGTTCGCGCGCATGATGAGCGAGTCGAGCCACCCGCCCGAATACGCGGCGGCCATGCCGAGCGCCACCCCGATGATGAGCCCGACGAGTGTCGCGAGCGCGGAGTAGATGAGGAGGCTGAGTCCGCCAGCGAGGAAGCGCGACCACACGTCGCGACCGAGGTTGTCGGTGCCGAACAGGCCGTCGGGCTGGAAGGGGCGGCTGGCGAACTCTGTCGCTGTGTATCCCGTCGCCCATGGCAGAAGCAGTGGGCCGAGGAACGCAAGCACCACGATGATCGCGGTGAGTAGCACCCCGATCTTTGCCTGACGTTGCCTCCAAAAGCGGTGCATGAACGACACGTTCGCGCCGGTGTTCGCGGACTTGCTGTGGGCGAGATCCTGCGCGGACAAGGTGTTCGTCGCGTTCAGCCCCGAGGCGTCTTGTGGGTTCGACATGTTAGTTCCCTCCTCGAGTGTGGAGTTTCGGGTTCGCGAGGATCCCGACGATGTCGGCGAGGAGATTCACGACGACGTAGATCGCGGCGACGATCATGGTGATCGCGACGACGACCATCACGTCGCGGTAGTTCACTGCCTCGATGAGCGCCTGGCCGAGCCCCGGGTACCTGAAAAGGAACTCGACGACGACCACGCCGCCGGCCATCCACGCGAGTTGGATCGCGATGACCTGCGCGACGGGTCCGATGGCGTGGGGGAGTGCATGGCGCATGATGACGCGGCGCTCGGGCACACCCTTCAGGCGTGCCATCTCGACGTAGCCCGAGTCGAGCACCTCGAGCATCGTCGCGCGCATCATGCGCACGATGTACGGGGTGACGACGAGCACGAGCACGAGCACGGGCAGGATGAGCTGGGTGGGGAAGTCCCACACCTGCGTGCCCGGGGGCTGCATCGTGACGGCGGGCAGGATCGGGAAGACCGTCGTCGCGAAGAGCGCGACGAGGGCGATGCCGACGACGAACTCGGGCAGGGCCGCGAGCACGAGGGAGATGCCGGTGATCGCCGTGTCGGTCGCGCGCCCGCGGCGGAGCGCAGACCAGATGCCGACAAGGATGCCGACAGGGATCGAGATGATCGCTGCGGCGATCATGAGAAACAGTGACGCGCCCACCCGTTCGCCGATGAGTGCGGCGACGGGCTGCGAGGTCGCCGCGGAGATCCCGAAGTCGCCGACGAAGAGCCCGCCGAGCCACAGCAGGTAGCGTTTCCACGCGGGCTCGTTGAGGTTCATCTGTTCGTGGATCGCCGCGATCCGTTCTGGGGTGGCCTGTTGACCGAGGATCGCCTGGGCCGGGTCTCCGGGAAGGAGGAGGGTGACGAAGAAGATCACCATCGAGACGACGATGAGGATCGCGACGCTGATTGCGAGGCGTCGCGCGATGAGCCGCAGAATCATGAGACTTCTCCTATCCAGACGCGCTGCAGTTGGAAGCCAGAGAGCGGGATTCCTGTGGCGTTCGGCACGAGCCCTCCGACGTACGATTGGTACGCGTCGAGTTGATTGGCGAAGCCCCAAATGATGAGGCCGCCACGCTCGTACATAGTTGCCTGCGCCGCCTCGATCAGCTCGCTGCGAGCCGCCTCGTCTGTCTCGCCGCGAGCCTGCACGACGAGATCGACGAACTCGGCATCTGTCCAGTGGGTTTCGTTGAACGGTGAATCGGGCATCGCGCCAGAGTTCGCTTGTGGGAGGAAGTTTCGCGTGTACCAGAAGCTCTGCGAGAAGGGGTACTCGAGGTAGTCGCCCCAGTACGTCGTCAGGTCCATCCGGTTGATCTCCACGGTGATCCCGGCCTCCGCCGCCTGCTCGGCGAACACCTGTGCGGCTTCGACGGTACCCGCCTGAATGGGGGCCGTCGCGAGCTCGACAGTGAGGCCGTCAGGGTAGCCGGCCTCGGCAAGGAGGCGTTTCGCTTCCTCGATGTCTTGCGTGCGTTGCGGGAAGTTTGGGTAGGCGGGGTCGAAGCTTGCGAACATGTCGTTGCCGATGGTGCCGTACCCCGAGAGCACTTGCTCGACCATCTGCTCGCGGTCCACGACGAGGCGGAACGCCTGCCTGACGCGCTCGTCGTCGAACGGCGCGACGTCAGTGCGCATCGTGAACGGGAGCCACATTCCGGTCTCGGAGTTGAGGATCTGCATGCGCGCGTCAGAGTCGATTACCTCGGCGAGCGCCGCCGGAATTTGGGCGACGGCGTCAACCTGACTCGAGAGCAGCGCATTGATGAGCGCGTCGGTGTCGTTGAAATTGAGAAGCTCAATCGCGTCGAGGAAGGGCACGTCGTCGCCCCAGTAGAAGGGGTTTCGTTCGAGAACCGTCGACTGGCCAGGCGTGAAGCTCTGCAGCCTGAACGGGCCGGTTCCGACCGGCGCAGTCGGGTCGAAGTCTTCTGGCACGATCGTCATTGTGTACTGCCCGAGGCTGTCGTCGAGTGCCGAGTCAGGCTGGCTGAGTCTGAACTCCACAGTGAAGTCGTCGATGGCGACGACCTCCGTCAGGTGCCCGAGTCCGGCCGCGCCGTTCTTCGGATCGTCGGGATCGACGATCCGCTCGATGCTTGCGACGACGTCGCGCGAGGTCATCGGGGTTCCGTCTGAGAACTTCACGTCGGTGCGCAGGTGAGCCGTCCAGACTGTCGCGTCGGTGTTCGGGTCGACCGAGGTGGCAAGCATCGGCTTGAGCGCGAAGTCGTCGTCGCGGTAGAGCAGCGCGTTGTACATATTGACGGCTCGTGCGGTGTCTCCGAGGTTCGTGGCGATCGCGCCGTCGAGGGTGTCTGCCGCGCCTCCGCCGACGAAACCGACACGGAGCGTGCCGCCGTCGACTGGGGTGCCCGGGCCGACGCTTTCCGTGCCTGGAATTGCATGGCCGCTGCAGGCCGCCAACAGGCTGGCGAGTCCGAGCGCGAGCGCGGCTCCCAGAACTCGGCGTCGCATGTGGCGACGCCGAGGGTGTGGCACTCCGGGGGTGCTGTTCACCATTGAATCGCTTCCTTTCGCATGTCCCGACCATGCATACGCTTGGCCGGAGGTGTCACGCCGAGGGTGCGAGGCTCAGCGCATGGGGGTGAGATGTCTGTCGTTGGGATCTCCTCGAGGTCAGCGATCGGGCGAAGCGCTGGGCGAAGCTGGGTGGTGTCGTTCGAGACGACTCTTCGCGAACTCGGCGCCGTCGGCGATCGCAGTCGACGCCGCATCGAGCATGCGGCCAAAGTGAAGGAACGAGTGCAGCACACCGGGCGTGATGGCCCACTGGACGTCGTGTCCGGCGGCCGCGAGCCGGCGCCCGAGAGCCTCAGTGTCGTCTCTGAGCGGGTCGAGCTCCGCGCCCAAAACAAACGCCGGCGGCAATGAAGCTTCCAGGTCAGCGCTCAGGGGCGTCACGTATGGGCTCTCTCGATCAGCGGGAGCCGTGAGGTAGGTACTGTGGATGAGGCCGAGATCGTCGGACGACATGCCGTCCCAAAACCCGCCAAAGCTCCCCCGGGAGGGAGAGTCTTCGAGACCGTATCCGCCGTAGTAGAGCAGCATCGCCTTCAGCGAGGTGGTAACTCGTTCGGGATCGGCTGCGGCCTCAGGGACGCGGGAGGGCTCGTCGCGTAGGAGGAGCGCTGTTCCGAGCGCAAGCATGGCGCCCGCTGAGTCGCCTGCGACTGCGAGGCGTTCTCCGTCGATACCGTAGCTATCTCCGCTAAGTGCGAGATGAGCGACGACCCCCGCACACTCAAGCAGGGCCTGCGGGAATCGGGCTTCCGGGGAGAGCGAGTAGTCGACCGCGACGACGGCCGCCCCCGATTCGAGTGCGAACGCGCGTGCAATCCGGTCATGCGAGTCGAGGTTTCCAAGCATGAAACCGCCGCCGTGGAAATAGACGATGGCAGGGAGCACCTTGGAGGCTGTGGGGCGGTGCACGCGCGCCCGAACCTGTGTTCCAGCGACATCAAAGGTGAGGTCCTGGGTCTCGTGCATTGCCGGCCCGCCAGTGTTCCAGAACTCACGCTCTGCAAGGTATTCGGAGCGGGCAGTCGCGAGGTCGTCGTCGGGGTCCTGCGGCCCGACCGGCCCGGGGGTCCCGCACGCCGCGCCGCACTCGTCGACAGGGGCAGCCGCGACTTCGCGCTGTTGCGCGAGGCGATCGAGCTGGTGGGCTACCACCCGACGCATCTGCGGGGTGAGTGCCTCCCGAATATGGGCTGGAATATCAGCGAATGATTGCATGCGCACCCCTCCGACATCGTTGTGCAGGGCGCTCGGGCTCGGAGCCACGCGGAAGTGCGGTGAAGCCGCGCCCTTGAGAGCCGGAACGCGTCACGGAGCGTTCACGCCGCTCGTATGCGGTTTCAAGTGAACTTGGAGGAGGGCTTGCTTGTGCGAACCCATCGCTATCACGCCACGGACCGGCGCGCGACGCCCCGGGCAGCGAGATACATGCTGCGTGGGGCGCCTGTGCAGTTCATGGCGGAGTCTGGCCCGGGGCCAAGCCGCGATTCAGAAACTGGCCACCCTCGATACTCGCTGCGGCCCTCACGGCCTCCCGACCAGCCGTGAAGGCCCACAGCTCGGGCACGGCAGATCCTGCCGAGAGGCCCCGTTTGTCTGTCAGGCAGGCAGCGACGCTGACGGGTGTGGCCTGGGGCCTCCCGTGGACTTGCTGCTTCGCGTGTGCCATGCACCGACCATAGGTGAGGCCTCGTGAAGCCCGCAAGTGGTGAGTTTCCGCTGAAAACTTGCTAACTTCTTCGCGACGAATGTGAGATAAATGCTTCACTTGCCTGTTGTGGGCTGAGTGTCGGCAGTGCGCCAGGCGAGGCGTATTGGGCGATTTGAGTGCCAAGATGGCACTGGTGAAGTTACTCAAATGTGATTTGAGAGTGCCAGTCGGTGCCGTTTTGCTCGCGTCGCGTCGATGCTTCGTCGCGCAAGGTGGTGAAATAGCGGTATGACTGATTTTGCGCCCCGAATGGATGCTCGGGAGTCACGGGCCTGGCTTGGGCTCATCGGGGTTGCCCAGTTGCTGCCGCATCTGCTCGACGCGCAGCTTGAGCGGGATTCGAGGATGACTCACTTCGAATTCACCGTGTTGTCCGCTCTCTATGTCGCGCCCGACTCGATGCTCAGAATGTCTGAGCTCGCGCAGACGACCGCGGCGACTCTCCCGCGGCTGTCTCATGTCTGCACGCGCATGGAGAAGCGGGAGCTTGTTGAGCGGGTGCCGAGTGAGAGTGATCGCCGGGCCACCAACGTTCGGCTGACCGCGGTTGGGCGCAGGGAGTTCATTCGCGCCATTCCCGCGCACATCGATCTTGTTCGCAGTCTGGTGATCGACGCATTAACAGTGGAGCAGCTCGATTCTCTCGGCGAGATCGCCGAGGCTATTGGTGACCGACTGGCTGCGCGCCGCGGATAGGGGCTTCGTGCGGAGGTTTTTCCCAGGGCGCTGATAAATGATTGTCGCAACAACCAATTGTGGGGGGGGCGAGAGTCGAATGCCAGAGCCAGTAGTTCGCAAGACAACCAAACAGCAGCGCGCAGAAGCGCGGGCCGAGAAGGTTCGAGCGCATCAGCAGCAAGAGGCGGCGCGAAAGCGCAACCGGCGCATCGCCACCGTGAGCGGGGCTGTGGGCGGCGCGGCGATCCTGGCGCTTGTCGTCACTTTCGTAGTAACGGCAACAGAGCCACTGCAGCGTCCCCAAGACATTGAGATTGAGGGACTCAAGGAGTTCACGAACCTCCCCGCAACTCACATTGATCCCGCTCCCGTCGACTACCAAGAGAATTACGGCATGGCCGTTCCAGCCGGTGGGGACCACTCGCAGATCTGGCTGAACTGTGGGGTCTACGACGAGCCGCAACCGAACGAGAACGCGGTCCACGCGCTCGAGCACGGTGCTGTCTGGGTGACATATGATCCTGACACGGCAACCGACGACGACATCGCGGCGCTCCGAAACGCCATCCCCGACCAGTACACGATCCTCTCGCCCTACCCGGGCCAGCCGGCGCCGTTCATGGCATCGGCGTGGGGAGCGCAGATCGAGATGGACTCAGCGTCTGATGCCCGTCTCGCGCAGTTCATCGACAGGTACTGGAAGTCGGCGAACGCGCCTGAACCTGGGGCATCGTGCTCCGGAGCGCTGCAGGGCCCAGGCCTTGTCGCCTAGCGGGCGCAGCACGGGGCTCACGGCGTTCATTGTCACAATGCTCGCGATCGTCCTCGTCGCCGCGTCACTGATCGTTGGGCGCGCGACCGCTAGCGTGGATCCGCTGCCCACGACCCGCAGCGCCGAGGCCGGGTTCGCTCGCGACATGCAGACCCACCACGACCAGGCTGTCGAGATGTCGATGATCGTTCGAGACCTCACCGACTCGCCAGAGATTCGGCTCCTCGCCTACGACATCGCGACCTCCCAATCGCAGCAGGCGGGACAGATGTTTGGTTGGCTTGCGACCTGGGGCCTCCCGCAATCGTCGCCAGAGCCGGCAATGACCTGGATGCACCGCCCGGTCCCGTCAGGGGAGAGTCACGTACATGGCGCGCCGGACACGGAGACGGAGGTGCCCGACGCGATGCCGGGGATGGCGACGCGGGCTGAGCTTGATGAATTCAAGTCGCTTCGCGGTGTTGCGGCCGAGCGGATGTTCTTGCAGCTCATGATCGCCCACCACAAGGGCGGAGTCGACATGGCAGAAGCCCTCCTCGACCGGAGCGACTTCCCCGTCGTGACGGACCTCGCCGGCAGCATGGCCAAGGCACAGCAGAGCGAGATTCAGCTCATGGAAGACCTGCTGGCCGCGCGTCAGTAAAGTCGGCACCCAGTGCCGCGCCGCCACCCAATCCCAGTACCAGTGACGGATCAATCTAAGGACACCCACCCATGACCCAAACGAGCCAGCCCGCGAAGCGCTCGCCGAAGCTCCTCCTCATCGTGATCGCCGCCGTAGCGCTCGTCGCAGTTGCTGGAGGTGTGCTCTGGGCAGTCCTCGCCGGTCGCGACGCCGCGCAAGGCGCCCCTGGTGCCGTCGACGCGGCGGGAGCGCCTGTGGAGCGTGCAGACGGGCTGCCGGCGGAGACGGAGCTCGGGATCACGGAGCTAAAAGTCACAAACCTCGACAACGTGCAGGCCTACTATCAAAATGCCGTTGGGCTCGCTGTCATCGACCAGCAGCCGGACTCGGTCACGCTCGGGCTCGACGGCGTGTCGTTGATGCGGCTAGAGCAGTCCGCGGAGCCGCTGCCGCAGGTCGGCGACGCGGGGCTGTACCACACGGCAATCCTCTTCGCCGACGAAGCATCGCTCGCGAAGGCAGTGCTGCAGACCGCGCAGTTCGCGCCGGGAAGCTACCAGGGCTCCGCCGATCATCTCGTGAGCCAGGCGTTTTACTTTGGTGATCCCGAGGGGAACGGCGTCGAGCTCTACGTCGACCGTCCGCGTGACGAGTGGAAGTGGAAGGACGGTGAGGTCGAAATGGGCAGCGAACCGCTCGACCCGAACGCATTCATCGAGGAACACCTTGATGAGAACGCGGCAGACACCGCCGTGATCGGTCACATTCACCTGAAGGTCGGAGACCTCGAAGACGCACGCCGCTTTTATGCCGACACGCTCGGGTTTGACGTGGTGTCGCAGTCCGAGGGTGCCCTGTTCTATTCGGCTGGCGGCTACCACCACCACATCGCGACGAACACCTGGCAGAGCGCAGGTGCGGGCCCGCGCAGTACGGAGGTGGGTCTCGGAGCGTTGACGATAGCGCTGCCGACCGCGGCTGATGTTGAAAAGGTGGCCGCCCGGGTCGAGGCCGCGGGCTTCGAACACGAAGCGATCGAGCACGGCATCGTCGTCGACGACCCCTGGGGGAACACAATCAGGCTGGTTGTCGGTGCCTCAGCTACTCAGGCCGCGTCCGAGGTAGCTCACTGACTCGGCGAGCGCCCGCGAGCTGAGCTTGCCGACGCCTGTCGCGTTCACGAACGCGTGGATGTGGCCCTCGACGAGCTGCACCGTAACCGGCACCCCGGCGGCGCGCAGCCGCTCGGCATAGGCGAGGCCCTCGTCGCGCAGCACGTCGAACCCCGATACGGCGACGTGTGCCGGAGGGAGGCCCGTGAGGGAATCTTCGGGGGCGAGGAGCGGCGACACGAGCGGATTGTGTGCGGCGGCCTCTGCCCCCTCGGTGGGGAGGTAGTGCTCGTGGTACCAATCCATGTGGGCTTCGGTGAGAAAGTAGCCCTCGCTGAACAGCTCGTACGACCGGTGTTTAGTGGCGAGGTCGGTCACCGGGAAGAACAGTAGTTGGTAGTCTGGCGCGCCTGTCTCGTCGTCGCGCGTTGCGATGCAGATCGCTGCGCTGAGGTTTCCGCCTGCACTGTCCCCGGCGACGGCGATGCGGCCACCAGGGCGTTCGGCCCTAGCCCAGCGGTATGCGTCTATTGCATCTTCGAGCCCTGCGGGGAATGGGTGCTCAGGGGCGAGGCGATAGTCGACAGCGATCACCTCGAGCCCGCTCTCGGCGGCGATGAACCTGCACGCGGAGTCGGCGGACTCGAGGCTGCCAACGACCCAGCCGCCGCCGTGAAAGTACAGCACTGTGCCGCGTGTGCGGGCATCAGGAGTGTTCGCGTATCGGCGGGCGCCGACAGTTCCAGCCCGGGTCGGGATGACGAAGTCGGTGACCTCTGCAACGTCGTGGGTACCGCCGAAGATGCGCGCTTCGGCGTCGATCTGCGCGCGCGCCTCGGCGAGGGGGAGCTGTGTGAAATCGTTCCCGGGCAGTCTGTTCAGGATCCGCAGCGCCATCTGCACCTCGGTGGCGAGCTGCTGGCCGTCGACCTCGACTGGCTTTCCCGCGATGATGCGCTGGGCCCAGTGCGGCATGCCGCCGAGCGTGCGAATCGCGCCGCGCATGAGGCGCTCTGAAAGTGGCGGGGGTGACGGCATCGTGACTCCTGGGTCGGCAGCGGTGGCGACGGGCAGGGGCGCGACGCTGCGCACCCTTGCAGATCACCTTAGTGGGCGCCGTCGCCAATACACACCATTCTCGCGAGAACACACGAACCCTGCGGTAGGGAAGGGATGATCTCGCGAGGAAGGTGTGTATTGGCGCGTGTGGGTCGCGCGGGTCGGCCCAGGCTAGGGCGGCCGCCCGCGACTACTTGTCGTAGCTGTAGAAGCCCTCGCCGGTCTTGCGCCCGAGTTTGCCAGCGTCGACGTAGCTGCGGAGCAGCGTGCGCGGACCCTCCGGTAGGTTCGGGTTCTCTGCTGCGTAGTGCTCCTCGATATCGAGCACCACGTCGAGGCCCACCTGGTCCATGAGAGCGAACGGCCCGGCATGGATCCCCATGTTGGCCTGCATGATCGCGTCGACGTCCGCTGGAGTGCTCACGCCGTCGGCAACGACCGCGAGCGACTCGCGCTTGATCGCTGCCCAGATGCGGTTGAAGATGAACCCAGTGCTCTCGGCGAGCGCGATGAACGGGGCGAGCCCGAAGCGCTTCAGCTCCTCGGCGACCGCGGGCAGCAGCCCCTCGCTCGTCTGCCCGTCGCTCATAAGCTCGACAGCCATGCTCTGCGGCGGCATCGCGAAGTGCATGTTGAAGACCCGCTCGGGGTTCGCGACCTCGTCGATGACCTCGCGCGACTTGTACGACGAGGAGTTCGTTGCGAGTACCGCGTCGGCGTCGGCGAGCTTGTCGAGCGTGCCGAAGAGTGGGCGCTTGATATCGAGCCGCTCGGGGACTGCCTCGACGACAAGCCACGCACCGGGCAGTGCCTCCTCGACAGTCGGAACCGCGGTGACGGTGCCTGCGGTGGCGTCGATGCCCTGCTTCTCGAGCCGCGCGGTGAGCTCGGGGAGTGCCTCGGCAACGTAGCCGAGCGCCGCCTGGCGCTGCGGCTCCTGCAGCTCGGCGATGCGGACGTCCGCGCCGCCTGACGCGAAGACCGCAGCGATGCGCCTGCCGAGGGTGCCGCCGCCCACAACGACGATCGGTCGCTCTTGGGCGTTGGTCGGAACGGTGAATTGCATGTGATTCCTCATTTCCTTTTGATGCGTACGCCTTGCATTCTCGATGCAATGTGTATTGAATGCATTATGCATCGAACATTCGACGGAAGGAACCCCTGTGGCAGTTCGCGCTGAGAACCTCCCAGGCGACATCAAGACTTCGGCGGCTCAGCCGCCAGCTCACTTGGCAGCTCAGCCGCCAGCCACGGCTGCGGCCCCGGCGAGACGTCGAGCGCGAGTACACACCCGCGCCGCGCTCCTCGATGCTGCCGAGGCGATCTTCGCTGAGCGAGGCGCGCCAACGGCAACGATCGACGAAATCTGCTCACGTGCGGGCTTCACCAGGGGGGCCTTCTACTCAAACTTTCGCACCGTGACAGACGTGTTCTTCGCGCTCTACGAACGAAAGACGGCAGACCTGCTCAGCGGTACGAGCCGGTTCGAGGTGCACCTCGCACCCGGCTCGCACCCGGCTGACGTGCTCGAACGCTTCGTCTCCGAACTGCTCGCGGTCATCCCTGCCGACACGCAGTGGTACGCCCTCCGCGCGCTGTTCGGGCTGCGCGCTACCACGGATCCTGAGCTCGCTGCCCTGCTGCGCGAGCACGGCGAGGAGTTCCAGCGGGGGATCACCCCCGTACTCGAACGCATCGCCGGGGCGCTCAACGCAACCCTCACGCCCACCGCTGACGAGGCCGCCCGGGTGATCATCGCGGCCCACGTGGGCTCAGTGCTGCAAGGCCCGTTCGTTGATGACCCCGATAGGTTGCGGCACGCGGCCGTGCTCGCAGCGCTGCGCGGCGTGCTCAGCCCTACCTAGCGGGCTCAGGGGCTGAACGCGGCCTGCTGCGCGGAGTGAACGTGACCCGGCTAGCGGTGTGCGTCGGCTTCTGTGTCCGTTTCTGCGCCGGTCTCTGTGCCGGTCCCTGTGTCCGTTTCTGCGCCGGTCCCTGCGCCGGTCTCCGCGCTCGCCGCAGCGCCAGCGCGTGCGAGGAGCTCGACAGCTGCGGGGAGCTGGTGCGCGACATCGAGGGCAACGATGGGTCGGCCCGCGGCTCCCGAGGGCCCCACGGCTCCCGAGGGCCCCACGGCTCCCGAGGGCCCAGCGGCTCCCGCCGCGAGCCGGGCGGCGGTGTCATGGAGCAAGGAGGCCGTCGCGCACAGCTCGGCAAATGCCCAGGGGTGATCTGGGTCGCCGATGGCCTCCGCGTGTCGCGCGGCAAGCGCGCCGAGGACCCCGGCGAGTACGTCTCCCGTCCCGGCCGTCGCGAGCCACGGGGTCGCCGGGCCGACGGTGATGACGCGACCGGCTGGGGACGCGACTGTCGTGACGGCGCCCTTCAAGAGCACCGTGACGTTGAGCGTTGCTGCAAGGACTGCGGCGGCCTCCGCGTCGTCGGCGGGCTGCGGTTCGCCCAGCCCGCGCCAGAGCCGGGCGAACTCGCCGGCGTGCGGGGTGATCGCGACCGGTGCGGCGCGAAGTGCGGTGTCACGGCGGCCGAGGCAGAGTTCAAGCGCGCCGGCGTCAACGACGAGGGGGCGCTGCTCGCCGAACAGGCTGGTGAGTGCTGCGGTCTCGGTCGCGTCGCGCTCGGCTGGGTGGGTGCCGCTGCCGATGAGCCAGGCGGTCACCCGCGTGGCGTCGCGCGTGACAACGGTTTCGGGTCGTGTCGCGAGCACCAGTTCGGCGGGCGACTGCATGCCGAAGCGGGGGCCCGCGTCGCCGAGCTGCGGGGTGAACTGCACGAGCCCGACGCCCGCGCGCCAGGCGGCCTCGACCCCGAGAGCTGCCGCGCCGGGGTAGGAGCGGGAGCCCGTGCGCACGCCGAGCACGCCGCGAGAGTACTTGTGGTCGCGCGGCGTCGGTGCCATGAGGTGTGCCGCTGCATCCGAGGCGGTCCACTGGAGGGAGTGGTTCACGGAGTTCCTTCCCTGGCTTCGCGGGCACCGCTCGCGGAGCCGCCGGTAACTGGCGCGGTACGAGGTGATCGTTCTGTGGGTCAGGATCGAGCGCCCTGCACCCAGCGTAGCCCTGTGGGCATGAGGCGACGTTGCAATGGTGAAACGGCTATGAGTTTGCATGGAGAATTGGTGAATTCTCCCAGCAAGATCCAGTCCGCCCGTGCGATGCTTAGGGCCCGAAGTAATGCCTGTTTTTCGAGAGCGAGTCCGTGAAGAAACCACTCAAAATTACCCTCACCACTCTTGGTGTCATCGTCGGGCTCGTCGGGGCAACGCTCGCCACGACCTCGATTGTAAACGCCGTGAAGACCCCGCGCGAGGTTGCCGCGCTCGAACCATATGGTGAGCTCGTGGAAGTCGACGGCAAACAGATGAACGTCGCCGAATTCGGCAGCGGCGAGCAGACGATCGTGCTCACGCCGGGCGCCGGAACCGCTTCGCCGGTAGCCGACTTCGCGCCCGTGATCAATGGCCTGAAAGACGAGTACCGGATCCTCGCGGTCGAGCCGTTCGGCTATGGGCTGAGCGATCAGGCGGATACGCCGCGGACGACGGAGAACATCGTCGCCGAGATCCACCAGGCCGTCTCGAGTTTCGGTGTCGACGAGTACATTCTCATGGGGCACTCGATTACAGGTATCTACGGTCTCGCATACGCGAACACGTATCCCGACGAGGTCACCGCCTTCGTCGGTATCGACACCTCCGTGCCCGAGCAGCCAGGCATGGACAGGGTGCCAGGGATTCTCAAGGGCGCCCCTGCGATCCGTGGGCTCGGGCTGCTGCGCGTGATCACCGAGCTTGGCGGCAACCCGCTTGAGGGAAACCCGGCGTACACCCCCGAGGACATCGAGCGTATGGACGTGCTCGCGATGCGCAACTCCATGGCCCCCACTTACCTTGACGAGGTCAACCACCTTGCCGAGAACTTCGCTGCCGCGAAGGGGCAAACGTTCCCGAAGGACCTGCCACTGCTGCTCATGTATCAGGCGCACAACCCAGACTTTCCCACCTGGACCGACATGCATAAAGCGCAGGCGGCGACAGTCGACTACGCGGTCACCCTCGAGATCGACGCTGACCACTACCTGCACCACACAAAGGGTGAGGAAGTCGTCGCGGCGACGAAGGAGTTCCTCGCGGGACTGCCAGCCGAGTAATAGCGGCGGCTGCCCAGCCGAAGCGAGAGGGGCCTGTTGTTGCGCGAGCGCGCAGCGCCAGTGCCCCTCTTGCAGTGGACCATCCAGGGCTAGGCTGCCTGCGCTGCACCCTCGATTCGCGCTGCGAGCCCGCGGGCGAGGAACAGGATCACGACAGCGAGCGCAACCGAGATCATGTAGGCGATGCGCATCGAGCTGAGGTCGGCGATCGGGCCGATGAGCGCAGCGCCGAGCAGGAACCCGACGTAGGTGAACGTGTTCGCGCGCGCCACGGCGACGCCCGTGTCGTCGATCGTTCCCGCCGCCGCGAACGCGAGCGGCGCGATCACGCAGAGGCCGCCGCCTGCGAGCGCAAACCCGACGAGTGCCATCCACGGCGCCGTGGCGAAGACAACCGCAAGCATGCCGGCGAGCGCGATGAGCGCGCAGACCTGGATCACGCGCTTCGCGCCGAACGCCCTGATCAGCCAGTCGGCGCTGAGCCTGCCGATGAGCATCGCGGCGCTGTAACCCCCGTACGCGAGGGCGGCGACGCTCTCCGGGGCCGCGAGCGTGTCGTGCACGTAGACGGAGCCCCAGCTCGATGCCGAAGACTCGATGAAGTAGGCAGAGGTGAGAACGACGCCGATGCTGAGTACCGGGAGCCAGGGAACCTTGACGCGTGCCGGGGCGGCGCCGGGCCGGGCCTCCGCCGAACCTGCAGCGCCGACGCGAGCGTGCACGAGTGATCTGCCCGTCCAGAGCAGCAGAGGCACGAGCACGAAGAATTCGGCACCGAAGAAGACCCAGAGCGGTAGCCCTGCCTGGGCGGTGAACGCCGCAGCGAGCGACGCGATGATGCCTGCCGCGCTGTAGATCGCGTAGAAGCCGACGACGATGCTGCGCCTGTACCGCTGCTGCAGCGAGACCGCCTTCATGTTCATTGTGGCGTCGACCATTCCAAATGCGATGCCCATCACGATCCACGCCGGAATGAGCATCGCGAACGAATCGGCGAACCCGATGAGTGCGAGCGCCGTGAGGTTCGCGACGCTCGCGAGCCGCAGCAGGGTGTCGCTATGGACGCGTTGCACAATTGAGCCGGTGATGAGCGTCGCTACTCCGGCCATAAGCGGCAGCGCGAGTGTCATGAGTGCGAGCGTTGAGTCGCTGAATTGGAACGTCGCTTTGACGGTTGGCAGCCGCGCAAAGAGGGAGCCGAACCCAAGCCCTTGCGCGAAGAACACGATGAACAGGGCGATGCGTGCCTGGCGCATGCCCGCCGTGATGTGGGTGTCGGTGGAGGTGATATTCGTCATTGTATGTCTCCTCAATCCCGGCTCTCCGTTGAGCCGCTAGTGGGTGTGGGTGCTGCGGGGCGTCAGGCTCGCGCGAGCCGGCGGAGGTGCTGTTTGTCGACCTTGCCAACCGGGAGCAGCGGGAGCGCGTCGACGATGACGAACTCCTTCGGCACCTTGTAGTTGGCGAGGTGCTCACGGGCGTAGGCGCGGAGGGCGTCGGCTTCGGGCGCGCACCCCGCCGCGGGGACGACGTAGGCGACTCCGACCTCGCCGAACGTGTCGTCTGGCCTGCCGATGACGGCGGCAAGGGCGACATCGCTGTGCGCCTCGATGCGCAGCTCGATCTCGCGCGGGTACACGTTGTAGCCGCCCGACTTGATCATGTCTGACATGCGCCCGACGAGGCGGAGCGCCCCGTCGTCTCTAAGGACGCCCACGTCGCCGGTCTTGAACCAGCCGTCCGCTGTGTACGCGGCTGAGGTGCCATCGGGGTTGCCGAAGTATTCGAGAAACAGGCCCGAGTGTCGTACTTGCACTTCGCCCTGAGTGCCGGGCGCAACCGGGCCCTGCTCGTCGGCGAGCCGCACCTCCATGCCGGGGTCGAACCGCCCGACAGTCTCAGCGAGCACCTCGTCGCTGTCGCCGTCGCGTGTGAACGTGATTGAGGCGATCGTCTCAGTCATGCCGTAGACGGTCATGAGCGGGATTCCGCGGTCTTTGTAGGCCCGGATCACGTCGATCGGTAGGGGAGCGCCGCCCCAGACGACCCGTCTCAGCGATGTCAGGTCGGTGGCCGCGAACTCGGGCTGGGCCGCGATGAGCTGCAAGATGGTTGGCACGGTCATGAGGTTCGTGAGCCCGAGCTCCGGCACGAGCGCCAGCAGGCTCGCCGGGTCGAACTGTTCGAGGAGCGCGAGCATTCCGCCTGCCGCAAGGGTGGTGCCCGTGAGGTCTGCAAGGCAGGCAACGTGGTTGATCGGCAGGTTGCACGGCACGCGCGGTGCGCGGATGCCGAGCACGTCGGCTTCGACCCGCGCCGCGTAGACGAGGCCTCCGTGCGAGAGCACCGCGCCCTTCGGTGACCCGCTCGAACCCGAGGTGTACACGATCGTCGCCGGGTCGGTGGGGTGAATCTCGGGGTAGCTCGCGGGCAGGGGGGCGGCCTCCGGCAGCTCCGGCAGCTCCTGCAGCGCCGAGGCCACAGTCCGCGGCCCGATCCTGAACGCGCCGCGGGCGCCGACCGCCGCCGCGAGCTCAGTAATCTCAGCACCGTACTCGCGCCCGTCGACGGCGTCGAGTGAGAGAAACACTGACGGCCGTGCGTCGGTGGCGACGTGACTCAACTCTGAGAGCGTGTATTTCGGGTTAAGCCCTATCCAGACTGCACCCGTGCGCATCGTCGCGAGTAGCGAGATGAGGTACTCGGGCCGCGGGGTGCAGAGCGTCGCGACGCGCGAGCCAGGAGCGACGCCCAAGGCGGCAAGTGTCGCGGCGAGCTCGTCGACGCGAGTGGCGAGGTCGCTGTAGCTCAGTGTGACGCCCTCGAACCATACGGCGTCCGCCTCGGGGGTCGCGAGCGCGTAGTGGTCGAGGTAATCGAGGTAGCTTGTGGGCTGCGGCACTGCAGCGGTGGCGTGCACGGCTCAGCGCTCGACGTTTGTGCCGTCGTCGCGGGTCGCGAAGAGCGACAGCCACCTGGCCACCATGGCAGGCTTCTCCTCGCCCTCGACTTCAATCGTGTTGTCGGTCGTCACGAGCACGGTGCCGTCGGGGCGTGGGGTGACCTCCGCGAGCGTTGCGACGCAGCGGATCTTCTGTCCGATGAAGACGGGGAGCGTATAGCGTACGCGATCGAGTCCGTAGTTGAACCCGTAGATGCCCTCGCCTCGGACCGGGCTGTTGTTGAAGTGGAACATCGTGAGCAGGCTTGTGAGCAGGAAGCCGTCGACGAGCGTCGCACCCAGGGGATTGTTCTTCGACGCGGTGAGGTCGGCGTGCTCGGCGTCGAGATAGCTTGCTGTTGCGAAGGCCGACAGGTGCTCGGCGTCGATCGCGAGCCAGTCGGAGGTGAAGAACTCTGTCCCAGCGTGGAGGTGGAGGTCGGAGAGCAGGATTTCGCGGCGTTGCGACATTGAAACTCCTAAACGTAAGTAAATACTTACTTTAGTATGAGCGTGAAGGTGTCAGTGGTCAAGCCCGGTGTTGTAGCGCAGGCGCTGCAGCGCATCTCGGGCAGTGCGCCACGCGAAGTCCGGGCCGATGCGGCAAGATGGATCGAAACGCGCGGCAACCGGGCCGGGGGAGGAAGGATGGTGACGGCAGTGGAGCGACAAACACCCAAGCAGGCGCGCGGGCGCGCCGCTGTCGCCTCCATTTTGGCGGCAGCGAGCGAACTGCTCGAGGAGGGCGGCTTCGACAGCCTGACCACGGCGACGATCGCAACCCGCGCCGGGGTGAACATTGCGACGCTCTATCGCTACTACCCGAACAAATTCGCAATCGTGCGCGAGCTCGCGCAATCAATCGAGGAGGAGCGATCAGGCGTTGCGCTTCGTGAGCTTTCTGAGCTGGGGGTGGCGCCCGACTGGCGTGAGCCAGTCGCGCGCGCAATCCGCGCGATGGCGCAGCTGCGGCGCGACACCTCTGGCGCGACGGCGATCAGGCGGGCCCTCCAGTCCTCGCCCGAGCTGTGGCATCTCGACCACGACGTGAACGCTGCGACCGCCGAGGCCATCGCCCCATACCTGCTGCGGGTGAACCCCGCGCTGCCGGTGGAGCGGGCCGCGGCGATCGCCCTCACTGTCGTGCACACGGTTGCGAGCCTGCTCGATCTCGCGGCTGGCGAACGGGAACGGGGACTCGATCTTGAACGGGAGCTCGAGCTCGTCGTCATCAACTACCTCGCGCCCGAGCTCGATCCTCCGAGGGGCATCTGAGGCGTGTGGCGCAGCGCGCAACCAGAATTACGCGCGCAGAACCTGCCAGGGGTTCGCTAACGTTAGTCCATGACCCCCGAGTTCACCCCGCGCCAGATCGCGGACCGCGACGTCTCAGCGTTTTCGAGTCAGGATCTGCACCGCGAGGGCACTCGCAGTCGCGACTCGATGCCGATTGGCGCCGTGGTGCACACGTTTGGTCCGCTGTTTGTGATCGAGGCCTCGGGTGGACCGACCGAGATCGAGCGGCGCCCGCTGCTGCCTGGCATGCCAACGATTGACTTCGTGTTTGTGGCACGCGGCAGGTTCACCTACCTCGAGGACGGCGCGTGGCTCGAGTCGAGCGACCCGCTGCTCGTTGCACCGAGCGGCCTGCCGATGCGCGTGCGGTTTCTCACCGACTGGAAGTTTCTCGTCGCTCGGATTCAGCGTGATGCGCTCATCCCGTTCCTCCCGCGCCTCCCTGACGGGGCGACTGTCTACCCTGAGCTCACGCTGCCCGAGCGGGCAATGCGCGGCTACCTCGCTGAGCTCTCCGAGGCGCCGGCAAGTGTTGGGCCTGGCGACGCTGCGACGGTGTCGCGGGTGGCGGTCGAGATGGCGGGCGCGCTGCTGCGCGGACGGTTCCCGCTGCTGTCGTCGCAGCCCACGCAGGGCGCGAAAGATGTGTGGGGTGACGCGATGGGGGTGATTGCTCGGGAGTGTCGGGAGGCAGGGTTCGGTACCCGGGAGCTCGCTGAGGCCGTTGGATGTTCCGTCAGGCGACTCCAGCTCGCCTTTACGAATCACGAGACGAGCGTCGGGGCAGAGCTGCGGCGCGAGCGCGCTCGAATCGCGCGGTCGACGCTCCAGAACCCCGAGCACGACGGCTTGTCGGGCGCCCAGGTTGCAGCCCGTTCAGGGTTTGGGTCGGCGTCGACGATGTATCGCGTGCTCCTCGACACGTATGGCGTGACGCAGCAGGACCTGCGGCGCAGGGCGGCGCCCTCGCGAGGCGCGTAATGGCGAACGTCTCGCACGTCTCGACGGCATCGCAACGAATCCGGGGTTTCCTGCTCACAAGTGTGCGCCACGAGAGTCGCAGCATTCGGGCATGGGAAGCCGAGGTGCACGAGCACGACGAGCTCATCTGGTCGACAGCCGGAGTCGCTCGAGTTCGCGCCGGTGACTCGGTCTGGACTGTGCCGGCGCAGCGAGCTGTGTGGGTGCCGAGCGGCGTGCCGCACACGATCGAGACCTCGGCTGACTCGCTGTTCTACGCAACCTTTCTTGAGGCGGGGCTCGCCGCGCAGCTGCCACGGGAGGCCATGATCGTCGAGCTCATTCCCGCGGTCCGAGAGCTGCTGCTGCTCAATGCCGAGGCTGAGATGCCGACGAGCACGCGGCTCCGGCTCCAGCGCCTCGTGATCGAGTTGCTCACGCCAAGCCCCGGGGCTCAGGTGGATCTGCGGATGCCTGTGACGCCGAGCCTGCTGGCGGTAGCCGAGCAGATCCTTGCTGATCCGGGCGCCTTCGAGACGACAGTTGACTGGGCCGAGCGGGTCGGGCTTCCGCCGCGAGAGCTGACGCGGGCGTTCATCTCGGAAACCGGGCTCTCGCTCACACAGTGGCGGATCCGCGCGCGAGTGCGCGCCTCACTCGTCCGCCTTGCATCCGGTCAAACCGTCGCGGCGGCGGCCGCCGCCCTCGGTTATTCCAATCCGAGCACCTTCATCGGTCACTTCCGAGGGATCGTGGGGACGACCCCGGCAGCGTACTTTGCGGGTGCCGTGACAAAAAGCGATATAGATTGACCGCATAGCGATATTTGGCTTCGCTATGGTGGGTGAAGTAAGGCAAACCTTACCAAGATCGCACCAATGTCAAAGGATCGCTCGTGCCCGTTTTTTACTCCGGTTTCGCGTCGCCCCGCGAGGCGGCTACCTCAGAGCGGAGGGGCTAGTCGTGGCAATCCCATGCGCTCCGGCGCGCGTCGTCGAGACCCGTCGGCTGACGCCCAACATGATTCGAATCACCGTCGAAGCTGTCGGCGACTGGTTCTGGCCCACCCACGGTCGCGGGGACGAACGGGTCGACATCGCACTGCCGGCACCCGGCGAGTCTGTCGCGAACATCGACGTGTTCAACCTGCCCGAGTACGGTCGCGGGTGGGAGGGCGAGGAGCCGCCGTGGCGGCACTACACCGTTCGCCAGGTCAGGGATGGTGGCAGGCTCATCGACATCGACTTCGTCGTGCACGACGGCGGGCTCGCGTCGGGCTGGGCCGAACGGGCGGAGCCCGGACACGTCATTGGAATCTTTGGGGCGGGCGAACGCGAGGAGCCCTCGTCGTACTATGCGGCTCCCAGCGACGCCAAGTTCCAGCTGCTCGTCGCAGACGCGACGGGTGTGCCTGGCCTCGGCCGTATCCTCGAGCAACTCCCTGCCGGCGCCCGCGTGCTCGCAATCGCCGAGGTACCAACCGAAGCAGACATTCAAGAATACGAGACCGCCGGAGACGTCGAGATCCGCTGGATCATCGGATCTGGCAACGGGCATGGCCCGAGCGCGCTCGCGGCTGAAGTCGCAGGCTTCAGCGCCCCCGAGGGGCCGTGGTACGCCTGGGTCGCATGCGAGGCGTCGACGAGTCGGGCAATTCGGCGAGACCTGCGTTCACGGCTCGGACTCGCGCGGGACAGGCATCACGCGATCGGGTACTGGACCCAGGACCGCACAGGCAACATGTCGGCAGACGTCGACTGATGGCTCGACGGCGAGCCGCGACGCGGGAGGCAGCGGAGCAGCCGGTTCCCAACCTGCTTCGCGTTGCCCTCGCTGGTGGCCGGCGCGACCGAAAGCTCGCCCTCGCGACCCTTGGGCTCATGCTTCATCAGGCGGGGGAGGCGGCAGTTCCGATCCTGATCGGTGTCGTCATCGACCGCGCGATTGAGCCGGGGAGTCTTTCGGCGCTGATCTTGTGGCTCGCCGTGCTCGGCGTGGTGTTCTTCGTGCTCTCGCTCAGCTACCAGCGCTCGGCGCTCGCGATGGTGAGCGTGTTTGGGTATGGGGAGCACGATCTCCGGCTGCTCGCTGCCCGGCGTGCGCTCCACCCGCGCGGGCTGCGGACCGGCCGCCATCCCGGGGAGCTGCTATCAATCGCCACGAGCGATACGGGCCGCGTGGCCGGGATCGCCTGGAGCATTGCCCAGCAGGCGGCGACACTCATGGCGGTGGTCGCCGCCACAGTCGCGCTTCTGGTCATCTCGGTGCCACTCGGACTCGGAGTCGCGCTTGGCGCCGTCGCAGTGCTGTTCGTAATGCAGTGGCTCGCCAGGCCCGTTGAGCGCGCAGGCGCGACCGAACAGCAGGCAGTCGCGACGGCGAGCGAGGTCGCGACAGACTCGCTCGCCGGGCTCCGCGTGATCCACGGACTCGGTGCCCAGACTGAGATCGTGCGCCGGTACCGGCGTGCGAGCGTTGCCTCGCGCAATGCAGGTATCGCGGCCGCGCGACTGCTCGTCACTTACCAGGCCGTCAGCAGGACGGTGTCGGTGCTCTACCTCGCCGCGCTCGCGCTCGCGGCTGGATGGCTCGCAACCATGGGAGAGATCACCCCGGGGCAGCTTGTCACAGTTGTCGGCCTCGCGCAGTTTCTGCAAGGGTCGCTCGCGCACGTCGGCACGTTTGGCGCGAACTGGGCGCACAAGCGCGCCTCAACCAAGCGACTGCGGGGGCTCCTCGAAGAAGAGTACGCGTTGGGATCCGGCACCCCCGGCGCTGTCGAAGCGCTTGAGCGCGCGCCGGGAGTCGGCACCTTGCTCGAGTGGGACGCGCCAAGCGGGGAGACGCTCACCGTGCGTTTCGATGATGGGCTCGTTGGGGTTCGCGTGCGGACCGCTGCAGAGGCGCGGACAGCCGCCGCGACGCTTGGCTTTCGCCGTGATCCTGCACCGGGCGAATTGCGGATCGGTGGCCTGTGCGCCTGCGAGCTCGGGCCCGAGTGCGTGGCGCGGCGGGTCGTTGCGCCCCCGCACGACGCCGCACTCTTCACCGGAACGCTGCGCACGAACGTCGCGCGGGATGGGTGCCTCCTGCAGCGGCCGATCAACGCCGCAGCCTTGGCAGACGTCGTTGATCACCTCGGCGATGCCGACGAAGAGATCGGCGCGGGCGGTCGTAGACTTTCCGGTGGCCAACGCCAGCGCGTGTTGCTCGCGCGTGCACTGCACACTCCGGGTGACGTCGTCGTGCTCGACGAGCCAACGAGCGCGCTCGACCCAATCACCGAGCAGCGCGTTGCAGAGTCGCTCGCGCTCCTCGGGCGACCTGTCGTCGTCGTCACTGCGAGCCGGACCCTGCTCGCGGCGTGTTCGCGCGTCGTCGACGGGCGCTGCCCTGAACCCGAGCGGCAGTGCTGCTCGGCCGCGGCGAGTCCGGCACATGCGGGCGCCCCCTGCTGCGCGTTTGGGGCGCGGTGATGGGTGCGGCAAACCTCGGACGGGCGGACACTCCAGCCGGCGGCGAGCGTGCGGCGATCTTGCCCACATCGACGGCGGGACCTGCGGCTCGGCTCGGCGCGAGGCTCCTCTGGCGGCAACGTTGGTTGCTTCTCGCGACAGTCGCCCTGCTGCTCCTCGGAACCTCGGCGATGCTCGTCATCCCGCCACTTCTTGGCGAGATCGTAGACGCGGTGATCGGCGGTGAACCGTTCGCGCGTGTACTGTGGCTCGCCGCAGGCGTCGCGGCGGCAGGCGTTGTGGCCGCCGCGCTCGAGGGGATCGGCGGCGTGCTGCTCGTTCGCTGCCTCCAACACGCGCTCGCGGCCCTGCGCGAGGACGTGTTCGAGGCGGCCCTCAATCTACCGCTTGGCCGCGTGGAAGCCGCGGGCGACGCTGACGTCATCTCGCGGGTGACGAACGACGTCGAGGCCGTGACTGAGGCGATCTCAGGGGTGATCCCGCTGTGCGCGCGAGCGGTGTTTACAATTGTGCTCACGCTCGTTGGCATGGCAGTTCTCGACCCGTGGCTCGCGGTCGCCGCGCTCGTCGCGGTCCCGATCCAGATCGTCAGCACGCGCGTCTTCATGCGCCGCTCGCGTCCGCTCTACGCCAGGCTGCGGCGCGAGGAGGCGGAGCGCGGGCGCGCCTTCGTGGAGGCCGTCGCCGGGGCTGAAACCGTGCGCGCGTTCGGCACGGCTGATGAGCACCTCGCCGCGATAGCGGCAGCGAGCGACACTGCGGTGCGCACGCACAGAGAGACCGGCAGGGCGCGAAACATTTTCATTGGGGGCTTGAACGGCGCGGAGTTCGTTGGCCTCGCCGCGGTGCTCGCCGTCGGGTTCGTTCGCGCCACTGCGGTAGGGCTCTCGGTTGGCGCGGTGACGGCGGGAGCGCTTTACTTCCACAGGCTCTTCAACCCGATCGGTGATCTGCTTGGGAGCATGGACGACCTACAGCGCGCCCTTGCAGGGCTGCAGCGCCTCACTGGAGTCGTGAACGCTGGCGCCGCGGAGCGAGCAGGCAGAGCCGCCGGTGCCAGCGCCAGCGAGGTCGCGAACGGCGCGATCGAGCTCCGCGGCGTGAGCTACAGGTACGGGGCGCGGGCTCGGCGCGCCGCGCTCCGCGGCATCGACCTTGAGATCCAAGCAGGCGCTACCGTCGCCCTCATCGGCACCTCCGGGTCGGGAAAGAGCACGCTTGCGCGCCTCATCGCTGGGTTCGATGAACCCACCGCGGGTGAGGTGCGCATCGGCGGCATGCCAGCGCACGAGGCGCGCGCTGGCGGGCGCCCCGCCGCCCTGCTCGTCGCGCAGGAGACGCACATGTTCGCGGGGTCAACCGCAGACAACCTCAGGATCGCGGCGCCCGGCGCGACCGACAGTGAACTCTCGCAGGCGCTCGCCGATGTCGGGTTCGACCTCGCGCTCATCGAGGGCGGGCTCGCCGGATCGCTTCCCGCAGCGGTGAGCCACCGCGAGGCCCAACAACTCGCGCTTGCCCGGGTGCTGCTCGCGGACCCACCGGTGGTCGTGCTCGACGAGGCCGGCTCACAGGCCGGCTCGGACGCGTCACTCGCTCAGGCCATGCGGCGCGTGAGCGACGGTCGCACCGCCGTCGTCATCGCCCACCACCTCGACCAGGTGCGCGGCGCCGACCGTGTCGTTGTGCTCGAGCACGGGCACATCATCGAGCAGGGTGCACCCGACGAGCTGCTCCGGCGGCCAGACGGCGCGTTCTCGAGGCTGTGGCGCATGGCTGGCGGTTCCGAGCTGTAGTGGCTGCCTGCGCCTGGTGGCTGTTGCTGGGCGAGCATACAGCACCCCTTCCAAGCGTCACCAGCCGCTACTAGCTGGGCTGAGCGGCAGTCGGGATCTTGATGTCAACGTCGCGGCTGTCAGGGGCAGCGTCGTGCGAATCCGGTGGTCGGTTTGGGGTCCACGCTGTGGCTACCGAACGATGTCGATGCCCGTACTCTCAGCCGCTTCGGCCAGGGAACCAATGTTTGTCGCGCTCGTGAAGCCCGCGGCGCTCATGAGCGCCGCGGCCTGGCCAGAACGGTTGCCCGAGCGGCAGTAGAGCAGGTAGGTGGCGGCAGGGTCGAGCCCCGGGATTGCTGCTTCAATCTCGCCGCCGTTGAAATCGATGAGGCGGGCGCCCCGGAGGTGCCCCTCCGCGAACTCCGCTGGCGTGCGAGTATCGATGATGATCGGCTCGGCCGTGCGTTCGTGTGCTTCGTTCATGAGGTTCCTCTCGGGGCGTCCACTCAGTCTGGCAGAGCGGTCGCCTAGGCGGCCGCAGACGAGGGGAGCTGCCCGACCGCTGGCTGGTTGCCAGAAATCGCGCTCCAAGCAAGGTAGCTCCCCTCGAGCTCGGCGACCTTGTACCCCTCTCGCCGCAGGGCGCTCGCCGCAACGCTGTTGCGAACCCCGCTCTGGCAGTACGTCACGATGGTTCCCTCGCCCTTCTCGGGAAGCTCAGCAAGATTCCACAGCAGCCGGCCGCCCGACAGCTGGGCGGCGCCGGGGATGTGCCCGTCGGCGTACTCGGTCTTGTTGCGCACGTCGAGCAGGGCCACATGATCGTGCCCGGCGAGTTCGCTCGGCGCCACTGTCTCAGGCGTGACAAGTGCGAGGCCCGCGAGGGACGTGATGAAACCTGCCACCGTGTCGATCCCGACACGCACGAGGTGGTCTCGCAGCGTCGCTGCCTCGTCGCGGTCTGCGGCGAGCAGCACGAGTGGTCGGGTTTCGACGTCCGGGTTGTACACCCAGGCGCCGTAGCTCGCGGCCTTCTGAGTACCGGGCACGTTGAGCGAACGCCCGACTGTGCCGGTGTGGACCTCGTCGTGGTGGCGGGTGTCGACGAAGATAACCGTGTCGTTTGCGAGGGCGTCAGCTAGCTCGGTCGCCGAGTACTCGGTGAGCTCCGGGGCAGCGCCGATGACTGCCGGGCCGAGCTTGTTCTGCACCTTCATGCGACCAAAGTAGGCGTGCGCGTCTGGCTGGCCGCTGAGCAGTTCGTCGACGAATCCCTGCTGGTCATCGTTCCGCAGATACTTTCCCCACCACGAGAAGTTCCGCTCGTAGCCGACGGTCGTCGACGGTACCGAGCCGAGCGCCTTGCCGCAGGCCGAGCCGGCGCCGTGCGCGGGCAGCACCTGGACGTAGTCGGGGAGTGTGAGGAAACGGTCGCGGAGACTAGCGAACAGATCCTCCGCGCCCGCGAACCTCGTGTCGACCCCGCCGGCAGCCTCGTCGAGCAGGTCTGGCCTGCCGAGGTCGCCAACGAACACGAAATCACCTGTCAGCATGAAACCGGGCTCGTCAGACTGCGCGCCATCGGTCACGAGGAAGGAGAGGTGCTCTGGGGTGTGGCCCGGGGTGTGCACCGCCTCGACGGTGATGTTGCCGAGCCTGATCCTGTGGCCGTGCTTCATGCGCACGGCGGTGTCGAAGCCCGCACCGTAGGTCCAATCGGGGCCACCCTCGTCCGAGACGAACATCGTGGCGCCGGTGCGCGCAGCGAGCTCGCGAGTACCCGACAGGTAGTCTGCGTGAATGTGAGTCTCGGTGACTCCGGTGATGGTCATGCCGTTCTTCGCGGCAATCTCTATGTAGACGTCGAGGTCGCGGCGCGGGTCGACGACGATCGCCTCGCCCTTCGCTTGGCAGCCAATAAAGTAGCTTGCCTGGGCGAGGTCTTCGTCATAGATGCGTTCGAGCAGCATGGTGGTTCCTTCTTCCGTGAACGGCAGGGGGTGGGGAGCGAGTGTTGGCCTAGTTGCAGCTGCAGCGGTCGGCGACCGCCACGCCCTCAAGTGCCTGTTCGATGTGTTCTCCGCAACCCGCCCAGGTCGGCTTGTTGCAGGTCGTGCAGGTGACTCGTGCGCACATATGTGGACTCCTTGTGATAGGTGCTTGGGTGTGTACGTGGGTGTTTTCGCCGGAGTGGTCGCTAGGCGGATGCGTGCGCGGATCCTGACTGGGCGGCTTCGGCGAGCTGCCGACGCACGTCGTCCATGTCAAGGTCGCGAGCGCCCTGAATAAGGTGCTCGAGCTGCTGTGCGGGGAGCGCCCCAGCCTGCGAGAAGACAAGGATGCCGTCGCGAAATACCATGAGCGTCGGGATCGAGGTGATCTGGAATTCTGCCGCGAGTGCGTGTTCGGCCTCCGTGTCGACCTTGCCGAAGGTGATGTCGGTGTGCGTTTCAGACGCCTGCTCGAAGACGGGTGCGAACGAGCGGCATGGACCGCACCAGGCTGCCCAGAAGTCAACGAAGACGATGCCGTCGCCTTCGACAGTAGGGGCGAACGTGTCGACAGTGAGATTGGTGGTGGCCATGTTGGTGACCTTTCGTGTCTGGTGGGGGAGTGTGATTAGCGGCCGAAGAGCCGTGCGAAGAAGCCCGGTCCCCGTGCGGCCTGCGCCGCGTCGATTTGCGCCTGCGTGTGCTTCCCGTTGCACCACTCTGATGCGGGGACGCTCATCTTGACCATCTCGACGTGCTGACCGCAGCCTGCCCAGGTTGTCTTGCTGCAGGTGCGGCATTTCGTCGGTCGGCACATGTGAGTTCTCCTTCGTGGGCCAAGGGCCGCTGCATGGCTGGATACCCCCGGGGGTATCTTGATGACGAGCATAACTATACCCCATGGGGTATCCTGGTGGTCAAGTCTGATCCTGAGAGAGGGCCCCATGCCAGAAGTAGAGACCACCGCAATCCATGAGCGCGACGAGGCAACGTCGGTTGCCCCTGCAGTCGCGGCCGGAACTGGAACGCCCGAGGCGAAGCGCAAGATTGTGAACCGCCTGCGCCGTGCGCACGGGCAGCTGGCGGCGGTCATTGAGGCCGTGGAGGGGGAGGCGCACTGCCGCGACGTCGTCCAGCAGCTCTCTGCAGTCACCAAGGCGCTCGACCGCGCAGGCTTCCTCGTGATCTCGACGGCCCTGCAGGAGTGCCTCGCAGACCCCGACAACGAAGACTCGGCGAAGCCTGAGGAACTCGAGAAGCTCTTCTTGTCGCTCGCGTAGGGGGAGGGCGTTAGGGCTCTGGCGCTGCGACGCTGTGCTCGGCGGGCAGCAACACGTAGGGTGTTCGCATGAGTAGAACAGATCGCGCAAACCTCCTCATTCACACTGGCAAAGATGCAGTGTTCTCGGCGCTCACCAGCAGCGACGCGCTAGCAGCCTGGCTTCCTCCCAGCGGAATGCGTGGCCGCCTTGAGCGGTTTGATATGCGTGAAGGGGGCTCCTTCAGGCTCGTTCTTACGTACGAGAATGCTGCCGATGCCCCAGGAAAATCGTCAGCCGACTCGGACGTGACGGAAGTGCGAATCACTCAACTCGATCCAGGGGAGCGGGTCGTCCAGGAAGTGGACTTCGAGTCAGAGGACCCTGCTTTTCAGGGCACGATGCAGATGGAATGGAAGGTCCTCCCGGTTGCGGAGGGGACCATCGTTGAAGTCATTGCACGCAACGTTCCCGCCGGAATTCGTGCGCGCGACCACGCTGCAGGGCTCACCTCCTCCCTGGCAAACCTCGCGGCTCTTCTCGAGCCGTAGCGCACCTGTGCTAGGTCAGCTTCGTGATAAGGCGTTCACGCTCGAAGGTCTTTGCCACCGCGAGGAACACTGCGACGTCGATCGCGGCGATCACGACCACGGCGATGAGCGCGATGGGTGCGTCGAACAGCATGAGGCCCGTCGCCTGTCCGATGACGAGTGCGAGCACGGGCAGCAGCACGAGCACCGAGATCCCTTGCGCCCCCTGCACCGTTGTCGATCGCCCCGACACCGCGACAATCAGAGTGATCGCAAGAAACGCGATGACTGGCACGAGCAAGAACACGACGATCAGCCACGTCGTGTTCGGGAAGAATGCGCGCCCGACGACGGGGTTGCCGAGCACGTTCGCGATGACAGTGTAGATGGCGAACGATCCCCAGGTGATGACCACAGCGGGAACGAGCGACGCGAGTACTTTGCCGAGCACGAGCTCGCGGTTCGTAATGGGCGTGTAGAGCAGGCCCTCGAGCGTGCGTCGTTCTTTCTCGCCGACGAAGCTCGAGCTTGCGACGACCGAAGCAACCATCACGGGAATCAAGAGAAACAGTGGCGCCATGAAGTAGGTGAGCGCGGCGTAGACGACAACCCCGCCGGTGTCGAGGTCGGGTGGGAGCACGCCCTCCGGGATGTTGTCGAGGAACGCGTCGAGGCCGTTGACGGACGCTGTCAGGATCGGGCTCCTGCCGAGCAGTGCAATCGCCGCGGGGAAGACTGCGGCGAACAGGATCGGCACCACAAGCAGCGGTGCGAGAGTCTGCTTGTTGCGGAGCACCTCGCTGAGGTCTTTGCGGGCGATCGTGAGGATCCTTTGGCGGTTCATCGTGCATCCTCCCGCTGTGTCTTGATGACGTCGAAGTACAGGTCGCCGAGCGTTGGGGTTTCGGGCACAACGGCGCGGATCGCAGCGCCACCTGCCGCGAGGGCTGCAACGGCGGCCTCGACGGCGTGATCGTCTGCGACGGTGAGTGCCAGCGAGCCGTCGGGCTCCGGGATCGCCGTGCCCGCGCGAACCGCGTCGCTCACGAGCGCCGCAGCGGCTGCCCCGCGGGGGCCCGAGTCCCCGAGCTGTACCGTGACTCTCTTGCCCGGCCAGCGGTCGTCGATCAGGTCGCCGATCGCGCCCTGCGCGACCATCTCACCGTGCATGAGGAAGCCCGCATCCTCGCACAGCTCCTCGAGCCCGTGGAGCTGGTGGGTGCAGATGACGAGGGTCGTCTTGAGTGACGCGATCATCTGCTTGAGGTAGTCGATAAGCTCGAGCGACGCCTCGGGGTCGAGGCCGGCGGTCGGCTCGTCGAGAAACAAGAGCTCGGGCTCGTGGATGATCGCGCGGCCGACAGCCACTTTTTGCCGCATGCCTTTGCTCAGGGTGCCGGCAAGCGAGTTCGCCCTGTCTGCGAGGCCCAACACTTCGAGGAGCTCGGTGATGCGGCCAGGCAGCTTCGCCTTCGGTACGCCGTACAGCTCGCCCCAGATCTTCAGGTTCTCGTGCACTGACAGCGTCTCGTAGAGGTTCGTGTCGGTCTGCACGCCAACGCGCTCTCGCAGTCTGTCGCCAGACGCCTGAGTGAGCGGCTCGCCGAACAGTTCGACGCTGCCCGCCGTCGGAGCGAGCACCCCATTGAGGAGGCGCACGATTGTCGTCTTGCCCGAGCCGTTCGGTCCGAGCAGCCCGAACGCGCGCCCCCGCCGAACCTCAAACGTCACGCCAGAGACTGCTTGGAAGTCGCCAAATCGCTTCGAGAGTCCTGTCGCGCTAAGCGCGGCTTGGGGCTCATTGGGGTGCATGCGTTGATCCTTCCACCGTGGGCTCGTGCCCGTCATGTACCACTGTATTATGACAGTGGTACAGAATGCAATGGGTGGGGTGGCGTGCTCTCGTGCTGCGTTGTATTCGCACCGTACGCGTGGGGTCGCGGCGGCAGCCGACGTCACCTCAACGAGGCAGACGAGTCGACCTCCGCAATCAGCGGGTGACCGGGTCGAGAGATTACCACCCGAAGGATTGATCCCGACGAGCAACCTACGCCGGGTTGCCTGCTGGCCAGCCTGAAAGTCTCGTCCGGGGTCAGCGATTCGGGGGGCAGTAGTCCGTGATGTGGCTTCGGTATGCCTTGCTCAACTGGGAATAGAGCGAAATTGGCGCACGCAGCATTTGACCTGAGTCCTTGACACTTCCGCTTTGGTTTTCGACATTGCTGTTCCCGCGTCCGCCGCCAATATTGGCGCGCTGGATATTGTTGAATGGAGTGTCATGTTAGTGGGTGTAAACCTCGAGCTCCTTGATCGAGCCGCTGCTGACTTTGAACTGAAGTAACTTAAAGCGCCTCGAATGGAAACGATGACTGAGCTTCTCTACCACTACACGACCGCGGCTGGTTTCCTGGGAATCGTCAGTTCCCGTTCGCTGTGGGCTACGAGTTCTAACTACCTTAACGATCCGTCGGAGATGACCTACGCAGTGGAGCTAGTCTTGCGCCGGGCGAAGCTGAGCGCTGACCAGGAGGCTGACTTGGAGGCGGCAGCAAATCTTAAAGAGGTCATTGCCTCGTTAGAACGTGACTATTCAACTCCGAGCTCCTATGCGCGCGTGCGCGAGTCCAATGCCTACATGACTAGTTTCTCGAAGAGCGATCAGCATTTGATGCTTTGGCGCAACTACTCTCTAAAGTTTGGTATGTGTCTCGGCTTCGACCGAGCGCTACTGACAGATTGGATTGAGGAGGGGAGGGTGGCACGACCAGATGCGTTGTGCACGGAGGAATCTCCGGAGGATCCAGAGGTTCTGGTTGGGCTCGAAAAGAATATTGGGCTTGAGGCCGCTGTCATAGACGTTACTTACGGGGATCGCGGGAAAATGCCCGATCTCGAGCGCGTTCTTGCTGGCTTGTCGGGCACCGGAGCCCTCGCGGAAGGAGGAAAGGCGCCTGTGGTCTACTCGCCGTTCGCCTTTGCATCTGTAAAACACCCAAGCTTCTCCGATGAGCATGAGGTTCGAATGATCGTTCGTGAGACTGGCGACTTTGCGCCCAAGCCCAAGCTTCGCGTCTCACCTTCTCACGGATTGGTTCCCTACCAAGAGATTTCCTTTCCCCGGGAAGCGCTGCGCACCGTTACTACTTGCCCGGGTGTGTCCCATGAGCAGCAGGCCGCAGCGATTCGCGCTGCGCTGGATGATGGAGGCAGAGGTGCTTGGAGTCATGTTTCAATTACGGAGACCGGGATACCGTTTACCTGGTAGAAAGAGGTCTTTGGCTTGTTCCTAGCGAGGGTCAAGGGCTGAAGAAGGACGGTGGAGCCGGGTGCGTGGGCGGCTGCACGCTGATCTGGTCGCGGTCAATTTTGAGGCCGTGAGAACTGGGCCGGTGACTGGGAGGGGTGGCAGACAGACCCGAGCGCCGCGGACGCAGCGTCAGAAAGTCGACGCTCCTAGAGACGCGCCGCGCGAGGAGTCTCCTAAAGGGGAAATGTCTGAGGTTCCCAAATATGCTGAGGTGAGTTTGAACACTAGGAGACTGGCACCGCATGGCTGAGAACAACAACGGCGCGTTCATCTGGAGTATCGCGAATCTGCTTCGTGGCACCTACAAGCAGGCGGATTACGGCAAGGTGGTGCTGCCATTCACGATCCTTCGTCGCCTGGACGCCGTGCTGGAGCCTACGAAGGATGCGGTGCTGGCTGAGGCGCAGAAGCTCGGCGACAGCCCGGTCGCGCCGATCGCGCTGCCAAAGGTCTCCGGTCAGAACTTCTACAACCGGAGCCGCTACACCCTGAAGAGGATTGCTGGCGACCCGGCGAACGTGCGCGCCAACCTTGAGAACTATGTGGCTGGGTTCTCTGCAAACGTGCGCGACATCTTCGAGCGTTACGACTTCGACGTTCAGCTTGCAAAGCTCGACGAGAACGATCTGCTCTACCTGGTGCTGCAACGCTTCGCCGAGGTGGATCTCCACCCGGACCGCGTGAGCAACACCGAGATGGGGGCGATCTTTGAGGAGCTCATCCGCAAGTTCGCTGAATCCTCGAACGAGACCGCCGGTGAGCACTTCACGCCGCGCGAGGTCGTGAAGCTCATCGTGAGCCTGCTGTTCACCGAGCACCCCGGTGACGACCCTGCCAGAAGTCTCACGGTGCCGGGCATGGTGCGCTCGGTATACGACCCCACTGCCGGCACCGGTGGCATGCTCTCGACTGCGGACGACTATGTGCGCGAGCATTTCCCGCAAACAGAGCTCACGCTCTTTGGCCAGGAACTGAACGCGGAGTCCTTCGCGATCGCGAAGGCAGACATGGTGATCAAGGGGCAAGGAGTCGAGAACATTGTTTGGGGCGACACACTCACTGCAGACGGCCACGTCGGAAAGACATTCGACTATGGGCTTTCGAACCCGCCCTTTGGTGTGGAATGGAAGAAGCAGCAGGACTTCGTGACGAAGGAGCACGAGCAGCGGGGCTACGACGGTCGTTTCGGGCCTGGCCTGCCGCGAGTCTCGGACGGCTCGCTGCTGTTCCTTATGCACCTCGTCAAGAAGATGCGACCGGCTGAGCAGGGCGGTGGTCGGGTCGGGATCGTGCTCAACGGCAGCCCTCTGTTCACCGGCGGCGCGGGCTCCGGCGAGTCGAACATTCGCAGGTACCTACTTGAATCCGACCTCGTTGACGCGATCGTTGGCCTGCCAACGGATCTGTTCTACAACACCGGCATCGCCACCTACGTGTGGATCCTCGACAACAACAAGCCCGCCGAGCGCAAGGGCAACGTGCAACTCATCGACGCGACGGCGCAGTGGGTGAAGATGCGCAAGTCTCTCGGCGCGAAGCGGCGGGAGATCAGCCCCGAGCAGATCGCCGAGATCGTGAAGCTCTACGGCGAGGGAGTACCGAACGAGAAGACCTCAAAGGTGTTCCGCACGGAGGAATTTGGCTACACGACGATCACGGTGGAGCGCCCGCAGCAGTTCACCTGGCAACTCACAGCGGAGCGGATCGAGGCCGCGCTCGCACATCGCGCCCTCGCGAAGTTCGCCGATGCGGATCGGGAAGCGCTGCGGGCAGCCCTGCTGGCCCACTCTCCCAGCGAGCCCTCCACCGACGGCAAGGCATTCGCGAAGTCGGTGAAGGAGATCGTCGATGCGTCGGCGGTCGAGCTCAAAGCACCGCAGCTCAAGGGTCTCGTGGCGGGCCTCGCAGAGCGCGACGAGACTGCGCCCGTCGTGACCGACGCGAAGGGTAACCCGGTTCCCGATACCGACCTGCGCGACACAGAGAACGTGCCGCTCACCGAAGACATCGACGACTACATCGCCCGCGAGATCGAACCGCACCTCGACCACTTCTGGGTCGATCGCGCCAAAGACAAGCTCGGCTACGAGATCCCCTTCACCAGGCACTTCTACGAGTACGTGCCCCCGCGCCCGCTCGCCGAGATTGATGCGGATCTGCATCGCCTGATGGACGAGATCACTGTGCTGCTCGCGGAGGTCGAGCGGTGAGCGCACGAGTAAAAGTGAGACACGTCGCGGAGGTTATCGCCGGTCAATCCCCGGACTCCGAAGCAGTGACGTTGATAGATGGAAACGGGACCCCGTTCCTGCAAGGAAATGCTGAATTTGGCTCCACCTACCCCACCCCGGTGTATCAATGCGCGGAATCTCGAAAGTTTGCAGAAGTCAATGACGTGCTGGTTTCAGTTCGTGCTCCGGTGGGAGCTGTAAACGTCGCTGATCGTCGATATGGCATTGGGCGCGGGCTGAACGCGGTTCGTGCGCACTCGGTCGATAGCCGTTTTCTGCGTTGGTTTCTGTTTGCGCAGAGTGAGTACCTCCAGAGTTTGGCGGTGGGGAGTACCTTTCAAGCCATCTCGGCCGATCAGCTCAAGGAGCTATCGATCGAGATTAATGACGTTGCAACTCAGAGAGAAATTGCTGGTTTCCTCGACCGTGAAACCGCTCAGATCGATGAACTCATCGCGAAGCAGGAATTGCTGCTCGACCTTCTTGCGGAACGGCGGCAGAGCTTCATTTCCCAGGCTCTCACAAGTGAGACCGGACAGGGCACTCGAGAGTCTGGGGTGCACTGGTTAGGTGAGATTCCGGCTTCATGGGACCTTCGAAGGTTCGGGCAGGTAGTGCAGATTCAAGAAGGGCAGGTCGACCCCCAAGACGAGCAATACGCAGATTGGTTGTTGCTTGCCCCGAACCACATCCAGAAGGCAACTGGGAGAATCCTGTCGCTAGAAACCGCATCCGAACAGGGGGCCTCGAGCGGGAAATATCTCGCGAACAAGGGAGCAGTGGTTTACTCAAAAATTCGACCGCGACTTCGGAAGGCAGCGCTGGCTCCGAAGACTTGTTTGATCAGCGCTGATATGTACGCCTTGAACGCAGACCCGAAGCTACTACGTAACGAGTTCCTCCTGCTTCTGGTTCTGAGCAATCAGTTCAGCCTGTTCACTGCTTCTTCTTCGGAACGAGTCGCAATGCCCAAGATTAACCGAGAGACTCTCGCTCAAGGATGGGTTTGGTACCCGTCACTGCAGCGTCAAGAAGAAATCCTCCTGGATGTTGCGGAGAATAACTCCCGCGTGGATGCTCTGGCAGAAAGAGCAGCCGAGATGATCGCCCTCCTCAAGGAACGGCGTCAGGCATTGATTAGCGCTGCTGTGACGGGCAAGATCGATGTGACAGGGAAGGCGTGACCTTGGCGATACACAATGAGAAGCCGTTTGAGGGCGAAATCGTGGCGGCACTCAAACAGCAGGGTTGGCTCGTCTCTGAGGGCAGCAAGGAACTGTACGACAAGCGGCTCGCGCTGATCCCGAACGATGTCATCGGCTGGCTCGAAGACACTCAACCTGAGCAGCTCGCCAAGGTCATTAAGCCGGGCGACCCGGCCGCAACCCAGGAGAAAGCGAAGCAGGGGCTACTTGCCCGGCTCGCAAAGAGCCTCGACCGGCCGCTATCCTCCGGCGGCGGTACGCTCGCCGCGCTGCGCCGCGGCTTCAAAGATGCCGGCACGTCATTTCGAATGGCGCAGTTCCAGCCCGCCGACCTGCTGAACCCGACAACGCTCGCGGACTACGGCAAGATGCGGCTGCGCGTCATGCGGCAGGTGTTCTACTCCACGAAGAATACGAACAGCATCGACCTCGTGCTGTTCGTGAACGGCCTGCCTGTCGCCACGCTCGAGCTGAAAACTGACTTCACGCAGAACGTTGAAGACGCCAAGGAACAGTACCGAAGCGACCGCGCGCAGCAGGGGGAACCTCTGCTCTCCTTCGGGCACCGCGCTCTCGTGCACTTCGCGGTCTCCAACTCTGAGGTGTGGATGACAACCCGGCTCGCCGGGCAGGACACCTTCTTCCTGCCGTTCAATCGCGGCAACGACGGTGCCGCCGGCAATCCACCGAACCCAGACGGTGCGGCAACCGCATACCTCTGGGAAGAGGTGCTGCGCAAAGACAACTGGCTCGGCATCCTGCAAAAGTTCATGCACCTGCAAGTTGAGCAGCAGATTGACGCGGTCACCGGTGAGGTCACTCGCAAGGAGACCATGCTGTTCCCGCGCTACCACCAGTGGCAGGCCGTCACGAGTCTTGTCAGCACCGCCCGTTCCGAGGGTCCGGGGCACCGCTACCTCGTGCAACACTCCGCCGGCTCAGGCAAGACGAACTCGATCGCATGGACCGCTCATCAGCTTTCCACCCTGCACAATGACGCGGGGGAGAAGGTCTTCGACTCAGTGTTCGTCATTAGTGATCGCACCGTGCTCGACAGCCAGCTGCAGGAGGCGATCCGGCAGATCGACGCTAAGGACGGCGTTGTCACCGCGATCACGAGCAAGAGCGGTTCAAAGTCTGAACAGCTGCGTGCCGCGCTCGCGGCTGGCACCCCGATCATCGTCGTGACGATCCAGACATTCCCGTTCGTACTCAACGAGATGCAGACCTCAGCGAAACTCGCTGGCAGCAACTTTGCGGTGATCGCTGACGAGGCGCACTCATCGCAGACTGGCACCACGGCAAACAAGGTCAAAGAGGTGCTGAACCCTGAGGAGCTCGCCGAGCTCGCGGACGGCGGGGAAATATCGACAGAAACGCTGCTTGCCGCCGAGATGGAGAACCGCGCCGAAGCGAAGAACCTTTCCTTCTTCGCGTTCACCGCGACGCCCAAAGGCAAGACGCTTGAGCTGTTCGGGCGCGAGAACGCCGACGGCATTCCGCAACCGTTCCACCTGTACTCGATGCAGCAAGCGATCGAAGAGGGCTTCATCCTCGACGTACTCAAGAACTACACGCCGTACAAGGTGGCGTTCAAGCTCGCTCACGACGGCCAAGAGTATGACTCCGAGGGTCCGCTCGTCGAGAAGCCGCAAGCGGTCAAAGAGATGATGCACTGGGTGCGGCTGCACGACTTCAACATCTCCCAGAAGGTCGGCATTATTGTCGAGCATTTCCTCGAAAACGTTGCCTGGCGACTTGGGGGCAAGGCGAAGGCGATGGTTGTCACGGGCACCCGGCAGGAGGCAGTGCGCTACAAGCTCGCGTTCGACGACTACATTAGCCGCAACGGCAAACGCGGTGTGCAGGTCATGGTCGCCTTCTCCGGCGAAGTCATCGACCCCGAGATCAGCCCGGACCCATTCACCGAGACCACGATGAACCGCGGGCTGAAAGGGCGCACCCTCCCCGAGGCATTCGCCACCGACGAGTTCCAGATCATGCTCGTCGCCAACAAGTTCCAGACGGGATTTGACCAGCCGTTGCTCGTCGCAATGTACGTCGACAAGGTGCTGTCGGGCGTATCAGCGGTGCAGACTCTCTCGCGCCTGAACCGGCAAGCCCGCGGCAAAGACGTCACCTTCGTGCTCGACTTTGTGAACGAGCCTGAGCGGATCCTCGAAGCCTTCCAGCCCTACTATCGCGACGCAACGCTGACCGCGACCTCCGACCCGAACGTGGTGCACGATCTTCGGGACAAGCTCGACGCGGTCGGAATCTACCAGCTCAGCGAGGTCGACCAGGCCGCCGAAGCCCAAATGCGTGCGCTCGGCAATCACCGGCTGTCCGCGGCCATCGAACCGGGTCGCAGCCGATTCAATGCCCGCTACGAGGCCGCCCTTCTCGCAGAAGACGCGCTAGAGATCGAGCGGCTCGATCTCTTCCGCAGTGATCTCACGAGCTTCGTCAATGCCTACGACTTCCTCTCCCAGGTGCTCAACTTCGGAGACACTGGTATCGAGAAACTCGCCCTCTACGCGAGGGCGCTCGCGAAGACGATCAAAGACTCGAACCGAAAACAGCCGATCGATCTCAGCGAAGTAAAGTTGCTGAGCTATTCAATCCGCCAGCAGCAGTCACACGCGATCCCATTGAGCGGGGATGCTGAGCTGGAGCCCGCGTTCACAGAGGCAGGTTCCAAGGTTCCGAAGGACCCCGAACTGACGACCTTGCTTGCGGTGGTGGAACAGCTTAACGCCATGCTCGACCTCGACGGGCTGACAGCGACCGACACGCGAAACGTCCTCACACACGTCGTGGAACGCACTCTTGAGAATGAAACTGTCGAGCAGCAGCGACGAGTGAACTCCGAGCAGCAATTCTTGGAAAGCCCCGCTCTGCGCACCCAGGGCATCTCTGCGCTCATCGATGCGACAAACAATGTTGAGCGGATTCGCGACGCATTACTCTCCGACGATCAGAAATTTGACGCGTTCATGCGTGCCGTGGGGCAACTCGCCTACGGGTGGGGCCGCGACGCGGCATAGCCAAGGCCGTTGTTGCGCCCGCCCTCACCCGGGCGGCGATTGCGCCTGCTTGAAGTGGGCGCTGGGCGCGGTGCAAGGCGGTTTCAGGCAGCTTTGTCTGCGGAAGCCCCCAGGGCATCGTCCTGTAGGTCTGCGCGCCAGCTCGCTAGGAGGCCTGGTGGTCTACCGCGAGGGCTCCGTCGGGGCCCTGGTGATGCCTTGGCCAGTCTCTTCGGCCGCGACGCGCATGAGTTTCTCGAGTATGTCCATGAGGTGCCGCTGGTCATCTGGGGTGAGGGCTTGTAGGAGTTGTGACTCGCGTCGATTTCGCTCAAGAAACACCCGCTGATAGGTGCTTTTTCCGTGTTCGGTTGCGGTGTGCACGACTGCCCGTCCGTCATGCGGTGAGGTCTCTCGGCTGACCATGCCGTCGGCTAACAGGGTACGCACGGCGGAAGAGACAGCTGCGCGGCTCATTCCCGTAAGGTCCGCGATCTCTGACTGGGTGAGTGGGCCGCAAAGTGTCAGGGTGAGCATGATGCGCTGGCCAGCGGTCGATAGTTCAGTGCTGCGTGAGCCGTGCTCGGCCCGGGCGAACTCGCCCATTGTTCCTGTTGCGCGACGCATGCGCATGACGAGGCGCGATGCGTCGGCGTCGACTCCGGGGAAATGTTCGGGGAGGTGGGAGTATGCAAAGTGCGTGAACCACCAGTCGGGCAGTACCGCATCGTCGCGTTGAGTGCCCGCATCGTCAATCCACATCGCGTCACCTTTCTGGGTTTCACTGATCGTATAAGAGGTGAGGTGTGTTGCGGTTGTGCCGCGAGGAACTCACTGCATAAATATAACAAACAAAGTCTTGACTAATTAGTCAAAGGGTTGAATACTTTGAGGTGCCTGACTTGGGCTGCAAAGGAGGAACCCATGACTATCAAACGATCACTGAAGATCTCATCGCTCGCGGCAGCTGCCGCACTCATGCTTGCGGGCTGCACCGCAACTGACAGCGGGAAACTGGCGGACGGTGGCGAAGGAGAGGAAACGAGCGCCTTCGCTCTGCCAACTGAGCTACGCGAACCCACGGGCGAGTTCGGCTCGCTCAAAGACCTCGTCCCTGCTGATGAGGACGGTGTCTGGATCGCAGCCGGGTCGGGGCAGGTTGCCCCGCTGCAGTACGTGCCCGAGGGGAACAGTGAGATCATCGGCATTGTCGCCGATCTCACCGCGGAGTACGCGCACCGCCTTGGTCTCGAGCTCAAGATCGAGCAGGTCTCCGGCGGTGGCGTAATGCCTGGAGTTGAATCAGGTCGTTATGACGCTGCGCTCGCCTCGGGCGACTTCATCGAGCGGCGCGGGACGGCATCGTTCGTTGACATCCTCAAAGGTGGAACGGCGCTTATCGGGAATGCGGCCGCGCCGACAGACATCACTGGGGTTGACACGCTGTGTGGCCACTCGCTTGCGGTCACGATTAGCTCGATCCAGCAGACCCGCGCTGAAGAAGAGAACAAGACCTGCGTCGATGCGGGCAAGGACCCCATCGACGTGCAACCCTACGACACGGTGCAGGCGGCAGTGCTCGCTGTCCAGTCGCAGCAGGCCGAGGTTGCATGGTCCGACATCTCGCCGATCAACGTCATTCTCGCCGAGACGCCTGGTGTATTCGAGCTCGTGGGCGAGCTCATGTGGTACGCGCCGTATGGGGTGGCAATCTCCGTTGACCGGCCAGAGATGGTCGAAGCGGTGCGTGCGTCGCTGCAGAGCATGCACGAAGACGGAACCTACCACGAAATTCTCGAGCGGTGGGGGAGCGAGTCTCTCGAGCTCGACGAGATCGTGGTTAACGGTTCAGAGTTCTAATGACTACCTCCGTGCAACCGGCCCTCACCGGGCCGATTGAGGTTGACCTGACAACCCCCGACATCGGCCGACGGCGCCTGTCGTGGTGGATCTGGGGCGGTGTCGGCGCCGTAGTACTTTTCGGCATCGCCAGGTTCATGATCGTGACCCCGGGGTGGCAATGGAACGTGGTCGCCGAGTACCTTTTCAAGCCCGAGATTCTGCGTGGGGTGATGAACACCATCTGGTTGACCGTGCTGTCAGCGATCACGGGGCTTGTCGCCGGCGGGCTTGTTGCGTTCCTGCGCATGTCAGAGAACCCCGCGTTCCGCCTGGCTGGCACAGCCTTCATCTGGTTGATGCGTGCGATCCCTGCGCTTGTCGTGTTGCTCTTCATCTTCTTCATGGGGGCGCTGGTGCCTGAATTTACAGTCGGCATTCCTTTCACCGACGTGACGTTCTTCTCCGTGAAGACGAACGACGTGATCAACAAGTTCACGGCCGCACTCATTGGTCTGACACTCATCCAGGCAGCGTACGTCGGCGAAATCTACCGTGCGGGCATTCTCTCGGTCTCAAAAGGTCAGTACGAGGCCGCCGGTGCGATCGGCATGACTCGTGCGCAGGCGATGAGACGAATCATCATGCCGCAGGCCATCCGGGTGATCATCCCGCCGCTCAGCAATGAGCTCATTACGCTGTTCAAGAGCACGTCGTTGGTTTCCGTTATTGGCTTCACTGAGCTTCTCACCTCCGTGCAGCTTGTCTATGGACGCACGTACCAGACGATCCCGATGTTGCTCGTCGCATGCCTCTGGTACCTGCTCCTCACAAGCATTGCGATGGTCGGACAGAGCGCCCTTGAGAAGCACTACTCAAAGGGCTTCGTTCGTCGCAGCAAGCTCAAGACGCTGGAGGTTCCCGCATGAGCGACTCAGTTGTGACAGTCCGCGGACTCATCAAGAAGTACCACGACGTCGCCGTGCTGCAGGGCGTTGATCTCACCCTGCATCGGGGCGACGTGCTGAGCATCATCGGCCCATCTGGGTCAGGGAAATCCACGTTGCTTCGCTGTCTGAACCAGCTGGAGGAAATCGATGGCGGCGAGATCCGTCATGGCGGCGAGGTGCTGGGAATCGAGACTGTACGGGGCAAACTCATGCGTGTGCGTGAGAGAGACGTCGTCAGGCAGCGACGCTCGTTCGGGATGGTGTTTCAGCACTTCAACCTCTTGCCACACATGACTGCCCTCCAAAACGTGATGGAGGGCCCGACCCAGGTTCGCCGCATTCCCCAGGCGGAGGCACGCGCACTCGCCCAACATGAACTGAGTCGAGTCGGCCTTGCCGGGCACGCGAATCATTATCCTGCCGAGCTATCTGGCGGCCAGCAGCAGCGCGTGGCGATCGCCAGGGCGCTCGCCATGCGGCCCGAGATCATGCTGTTCGATGAACCGACGAGTGCGCTGGACCCCGAACTTGTCGATGAAGTCCTCGATGTGATTCGCAGCCTCGCTGCCGAGGGGATGACCATGGTCATCGTCACTCACGAGATGAGTCTCGCTCAAGAGATCTCCGACGGGGTGGTGGTGATGGACCGCGGCCAGGTCGTCGAATCCGGTCCACCAGAGCAGATCTTTCGGGCCCCAAAGTCAGAACGAACGCGCCGGTTCGTTGCCAAGCTCATCGCAGCTCAACAGAAAACAGAGAAGGAGAATCTATGAACACCGCACGACTCGGAACCACTGATGTCGAGGTTTCACGCCTATCGCTTGGGTCTTGGTACACGTACTCTCGTCTGAGCTTCGAGGCCGGGGTCGAGCTGGTTCGCACAGCGCTTGACAATGGACTCACCTTCTTCGACGTGGCCTACTACCGGAACTCGCCGCATACCGAGCTCATTTTTAGCCGGCTGATTCGAGAGGCCGGTGCGAAGCGCGATGACTACCAGATCGCTGAGAAACTCTGGTACTTCTCATACCCCGAGGAGACGCTCAGTGACCAAGCCAATCGCATGTTGCGTCGTATCGACGAGGAGTTTGTCGACACACTGATCATCGAACACCCTCGCCCGGGTATGAGCGTCGAGAAGCTTGTCGATGAAATCACCGAGATCGTCGCTGATGGGCGAGCACGCAGTTGGGGTGCGCTGAACTGGATCCCTGAAGACCTGATGCGCGCTCACGAGCATGCAACCGCGAACGGCGTGGAGGGGCCCGCCCTCGCACAGCTCAAGTACTCCATCGTTCGGCGGAACGTCGTCGAAGAGCAGTACCGCCAGGTTGTCGAGCAGACCGGAATGAGCATCCACGCATCCGACACCATGGAGGGCGGCATTCTCGCGGGCGTGCTCAACCCAGAACGCCATATCGGGATCGACGTCGGGGATATCCGCGAACAGATCAAGAACACTGTGCCCAAGATTCTCGAGGCAGCAAAGAGCCTCGATATTACGCCCGCGCAGTTCTCGCTCGCATGGTGCCTGACGAATCCGCAGGTTGCGTCGCTGCTGTTCGGCGCGACTCGTCCCGAGCGTCTGCTCGAGAACATCGAAGCTGTTCGGATTGCGACGAAACACGGCGCCGAGATCCGCGCCGCCGCTGAGGGGCTCGGTATCGATGCGCACGCCCTCGATGCGCCGTACACCCACGACCGCCCCCTTATCGGCGACTACGTCGCGTAGCCTTCGCCCAGACAGGCGACGCGTCGACCGGCTGTAGGTGTTTCCGCTGAAGTCGGTGAGCGGGCCAGGACCAATGTGGTGGTCCTGGCCCGCTCAAACGTATGGCGCCGAGAATCTCACCCGCGAAAGGGGGTATCGACCTAGCGGAGCCCCGAGGATCATGAGGTCATGGGCAATGGAGCACAGATTTCTTACGCATCGGGACCGAGCATGACGCCGATGAAGGGGCAGACCATTAGCGAGATGCTCGACGAGATCACGGACAAGTTTCCCGGCAATGAGGCACTTGTCGAGACATTCACGGGGCGGCGGTGGAGCTTCTCAGAGTTGAGAAGCGAAAGCGCGAGGCTCGCAGCGGCGCTCACAAAGCGCGGCGTCACGAAGGGTGACAGGGTCGGCATCTGGTCGCCGAACTGCGCGGAGTGGGTGTTTACACAGTACGCGACAGCGATGATTGGCGCGATCCTCGTGAACGTGAATCCGGCGTACCGCACGCACGAGCTGAAGTACGCGGTTGAGCAGTCGGGTATCACGCTTATGGTGAGCGCGGTCGAGTACCGCACGAGCGACTACGCAGGCATGCTCGCTGAGATTGGTTTCACGAACGTGCTGTTCATCGGCACGAAGGAGTGGGACGTCGCGCTTGCCGACGCCGAGCAGCACCCGCCGGCGCTGGAGCCGATCCCGCTTACGTTCGACGAGGCAATCAACATTCAGTACACGTCGGGCACCACGGGCTTCCCGAAGGGCGCGACGCTCACGCACCACAACATCCTGAACAACGGCTTCTTCGTCGGTGAGGGAGTCGGCTACACCGAGACCGACAGAGTGTGCCTCCCGGTGCCGCTGTATCACTGCTTCGGCATGGTGATGGGTATCCTCGGCGCACACAGTCACGGCGCCTGCATCGTGCTTCCGGCGCCGACGTTTGACGCGGCGACGACGCTCGCCGCCGTCGAACAGGAGCGCTGCACGTCGCTCTACGGGGTCCCGACGATGTTCATCGCGGAGCTTGGGCTCGAGAACTTCAGCGATTATGACCTCTCGAGCCTGCGCACCGGAATCATGGCGGGCTCGTCGTGTCCGGCCGAGGTGATGGAGCAGGTTATTGCCGAGATGCACATGAGCGAGGTCGCGATTTGTTACGGCATGACCGAGACGTCGCCGGTATCGACGATGACGTCGGTGACCGACGACCTCGTCGCCCGCACCCAGACGATCGGCAAAGTCATGCCGCACCTCGAGGTGAAGATCATCGATGAAGACGGCCAGGTCGCCCCTGTCGGCGAGCCGGGGGAGCTGTGCACTCGCGGCTACTCGGTGATGCTCGGCTACTGGGGGCAGGCCGACGAGACTGCCGAGGCGATCGACGCTGGCGGCTGGATGCACACTGGCGACATCGCGACGATGGACAAGAATGGCAGGCTGCAGATCGTCGGGCGGCTCAAGGACATGGTGATCCGCGGCGGCGAGAACATCTACCCGCGGGAGATCGAGGAGTTCTTCTACAGGCACCCGGACATCGCCGACGTGCAGGTGATCGGCGTGCCAGATCAGCGCCTCGGGGAGGAACTCATGGCGTGGATCGTGCTGCGCCCCGGGGCCGGGATCCTCACCGCCGAAAGCCTTCGGGAGTTCGCTGCGGGAAAGCTCACGCACTTCAAGATTCCGAAGTATGTGCACGTCGTCGATGCGTTCCCTATGACAGTTACGGGCAAGGTGCGCAAGGTCGAGATGCGCGAACTTGCAACAACAATGTTGGCCAGCGTTTGAGCGTGTGTACAGTGCGCCGGGGGTACGGTGGACATGACTGCGCGATAGCCCTAGGCTGGCTCGCACGGCGCCGAAGCCGTGCGGATCACCGGGGCTGGCGCGGGCGACAAGGAGGTCCGATGTTCAAGCTTGACGGCGGGCGCACGCGGTGCGCGGCCAGGCGGCAGGTTCACGGCGTCACGGCTGCGGGCGCGTCATGATGCGCTCGGCTGTCGCGGGGGCGCTCGCGGGTGCGCGCGAGGCGACCGGCCTTGACGTGCTGTTCGGCGGCTACGCCGCACCCGATTCGGATCGGTTCACCATCACCCACACCGTCGGTGCTCTCACGCCAGCGCTCACTGGGCTCGTGATTCGCGCGGGCAAGGGGCTCGGCGGGCTCGCGTTCGCACAAAAGGCCCCGACTGCTGCCCAGGACTATCTGCATGACTCGTCGATCTCCAGGCACTACGACCCGGCTGTCGAAGCGGAGTCGCTGCGGTCGGTCGTCGCGTTCCCGATCGTCGTCGACGGCGACGCCCGCGGCATCGTGTACGGCGCGAGGCGCGAGACTGGCTCGTTCGCGGTGCAGGAGGTGCGGAGCGTCCGTGCCGCCGCCGAGGCTGTCGCCTTTCGTGTTGCCGTAGACGAGGCAGTGCAGAAGCAGGTCGAGTCCGTGGAGACCGCCGAGTACCTGCGCGCGGTTCGCTCCGCGCCCGCCGACCGCGAGTGGGAGCAGGTGCGTGTCGCGTTCGCCGAGCTCCGCGAGCTCGCGCGCACGGTTGAGGACGCCGACACCCAGATCGGGATCCAGGCGATCCTCGACAAGCTCACCCCGGAGACCGCTCCCGAGGGGCCTGCACTGTCGGTCCGAGAGATCGACGTGCTTGCGCTTGTCGCGCTCGGGCTGAGTAACCGCGAGATCGGGGAGCGGCTGCACCTCGAACTCGAAACCGTGAAGAGCTATCTGCGCAGCGCGATGCGCAAGCTCGGGGCCCACAATCGCGTCGAATCGGTCGCGCTCGCGCGTGGCCTCGGCCACTTGCCGTAACCCGGCACCACCACCCTGGTGTCGCCCACAGGCGGCACTTCCCACCCGGGGTCACGCACAGCACCCGCGTGCGCGGTTGCCCCACTCGACACAACGAAGGAACAGTTTGATGGAGAACTACAGTCTCAACGAGGAGGAGCTGCAGCTCGCCCAGATGGTGCGCGAGTTCGCAGACGAGGTCGTCGCACCCATCTCGTACGAGGCGGATCGCACCCACACCCTCCCGCTCGACATCGTCGCGCAGATGGGTGACATGGGCCTGTTCGGGCTCCCGTTCCCCGAGGAAGTTGGCGGTCAGGGCGGCGACTACTTCGCGCTCTGCCTCGCGATTGAGGCGCTCGCCCGCGTCGACCAGTCCATCGCGATCACGCTCGAGGCAGGGGTGAGCCTCGGCGCGATGCCAATCTTTAGGTTTGGCACTGACGCGCAGAAAGCGGAGCTGCTGCCCGACCTGCTCGCGGGCCGCGCACTCGCTGGCTTCGGCCTCACTGAGCCGGAGGCCGGATCGGACGCCGGCGCCACACGCACAACCGCTCGGCTCGAGAACGGTGAGTGGGTCATCAACGGCTCGAAGCAGTTCATCACGAACTCCGGCACTGACATCACCAAGTTCGTGACGGTAACTGCCGTCACGGGGGAGAACAACGGCCGCAAGGAACTCTCGACGATCATCGTGCCGAGCGGCACACCTGGCTTTACCGTCGAGCCCGCCTACGACAAGGTTGGCTGGAACGCGTCTGACACCCACGCGCTCACGTTCAATGATGTGCGCGTGCCCGAGGCGAACCTCCTCGGTGAGCGGGGCCGTGGCTTCGCAAACTTCCTGCACACGCTCGACGAGGGGCGGATCGCCGTCGCTGCGCTCGCGACCGGCGCGGCCGAAGGGTGCCTCGAGCAGGCGATCGACTATGCGGGGAAGCGTCACGTGTTCGGCGAACCGTTGAAGACCCGTCAGCACATCCAGTTCATGATCGCGCGGATGCAACTGCGCGTGCACAACGCGAAGCTCTCCTGGCATCACGCCGCGCGACTGTGCGCCGAGGGCAAGCCGTTCAAGACCGAGGCTGCTATCGCGAAGCTCACCGCTTCCGACGCCGCGATGGACAACGCGCGCGACGCGACTCAGATCTTCGGCGGCAACGGCTTCATGAACGAGTTCCCGGTGGCGCGCCACTACCGCGACTCGAAGATCCTTGAGATCGGCGAGGGCACCAACGAGGTGCAGCTGCTCGTCATCGCTCGTTCGCTCGGCCTCGCGTAATCGCGTCGTGTGGGGCCCGCCGAGAGGGCCCCACGCGATGGCACCCGCGCCCACGCGTGACCTAGGCTGTGAGTGAACGTCCTGGAATCGGGCGTCAGGTCAGAAACGGATTCGCAATGCGCATCGCCAAGACGACAGATACCGGCGCGGTCGGAGACGTCGCGCTGCTCTCGGAGGAGCTGCTGACGGCGGCCTCGCAGTTTGAACGCGCAACGGAGGCTGTAGCCGGGGAGCTCTTCATCGCATTCCGGTCGCTCCCGCGGGAGTACGAGCGGCGCTCAACGGTGCGGTACTCGTCGGCAGAAGGCGTGCTCTTCGTCGATCTCGCAGTCGCTGAGGAAGACATTGCGGGCTTGGAGTTGAGCGAACAACGGGAAATCCTCCGGGAGGGTCTCAGCGAGCTTGTTCGCCGCGGCGTGCGGTCGCGCACGGCGGGTTGGAGCCGGGAGGAGCAGGGCACAATCGTCGCCGCGTTCGACGCGATGCTTGCCGGTGCGGACAGCACAGCCGATCGAGCCCGCTCGGACGATCGGCGAGTGGCGCGGGACTAGTCGAGCAACTTCTTGTAGGCGCCCTGCTGCAGTGCGTCGCGCAGCCTGTGCTTCTGCAGCTTTCCCATTGCGTTGGCGGGCAGGTCCGTGCCCTGAAACCAACTGGCCGGGATCTTCTGTGGGGAGAGCCGTGGGCGCAGATAGTCCTTGAGTTCGTTCGCGGTGAGCGCCGCCGCGTTATCGTGGAAGCTGATCGTTGCCGCGACGGTCTCACCCCAGCGGCGATCCGGCACGCCGACGACGGCCGCGAGCGCAACGTCTGGGTGGGTTTGAATCGCTGCCTCCACCTCGCGCGGGTAGATGTTCTCGCCGCCACGGATGATGAGGTCTTTCACTCGCCCCGTGATCGTGAGCGCGCCGGTATCGCTCATGAACCCGAGATCACCTGTGTGGAGCCATCCCGCTGCGTCGATGAGTTCGGCCGTCGCCTCGGGCATGCCGTAGTAGCCCGCAACCACCTGGTAGCCGCGGGCGCAGATCTCCCCGCTCTCACCGACCTTGACGATGTCGCCGGTCTGCGGATCGACAATTTTGACCTCCGCCTGCGGGAGGGGAGTACCCGCCGTGCCCCACCGGAGGGCCCGAGGCCATGCGCTGCGATGCGGGCGCGAGTGGGCCCCGCTCCACAAAACTCCGACAGCTCTCGCAAGAGTCTGGGATGATGGGGCTATGGCTGCTCCGAATGGATCGAACCAGCGCCAGGCCCCGAGCGCGGGCGTCTCTGGTGGACGACTCTTGCCAATTGCTGGCCTCGTTGTGGGCGCGGCTGGGGCGGTGGCTGCGGTCATCGGCGCCTTCGCTGGCTCTGTTCCCGCCTATATTGCCGTCGGGCTTGGCGTCGTCGCTGTCGCGCTTGGGGTGGTGTCGCTCGCGCGGCGCCGTCGCGGGCCCGCGGCCATTGGCGGGCTTGTGCTTGGTGCCGCAGCTCTCGTTTTTGGAATTGCGACATTGGTGTCAGCGGCGCCCGGCCAAGACGCAGACCTGCCCCCGCAAGGGGAACAGGGCGAGCAGGCGGAACAGGGCCAGGAGGAGCAGGGTGAGGCGGACGCCCCGGCGGGGGAAGCACTCGTCTGGCCAAAGAACATGTCGACGGGTGGAGTTATTGTCGCGGGCCCCGACGCAAAACTTCTCACGTCCGAGGCGCTCCCCGATAGCGCGACGCCGACACCGCGCACCGCTGACGAGCTTGGGCAGCCGGCGCTCATTCAGATTTATCTCGACTACCGCTGCCCCTACTGCTCGGTGTTTGAAGACGCGAGCGGCGAGGTGCTGAACGAGGTCCTCGAGATGGAGGCCGCCGCCATCGAGATCCATCCCCTCACGTTTCTGGACCGGGCCTCGGCTGGGAGCTACTACTCGTCGCGCACGGCAGGCGCCATCGCGTGCCTCGCCGACGCGCAGCCCGACGCGGCGTGGGCGACCCACAATGCGTTTCTCGCCCCAGAGTTCCAACCCACTGAGGGGCAAGCCGGCCACACGAACGACGAGCTTATCGCCGAGATCGAGCGCGTTGCCGGCTCCGTGTCTCCTGAAGCGAGATCGTGCATCAGTGAGGAGCGCTTTGTTCCTGTGTCACAGGCGCTCAACGATTGGGTGTTCGCGAACCCGGTCCCGTTCGCCGGCGACCCTGGACTGAAGGTCACCAGTGTCCCGCTTGTCGTCGTGAAGGGAACGCCCTATGAGGGTGACCCGAGTGACCCGGCTGAGTTCCGAAAGTTCCTCTCTGCCCAAGGCGTGCTCTGAGGGCGCCGACCGGGCGTAACTGTGAGCAGCGAATGAGCTGTATCTGAGCCAGCAGAGGCGCGAATCTCCGGGGCATCCGGGGTTCGGCCGAAGCTCCCTGTGCGTCGGCCTCAGTTTCGTGGACACCTGTCCACGAAACTGATACGGTGGCGCTATGGCCGTCATTGGAGTGGGTTCGGGGTTTCCCAAGGGTGCTGAGCGTGCGACGGTTGCACCAGAACCTGAGGGCGGCAGCGTTTCCGCTGCCACCAAGATTGATCCACGAAGCGAGCGCGTCCGAGCCCGACTGCTCGCCGCCGCGACCGAGCTTGGCGCGCATGGCGAATCCTTCTCGGTGAGCGCGCTGGCCCGGCGCGCCGGCGTGAGTCGATCCGTCTTCTACGTGCATTTTGACGACCTTGCTGACTTCGCGCTGCACCTCCAGCAGGTGCACATCGGCGAGATCGCGCACGCCGCCGCGCTCGAACGCGACGCCGACCCGCACGACGCGATGCTCCGATCACAGCGTGCACTTGTCGCACACTTCGGCGCGAACCGCAGCCTGTATCGCGCGGCCTTCTCGCTCGCGGGCGGCGGCGCGGCAGGGGAGGGCACGGTCGCGGCGCTCTCCACGGCGATCATGATCCACATTTCAGAAGTCGGCACTATGCCTGCCGGGATGCGAGCCGACATCGCTGCCCGCTACATCGCCGAGGCCGTCACCGGCGTCCTCGCCAGCTGGCTCGCTGGCGAGCTCGAGGCGAGCGAGGAAGAGCTCGCGCAGCACCTGTACGCACTCTTGCCGTCGTGGATGCACGACGCACCACCGTCTGCCGCCGGAACCACCGGCGGCCAGCGAAGAAAGGGAACACCATGAAAGCATCACTCGTACGCGAATTCGGCAAAGGCTTCGAACTCGCGGACGTGCAGATCGCCGCACCCATCGGCCGGGAGGTGCTCGTCGAGGTGAAGGCGTCTGGCCTCTGCCACTCCGACGAGCTCGCGGCCAATCACGACCTCGGCTACGCACCCCCGATGCTGCTCGGCCACGAGGTCGCGGGCGTCGTCTCCGAGATCGGCCCCGACGTCACCCAGTTCAAGGTCGGCGACCACGTCGTCGCCTGCCTTGTGCAGTACTGCGGAGCATGCGTGAAGTGTCTCGCAGGCGAGGTGAGCCTGTGCCGCAACCCCGACGCAACGGTGCGTGGGGAAGGCGAGGCGCCGCGACTCACCGAGAACGGCTCGCCGGTTGCGCAGGGCATGGCGCTCGGCGGCTTCGCGCAGCAGGCGCTCATCCACGAGAACCAGCTCGCCGGGGTCCCCGACGAGATGCCGTGGGCGCAGGCAGCGCTGCTTGGCTGCGGCGTCGTGACCGGCGCCGGCGCGGTGCTGAACACCGCGAACGTGCAGCCGTCAGATGCGGTCGTCGTGATCGGGCTCGGCGGGGTCGGCCTGAACGCGATCAACGGCGCGATCACCGCAGGTGCGGCGACGATCATCGCAATCGACATCGCAGACGACAAGCTCGAGCGAGCCAAGGAGTTCGGAGCGACACACGTCATCAACTCGAAGACGCACGATCCGGTTGCCGAGGTGCTCGCCATCACGGGCGTCGGCGCCGACGCTGTGTTCGACTTCGTGGGTGTCGGGCCTGTCACCGAGCAGGGCCTGCAGATGGTCGCCCCTGGTGGCGGCCTGTACCTCATCGGTGTGCTCGACCCGACGGCTTCGCTGAACATTTCGTCCATTGACATGCTCACGCACCGACGCCGGGTGGAAGGCGTCTACATGGGCTCAACGAATGCGAAGCGTGACGTCCCGTTGTACGCGAAGCTCTACCTCGAGGGGCGATTCGAGCTCGACTCGCTCGTGTCCAAGGAGATCTCGCTCGCGGAGATCAACGAGGGGTACGCCTCGCTCAAGGACCCGAAGATGGCCCGCGTCGTCATCACCGATCTGTCGTAGTGGCGGGTGCGGCGCGGGGAATCGCCCCGCACCGCACTGATGTGAGCGCCGTGCGCACGCTCCCGAGCAGCACGGCGCTCACATCGCAAGGCCCGACAAGTCGGTGCCTACGCGACCATTCCTCGCCAAGTGATCTCGAACGCCGCGGCGAGCCGGCTCCGGGCGTCCGGCGATTCGAGCGGTTCGCCGCGCACGATCGATTGGTAGTACGCGGCCCCAGCGATCGCGTCGAACGCGGCCTCGACGTCGAGGTCCTGCCGCAGGATCCCGCGCTCGATGCCAGCGCGGAGCGCCCGCTCAACCGGGCCGCGTCGGCGGCTCACGTGCGACTCCCAGTAGGCGCGCTGGAGGGCCCGGTCAGCCATGACGAGGCGGATCCGCTGCCGAAACCGTGCCTCAGAGTATCCCGAGGCGTCGACCGACGCTGGCGAACCGAGAAGCGAGCTAAAGAGCGTCTCCCGGAGGTCTCCCTCGAGCGGGAGCTCCGGTGGCACCGTCCGCCCGACGTCGAGCGCGGCGGCGATGAGCGTCGTGAGTGACGGCCACCGGCGATACAGCGCCGCCCGACTGACACCCGAGCGCTCGACGACACGAGAGACGGTGACGTCTTCCTCGGCGTCGATGAGGCCGAGCACCGCGGAAATGATCTGCGGATCCATGTCGGAGTCGCGCGGCCTGCCGGGGCCACGGCGAACCGTGGCCCCGGCAGGGGCTGGCGCGGTGAGCGTCACGCGCCGAGCGCCCGTGCGCGGAGCTTCGCGATCGTGTCGCCCGTGAGGCCCGCGGCGTGCAGCGGCGCGAGGGCGTCGCCGTGGCGTTCGCGGAGGGAGCCGAGCAGGATCCGCATCGACACGTCCATCCCATCATCCGTGAGCGCCGCGCCGTCGAACGCGGTGGGGTCGATGCCGAGCTTTTCGAACACCGCGCTCATCGCGGTACGTGTGCGCGCCATGATTGCGGGCATGTTCGGTCCCGTCCTCGCGTAGTCGGCGACGATCACGTCATCGTCCGCCCCAAGTACGAGCAGCAGGCAGGCGGCGAGCACACCCGTGCGGTCGCGTCCGGCCGCGCAGTGAAACGCTGTCGCACCGGTGGCGTTCGCGATGATGTCGAGCGCAGTGACGATGAGCGGAGCCGCGCGGTCGATCATGCCGACGTACATCTCGCCCATCAGCTCGTGCGTCAGCTCGGGGGCGTCGCCAGCTGGAGCCTCGATCGAACCCATGAACGGCAGATGATGGTAGGCAACTGGATAGTCGGCGAGGGGGCCGCGGCCTGTCACCTGCACCTCGTGTGGCGAGCGGAGGTCGATGATCGCGGCGAGGCCGTCGGTCACGAGCGTGGCCGCGAACTCGGGGGTAACTGTCGCGAGATCGTCGGTCCGGATCGCGACGCCGTCGCGGAGCGTGCCCCCAGCGATTGGCGTCCCACCGAGGTCGCGCAGGTTGACGGGCGTGCTGAGTTCGATTTCGAGTGTGGCGGTCATGTGATCTTCTTTCTGATGAGGGCGCTGCCCTGGTCGATTGCCGTGACGAGCACGATGATGCAGATGATGATTGCGCTGAGGTGGCCGTAGTCGTACATGCGCATGGCGGTGGTGAGTTCGAGGCCGATGCCACCAGCGCCGACAAGGCCGAGGATCGTCGCCCCGCGCACGTTGCCTTCGAAGAGCAGCAGCGTGTACGAGACGAGCAGCGGGGCTGCCTGCGGCAGTACTCCGTACTGGATCACCTGGCGCTTGGAGGCGCCGACCGCCTGCATGGCAACCATGGGCCCGCGATCGACGGACTCCATCGCTTCGGCGAAGACTTTGCCGATGGAGCCAATGGACCCGAGCGTCATCGCGAGAATCCCCGCGAACGGGCCGAGGCCGACGGCCGAGACGAACATGAGCGCGAAGACGAGGTCGGGCACCGAACGGATCACGTTCATGATCCACCGTGCCGGGTAGTACAGCCACCTGGGGGAGATGTTCGATGAGGCCGCGAACGCGACGATGAGCGAGAGCACCGCACCGAGCACGGTGCCGACAACTGCCATCTGGAACGTCTCGATGAGCAACTCGACTATCTTGCCGAACTTCGAGAAGTCGGGCGGGAACAGCCGCGAGAGGAACTCTCCCATGTTCACCGCGCCCTCGCCGAGTTTCGCGAAGTTGAACTGGGCGCCGTTGAACGACCAGATGAGCACGATGACGGCGACGGGAAGGCCCATGAGGAATCGGGCGCGGGGGAGCGAGACCGCCTGTTCGAGGCGCGCTCGATCAGCTGCTGGCAGCTCGGGCTGCTGTGCTTTCGGGCGCTCAGGCGCCTGCGTGGACACTCGGAATCACCTCCTGGCTGGCGACGATGCCGGTGGCGCCTATACCGGCTGGCCCGTCGGAGCTTGCGGTCCCGTCGGCATACAGGGGCGCGAGTCGCTCCGCGTCGAGGTCGACGGTGCGGCCGCTCACGATCATCTCGCCGTGGCGTAGTCCGACGACGCGGTCGGTGTGGGCGAGCGCCAACGGGAGCACGTGGAGGCTCACGAGCACCGGGATCCCGTCCTGTACCGCGATCTCTCGCAGCAGCTCGAGTACCGAGTCGGCGAGCTTCGGGTCGAGGGACGCGACCGGCTCGTCCGCGAGGATGAGTTTCGGCTGCTGCATGAGCGCTCGCGCAATCGCAACGCGCTGCTGCTGGCCGCCGCTCAGCGAGCGGGCCTGGTCCTTGGCCTTGTGCGCGATGCCTACCCGGTCGAGCAGTTCGAGTGCACGTTTGCGATGCGCCGAGGTGAACCCATAGGCGAGATTGATGGGCCCAGCGCTGTGCAGGGCGCCGGTCAGCACGTTCGTGAGCACGCTCATGCGCGGGATAAGGTTGAACTGTTGGAACACCTGCCCGACCTCGGAACGGAGGGTGCGAAGCTCGCCGCGTCGCAGGTTCGTGACGTCGTGCCCGGCGACGCGCACCTGCCCACCCGATATCGGCGCGAACCCGGTGAGGGAGCGCATGAGCGTGGACTTGCCCGAGCCAGATGAACCGAGCAGTGCGACGATCTCTCCAGGGAAGAGGTCGAGCTCAACCCCGTCGAGCACGTTCGGGCCCTCGTCGTAGGCGACGCGTAGGTCGCGGACGGTGACGAGCGGGAGCGCCTGGCGCAATTCGGCTGTGGTCATGGTGGCAGGATCGGTGGGTGTAGGCGCTGAGCTGGTGGGCGAGTGTCGCAGGGCGCTCACTTGAGATCCTCGAGTTCGACGCCAGCGATCGCTGCGATGTCGGCGAAGGATGAGAAGAAGTCGGGCTTCGGGGCGATCACCGGCTCGAGCCCGGCGAAGCCGCCGTAGCCTGCGAGGCGCTCCTTGTTCTCTGCGGAAAACACCTTGGGTAGCGCTTCTTCGAGCTGGGTGCGTGTCTCTGCGTCGAGCGACTGGCGCGCGAGTACCGACCCCATGACTGCCATCGGCGCGCTCTCGCCGACCGCGCGCCACTCGCCGTCCTCGAACGGGAACATGGGTGCGCCCATCTCGGTGAGCATGAACGCGGTGCACGCCGCGTCGACCTGGCCCTGCTCGAGGGCAGCGAAGCTGCCTTCGTGGCCGCCCGCGAAGATCGCCTCGTAGTCGGTGCCCTGCTCGAGGCCAGCCTCGTGAAGCATCGACACGGGCATGAAGTAGCCGGAGCTCGACGCCTGGTCGGCGAACGCGATCGTCTTGCCCTTGAGATCGGCGGGCGTCTTGACTGGCGAGTCGTTCAGCACGACGCATGTCGAGACGGGCTTGTCGTCGCCTGGCCACGCGAGCAGTGCATCCACCTCGCCGGTGTTCACCGCGAGGGCGGAGGGGAACCCGCTCATGATGCCGATGTCGACGTGGTCCGCACGAATTGCCTCGACGACTGAGAGGTAGTCGGGCACGTCGGTGACCTCAACTTCGCGGCCAGTCTCAGCCTCGAGCAGCTCGACAAGCACGTCGACTGGGTTTTCGGCGGTCGGGTCGTCTGACATGGGAATGGTTGCGATCGTGATCGGCGCATCTGCGGCGGCTGAATCGCTGCCTGTGGGGTCCGCGGCCTGGCAGCCGGTGAGGGCGAGTGCGGCGATGCCGACGATGCCAAGCGAGGTGATGACGTTGCGACGCATGGTGACCTTTCGGGGAGTGAGGCGCTCGGAGAATTCCGAGAACACCTGTATTCAAACTTCCGAAGGTGACGAGCAATTACGAGACTGGGGGTTCGCTTCCCAAAGCTTTGGTGAACGGGTCGTGAATTCCGGCGGCGTACGTATCCGGATTTTCGGATATGCTTTAAGTATCTGGATTTTCGCATAGGCGTCGGTTATCCTGAAAATCGGATATTCCCGCGTTTGAGTCCCCGAAGGAGGGCTGATGGCCAGGTACACGGTGAAGTTGCGCACTCCGGTCGACATCGGCCTGGCCCTGCAGCAAGCTCGGCTCAGCCGTGACCTCTCGCAGACTGAGCTCGCTGACAACGTCGCATTAAGGCAAAGCGTCGTGAGCGAAATCGAGGGCGGTAAGTCGACAATCTACCTGCGGCAGCTCCTTGCGCTCGCCGCGGCCGCCGGGCTCGAGCTTCAGGCGACATGGGTCGACGAGGAGGCTGAGTAATGAGACTCGCCGTTGAACTGCAGGGAACGATCGTCGGGCACCTGGACGGGAATTCGCGCACCTTCGATTTCGAACCGACGCCGCAGGGACTCGCACGTTTCGGTGTGAACAGCCGGGCGCTGTCCGTGAGCATCCCCCTCATTCCCCGCCAACGCCGTGACCGGGCAGGGCGTCGGCGAAACTGGTTCGCAGAACTGCTGCCAGAAGGTGACCAATACGAGTATCTGCTCCTCCAAGGGGGCATCAAGCGCGGCGACACACTGTCCTTCCTGGCGCGATACGGGCGTGACGTCGCGGGCGCGCTGCAAATCTGGGATGTGGACGACCCGACCGAACCGCTCACCCCGGAGCTCCGCCCTGTCTCCCGGGCAGAAGTACGAAGGTTGCTAGAGGACCCGATCGGGGCGCCGCTTGCGAACGACAGCGTCGGTGGGAAATCATCGCTCGGAGGCGTGCAGCCGAAGGTCGTGCTCGTGAACACCGGGGCCGGGTGGGCGCAAGCGCTTGGCGGATACCCAAGCACACATATCTTGAAGCCGCAGCTGCCCGGAACGCGTTCCAGTGTCATCTTCGACGAAGAGTACGGGGCGAGAATTGCCACGCGCCTTGGTCTCGCAGCCTTTTCAACGACCATCGAGGTGTTCGACGGGCTACCAGCGCTCGTCATGGAGCGATTCGACAGGTCTGACGTTGGTCGCGTGCATCAGGAAGACATGAGTCAGGCGCTAGGCGCACGCGGAAACGAAAAGTATCAGGCGCTTGGCGGTGTCGTGAGCCTGCAGCGCATTGCTGACCTGCTGGAGCGCCACGGCTTATACGCGGACACTCACGTCCTTGCGCGAATGGTGGTGCTTGCCGTGGGTATCGGGAACCTTGATATGCACACGAAGAACCTCGGTTTACTTCACGGCCGAGGCGGGGAGGTGTCGCTCGCTCCGGCCTATGACGTCGTTCCCCAGGCGCATCACTCCAACGACGGCGAACTCGCGCTCGCGGTGAACAAGAAGTATCGCCATGTCGACATCACGGCGCAGGATCTTGTCGCCGAGTTTGACTCGTGGGGTATGCGGGACAGCGAGCGATTCGTGAACGCCGCGCTTGGGGAGCTGCGTGAGGCGGTGCGGGCGGAGGAGCCGCACGCCAGCGCGTTTCCGGAGCTCCGCACTCAGATTCTTGGGTTCGTTAGTAACCTGCGCGCCGGAACCAGTGTGGGCGGGGTCTAGGAGGGGCGCGGCTCGGCGGGCGCTACGAGGCTGAGCGTGACTCGCTGGAAGCTGGGCGCACTCGCACGATCCCCTCCTGTATGACTGTGGCGACGAGAGCACCGGCGCGCGACGATCTCGCCCTGACACACGACGTGGTCGCCGGTTGCGCTCACGAGGCGCTGTGAGAACAGTAGCCAGTCGGACGGGGAGAAGTCGGAGTGGAACCAGATGTTCTGCTGCACTGTCGTCGAGAACATGCCTGGCGCGAGCCAGCCGTGCCCGAGCGCTGCGGCGGCTGGTTCGAGGATCGTGTCGTCGGCGATGTAGGCGACGAGAGCGATGCGGCCCTCCGGCGTCGCGAGCAGCTCCCGCTGCGCTGGTTCGTTGCCCGTGAACCGCACCCACACCCGATTCGTGGTGCGCGGCTGCACGGTTTCGCCATACAGGGGCGGGTCAATATGCCTGGTGTCGAGCGCGCGTGCCTCGGCCCAGTAGGCGTCGAGCGGTGCGGGGTCGCCGGCCGCCGCCGAGAGCGGCCCGCGCGCCGCGATTGCCTCGGCGGCGGTGGGGAGCGACTCGGGGCCGGGGATGCCCTCGACACCCGGCACGTTCGCGGCCGGTGCCTCGCCCGGGCACGGCGCACGAAGCAGCACGGTTGCGGCGGCGATCTCTCTGTTGCTCTGAACCAGTCGAACCGATCGGTTCGCATACCTGAACCCGTCGCGCACCCGCTCGACGACGTAGCTGAGTGTGCGGTCGCGGTCACCTGGGAGGAGGAACGCGATCTGCATGCTGTGTGGCAGCTGCCCCGCTGCGGCTGAGCGTACCGCTGCTGCGAGTGCCCCAACGGAGAGGTCGCCGCCGTAGGCCGCTGGCCACGGGGTCGCGACCGTGCGGCCGGTCCACGCCTCGAACGAGTCGCCACCTGCGCCCGGAGCTGTGGTCTGCGTGAGCCCCCACGGGGTCGAAAGCTTCGGGTGGCGGTCGGTCATCGCTGGGCGGCCCTTTCGTGAGTTGCGCTCAACCCTACGCGAAACGGTCGAGGAGTTGCTCGGCCGTCGCTTCTGCGTCGGCAGCGAGCCGCGGGTCGAGTGCGAGCCGCGTTCTGCGGGCGAGCAGGTCTGCGGAAGTGGCCGCGCCCTCCGCGAGGATCCCGAACGCGAATTCGGCACGCGTGATCCCGGCACCCGGCGCGACCTCGGCCGCGAGCTCGGGATGCACGGCCGCCAGCGCTGCGACGCGTTCAGCTTCCCAGCCGTACACCCTGGCGAGGCGGGAGACAGTCGCGCCGTCGGAGACTGGCCAGACCGCTGAGGCGGCCCGCGCGCTCTCGCGCAGCGCCGCGGCTGGCGACGGGCGCCTCCGTGCCGCGGCGGCGCCGCGAGGGCCGTGCTCGGACCCAGGCGACCCGATGAGCGGCACGCGCTTGGTCACCGCGGGCAGTTCGGCAGGGCTTCTCCCGAGCCTGCGCACCGCGGCGTCGACCGCATCCTCTGCCATCTTTCGGTACACGGTGAGCTTGCCGCCGGTGACGGTGATTGGCCTACCGGGGGCGTCGAGTACGAGGTGCTGTCTCGATGCGGAGGCCGATGGGCGCTCGGATACCCCGCCAGTGCGACTGACGGAGCGGACGAGGGGGCGCAGCCCCGAGTAGGCGCTGAGCATGTCTGCGCGCGTGAGCGGGACTGCGAGCGACTCGCTTGCGACCTCGAGCAGAAAGTCGATGTCGGCCTCTGGCACGCCGGGGGCGTAGCCGTCGGCGCCCAGCGCGGGCTCGTCGGTGAGCCCGAGGTAGGAGAGCCCGTTTGCCTGCGGCAGCACAAACACGTACCGCCCGAAGTGGCCCGGGACTGGGGCGGTGATGACCGCTCTGGGGTTGCCGAAGACCTCTGACCTGAACACGAGGTGTGTTCCGCGGCTCGGGGCGAGGTCGACGGCCGGCGTGAGCTCAGCTGCCCAGACGCCTGTCGCGTTGATGACGGCGCGCGCACGGACGTGGAACTCGGTGCCCTCGCCCGATGGGTTCCCCGCGCCGTCGTCGGCCACGACCAACGCCTCCCTGTCTGTCGCCTGGGCGACGCGGCAGCCTGTCACGATGTGCGCGCCGTGCCGTGCCGCGGTGCGGGCGAGCGCGACGACGAGCCGCGTGTCGTCCTCAACTGCGCCGTCCCAGTACACGAGCCCGCCACGGAGCCCGTCCTCCTTGAGCGTTGGCGCAAGGAGCAGCGCTTCCCGCGCGCTCACGCGCTTCGGCTTCGGGAGTACCCGATCGGGGAGGCCGCTTGCTGCGCGGAACGCGTCAGCGATCCTGATTCCAGTCTCCGAGAGGGCGTCGCCGAGCCTGCCGTCGAGCGGGCTGCGGCCCGCGGCGCCGGGGCTGGCGTCAGTCCCGGTCTCAGTCCCGGGGTCAGCGCCCGAGCCAGGGGGCTGGGCGGCGCGACCGTCTCTTACCGCGGCGTCTTCACCTCCACGGTGGTGCGCGAACCTCGGCACGAGGAACGCCGTGGGGGTGACGAGGTGGGGCGCGATGCGCCGCATGAGCGCCTCTCGCTCGACGGCCGACTCCCAGGCGAGCGCGACGTCGCCCTGCGCGAGGTATCGCAGTCCGCCGTGAACGAGCTTCGAGCTGAAGCCGCTCGTGCCGCTCGCGGGATCCTTCGCCTCGACGAGGGCTGTCGAGAGTCCGCGGGTCGCGGCGTCGAGCGCGATGCCAGCGCCGGTCACGCCGCCACCGATTACCAGCACGTCGACCTCGTGCTCAGCGAGGTGGGCAAGCGCGCGGGCGCGACTTGCTCGGTTCACATCTCCGGGGAGTGGTTCGAACATGTCGCCTCGTTTCTGGCCGGCAGGTCCCGGCCGTTCGGCTATGCGATGGTGACGGGAGTGGTGGGGGGAGCCTCGGCCGCCGGCAGGCCGACGCTGAGTGCGGCGAGCGCGATCCCTGAGAGTTCTTTCGCAGCGCGGGCGAACGCGTCGCCCTGCAGCAGTGGAGCGCCAAGGGCGACGCCGCGAACGAGCAGCAGGAGCGTGAGGCTCGTGGGCGCGGCGGCGGCGATCGAACCGTCGCCGAGCCCCTCCTGCCTCAGCTCCTCGATCGCCTCGAGCACGAGTTCCTGGCTGCGTCCGAGCCTGCCGCTGAGATAGGGCTCGATGAGCTCGGGTTGCTCGGCGAGAACGCACGTGATGAGATCTGAGGCGACGAATGCTTCAGCGCCAGTCCCGAGGAACGCAGCGAGTCGTGCTGCTCCCGAACTCGTCTCAATTGGGGGCAGCGCCGCGCGCAGGCCGGCGACCGCGCGCGTGAACTCGCGGGTGAGGGTGAGCAGGATCGCGTTGTCCATGCTTCCCATGGCGCGATACAGCGTCATTCGTGAGATCCCGGCGGTGTCGGCCACATCCTGAGCGGTGAGCTTGCGCGGGCCATAGCGGCGGAGCCCCGCGGAAACCGCGTCGAGGATCGCCTCGTCGCGCGCGATGACCGAAGAGCTCCTGTGACTATGTGCGTCCATGTGTCACACTGTAACGTATGGCTGCTGATATTACCGAGAGCGTCCCCGTATCCCCGTGGTGGGGCTGGGCGCCGCCGACCCCCGGCGGCGCGCTGAGCGAGGGCACCCTTGCCGTGCTCGCCGAGCGCCTCGGAATCGACGCCGAGGCTGCACGCAGGCCCGGCGTGCTCGATGCTGCGCCTGCCACGATCCCGAGCGACGCTGACCTCGCCGCGTCAGCGCTCACGGAGGCAGCGGTCGCCGCCCTCGTGGCCGCAGCCCCGACCGGAGCCGTTGCGCAGGATGCAGCGAGCCGGGTCGCACACGCCGCCGGCAAGAACACAGTCGACCTCCTCCATCAGCGCGCAGGCACCCCACTCGCGCTGCCCGACGCGGTTGTGCGCCCGGGCGAACGCGCCGAGGTCGCGGCGGTACTCGCGGAGTGCGTCGCGCACGGCGTCGCCGTCGTCCCCTTCGGCGGCGGTTCAAGCGTCGTCGGGGGAGTCGCTCCGCTCGCTGGCGAGCACCACGCAGTGATCGCGCTCGATCTCACTGGGCTCTCCCGGCTTCTCGACCTGAACGAGCGCGACCGCACCGCGACGTTCGAGGCAGGCGTGCGGGGCCCCGACCTCGAGCGGCAGCTCGCCGACCGCGGCTACACGCTCGGGCACATCCCGCAGTCGCACCAGCAGGCGACCCTCGGGGGCTACGCCGCGACCCGATCGGCCGGGCAAGCATCGACAGGGTACGGTGCGATCGCGGAACTCATCACCGCGATCCGCATCGAGACGCCAACCGGCCCGCTCGTGCTCGGTGGGCGCGCGCCAGCATCGGCCGCCGGCCCAGACCTCAGGCACCTCGTCATCGGCAGCGAGGGCACGATCGGCGTCATCACCGAGGTCACAGTCGCGGTGAAGCGGAAGCCGACGACGAAGGCCTACGGCGCATGGGCGTTTCCATCGTTCGAGGCAGGAGCGGAGGCGATCCGTGCGCTCGCGCAAGACGGCGCGGCGGGAGACCTCCCCGACGTGTGCCGCCTGAGCGACGAGGAAGAGACCGAACTCACCCTCGCCCAGAGCGGCGGCACGCAGACAGAGATGCTGCGCCGCTGGCTGCGCTCCCGAGGGATCGATACGCCGGCGCTGCTTCTCGGCGTGTGGGAGGGCTCAGGCTCAGAGCCGAAGGCGAGGCTCCGGCGTGCGCGCAAGATCCTCCGCGCCCACGGCGCCGTCTCCGCGACGAGCGCACCCGCCGCCGCGTGGGACCGGGGCCGGTTCAGTTCACCCCGTCTCCGCGACGAACTACTCACCATTGGCGTGCTCGTCGATACGCTCGAGACCGCGGCGACATGGACGAACCTTGCGGCGACCCACACGGCCGTCGCCGCAGCGATCCGGGGAGCGCTCGCCGCAGGCCCGGCAGGCGGCGGCATCGCGAGTGCAGTGCAGGGGCACGTCTCGCACGTCTACAGGAACGGTGCGTCGCTGTACTACACATTCATCGCGAAGGCCGAGCACGATCCCGTCGCGCAGTATGAGCGGGTGAAGCGCGCGGCAAACGAAGCCATCGTCGCCTCGGGCGCGACGATCACCCACCACCATGCCGTCGGAACCGAACATGCGGCGCACCTTCCCACCGAGATCGGTGAGCAGGGCGTGCGGATCCTCCGCGCGGTCAAGCGCGAGCTCGACCCGACGGGCATCATGAACCCAGGAAAGCTCATCTAGCTCGCGACGAAGCGAGAGAAAGCGGGACGCAATGGCCCAACAGACTGACGTGCGCCGCGTAATTCCGGGCGCGACCGTGCTCATCACCGGAGCCGCCCGCGGAATGGGCGAGCTGTACGCCCGCCGCGCCGCCAGAGAGGGCGCGGCAAAGATCGCCCTCTGGGACCTCGACGAGGATCGCGCGACGGCGCTCGCCTCCGAACTTGCAAGCCCCCGCGGGCGCGTAGGAGGCCCCGACGTGCGCGTCTACACTGTCGACGTCTCGGACAGGGAAGCTGTCGCCACGGCTGCCGCACGTGTGCGCGACGAGCTCGGCGATCCTGACGTTGTCGTGAACAACGCCGGCATCGTGCGCGGTGCGCTCTTTTGGGAGCACGACGCTGAGCGTGACATTGAACTGACGATGCGAGTGAACGCGCTCGCCCCGATGTGGATCACGCGAGAGTTCCTGCCAGCGATGATCGCCGATAGGACTCGGCCGAAGCGGATCCTCAACATCGCCTCCGCCGCCGGCACGCTCGCGAACCCGCGCATGAGCGTCTACGCCTCCTCGAAATGGGCGATGATCGGGTGGAGCGAGTCGCTCAGGCTCGAGCTCACCCGCACAGACAACGCGCACGTCGCGGTCACCACGTTCTGCCCGAGCTACATCTCGACGGGCATGTTCGCGGGCGCGCGAGGGCCGCTCTTCACCCCCATCATGCGGCCGCAGCAAGCGGTGCAGGCCGCATGGAGCGGGATGCTGAAGGGGACGCCGATGGTACTCCGGCCGTGGACTGTGAAACTCGCGATGGCGATGCGGGGTATCTTGCCGACGCGAGCCTGGGACGTGCTGGGCGACCGCGTGTTCAAGGTGTACTCGTCGATGGACAGGTTCACGGGGCGCGCCGACTAAGGGTGCCACCCCGAGGGCGCCTCGGGGAAACCGTGGCACCTGGGTATCACGCGGTTCATACTTCGGGGTGACGCGCAGCGGCCCGGTGAACGGGAGTATGGAAGCATGAAGTTCCCCGAGGTGTTGAAGCAGCCATCAACGTTCGTCGCCGCCGCGCTCGTGACCGCGTGCCTCGTCGCGCTGCTCGCCGCAATTGGTGGGTTCCTGCTCATCGACGGCGCAACGCGCACCGCGCTTTCGATGAAGCCTGTCGGCTCAGGGATCGTAGCAAGCTCGTCGGGCGAGAACTCAGGCTCAGAGACGTCGCAGCCCGCACCTGAGCGGGACAGCGCGGCTGCTGCCGGTGGTTCGATCGTCGCGGCCCGCGGGTAAACACACCGGCCGCCTCCGAAGCGAGCGCACACGGGGAATATGCTTGAAACATGTTGCACCCATTCTTCTCGGAAGGGCAGAAGCCTCGCATCTTCGGGCACCGCGGGTACGTGTCAGCCGCGGAGGCTGAACGCGGCATCGTCGAGAACTCGAGAGCAGCGATCGCGGCGGCGCTTGCTGCGGGCGCAGACTACGTAGAATCCGATTGTCAGCTGACAGCCGACGGCGTGGTCGTGCTCTTCCACGACAACACGCTCGAACGAACCCTCGGCGACACGCGGCGTATCTCGCAGGTCTCGAGCGCCGAACTCGCCGACGCCATGGCCGAGCGTGGAGAGCTTCTCACTCTCGAAGCGGCGCTCAGCGACTTCCCGTCGGCGAGGCTCAACCTCGATATGAAGACCCCAGAGGTCGCCACCCCCGCCGGGACGCTCATCGGAGAGCTCGCCCCAGCGCGTGTGCTTATCAGCAGCTTCTCCGACACGCTCAGACGTGAGGCGCTCGCCGCGGCTGAGGTCGGTGGCATGCGGCCAGCGACAGGTGCGGGTCAAAGCGCAATCGTCAAGATACTTGGAGCGGTGGCGATGCGTTCGGCTTCCCTGCTCGACAGGGCATTTGCCGGGATCGATGCGTTGCAAATCCCAGTCAAGCAGGGCCCGGTGAAGGTCTTGAGCCCGGGTCTACTGCGCGCAGCCCACGCGCGTGGGGTCGAGGTGCACATCTGGACAGTCAACGAGGCGGCCCAGATTCGAGAGCTCGTAGAGCTCGGAGTCGACGGGATCATCACTGACCGGACGGACGTCGCGGTCGCGGCGCTGCGCGGTTCACGCTGATCTGGGCCAGCACATGCTGGCCCAGGTCGTGGCGTTACCGGGCGCAGCTGCAGCGGTCAGCGACCGCGACGCCCTGCAGCGCATCTTCAATGTGTTCGCCGCAGCCGGCCCAGGTCGGCTTCGAGCAGGTCTCGCAGGTTACGCGTGCGCACATGATGTGTCCTTCGTGTGGTGGGAGCCGACCGCAACGGTCGGGCGGGCAATGATCGGTGGCACTGTGTTTCTGGGCGCCCCAATATGGGGCGCCCAACACTGTCCATCCACACCATCAAACCAGACCATCGCATAGATAGGCTTAAGGATTGAAGAGGGCGAGCCGCGAAGACGCGCGCCGCCACCGGCTACGAAGGAGACCCGATGAGCGAACAGCTCGAAACAGTCATCAAGCAGCACATTGATACCGCGTTCGAAACCACGATCGAGGAGCTGTGCGAACTCGTGCGGATCCCGTCGGTGTCATGGCCCGCGTTCGATCCAGCGCACGTGCAGGAGAGCGCCGAGAAGGTTGCCGAGCTGATGCGCTCCACTGGCGTCTTCGAGTTTGTCGACATCAGGCGCGCACCAGTGGCGGGGCAGGAGAACGAAGCTGATCCTGAGCTCGGCCAGCCTGCCGTGATCGCGCGCCGGCCCGCGAAGAACGGTGCCCCGACAGTTCTCCTCTACGCACACCACGACGTGCAGCCTCCCGGCAAGGAGGAGGAGTGGGATACCCCGCCGTTCGAACCGACTGAGCGAAACGGTCGGCTCTACGCTCGCGGTGCCGCCGACGACAAAGCTGGAGTGATGGTTCACGTCGCAGCCATCCGTGCGCTCATCGAAGCGAAGGGCGAGGACTTCGACCTCGGTCTCGCCGTCTTCATCGAGGGGGAAGAGGAGTGGGCGTCACAGTCGTTCGCGAACTTCCTCCACGAGAATCGTGCGGAGCTCGAGGCCGACGCGATTATCGTCGCCGACTCGGGGAACTGGGACGTGGACACCCCGGCGCTCACTGTCGCGCTCCGTGGGGCCGTCGCATTCAACGTGCGCATCGAAACGATGGCTCACGCGACCCACTCGGGCATGTTCGGCGGCGCGGTTCCCGACGCGATGCTCGCGGCAGTGAAGCTGCTCGACACGCTCTGGGATGAGGACGGCTCGGTCGCTGTCGAGGGGCTCACGAGCGCCGACCTCACAACCCCCGAGTACGACGAGGCGCGTCTGCGCGAGGAGTCGGGCCTGCTCGACGGTGTCTCCCCGATCGGTCGCGGCGAGATCCTGTCACGCATGTGGGCCCAGCCGGCAATCACTGTCACCGGCATCGACGCGCCCAACATCGCGAACGCCTCAAACACGCTCATCCCGAGCGTGCTCGTGCGCATCTCGGCCCGAGTTGCTCCGGGCCAAGACCCGCAGGAGTTCTACGACGCGCTCACCGGCCACCTCACGAAGCACGCGCCGTTCGGCGCGAAGCTCACGTTTGAGGATCCGGGTCTCGGCCAGGCGTTCAGCGTCGATACCTCGGGCCCCGCGGTCGCGCACATGCGTGCGGCGATGACCGGCGGCTTCGACCGTGAGCCCATCGACATGGGCATTGGCGGTTCAATCCCGTTCATCGCCGACCTCGTCGACGAGTTCCCGCAAGCGGAGATTCTGGTGACTGGCGTCGAGGATCCTGACGGGCGCCCGCACTCGCCGAACGAGTCGCTGCACCTTGCGTCGTACAAGAAGGCGCTTGCGACCGAGGCGATTTTCCTCGCTCGCATGAACGACGGCCTGTAGCCGCGTCACTTCCCAAACACAGGAGGGGCTGGTGGATCAGATCCACCAGCCCCTCCTGCGTTGGGCGCGAGGCCCAAAAGAGCGCTACTCGGCGTGTGCCGGACCGTCGGTCGCTTTCGGTACGGCCGGTGCTGCCAGGGGAGCGGCGGCCGATGCGCCGCCGTTCTGTGCCTTGAGGAGGTCGCGGATCTCGCTGAGCAGCTCCTGCTCGGTCTCGACGACGGGCTCTTCGGCTGCGGGAGCGGTGCGCTTGCGGAGCTCGTTCATGGGCATGACGAAGACGAAGTATACGACCGCCGCGACGATGATGAAGTTGATGAGAGCGCCGAGTAGAGCGCCGAAGGCGATCGTTCCTCCGTTGGGCAGATCCACCATGAGGGCCGTGTCGAGTGAGTCTGCCTTGAAGAACATGCCGATCACTGGCGTGATGAGTGACGACACGACCTTCTCGACGACGGCGTTGAATGCCGCACCAATGACAACAGCTACCGCCAGATCGACAACGTTGCCGCGGAGTAGGAACTCCTTGAAACCTTTGAACATGTGCTTCCCCTTATTGCGTGAACCGTGAACCAGAGCAGGTGTTTCGCACCTAATGTATTGCGAATCAGGGCCGGGCGCGAGCACATCTGATTCATGTTGCGATCTCAGGTGAGCAGGCGCCGTCCCGGGGTACGCTGAAGCCATGGACTTCATCGGTGCCCAGCCCACGCTCGATCTCACCTACTCCGACGTCTTTCTCGTACCGCGCCGCTCGGCGGTCGGTAGCCGCCTTGCGGTGGACCTCGCGCCGACTGACGGGACGCCCGCGACGATCCCGCTGGTCTCCGCGAACATGAACTCGGTGACAGGCCCCAGGCTCGCGGCCGTGCTCGCCCGCCGAGGCGGTCTCGGCGTCCTGCCCCAGGACATGTCCGAGAGCGGGCTCACCGACGCCATCGCCTGGGTGAAGGCGCAGCCGGTCGGATTCGACACCCCGATTGTGCTCGGCCCAGAGCAGACCGCGGCCGACGCGCTCCGCCAGGTGCCTGCGGCTGAGGGGCAGGTCGTTGTTGTCGTCGAAGGCGGCGCGGCGTATGCGGGCGCCCTGCCTGGCGGCTCCGAACCTGGCCAGACGTTCCCAGCAGGCCGCGTACTCGGTGTCCTCGCCGCAACCCGGCTCGCCGAGCTGCCGGGGGATGCGAAGCTCGGCGATCTCGCCTCCGGCCGCGTCCCAGTCCTGGATCTTGGGGAGCTCGGCGACGCTGCGCGTGACCCGCGCGCCATGTTCGACGCTGTCGACGACGCGCTCAGCGACAGCGGAGCCGAAGCCGTGATAATCGCTGACGGCGGTATGGTGCGCGGCACGCTTTCGCGCCGGTCGGCGCTGCGCGCATCGATTTACAGGCCCGCACTCGATGCGAGCGGACGCCTCGCGGTCGCTGTCGCCGTCGGAATCAACGGCGACCCGGCAGCGCGCGCACAAACTCTGGCCGCCGCAGGTGCCGACGTGCTCGTCGTCGATACCGCGCACGGCCACCAGGAGGGCATGATCCGGGCGCTCAGGGCAATCTCCGCCCTCCGGCTCGGCCTCCCGATTGTCGCTGGCAACATCGTGACGGCAGACGGCGTCACCGATCTTGTGCGGGCGGGCGCCACGATCCTGAAAGTGGGCGTCGGGCCAGGCGCGATGTGCACGACCCGCATGATGACCGCAGTGGGTCGCCCGCAGTTCTCGGCCGTGCTCGAAACGGCGCAGGCCGCGCGCGAACTCGGAGCCCACGTGTGGGCCGATGGCGGGGTTCGCTACCCGCGCGACGTCGCGCTCGCGCTCGCGGCAGGCGCAGGATCGGTGATGATCGGCTCGTGGTTTGCCGGGACTGCTGAGTCGCCCGGGGAGCTCCTCGCCGACGCGAACGGCAGGCAGTACAAGGAATCGTGGGGCATGGCCTCCACGAAGGCAGTGCAGGGCAGGTTTTCGAAGCTGGACGCGTTCGAGCGCGCGCGAAAGGAGCTCTTCGCGGAAGGCATTTCCTCGTCAAAGATCTATCTCGACCCGCAGCGCCCGAGTGTCGAGGATCTCGTTGACATGATCACGTCAGGCGTGCGTTCGTCGTTCACCTACGCGGGTGCAGCGTCGCTCACCGACTTCCACGTGAACTCACGCGTCGGGCTGCAGTCGGCCGCCGGTTACGAAGAGGGAAAGGCGCTGCCAGTCTCCTGGTAACGTTCCCGCGGGCGCATGCCTGTTCACTAGACTGTGAAGCTGCAACGGTTAGGAGCTTTGGTGGAATACATCTCGACCCGCGGCGGGATGGCCCCCGCACCCTTTAGCGCGACGCTGCTCGAAGGGCTTGCGACCGACGGCGGCCTCGCCGTTCCCGAAACGATGCCCGAGATTACGCTCGAGCGCATTGAGACCTGGCGCTCGTTGAACTACGCAGAGCTCGCAACCGAGATCCTCAGCTTCTTCGCGACAGATATTCCGGGGCCGGACCTTGCAGCGATGTGCGAGCGCGCATACCGCGAGGAGAGTTTCTCTGCAGGGATCGTGCCGCTCACACCCATCAGCGACTCGATCACGCTGCTTGGCCTCTCTGAGGGGCCCACGCTTGCGTTCAAAGACATGGCGATGCAGTTCCTTGGGCAGTCGCTCGAGTACGTGCTACGCAAGACGGGTCGCACGCTGAACATCGTCGGCGCGACCTCGGGTGATACAGGGTCGGCGGCTGAGTACGCGCTCCGTGGCAAGGAAGGCGTATCGGTGTTTATGCTGTCGCCGCAGGGGCGCATGAGCGACTTCCAGCGCGCGCAGATGTACTCGCTCGACGACGCGAACATTCACAATATCGCCGTCGAGGGCGTCTTCGACGACTGCCAGAACCTGGTGAAGGCAATCGCCGGCGATCTCGACTTCAAACGCGAGTACAGCGTCGGCGCTGTGAACTCGATCAACCTCGGACGAATCTCGGCTCAGGTCGTGTATTACTTCTGGGCGTGGCTCCGCGCGAGCGACTCGCTCAGCGCAGACGAGCGCGAGACGTTCAAGATTTCGGTCACTGTGCCATCTGGTAACTTCGGCAACATCCTCGCCGGGCACTACGCTCGCGAGATGGGTGCCCCGATCCGTCGCCTGGTGCTCGCGGCGAACGAGAACAATGTGCTCGATGATTTCTTCAAGACTGGAATCTACGCGCCGCGGACCTCGGCTGAGACGCATCTCACGTCGAGCCCCTCGATGGACATCTCGAAGGCGTCAAACCTTGAGCGATTCATCTTCGACCTGCTCGGGCGCGATCCCGAGCGCCTGAACGCCGCGTGGCGCGAGCTTGACGAGACCGGCAAGATCGACCTGAGTGCCGAGCTGCCCCGCTTCGTCGGGGAGTTTGGTATTCAGAGCGGCACGAGCACCCACGCCGACCGAGTCGCCACGATTCGCTCGGTGCGCGAGGAGAGCGGTGTGACGATCGACCCGCACACTGCCGATGGTGTGAAGGTCGCCCGCGAGCGGCTCGAGCCCGGCGTTCCGATGATCGTGCTTGAGACCGCGAAACCCGAGAAGTTCCCCGAGATCGTTCGCGAGGCAACGGGGGAATCGCCCGGCCTGCCCGCCGGTCTCGAGGGGCTCCTTGACCTGCCGCAGCACGTCGTGAAGATGGCTGACGATGAGGCGACGCTGCGCGCGTTCATCGCGGAGAGGGCACTCCGCGCGTAGACTCCTCACACATGGTCGATGACTAGGAGGGGTATCCAGTGTTCGGACGCCGCACAGAGCAAGTACTCACACGACGCATTGTCGAGTTGGAGCGACGGAGTGGGATTCGCGTGCCCTCCGAGGGCTCAAGCGAGACATCGGGCCCTGATGCTGACTCGCGCGAGGCGAGGTCTCGCGCGGGCGGCGCCTGGGGTGACAGCTTCGGGCTGATCGCCACGCGGTCGCTGCAGATCATCATCGTGCTCGTGCTGACCGCGGCCGTCATCGTGGGGCTGCGGACGCTGAGCACAGTCTTCATTCCGATCCTGCTCGCGCTCATCCTGGCGAGCACGTTCGCCCCAGTGATGCGATGGCTGAGGGCGCACAAGCTGCCGTCGGCGCTCGCGACGGTTGCCGTGCTTCTCGGCATCCTGCTCATGCTCACCGGAGTGGGCTGGCTCATTGTGTGGGCGGTCCAAGACGAGTGGGACGAACTCGCTGAGCAGGCGCAAAGCGGGTTTGAGCAGGTCGTTGCGTGGGTACAGACGCTTCCGTTCGCGCCGAGCTCCGAACAGATCTCTGAGTGGCAGGACACTGTCATCGACTTCGTCACGAGCTCTCAATTCGGCTCGGGTGCGCTCGCGGGCGTCGGGGCGATCACGGGCTTCGTCACCGGGCTCGTGCTCATGATTGTCGTGCTGTTCTTCTTCCTGAAAGACGGCCCGCAGATCTGGCAGTTCCTGCTCAGGCCGTTCCGCGGTGAGGCGCTCGCGCGGGCCGAGCGGGCCGGCGACAAGACAGTCTCGACGCTGGGATCCTACGTTCGTGGCACCGCCGCAGTCGCGGCCGTCGACGCGATCGGGATCGGGATCGGACTCGTCATCCTTGGCGTCCCGCTTGCGCTTCCACTTGCAGCCCTCGTGTTCATCCTCGCCTTCATCCCGATCGTCGGTGCGACTGTTGCGGGCATCCTCGCAGCTCTCGTCGCTCTCGTCGCGAACGGACCCATCAGTGCAGTGCTCGTGGTCGGCGTCGTCGTTCTTGTCAACCAGCTCGAGGGCAACTTCCTGCAGCCCGTGCTCATGGGGCGAGCGCTGAAGCTGCATTCGCTCGTCATCCTGCTTGCCCTGACAATCGGCACCGTACTCAGCGGAGTGCTCGGTGCGGTTCTCGCTGTGCCGATCGCCGCAGTCGCCTGGGGCATCATTCAGGTGTGGGATGGCCCGAACCTGCCCGCGCGGCCGTTCCGCCCGAGGGAGTAGCGCAGCCGCGCTGCACGCGTATCTGCGGGCAGCGACGGCGCAACACGCGCGGGTGCACCGGTTTTGGGGGCTCGATTTGCGCAGTCGGTAGTGACGTGGGAATATATATGAGTTGTCAGCGACGGCCTAGGCCAGAAAGCGACAACAGCGTCCGGCCCCATCGTATAGCGGCCTAGTACGCCGCCCTCTCACGGCGGTAACGCGGGTTCGAATCCCGCTGGGGTCACCGGATAAGAAAGCCTCACCTTCGGGTGAGGCTTTCTTCGTTTGTGCGCAGCGCCTGCTTGGGGGAGAACCCCTCGGGAGTATGCTTGAACCACCATTTCAACGCACAACGAGGAGCACGTAGTGACCCGCACGATCAAGCTTGCAGTGATTCCAGGCGACGGTATTGGTCCGGAGGTGATCGAGCAGGCGAACCGCGTGATTGACGCGGTCGTGGCTGGTGGCGACATTACGATCGAGCGTACCGAGTTTCAGCTCGGGGCCGAGCGTTTCCTTGAGACTGGCGATACGCTTCCCGAGATCGAACAGGCGGCGATTGCGAGCCATGACGCGATCCTTTTCGGTGCAGTTGGCGGCGTGCCAGGCGATGAGCGGCTCCGCTCCGCGAACATCGAGCGCGGCCTGCTGCTGAAGCTGCGCTTCGATTTCGAGCACTACGCGAACGTGCGGCCCTGCGTGCTGTTCCCTGGGGTCGAGTCGACGCTCGCGAACCCCGGCACCGTCGACTTCGTCGTCGTGCGCGAGGGCACGGAGGGGCCGTACGTTGGCAATGGCGGGCGTCTGCGCCCAGGTACGCCGGCTGAGGTCGCGACCGAGGTGTCAGTGAACACGGCGTTCGGCGTCGAACGTGTCGTGCGCTACGCCTTCGAGACTGCAATGGCGCGCCCGCGCAAGAAGCTGACCTGGGTGCACAAGACCAACGTGCTCGTGCACGCAGGCGCAACCTGGCAGGGCGTCGTTGAGGCCGTGCGCGCGGAGTACCCCGAAATCGCCGTAGACTACATGCACGTCGATGCGGCAACGATCCACATGGTGCAAAACCCAGCACAGTTCGACGTAATTGTCACTGACAACCTCTTCGGTGACATCCTCACAGACCTTGCAGGCGCCATCGGTGGCGGCATCGGTCTCGCGGCGTCTGGCAACATCAACCCGGACGGAACCTTCCCGAGCATGTTCGAGCCTGTGCACGGCTCAGCGCCAGACATCGCCGGGCAGCAGAAGGCCGACCCGACGGCGGCGATCCTCTCGGCGGGGCTCATGCTCGATCACCTCGGGCTTGACGCAGAGGCAGAACGCCTGCGCGCGGCCGTCCGCGCGGATCGCGCGGCTGCCGGCGGCGCAACCCGCTCAACGACCGAGGTTGGCGACGCGATCATTTCGCAGATCCCGGCCCGCGCCTGACCCGCTCTCTCGGCTCGCGCCGAACCACTCACACGTTCCACACCGACCCGAAAGGCGTGTCATGACTGACTCAACCTTCACCCTCACCGAGGCCGAGCGCCTCCCCGCAGCCGAACGCGACGCGATCCTCGCAAACCCTGGCTTCGGCGACCATTTCACCGACCACATGATCTCGATCATCTGGACGAAGGACGCGGGCTGGCACGACGCACAGGTGCTGCCGTATGGACCGATCGCCATGGATCCGGCCTCGTCCGTGCTGCACTACGGGCAGGAGATCTTCGAGGGTATGAAGGCGTACCGTCGCGCCGACGACTCGATCGTGATCTTCCGCCCCGAAGAGAACGCCCGCCGACTCAACGAGTCTGCAGTGCGCCTCGCACTCCCGGAGCTTCCCGTCGAGCTGTTCGTTGAGGCAACGAAGCGCCTCGTTGAGATCGACTCGGAGTGGGTGCCGCGCGGCGCCGACCAGTCGCTCTACCTGCGCCCGTTCATGATCGCCGACGAGAGCTTCCTCGGCGTTCGCGCGGCGCAGCGAGCCCGCTTCATGGTCATCGCGAGCCCAGCTGGGCCGTACTTCACAGGCGGCGTGAAGCCTGTCTCGATCTGGCTGTCGCAGGACTTCGCACGCGCAGGCAATGGTGGCACCGGCGCCGCGAAGTGCGGCGGCAACTACGCTGCGTCGTTGCTCCCGCAGAACGTGGCAGCCGAGAACGGGTGCCAGCAGGTGCTCTTCACCGACGCAGGCAACCCCGACGTCATCGACGAGCTCGGCGGCATGAACCTCTTCCTCGTGCGTAACGACAAGACGCTGCTCACGCCCGCGCTGAACGGGAACATCTTGCCGGGTATCACCCGCAAGAGCCTCATTCAGCTCGCGAAGGATCGCGGCTACTCGGTCGAGGAGCGCGCCGTGACCGTGACCGAGTGGCGCGATGGCGTCGCCGACGGTTCGATCGTCGAGGCGTTCGCTTGCGGAACCGCGGCGGTCATCACCCCGATCGGGCAGCTCAAGTCGCCCGACTTCACAATCGACTTCGGCGATGCCGCGCCGGGCGAGTTCACGCTGTCGCTGCGCGAGGAGCTCACCGGGATCCAGTACGGCACCCACGAGGATCGCCACGGCTGGCTCACCGAGATCCCGACAGCCAGCGTCGCCGCCTAAAGGAGTAGCAGTGAAGATCGCTCGATTTGAGGCTGACGGCGAGATCTCGTTCGGCATTCTCGACCCCGCGGAGGACGGTAACGGCGTCGAGCTCGTGGAGCTCGTCGGTGACCCCATCGTCGCGGGCTACGATACGACAGGCAAGCGGTTCCGATTCGAGGACGTGCGACTGCTCGCCCCCGTCATCCCGCGCTCGAAGATCGTGTGCGTTGGCAAGAACTATGCCGACCACATCGAAGAGATGAAGGACGTCACCGGTGGCGGGGCGCCCGCAGAGCCGCTCCTGTTCTTGAAGCCGAACACCTCGGTGATTGGCCCGGGCGGAACTATCGTGCGCCCCGCGATCTCGGATCGCGTCGAACACGAGGGCGAACTCGCCATGGTGATCGGTGCGGTCGCGAAAGACGTCCCTGAGGATCGTGCGCTTGAGTACGTCTTCGGGTTCACCTGCGCGAACGACGTCTCGGCCCGCGACATTCAGATCGCCGACGGCCAGTGGACCCGTGGCAAGGGGTTCGACACGTTCTGTCCGCTCGGGCCTGTCATCGAGACGGATCCCGACCTCGCCGACGCGCGGGTGACGACGCGCGTGAACGGAGAGACGCGGCAGGACGGCAAGACGTCACAGCTGATCTTCTCGCTCGCCCGCATCGTGGCGCACGCGTCGCAAGCCTTCACCCTGCTGCCGGGCGACGTGATTCTCACTGGCACTCCCGCCGGCGTCGGGCCGCTCGAGGCAGGCGACGTCGTTGAGGTTGAGGTCGAGGGGATCGGTATTCTGCGCAACACCGTCGCGTAGTACACGGGCTGCCTAGGCTTCCTGCGTGCTGAGTCCCTCGCCGAAAGCGGGGGACTCAGCCATATGCGCCACGTCGACATCGTTCGCGATGCCAGCAGGAATGCTCGTCACTCGATCATCCTGGCAGCACGGGAGCGTCCCCGTGCGGGCCCAATCGCGGTCACTCAGCGCGGCATCGGCTCAGAGGTGAGACAATAGGAGCACGATGGATCCGAACAAGCTCAACCACACACCGCCCACCGGCGAGTCCAAGCTCATCAAGACTCGCCCGAATACGGGTGGTCTCGCGCGGCGCCCCCAGGTGCGGCCGAAGACTGAGGGTTGGACGCAGCTCACGAATCCCGACGGGCGCCCGACGCTGCAGTTCGCGTCCCCGCGCGTCAAGCAGCCCGCAACGCACCTCGCCGACATGACGCTCGCGGAGCGCGAAGCGAAGGTCGTCGAGATGGGGCTGCCGAAGTTCCGCGCCAAGCAGCTGTCGGTGCACTACTTCGAGCACAGGACCACGTCGCCCGAAGAAATGACTGACCTCCCGAAGGACCGCCGCGAGGAGCTCGCTGAAGCATTCTTCCCGCCGCTGCTCAGCGAAGTCAAGAAGCTCGTGACCGACGACGGCAACACTGTTAAGTTCCTCTGGCGCCTGTTCGACGGTGCGCTTGTAGAGTCGGTGCTGATGAGATACCCGGGCCGGATTACGCTGTGCGTTTCGAGCCAGTGTGGCTGCGGCATGAATTGCCCCTTCTGCGCGACAGGTCAGGCCGGCCTTACTCGCAACATGTCGACTGCTGAGATCCTCGACCAGGTCGTTCAGGCGAACCGTTTCATTGCCGAGGGCGGGCTTGGTCACAAGCGCCGCGCTGGAAACGGTGCGGAGCCCGAACGCGTGAACAACATCGTGTTCATGGGCATGGGGGAGCCGCTTGCCAACTACAAGCGCGTTATGAATGCGGTGCGCCGCATGGTCGCGCCATCACCGGAGGGCCTCGGTATGAGCGCCCGCGGCATTACGGTCTCGACGGTCGGGCTCGCTCCGGCGATCCGAAAGCTCGCGGATGAGGATATCCCGGTGACGTTCGCCCTCTCGCTGCATGCGCCCGACGACAAGCTTCGCGATGAGCTCATCCCGGTCAACAGTCGGTGGAAGGTCGACGAGGTGCTCGACGCTGCCTACGCCTACTACGAGAAGACCGGGCGCAGGGTGTCCATCGAGTACGCACTCATCAAGGACATGAACGACCACGCGTGGCGAGCCGACCTGCTCGCTGACCGCCTGAACCAGCGAGGCCGCGGCTGGGTGCACGTGAACCCGATCCCGCTCAACCCGACCCCGGGCTCCATCTGGACCTCCTCCACGAAAGAGGTCACCCGTGAGTTCGTCGACAGGCTCAACGCGGCAGGGGTCGTCACGACGCTGCGCGACACCCGCGGCAAGGAAATCGACGGGGCATGCGGTCAGCTTGTTGCGACGGAGCAGGACCGCGAGGACGCTGAGGCCTTCGCAAACGCGTAGCCCGTTTCTGGCTCGCGCGGTTCACCCAGCTCGGCCGAATCGGCGGCCAGCTGGGCCCTACCGACCGAGCGCCCGCGCGAGCAGTTCCACGTCGTCGGGCGTGTTCCAGAGGTGAAACGATACGCGAGCGTTCCCGGCCCGCCCGGAGGCGACGAGCCCGGCTGCCTGCATTGTGGCGAGGTCCGCGCCCTCGGGGTCCGGCCACGTGACGATCGCTGAGTTTCCTGCCGGGAGCCCGAGTACCTGTCGAGCTGAGTTCGCGAGGGCAACTGCGTGGTCGTGCACCGCTCTGGCGTCGAGCGATGCGAACAGCTTCAGCGCTTCCTCGGTGCCTGCGATGAGCGGCCACAAGGGCGAGAGGTCGAACCTGCCTGTGCCCGCGGAGAGTGGGGTGTTGCCTGCGTAGCAGGAGCTCCACACGTCGTCGGCCGAGCACCAGCCTGCCGCGAGCGGGGTGAGCGTGTCGTCGAGGCCCTCTCGAACCGTGAGAAACGCGGTGCCACGCGGTGAGCACAGCCACTTGTATGCGTGGCAGACGGTGTAGTCGAAGTCTGCAGCGCCAACTGGGAGCCAGCCGAGCGACTGGGTGAGGTCGACGCATGTCTGCGCTCCAACGGCAGCGGCCCCCTCGACGATCGCGGCGTGGTCAGCGACCTCGCCCGTGGCCGACTGGACGAGTGAGAACGCAACGAGCGACGTCGCGGGTGTGATCGCTTCAGCGAGCGAGGCAGCGGGAGCGTATCGAACGGTGACCCCTCGCGCCGCGAGCTGTTCGAATGGATGCGTGAGAGATGCGAAGTCGCCTGTCGGGCAGAGCACTTCGCCGCCATCAGGGACTCCCGTCGCGACGACGGACACGAGTTGCGAGACCTGCGATCCAAGTGCCACCCGTGAAGCGGGGACTCCGGCGAGCCCCGCGTACAGCCCTCGCACTCGCTCGGCCGCGGCCCCGATCGCGCGGGCGTCGAGCGCTCCCTTCGACCAGTCATCGTAGAACGCGTGGCCAGCACGCACCGTTTCGAGCGGGGGGAGCCCGCCTGTGCACGCCGAGAGGTAGCCGCTCGTTGGCGGGAAGTAGCTCGCAAAGTCGCGCGGCTGGGTCTGCGGTGCCGGTGAGGGGATCATACGGATCAGGCTATGACGCGACAAAACATAAGAATAGAGAATGATTCTTATGAAAGACTTGCGTCTGGGTTATAGTGGTGCTGTGAACGCCACCCGTCCCATAGATCCGCTCGGCTCAATCGATTCGACCGAGCTGCGCATCCTGCACACCCTGTCGGTGACTGGATCGCTCACGGCGACCGCAGCGGCGCTCGGCCTGAGCCAGCCAGCGGTAAGCCAGCGCATCAAGCGCGTCGAGACGCGCCTCGCGGTTCCACTCATCGAGCGGTTCGGCCGTGGGATTCGGCTGACGACCGCAGGCAACATCCTCGCCGATCATGGCCGCACCGTGGTGAGCGAGATCGATGCTGCCCTCGCGGCGATCGACGATCTGCGTGGCGAACGGGCAGGCACCCTCCGGCTCGTCGGGTTCCCGTCAGCATCGGCGACAATTGTCCCCGCCATCATGCGAAAGCTCGCAGTCGAGGCGCCTGAGGTGGCCCTCCAGTACCGCGAGGCTGAGCCGCCCGAGGCGACCGAGATGCTCCGCGACGGCGAAGTCGACTGCGCGCTGATCTTCGACTACGAGGGGGCTGCAGAGCTTCCAGCGGGTTCGGCTTTCTTCCCGCTCTGGGAGGAGGAAGTGCAACTCGTCGTGTCTGAGAGCCGCGCCGCCGAGCTCGGGGGGCTCGGCGCGGCCGGGGCGCCAGCCAAGCTCGGCGAGTTCGCCTCCGACCACTGGATCGCGGGCTGCGAGAAGTGCCGTGGCCACCTGCTCGCGGCTTCCCGCGACGCTGGCTTCGATCCAGAGATTATTCAGGAGACGGACAACGTGCCGGCAATGCTCGCGATGGCTGCGGCTGGCGGTGCGGTTGCGCTCGTGCCAGGTCTCGCCCTCGCCGCAGCACGCACGCTTCCCGACGAGGCGGTGCTCGTCGAGCTCGACCCGCAGCGTCACCGAACGATCGGGCTGATCGCTATGGCGACAGCGAACGAGAGCCCGCAGGTGCGCCTCGCTCGGCGCCTGCTCGCCAGCGTCGACGGCACCTGTTGGGGTCTCACTCCAGTGGGGAAGTAGCCACACATCAGATAGCCACCCATCCACTGAGCCGCAGCCAAACACACATCGCCATCAAAGGAGACGTCGCGTGACGACGAACACGGCAGCACAACCGAACCGGGCACACGAGTCGCACGGGTATCGGAATCGGCTCCCGCTCGAGCTTGGCGGCAAGCTGCAGCGTCGCACGCTGATCGTGCTCTCGACCGCGACGATTCTCGGCGGTCTTGGCTTTGGCGCCTCCGCCTCTGTCGGGGCGCTGTTGCTCGCAGAGGTGAGTGGCAACGACGCGATCTCTGGACTTGCAGCTGCGATGTCGAACGCGGGTGCAGCGGCCGCGGGAATCCCGCTCGCGCGGATAGCGGCACGACGCGGGCGCCGCACGGCCGTCGTGCTGGGTAGCTCAGTCGCAATGCTCGGCGCGCTCCTCGCGATCTCAGGAGCGGGGATCTCGCAGTGGTGGGTGCTCGCTCTCGGGATCGGGATCCTCGGCGTCGCCTCCGCCGTGCAGCTCCTGTCGCGCTTCGCAGCGACCGATCTCGCGCTGCCAGAGAACCGCGCACGCGACCTGTCGCTCGTGGTCTGGTCGATCACCGTCGGAGCGGTGATCGGGCCGAACCTCATGGGCCCGGGAGCTGTCGTCGGTGGGTGGATAGGCGTGACTCCGCTCGCCGGAGTCTTCGTGTTCACGTTCTTTGCGCAGCTTGCGGCCGTGTGCGTGAACTACTTCGGGCTGCGGCCAGACCCGTTGCTCACCGCCCGCGCATTGCAGGCTGAAGCCGCACAGGCTCGGGATGCAGGTCCCGAAACCGCGACCGAGGTCGCGGCCTCGCGCGGCGCAAAGATCCTTGCGATTGTCATCATCGGTATGGCCCAGGCCATCATGGTCGGCCTCATGGCGATGACGCCGCTGCACCTTAAGCACCACGGCGGAAGCGACGCGCTCGTCGGGATCACGCTGAGCCTACACATCGCGGGCATGTACGCGCTGTCGCCGGTGTTCGGCATCCTCGCTGGCAAGATTGGCAGGCTCCCGGTGATCGGCGGCGGCTGGGCGATCCTGCTTGTCGCAATCTACTTCGCCTACCTCTCCGGCGAGAACAGTCTGTATGTGCAGATCGCGATGACCCTCGTTGGCGTCGGCTGGAGCGCTGTGACTGTCGCGGGCGCGGCGCTGCTCACAGACCTGACCGCGCTCGGCGAACGGCCGAAGTGGCAGGGGCGCGCCGATACGTTCATGAGCGCCTCAGGTGCTGCGGCGGGTGTGCTTGCCGGAATCGTGTTCGCAATGAGCGACTTCTCGATCCTCGCGCTCGTCGCGCTCGCTCTGCTGACGCTCGGAGCGATCGCATCGATGTACCCGAAGCTGCGAGTAGCCAGGCAACACTGAAGCCCTGCCGCGCAATAACGGCTAAACTGGTGGGGATGTCTACTACCGTCGAACCCCAGTTCTCAACCGCCACCGGCAGCGACGTTCGCGTTCGCTTCTGCCCCTCACCGACTGGCACGCCGCACGTCGGCATGGTGCGCACGGCCCTGTTCAACTGGGCGTACGCCCGCCACACGGGTGGCACGTTCGTTTTCCGTATCGAAGACACCGACGCTGCGCGCGACAGCGAGGAGAGCTACGGCCAGATCCTCGATTCCCTGCGTTGGCTCGGCCTCACCTGGGACGAGGGCATCGACGTTGGCGGCCCCCACGGGCCTTACCGCCAGTCGCAGCGTGGTGAGATCTACCGCGAGATCGCGCAGCGCCTGATGGACGCCGGCTACCTCTACGAGAGCTTCTCGACCGCCGAGGAAATCGACGCGCGCAACGAGGCGAACGGCCGCGCGAAGCAGCTCGGCTACGACAATTTCGACCGCGACCTTACCGACGAGCAGCGCGCGGCGTTCCGTGCGGAGGGCCGCGAGCCTGCGCTCCGTTTCCGCATCCCCGACATGGATCTCAGCTTCGACGACCTGGTGCGCGGTCCGATTAGCTTCCCCGCGGGGTCGACTATCGACTTCGTTGTCGTTCGCCCGAACGGCGCCCCGCTGTACACGCTCACGAACCCGGTCGACGACGCGCTGATGGGCATCACCCACGTGTTGCGCGGCGAGGATCTCCTGTCGTCGACACCGCGCCAGGTCGCACTGCACCGAGCGCTCGTTGAGCTCGGCATCGAGGCCGCGATCCCGCAGTTTGGTCACCTCCCGTACGTGCTTGGAGAGGGAAACAAGAAGCTTTCAAAGCGCGACCCCGAATCGAACCTGCTGCACCACCGTGAGCGCGGGTTCATCCCCGAGGGGCTCCTCAATTACCTGTCGCTGCTCGGCTGGTCGATCTCGTCGGATCGAGACGTGTTCACGAGCGACGAGATGATCGCCGCGTTCGACGTCACGGACGTGAACCCGAACCCCGCACGCTTCGACCAGAAGAAGGCCGACGCGATCAACGCAGACCACATCAGGCTGCTGAGCGAGGACGAGTTCTACAAGCGGATTCTGCCGTACCTCATTGCGGGCGGAGCGCTGCCGGTTGAGCCGAGCGAGCAGCAGCTCGCGACGGTTCGTGCGGCGGTGCCGCTCGTGCAGAGCCGCGTCACTGTCCTGTCCGAGGTCGTGCCAATGCTCGGATTCCTCTTCACCAACGCGGCCGCGCTCGTCTACGAAGACGACGCGCTCAAGTCGTTGAAGGACGACGCGCCCGAGGCGCTGCGTGCAAGCATCACCGCGCTCGAAGCCCTCCCAGCTGACGGGTGGGCGACGGAACAGATCCAGACGGCGCTGCAGGACGCGCTCATCGAGGGCATGGGCTTGAAGCCGCGCGTCGCCTTCGGGGCGCTGCGGGTTGCCGCCTCGGGTCGCCGCGTGTCTCCGCCGTTGTTCGAGTCGTTCGAGCTGCTCGGCCGCGAGGAGACGCTTGCGCGTCTCCGCCGGCTCGAGGCTCAGCTTTCGGGCGAGTAAACGCCTCAGGCGGGCGTGCCGCCCGCCTGTCAGGAATCGGTTGACTGGATGAAGGAGTGAGACCTGATGGTGATCGAGACGGTTGCGGATAATCCCGCGGCTCCCTACGGCGTCGCAATTATCGGCGGAGGCCCTGCTGGGCTGTCAGCTGGCCTGCAGCTCGTTCGGGCGAACCGACGTATCGCGATCCTCGACTCAAACAGGCCGAGGCACTCTGCCACGCTTCGCTCCCACGGTTTCCTGACCCGCGACGGTGCGCCGCCGCTTGAGCTTCGCAGGCTCGGACGCGAAGAGTTCGAGACCTACCCGACTGCGCGTTTCGCGCAGGCAATGACCCGCGAAATCGCACCGCTGACCGCCGAGGAAGCGCGCGAAGCTGGCTTCCCAGACGGAATCGGGTTCAAGATCAGGGGCACCGGGCTTCGGGGAAGCAGCGACGTCGAGATCCTTGCCAGGCGAGTGCTCATCGCCGCCGGCCTCACGGAGGAGCTTCCGCCGTTTCCGATGATCCGCGCGTACTACGGAACTGCGCTGCACTCGTGCGTTGAGTGCGACGGGTTCGAGAAGACCGACAAGCCGCTCGCGCTGATCGGCGAGACGAGCGACATGTTCGCTCGGGCACTGCTCATCTCACGGTTCAGCTCTGACCTCATCGTCTTCACGAACGGGGCCGACACGATCCGTGCTGAGCAGGAGGCTGAGCTCGCATCGATCGGGATCCGCGTCGAGCGCCGTGCCATCGACGACATCGTGGGCGAGAAAGCCGACATGACTGGCGTCCGTCTCGCAGACGGCGAGGTCATTGGCCGGGTTGGAGGCTTCGTTCGCCCACGCTGGCATGCGTCGGTCGACTACTTTGGTGACCTGGAGATCGAGCGCGACGACTGGGGCCTCGTGAAGGTCGACGAGCGCGGCGAGACCTCGATTCGCGGAGTCTACGCCGCGGGCGACACCGTCCCGCCCGGGCCACAACAGCTCATCATCGCGGCGGGCAACGGCGCAAGCGTTGCCGCGAAGCTCAACATGGACATGATCCGTGGTGCGCTCGGCGTCGGACAAGTCGACGAGTAAACTAAGGTGAGCGCTCACGGATAGTGAGCGAGAAGTTCGTAGTACAGACGTGGGGCAGCGCGTCGTCACTCTCAAGGAGACAGTTGTGTCTGAGCAACAGCGCGCCCACTTGGTGCCTGGTGACCGTGCGGCAGCGGCTGGGGGCCGCTACGCAGTAATTTCAGCGGCGTTCGTCGGGATCCTATTGATCTCAAACGTTGTCGCAGTGAAGCCGATCGCGTTCGGTGCGATCGAGGTGGGCGACCTCTCGCTACCGCTCGTGTTCGACGGGGGAGTCTTCCTTTTCCCCCTCGCCTACATCCTCGGCGACGTACTTGCCGAGGTGTACGGGCTGAAAGCGTCCCGCCGTGCGATCCTCACCGCCTTCGCGCTCGCGCTCGTCGCGTCGCTGACGATTCTCATCGTGCAGGTGTCGCCGCCAGCGGCTGGGTGGGAGAACCAGGATGCCTTCGCGGCTGTGCTCGGGTTTGTTCCGCGCATCGTTGCCGCGAGCCTCGTCGCCTTCCTCGCGGGGCAGCTCGTGAACGCGTGGGTGCTGGATCGGCTAAGGCGCAAGACCTCCGGCCGCTTCCTGCGGACACGACTCATCGGCTCAACGATTGCTGGCCAGCTCATTGACACTCTGCTTTTTTGCACGATCGCGTTCGCCGGGATCATTACCGGCGTCGACTTCGTCATGTACGTCGTGCTCGGCTACGTGGTGAAGGTGCTCGCCGAGGTCGTGCTGCTCCCCGTCACTACCAGGGTCATTGCGTGGACGAGGCGTGCAGAGGAGTCTCGGGTGGGGCTCATCGCGTAGTCGGGCCTGGGGTCTTGGGGTCTTGGGATCTTGGGGTCTTGGGATCTTGGCTTGCCCGCGTCAGCCGTATTCCAGTGGATCGGCGTTGGGTATGGCGATCTGGGCTTTCGCGGTGATTGGGACTGCAGATCTCAGATGAATGGGTTGCTCGGCCCGCTGCCCGGCCCGCTGCCCGGGCCTTCCCGTCAGCCGTATTCCAGTGGATCGGCGTTAGATCTGGCGTCTCGGGCATCTTCGGTGATTGGGACTGCAGATCTCAGATGAATGGGTTGCTCGGCCCGCTGCCCGGCCCGCTGCCCGGTTCGCACCGGGGTGGGCCGCGAGACTCTCGCGACTCATCCCGGAGGGGCTGTGTTTAGGCAGAGTAGCGGGCCGCCGCTTCCCGCGCGAAGTCCGCGCCGTACTGCTTCGTGAGGACCTCCTCGCGCAGTTCGATGAACGTCCCATCAATGATCGATTCGCGGATCCTGTCGACAAGTCGCACGATGAAACGCTCGTTGTGAATTGTCGCAAGCGTCGAGCCGAGCATCTCTTTCGCCTTGAAGAGATGATGCAGGTAGGCGGCGGTGTAGTTCTCGCAGGTGTAGCAGTCGCACTCGGGGTCGAGCGCTTCGAACCGGCGCCGCTGAGTGGCGGCCTTCGCATTGATGCGGCCCGTGCTCGAGTACATCGTGCCGCCCCGAGCCTGGCGCGAAGGGGCGACGCAGTCAAAGGTGTCAGCGCCGGCCGCGATTCCAAAGAAGAGGTCGTCTGGCTCAGAGATCCCGAGCAGGTGCCTCGGCTTGTTCTCGGGTAGCTCATCGCAGACCCAGCCGACGATCTCGCCGAGCTCGGTCTTCTCTATCGCACCACCGATGCCAAAGCCGTCGAATTCCTGTTCGGTAGCTGTTGCGCCCCGCAGCCCAGCGAGTCCACTTGCAGCCCGACGACGAAGATCCTCGTATTGCGCACCTTGCACAACCCCGAAGAGCGCCTGATACGGGCGGTGCTGACGGTCGGCAGTCTGTCGGGCATGCTCGTCAAGGCACCGCACCGCCCAGCGTTCAGTTCGCTCGACTGAGTCCTCTTGGTACGCACGCGAGTCGAGAAGTGTCGTGAGCTCGTCGAACGCGAACATGATGTCGGCGCCGAGCTGGTGCTGAATCTGCATGGAGATCTCGGGCGTGAAACGGTGCTTATCGCCGTTGATGAACGACTTGAATGTCACACCGTCTTCGTCAACGTGCGCGAGCCGCTCTTTGGTCTGTGCAATGACCTCGGCTTCGGCGTGCGCCTTCTCTGACATAGAGATCACCTTCTTAAAGCCGACGCCGAGCGACATCACCTGGAATCCGCCAGAGTCGGTAAAGGTCGGGCCGTGCCAGTTCATGAACTTTCCGAACCCACCCGCGGCGTCGACGATATCGCTGCCGGGCTGCAAAAACAGGTGGTAGGCGTTCGCGAGCACGGCTTGGCCCCCGAGCTGGCTGACGGTCTCGGGCAACAGCGACTTCACGGTCGCCTTCGTCCCGACGGGGATAAACGCCGGAGTTTGAATGTCGCCGTGAGGGGTGTGGATCGTGCCCGCGCGGCCGAGGGGCTGCCCGTCGCTGCCAACGGCGCCGCCCGTCTCGAGTCGGTGGTCGACGTCGAATGAGAAGTCAGCGGGGGAGGGGGACACGTGGGTCGCGGAAGAGTCAGTCACCCACTCAGTGTAGAAGTTGCGCCTTGTGAGCACCCAACACGCGCGGGAACGATCAGGATCGAGGGTGAGAAGACGAGTTTTGCGCTGTTTATTGCGATGGCGAGCGAAAGCCTACGCGGGGTGAACTGGAGGCCAATACTGCATGACTGGCGGAAAGACGCGAAGACACGCCCGAGAATGCGCCACGGCTTGCCCTTCGGCCGGGATCGCCGTAATGTATTCCCTTGTCAGCGCAACGCAGCCGGGCCGCAGAGCGGTTCGGTTTAGACGGATGCGCTGGAATCACCTCGTGTGATACGATAGAAAAGTTGCTCTTCGGAAAGCCTCAGGGTGAGTACGGTGGGTGTCTGGATCTTGAGAACTCAATAGTGTGCACTTAAATTGTCAAATGCC